>DXMA01000005.1:8212-133063 GCA_019414445.1 Collinsella sp.
AGAGCAGGGGACTCTTAATCCCAAGGTCCAGGGTTCGACCCCCTGACGGCCCACCACACGATATCTCCTCTAAAGTCCGCTACGACGGACTTTAGCTTTGGGTCGTTAGCTCAGTTGGTAGAGCAGGGGACTCTTAATCCCAAGGTCCAGGGTTCGACCCCCTGACGGCCCACCCAAAGATGATTTAGACGGTCAACGAAGGTTGGCCGTCTTTTTTTGTTGACCTTTCATGGGGTCGAACCCGTCGGGGCGCGGAGCTGAGGAAATGCGTGAGCATTTACCAGCGCAGCGCGCAAGGCGCGAAGCGCCGCAGCGGCCGCCTGCAAAGCAGGCTGACCCCCTGACGGCCCACCAAAGCAAGTTAAGACGGTCAACGAAAGTTGGCCGTCTTTTTTGTTGACCTCGCTTGGGGTCGAACCCGAAAGGGCACAGCCGCTTTCACAGATCGAGTCTACCCTGGGGATCAGTAAAACCGGCGCGTCTGCACGGCGAAGTACGCCTGTGCGAGCGCGATTTCTTGCTTGTTTGAATCTCCGTTCTGGGCGATTAAATAGCATGCATAGCGCGTAAGCTTGTAGTCTTTAACCGCACGAGCGGCGACACCGGCAGTTACCATTTTCGTGGTGTCACGAAAATGGGAATCAACTGGAGTTTTATTTGTTTCGCACGAGACTTTTGCCCTCTTAACAACTTCGGCGAAGTTCTCCCATCGAGTGTATCCCATGGGTTCCATTAAATCGCGTGCGAGCCAATACTCAACGCCGTCTTCCACATTGGCGTAGCTATCAAGTTTGACACGCCACTTCTCGATATCTCTACTGTCCATATCTCCTCCTCGCTGGGCTATTGTCTATGCAGGCTTTGCACGCTCTGTATTCGGAATAAGGATACGCTGCCGTGCGGACACGAATGGGCCCCGTGCCACTTCGAGCTCACGGGGCCCATAGATATCGATTAGTTGTGTTCTGCTTTAGATAGGTGTCCAGTTTAATTCGCTCGATAGTGCGAGCCCAGGCTTTCGGTTCGGTTGCGCATGGCTTTGACCATTTCCTGTGCTAGTTGAATCTGCGACTGTATGCGGGCGAGCGCAGCGATTTCGCTGTCGTTGGCATGCGGCTTATTTAGAGCTGTGGCATCATCTTGAATGTTTTCAAGCTCGTGTAGTGCCTCGGATAGGCCTGTTTCGGTCCTGTTGATCATGCAATAGGTGCTCATCGTGTGCCTTAGGCTGTGTGTCAGGCGTTCGGCATCTGTTGCGGCTATGCCGTACTGGGGGAGGGCGATATCCGCCTTCAGGGCTGTCTCGGGCTCTTTCTGTGCTGCTTGGGCTGCCGATGCGCCTGCGATGCGCCCGAACACGATGCCGTTGGCGCTTGACAAGCCACCAATGCGGTCGGCGCCGTGCATGCCGCCTGTCGCCTCGCCGCAAGCGTAGAGGCCCTCAACGCCCGTTTGCGCGGTCTTATCGATCTTGATGCCGCCGTTAGCGGCGTGGGCATACATCGCAACGCGCATCTCGTCAGTCGGGGCGATGCCGTGCTCGTCTTGCAGCCAGGTGGCAAAGGTCTGCACAAACTCTGGGACATCCTCGCGGGGAAAGTCGTAGTGGAGTGCCAGGCCTTCGACACCTGCCTGATCGATGACGAGATCGATGGCGCTGGAAGCCAGGCGCGAAGTGAAGGGACCGTATCCGGAGCGTTGCTCAAGCAGGTCGTCCAGCTTGTCGTCGGCAATATCTACCGGCTGGTCTACATGTACGTAGCGCCAGGTTTTCTCGTTGAAGACCAGGTTGCGCTTGGGCTCGATGAAACCGGGCATCATCTGCATGAACTCTATATTAGTAAGTGTTGCGCCGTGCGCCAGCGCGATGGCCTGCGAGGAGCTGAGCACATCAGCCGACGTAAGGCTGCGCTCGAACAGGCCGCCTGTGCCACCGGTTGCGATGATCGTGGCCTTGGCAGCAAAGGGCACGATTCGATTTTCGGTGAGGTCGTAGAGCACGGTTCCGGTTATTCTACCGTTCGTGTCCTCAACAAGGTCGATAAGCTCATAGCGGGGGAGCAGGCGAATGCCGAGTGACTCGATTCGGGTCGTCAGAGCGTCCTCAAGGGGCTTGCGGGTGAGGCCGCGCCACATGCGCGTCTTGTGGTCAAAGCAGGGGATAAACTGCTTTTGCTGGGCGCTCTCGGCATTTTGTGGGCGTTGAAGTTCAACACCCAGATCCCGTTCGAGCCATGTAATTGCCTGGGGAATGCCGCGGACAAACGTCTGGACAAGCTCGGGGTCGGCGACGCCGCCACCAACGGTCTGGATGGTGTCGATGAGGTCTTGTTCGTCGTCTTCGTTAACGGGTCCGATAAGCCCCAGGCCCCAGGTTCCGGGGAAGAAGCTCGATCCACTCATAGTCTTGCCGGCGCTTGCCACAGTGACGGTTGCACCCGTGCGTGCCGCTTCGATGGCGGCGCAAAGTCCCGCAATGCCAGATCCAATTACCAGTACATCAGTCGATTCCATCGGATTCCTTTCTCGTCCGGCGCATTGTCGCACGGGTGATCGGCAATGGGGCCGCAAAGACTCGGCAAATCGGTAAAGGGCACATATGGCAGGTGGGCGTCATGGGCGTTCTGATGCTCCATTTCATCACATCTCGTATATCGCCCCAACTGATATATTGGCGTTAGCCACCCTGCAGCAGCGCAAACAAAAAGAGCCGCTACCTCGAAAGGTAGCGGCTCCAAAGCTCAACTATATGAGCATCGCGCGGGCGCGATTAGGCCTTGAGGGCCTCCTCGACGGCGACAGCGCAGGCGACGGTGGCACCGACCATGGGGTTGTTGCCCATGCCGATGAGACCCATCATGTCGACGTGCGCAGGCACGGAGGAAGAACCGGCGAACTGGGCGTCGGAGTGCATGCGACCCATGGTGTCGGTCATGCCGTAAGAGGCAGGGCCGGCGCCCATGTTGTCCGGGTGCAGGGTACGGCCAGTGCCGCCACCAGAAGCGACGGAGAAGTACTTCTTGCCAGCCTCGAGGCGCTCCTTCTTGTAGGTGCCAGCGACGGGGTGCTGGAAGCGCGTGGGGTTGGTGGAGTTACCGGTGATCGAGATGTCGACGTTCTCGTGCCACATGATGGCAACGCCCTCGCGGACGTCGTCGGAGCCGTAGCAGTTAACGGCAGCGCGGGGACCATCGGAGTAGGGGATGGTCTCGACGACCTTGAGCTCGCCCGTGTAGTAGTCGAACTGGGTCTTCACGTAGGTGAAGCCGTTGATGCGGGCGATGATCTGAGCAGCGTCCTTGCCCAGACCGTTGAGGATGACGCGCAGCGGCTTCTTGCGAGCCTTGTTGGCGTTCAGAGCCAGGCCGATAGCACCCTCAGCGGCAGCGAAGGACTCGTGGCCAGCCAGGAAGGCGAAGCACTCGGTGTCGTCGGAGAGCAGCATAGCGCCCAGGTTGCCGTGGCCCAGACCGACCTTGCGGTCCTCGGCGACGGAGCCGGGAACGGTGAAGGCCTGGATGCCCTCGCCGATGATGGCGGCAGCCTCAGAAGCGGTCTTGGCGCCACGCTTGACAGCGAGAGCGCAACCGAGGGTGTAGGCCCACTCGGCGTTCTGGAAGGCGATGGACTGGGTGTTGTTGACGATCTCACGCGGGTTGAAGCCCTTGTCGGTGCAGATCTGCAGAGCTTCCTCGAGGGAGGCGATGCCGTTGTCGGCGAGGCACTTGTTGATCTTGTCAGCGCGGCGCTCGTAACCTTCGAACGTAACAGTCATAGTTATTTCCCTCCCTTTCTACTCGTGAACCGGGAACACGCTGGCGACGGAGTGAGTCTCCTCGTCGGTGCGCGGGTCGATGTACTTGGCAGCGTTCTCCCACTGACCATAGTGGCCCATAGCGCCAGCGATGGCCTCCTCGGGGGTCTTGCCGGCCTTGACGGCGTCGGTGAACTTGCCGAGGTTCAGGAACTCGAATGCGATGATCTCGTTCTTGTCGTTGAGAGCCATGCGGGTGACGTAGCCCTGAGCGAGCTCAAGGTAACGAGCGCCCTTGGCCTTGGTGCCGAACATGGTGCCGACCTGAGAGCGAAGGCCCTTGCCGAGGTCGTCGAGGGAGGCGCCCACGGGCAGGCCGCCCTCGGAGAACGCGGTCTGGCTGCGGCCGTAAACGATCTGCAGGAAGATCTCGCGCATAGCAACGTTGATGGCGTCGCAGACGAGGTCGGTGTTGAGGGCCTCGAGGATGGTCTTACCGGGAAGGATCTCGGAAGCCATGGCAGCAGAGTGGGTCATGCCCGAGCAGCCGATGGTCTCAACGAGGGCCTCCTCGATGATGCCGTCCTTGACGTTCAGCGTGAGCTTGCAGGCGCCCTGCTGAGGTGCGCACCAACCCACACCGTGCGTAAGACCGGAGATGTCGGAAATCTCCTTAGCCTGGACCCACTTGCCCTCCTCGGGGATGGGTGCGGGGCCGTGGTATGCACCCTTGGCAACGGGGCACATGTTCTCCACTTCCTGTGAGTACTGCATGCCTCTCCTCTCTATCGTGTTGGCGTCCCGTCTGGGGGTCGTGGCTGGCGATTGCCGGGCGACCCTTCGAAAGGGACATGACATGCAGCCCCTATAATACCGCGAAATACACGGAATATTCGGCGAACGGCTCAGTTTTCGTAGCGAGAAGTCCGGAAGTTTTAATTGAAACGGTTTAACTATATGTTCTGTGGTCGCGAATTTCCGTAGAGGGGGTTCGTCTTGGGCAAGCTTTTGGTCAGCTCTTGTAAGCGTTGCAGGGGTTGACCTGTTGCAACGGTGCCGTTCGCCGCCCGTTTACTGCCTTTGGCCGCGCGAGTGTATTGTTTTGCGTGAATGTTTTGATGGCACGCTTCAATCGTGCTGTATTGGATGGCAATCAGATCCCGGCGAAGGGAGCGCCATGCAGCGCGTTTGGAGAACGGTTACCGGCTTTTACCATGTCTGTGCCCGCGGTGTGGGCAAGCAGCTCATCTTTGAGGGCGATGAAGACCGGTGGGAGTTTTTGGAGCTGATGCGCGAGTGCTGCCGCGAGGCGGGCGTGACGGTTATCGCCTGGTGCCTTATGGGCAATCACGTGCATCTGGTGCTTGCAGATTACGAGGACGCGATGAGCGCGGCGATGCACCGGCTGCTTTTGACGTACGCGCGGCGGTTCAATAAGCGCACGGGGCGCACGGGTCATCTGTTCCAGAACCGTTTTGACCGGCGCTCGCTCGATACCGACCGTTATCTAATGGCTGCCATTCGCTATGTTCACGCTAATCCGCAGGAGGCGGGTATCGCCCTGATCGAGCGTTATCCCTGGAGCAGCTTTGCCGAGTATCTGAGAGCGTATGACAACGATACGACGAGGGGATTTTCGGACCCTTCTTGTGTGCTTGAGCTCTTTGAGTCTGCCAAGGGGTTTCTGGATTATTCTCTGTCGATGCCCGATGGTTCCGATCCGGTGATTCACGATATGGATGAGACAGAGTGGGAGCGGCGTGCGTTTGCCGACAAGATGGCGAAGCGCCTGGGCGTGCCGCTCAACGAACTCAAGACCGTAGCGCCCTCGCGGCGAGATGGAATCATTTTCGCCCTGCACGATGTCGGCTACACGGTGCGCGAGATCGAACGATATACGGGAATCAGCAAGAGTACCGTCTCTCGTATCGTGCGCGCTTATGTTCGGGTGAATGCTCAGGCTGAGGGCTCGGAATAGAAAATGGCCGAACCACTCTTGTCAAGCGATTCGGCCAACAAAAGTCTTAAGATTTGGGACAAATACTACTGATTATTTTGTCCCGTGAGCATGCCGTCGAGGGTGCGCCAGGCGAGCTCGGCGCATTTGACGCGGGCGGGCATGTGCGAGATGTCCTGGAGCTGGGCGGCCTCGTCCAGGTCTTCCAAGTCCTCCTCGGAGAGCTGCTCGCCGCGGATCATGGCGAGGAAGAGCTCTGCCAAGCGGCGAGCTTCCTCGACGGTCTCGCCGGTGATGAGGTCGGCCATGATGTCGGCGCTTGCCTGGCTGATGGCGCAGCCGTGGCCGGTAAAGGAGGCCTCCTCGATCACGTTGTTCTCGACACGTAGCTGCAAGGTGAGCTCGTCTCCGCAGCTGGGGTTGATGCCGTCGTGCTCGTGCGTGGGGGCGTCCATCTCGTACTTGTAGTCGGGGTGCGAGTTGTGCTCCATAAACGTGGTGGAGGTGTACAGATTACCCATTGAACGTGCTCCAAACGTGATGCAGGCCGGCGATGAACTTGTCGATATCGGCCTTGTCGTTGTAGAAGGCCACGCTGGCGCGACAGCAGGCAAGGTTCTCGACGCCCAGCCAGGTGAGCAGCGGCTGCGCACAGTGGTGGCCGGCGCGAATGCAGACGCCGTCCATGTCCATGATGCTCGCTACGTCGTGCGGGTGGATGCCCTTGACGTTAAAGCTCACGACGCCGTGGTGGTTGTCCCAATAGATGGAGCCGATGATCTGGACAAAGTCGAGCTGCATGAGTTCGCCCATCAGATAGTGGACGAGTGCCTGCTCGCGGGCCTGGATGTTCTCGTAACCCACCGTGTTGACCAGGTAATCGAGTGCGGCGCCCGTGGCGAAGATGCCGGCGGCGTCCTGCGTGCCGGCCTCGAACTTCTCGGGGACGGGAGCCCAGACAGCGTTCTGCTCGGTGACCGAATCGATCATCTCGCCGCCGGTAAGCATGGGCGGCATGGCGTTGAGCAGGTCCATCTTGCCCCACAGCACGCCGATGCCCATGGGGCCCATGGCCTTGTGCGCACTAAAGGCAAAGAAGTCGGCGCCCAGGTCGGCCACATCGACCGGCATGTGCGGCAGCGACTGCGCGCCGTCGACGACCAGGTAGCCGCCGTACTTGTGCACGAGTTTGCCGAGGTTCTTGACCGGGTTCTCGACGCCCAGCACGTTGGAGACCTGTCCCACGGCTAGGATCTTGGTCTTGGGACCCACCTTGGCAAGAACCTCCTCGGTGGTGAGCTGGCCGGTCTTGGTGGGGTAGAGGTAGACGAGCTTGGCGCCGGTCTCGCGGCAGACCTGCTGCCACGGAATCAGGTTGGAGTGGTGCTCCATGATGGTGATGACGACCTCGTCGCCCGGTTCGAGCACTGTGGGCGCAAAGCTCTTAGCGACCAGGTTGAGCGACTCGCTCGTGTTGCGGGTGAAGACGACCTCGTTGGCCTGTGAGGCGCCGATGAGGTCAGCGATCTGCTGGCGGACCTTCGCGATGGCGTCGGTGGCCTCGACGGACAGCGAGTACAGGCCGCGCAGGGGGTTGGCGTTCATGCGCTGGTAGAAGTCGCGTTCGGCGTCGAGCACACGGGCAGGGCGCTGCGCGGTGGCGGCGCTATCGAGGAAAGCGATCTCGGGGTGCTGCTGGAACAGCGGGAACTGGCCCTTGTAGGGGTTGGTCTCGATGTCCACGGTGGGCCAGCCGCGCGAGACCTCGTCGCTGGCGTCGAGCTCCATAGGCTCCGGTGCGGTACAGGTATCGCATTTAACGTGCTCGGTGTCGATCATGCGAGCTCCTCTTCAAAGTTGTCGATCAGGTTGTTGCCCAGGCGGACGACGGCGGCGCGGGTGCGCTCGTCGGTGGCGGAAAGCGCGACGTCCTCCAGCTTGGCACGGACGAACAGGTCCTCGGCGGCGTTTTGGTCAAGGCCGCGGCAGGCGAGGTAGAACAGCTGCTCGTCGCGGACGTGGCCGATGGTGGCTCCGTGGTTGCCGGCGACGTCGTCCTCGTCGCACAGGATGACGGGGACGGTCTTGTTGTCGACGCCCTTGTTGGCCAAAAGCACCGTCTCGCGCTCGGTGCCGGTTGCACCCTTGCAGCCGTGCACGAGGTCGATGGTGCCGCGGTAGACCTTCTTGGACGTGCCGGTCAGTACGCCGTTGGCGTCGATCTCGCACTCGGTCTTGCGACCGCGGTGGCGCAGCTCGTAGTTAAAGTCGCGCACCTGCTCGCGGGCGCCCAGGTAGTCAGTATCGATGGTGACCTTGGCGGTATCGCCCAGCAGGTCGCCGGCAAGGCCGGTGGCACTGGCGCCGGCACCCAGGACGCTGTGCTGCACGTTGACGCGCGCGCCCTCGTCCAGGAACAGGCCGGTGTCGTCGAGCGCGATCCAGCTATCGTCGAGCGTCTGCGTGCAGGTCACGTTGACGGTGGCGTACTCGTGGGCGCACACGCGTAGCACGGAGCCCACGACACCCTCGCCGGTAACGGGGGAGTCTAGGGCAATATGTAGATCGAGCGTCGACTGGGGACGGGCGACGACGTCGATGGCGGCGATGGCCGCGGCGGCATCGACAGCGCTCACGCGCACGGTAACCGTGGCGTGCTTGTATGCGGGCACATCGATGACGATGCGCTTGGTAGCGTGGTCGGCCAGGTAGGTGTAGGCAGCCTCGCCCATGCCAGTCTCGAAGGCCTCGGCAGGGGAGAGCTTCTCCTCGAGCTTGATGGCGCCGGCCTGGTAGACGGAGGTCGCAGGCACGTCGAGCTCGGTCTCGGGCGTGATACGGGCGCGGTCGGCGGCATCGCCGGGGGCGGAGGCGCGGCGCTCGGGGAAACGCTCGGCCATAGCGTCCATGGCGGCTTCAAACGCGTCTGCCACGCCGGTAAACTGCTCGTCCAAGCCCTCGACCTCAACGGCCTCGGTGGGAGCGGCGGCAAGCTCGTCAGAGAGCTCGAGCTTGGTCTGGTTCATCTTGAGCCAACCCCAAGTGGCAGCCGGCATCGCATTAACCTGCTCAAGGGTGGTAGCAGCGGTGTTGGTGGTCTGTTTCATTATCCGATCGCTCCTTCCATCTCGAGCTTGATCAGGTTGTTCATCTCGACGGCGTACTCCAACGGCAGCTCCTTGGAGACCGGGTTGGCAAAGCCGTTGACGATCATGGTACGGGCCTCTTCCTCCGAGATACCGCGGCTCATCAGGTAGAACACCTTGTCGTCGCCGATACGTCCGATGGTGGCCTCGTGGCCGATGTCGACATTCTTGGCGCGGATGTCCATGGCGGGGATGGTGTCGGAGCGGCTCTGGTCGTCGAGCATGAGCGACTGGCAGCTCACGGTTGCCTTGGAGCCCTCAGCCTTGGGCGTGGCCACGATAGAGCTGCGGAAGGTCTGGATGCCGCCGCTCTTGGAGATGCCCTTGGTTTCGACGGTTGCCGAGGTCTCGGGCGCGTTGAGCACGACCTTGCAGCCGGTGTCGAGGTTCTGCCCGGCGCCGGCAAAGGTGATGCCGGTAAAGCTCGAGCGGGCGCGGCGGCCATTGAGCACGCTCATGGGGTAGAGGTAGCCCACGTGGCTGCCGAAGGAGCCGCTGATCCACTCGATGTCGCCGTCCTCGTCCACGCGCGCACGCTTGGTGTTGAGGTTGTACATGTTCTTGGACCAGTTCTCGATGGTCGAGTAGCGCAGGTGCGCACGCTTGCCCACAAAGAGCTCGACGGCGCCGGCGTGGAGGTTTGCCACGTTGTACTTGGGCGCGGAGCAACCCTCGATAAAGTGCAGGTCGGCATCGTCCTCGACGATGATGAGCGTGTGCTCAAACTGGCCGGCGCCCTTGGCGTTAAGACGGAAGTAGCTCTGCAGCGGGAAGTCGAGCTTGGTGCCCTTGGGCACGTAGACAAACGAGCCGCCCGACCATACGGCGCCGTGCAGGGCCGCAAACTTGTGGTCGGTGGGCGGGATGAGCGTCATAAACTTCTCGTGGATGAGCGGTTCCCACTGCGGGTCGTGCAGGGCCTCCTCGATGCCGGAGTACACGATGCCCATCTTGGACGCGGTGTCCTGCATGTTGTGGTAGACGAGCTCGGAGTCGTACTGCGCGCCGACGCCCGCCAGGTAGCTGCGCTCGGCCTCGGGGATGCCCAGGCGCTCAAAGGTATTCTTGATGTCGTCGGGCACCGACTCCCAGTCGTGCTTTTGTTCGGTGTTGGGCTTGACGTAGGTGACGATGTTGTCCATGTCCAGGCCCTCGATGGAGGGGCCCCACGTCGGGTCGGGAAAACGGTTGAAGATCTCGAGGGACTTTAGGCGCAGGTCGAGCATCCACTGCGGCTCGTCCTTTTTGGCGCTAATCTCGCGCACGATGTCGGGCGTGATGCCGGCGTCGAGGCGCTCGAATCCCTCCTCGCCATAGGTGAAGTCGTAGAGGCTGCGGTCGATGTCCGCGACCTCGGTGCGGTTCTTGGTCATTGCGTCGCCCCTTTACGCCTGCTGCTCGGCAGCGGCGGCCTCGGCCTGGGCGCGCTGCTCGGCGGCCTCGCGCTCGAAGGTCTCAAAACCGTTCTTGTCGATCCAGGGGATGAGCGAGGCGTCGTCCTCGCGCACGATGTGGCCCTTGACCATAACGTGGACGCGGTCGACATCCAGGTGCTCCAAGATGCGCGTGTTGTGTGTGATGATGAGCATGGAGCCGTCGCAGCTCTTGCGGTAGGCGTCCATGCCGTGGCTGACGGTGGACAGGGCGTCGACGTCTAGGCCCGAGTCGGTCTCGTCGAGGATGGCGAGCTTGGGCTGCAGCAACAGGAGCTGGAGCATCTCGACCTTCTTCTTCTCGCCGCCCGAGAAGCCCACGCCCAGCTCGCGGTTGAGGTAGGCGGTATCCATGTTGAGTTCTGCCGCGAGCTCCTTGACGCGACGGCGGAACTCCTTGCCCTTCATCTCCAGGCCGGGGCGGCCGGCGATGCTGGCGCGCAAAAAGCTCGACAGCGGCACGCCCGGAATCTCGACCGGGGCCTGGAAGCTCAGGAACAGGCCGGCGCGCGAGCGCTTGTCGGTGGTGAGTTCAGTGATGTCCTGGCCGTCAAAGACGATGCGGCCGTCGTTGACCGTGTAAACGGGGTCGCCCATGACCAGGTGGCCGAGGGTGGACTTGCCGGCGCCGTTGGGTCCCATCAGAACGTGGGTCTCGCCGGCGGCGACGTTGAGGTTGACGTTGTGGAGGATGGTCTTCTCGTCCACGGAGGCGGTCAGACCTTCGATGGAAAGCAGCGGATTTGCGCTCATGCTGTCCCTCTCTGTATATGGTGTACTCATAGGTGTACTAAACCCTAGGAATCTTCTCGGAATAAAGTTACTATGGGTTCGGCGTTAGTCAAGGGAAAACCCGACTAATCCACTCGACTTTTTAGATGAGGGACATAATAATCAGGTTTGTTTGCTCCGCTTGCATAGGATTTGGGACAAACAAGCCTGGTTTTGTCCCAGTAACGATGGTAGGGTAGGTATGCTCATTTCTTCTAAGGGCCGCTATGCCCTCCGGCTGATGATCTATATCGCGGCGCTGGGCGACGCCGAGGGCAAGATTGCCTTGCGCGAGGTTGCCGACCGCGAGCATATCTCGCAAAAGTATTTGGAACAGCTGGTTCGTCCGCTTATGAAGGCTGGCCTGCTTAAGAGTGTGCGCGGCAAAGGCGGTGGCTACATGATGGACAAGGAACCGGCCGAGGTGCGTGCTGGCGACATCCTGCGCGCCGTCGAGGGCAGCACGGCTCCGGTGGCGTGCGATGGCATCGACAACAGCTGCGCCCGCAGCGATCTCTGCTCGACCGTCAAATTCTGGCGCGGTTTGGACGACGTGATCGAAAAGTACGTCGACGGCGTGACGTTGGCAGACCTAGCCGCCGTCCCCGAAATCAACTTCGACATTAAGCTGCAGGGCTGCAAATGACATCTCTCGACAAGGTGTACAAGCAAATCGAAGTTTTTGCTCGGGAATGTGACGCCGAGAAGGTCGTACTGTTTGGGTCTCGCGCTCGAGGCGACAACTTGCCTAAGAGCGATATTGACATCGCCGTAGCAGGTTGCCGGGATTTTGGCCGTTTCTCATATTTAATCGAGGAGCGTCTTGATACTCTTTTGGATGTAGGCGTCGTCAATCTCGATGAGCCCTTATCGCAGCAATTGCTCGATGAAATTGACAGGGATGGTGTGATTCTGTATGAAAAAATATGAGAACTTTGCCAGCGCCTTGGCGAATCTTGAGGATGCGCCCAATCAGGATCTTAACAATGATTTTGTTCAGAGCGGATTGATTAATAAGTTCAATCTTCAATTTGAACTGACCTGGAAGCTCCTTAAGCGTCTACTCGAGTATGAGGGTGCCACGCTTGCTGCATCGGGGTCTCCTCGTGCCATCTTAAAGGAGGCCTACCGATTCTTTGACTTCATTGATGAGGCAGCCTGGCTAGATATGCTCAGAGACCGTAACACGAACGTCCATATCTATGACAACAAGCTCGCTCAAGATTTGATTCAGCGCATCTTGAGCGTCTATATCCCTGCTTTCTGCCAGTTGAGGGACGGGCTGATGGAGCGTTACGGCGAGCTTCTGTTGGCGCCCGACGACCAGTTTGTTTAATTCCTTAAGATTCCGCGGAGGGTTGTTGCCGTTTACCGATGGATTGTTGTGCAACAACGGGCGAGCTGCAATACTAAATCCATCTTTGCAAACCGCACTTTATCTACACTCATGCAGGGAGGACGTATGCAGCCCAAGCATTCTGCTATTGTCGCCGGTCTGACGCTGGCGCTTTCGTTTGGCGCCGTTGCCGCGCCCGCGACCGCTATGGCCGAGGAGCCCACGCCGGGCGTCGCCTCGGATGCCACCGATATCGATAAGGGCCTTTACACCCAGCAGTCCTTCTCGGGCGTGCTGAGGTCGGTCCAGGGCGTTTCGTTTGTCAACGTGACCGACGAGATGAAGTACTTCACCAAA
This sequence comes from Collinsella sp., assembly GCA_019414445.1. Lineage (GTDB taxonomy): Bacteria > Actinomycetota > Coriobacteriia > Coriobacteriales > Coriobacteriaceae > Collinsella. The sequence continues at coordinate 20,967 of DXMA01000005.1, forward strand.
TATGAGAGCCACGGTAATTATAACCAGGGCTTTTCGTATGGCGATGGCTATAACGCGCTGGGCTATTACCAGTTTGACCGCCGGTGGTCGCTCATTCCGTTTATGAGGCAGGTCTACAACTACGATTCTGCTAAGTACAGCATGCTCAAGGACGCGATCGATCGCGGCGGTGAGATTTCTAACGCGAACAACCCCATGTATGCGAACGGACAGCTCACCGAGCTGGGCCGCATTGCGCAAGAGGCCTTCCTGGGTGCGTATAACACCGATCCGGCTGAGTTCTCTGCTCTGCAGGATGCATACGCGTACAACTCGTACTATGCGGTGACGGAGTCGTGGCTTAAGAACGCTTTGGGCATTGACATTTCCGGGCGCGCCGATTGCGTCAAGGGCATGGTGTGGAGCATCACCAACATGTGCGGCACCGGTGGCTGCCAGGACTTTTTCCGTTGGGCGAATCTTTCCAGCAGCATGACCGACCGCGAGTTTGTGACGGCGCTGTCTGATAGCGTGGTCAATAACGTTGCGAAGAAGTACTCGAGCCAGCCCCAGTACCACGAGGGCTGGAAGAACCGCTATCGCAACGAGCTCAAGGACTGCTTGGTCTATATCGCCGAGGACGAGGCTGCCGCGGCAACGCCTGTGGAGCCTGAACCCACGCCGGCGCCCGGCCCGAGCATGGCGCCGGCCGCCCCCGCTGCACCAACGCCTGATGCCGATGGCGATGCGGGCGATAGCGGCGATACGGATACGCCCTCGACCGGTACGGGCAGCGATGATGCCGGTAACGGTGGAGCAACGTCTGGTGGCGCTGCGGCCGGCGATACTTCTGGCTCCACCGATGCGGGAACTTCCAACGGCTCCGGTGGCTCCTCTGCCGATGATGGCTCCTCTAACGGTTCTGGCTCCGATGCTTCTGAGGGTGGTTCGAGCAAGGGTTCCGATGCGGGCAGTTCTTCCACCGAGAACAAGCCCTCCGTTGGTGAGCAGCTTGGATCCGTGCTGGGCTCTCTGACAGCCGGTATTACGAGCGGCTCGCCCTCTGATGAGAATGTTTCTGGCGAGGCTTCTAAATCCGAGACGGTCGGCGAGGCTTCGACTGATGATGGCGCTAAGCAGGCAAAAGCTGAGCATAAGGACGGTGACGCTAAGCGGGCCAAAGCTGATCCTAAGGAGGACGACGAGAAGAACGTCGTTACGACCTCGACGACTACCACCACGACCACGACGTCCAAGTCTTCGGGTGGCAACATGCCCAAGACGGGCGACCTCATCGTTATGGCAAGCCTTGCCAGCGCGAGCTTGGCCACACTGGGTGCCACGTCTATCGTGAGCGGCAAGCATAAGCTCGACCAGCAGAACAAGGCTACCGGCGAGGATGGCTCCGAAGAGTAGCCTTTTGAGTCGTTTTTATAAGAGTTTTGGATGGGGCTCGGTGCGTTTGCATCGGGCCCCATTTTTGTTGTGCAACGATTTATTGCGTTCCTTTGGGGTATCTGTTGCTACCGTTGCCCGAAACGTTTGCGCGGAGATAACGTTGATGCTATGGCTGCTCGGTACAATGGGCATCGTGTTGCGTTTAAGGGAGAAGCTACGGTGTCTGAACAGGCGATTTATGGTGCGGGCACCAACGTTGGTGTACAGTTGCTCAATCGTTTGGATGATGGGCGGCTACCGGTCGACGTGCATGATTTTGCAGAGGCCATAAACCGATGTGTTCTGGTCGACAAGACCATGTTTATTGCCGATGTGCTAGATTGCGACGCGTCCGTCGTGGTGTGCTGCCGGCCCAAGGGTTTTGGCAAGAGCATGAATCTGTCGATGCTCAGGGCTTTTCTGGAGCGTCCCGCGGTCGGTCCTGCGGTCGATCGTGCTGGTCGGAGTTTGTTTGCCGATGCTCAGATTTGGGATGCGGGCGGTGGGCGCTATCGGGATGAGTGCGCGTGCTATCCGGTGATATCGCTGGATTTTTCTGGCGCTGCGAGGCGTGGCGCCACTGTTACCGGTGTGGTGCGTGATGCGTTTATGGGCGAGTGCGCTCGGCTGTTGGCATATCTGGAAGCTCCTGATTTGCCTCGAGGCAAGCTGCGCCACATCGAGCGCGTTGCGCGTGGCGTGGCAAGCGAGGACGAGATTGGCTTGGTGCTCGGTGTGCTTATTGAGTTGCTGGAGATGGCCTGCGATGAACAGGTTGTATTGCTTGTTGACGGGTACGACGTGGCGTGGTTGGGCTATGTGGGCGCGACGGACAATCGCGGCGCCGGTTTGACGGAGCGACTCGGTCGCGTGCTGTTCGATGCCATTGCCGCTGCGGGCGATTCGTTGCGACTGGCGTGCATGATGGGGGAGTGTCCCGGCCCTGCCGAGGCAGCGCTATCTGCGCGCAGTTGCTCGTATCGCCTGGCGACGCCGCTCTCGACATGGTGTGACCGGTGGTTTGGCTTTTCAGATTCCGAGGTTCGGGCTCTGTTGAGCCATGCTGGATGCGAGGAATGCTTGGATGATGCGCGTGAATGGCTCGAGGGATACCGGTTTGGCGGGGCATATTGCTCGAGTCCGGCGCGTGTGATCGGCTTTCTGGACCGTGGCTGCACGCCGCCCATGCGTGCCGACCTGTATGGGTATGCCGATTGCCTGAGTGAGGTAGTTGCCGGGTGGAATCTCGACCGCCTTTCGGCCTTGTTCGATTTGCTCGAAGCCCATGGATGCGTTGAGGTTCCGCTTCGTTTGGACGCCGCGGGGCCAGATGCCTTGCCTGACGACGACCCGTGGACGGCACTGTACCTGTCCGGTTTTCTGACGACGGATATGACCGAGGAGCCGGTAAACGGTGATCTGCGCCGCGCTCTGCGGCTGCCCAATAACGAGCTTCGCTATGTGCTGCGCTTGGTAATAATTGAGTGGTTTGAGTGCGCTGCCGAGGACGTTCGAGACATCGACGCGTTTCGCGACGGGCTGTGCCGTGGGGACGAGGATGCGGTGAGGCGGGCGCTGGGCCGTGTACTTGGAGATGCGGGAATCGGTGCGACTGACCCAGATGCGCCGTTGCCATATCACCTGCTCTTGCAGGGGCTCTGTTTTGGCTTGCCGGGCTATGCCAATCCTGCCTCGAGACGAACGTGCGGCGCGGATCGCTGGGATATCCAGGTATTCCCTACGGGTAATGTGTTCGATGTGGCCGACACGATCGGCATGCTCGACGAGCGCCCGCTGATAACGATCAACATGATTTACGACCCCGGTGTGGACGCGCTGGGCCTGGAGCTGCTGGCGGTGCACGCACTGCTCGAGATCGAGCGCAACGGCATCGACGAGATTCGAGTGCCACGACCCGGCGTTGGCCGCATGCGCTGGGGATTCGGGTTTGACGGGCAGCGTGTGGCCGCAGTGTGCCAACGGCTGTAGGGGGCGATGAGGTTCCTGCTACTTGTTAACCGCTGCCAGACGAATGAACCGTGCCCGTGCCGTCCTTCCACGACGTCGCCGGGCTCGACGAGCAGCCGCTCGCCGAGCCGCTCGAGTTATCCGACGGGCGCCGCTGCCGCCTGGACATCCCGCAGCCCGGGCTGCTCGAGGACGACTGTGCCGCGTTGCTGCCGCTGCCCACCGGTACAACGCCGGGCCCGCGCTCGCCGGCCGCGAGGTCGCCGTGGGACTGGGTGCCTTCGGCGTCACGCCGGTCGACCCCTCGACCGACGAGGTCGTGGCGACCTGCCCCCCGCGAGCGGGGCGACGCCCCGATGGACAGCGCCGACCCGACGCTGCAGCTCAGACTGCTGTGCATGCGCCCAGGCGGGCGCGGTTGCTCAGGCAGGCAAGGGTCCCCGTGCGCAAGTCGGCCTAGGGGTTCGACTGGTCGCACGTGCGGTTCCCCGAGGGCTGGGGCCGCGACGACATGCACGTTCCTCTCGGACATCGCGATGAACATCGCGAGCATGGACTACTAGTTCTACTGCTTCGCTGGCTGCAGGAACCTCGTTACGATCTACGTGGACTCCACCTGAGCGCTGCCGAGCGGTGCGAGTGGCCTGTACACGTTCTACAACTGCACCCTGATCGTGGGCGGCTGCGGCACGGTGTACAGCAGCTCAAACACGAGCTATGCGTACATGAGGATTGACTCGGCAAGCGTGGCTGGTTATTTGACAGTGGCCTAGTGTTTAAGAATTGTACCCACGGCTTTCTTCGCCACTGGCACAGCCTTGTCTTTAACGATTGGGCCTATCGTGTCTTTCGCCATTACCAGTGCGCCGACGCCTAATGCTGCCATACCGACGCCTGCCAGCTTGGCCTTTTCGGCGGCTACGCCCTTGTGGTATTCGCAAATGGGCAGCTTAGAGCCTTCTGGCAGTTCCTTCTTGCAGACGATGCATCTAGCAGCCATATCTACCCCTGCCCTTCTTCTGCCTGATTTTCAGGGGCATCTTCTCCAACCACCAGATGCACCTCATCAGGTTCTTGCGCCACTTTCCGCAGGGATTCGAGAACGCCGCCCTCAATCAAGCCGGCGCGCTCCTCGCGGCCCCCAATCTGCAGTCCAACAACGGAACCCGATAACTGAACAAAGCCTCTCACTATGTCGCCTCTGTTGCCCTTGCTGTATGAGTTGAGCAAGCGCAGGGTGTCCTTCTGCTCGAGTTTGTTTTCCAGGATGAATTGCTTGAACTGTTCGAGCGCGGCATCTGCAGCTGCTGGCTCCTCAAGGACGCGATAAGCTGCATACTCTGTCTTGGCCATAAGAGCAATCACCGTGAGGTCGACCATGGCAGTGTTTGCTGCCTTGCCCCAGTCCCTGGCCTTGCCCTGCTTGCCCATCGCCAGAGAGAGTTCTGCCTGGAAGTTGCCCTGCAGGGTGCAGCGCGCCTGCGTGGCCGATGACGCGATGTCCATTATCTTGATCTCACGCAGCCGCGAATCTTCGATGAGCATGGCCTGCTGCAGTTGTTGCCAGGCGCTCTCGGCCAATGCGATACGGTCTGCCTGGTTCTCGATGCGCAGCGCCTCAACGTTGGCGGCGACGGCCTCGATGGCATCCATGACGTTCGCCATCATCACTTGCATCTGCACATCCACGATTGACTGCGTCATATCTTGCGGAAACTGTTCGGCCTTAATCCTTGCCTTCTCGTATATCTGGCCCGTCTTCACGCTCCTGAGTTGTGGCAGCAGGTCACCGGTCTTCTTCTCGACCGAAAAAACCAGCTCCCCACTCTTCATAAGCTCTTCAGCTGCCGCACTAAAATCAGCGACATACTTCGTGTCTCCTCGATTGGCGAGCTTCTTGATGATGTCATAGATGGCTGGCGCGAACTTAGCCATGGTGTCGGCGTCCGAGAGGAATTTCACGAGCGATTCGTTCGTTTGAGCGGGTATCAGATTCATGCCATTGTCGAACACCGTCGCCTCCAGCACCGTTACCCTAGGAGGAAGCTTTGCTGGAGACAAAGAGCTAATCGGTACGATTGCCGCCTCATCGCTTTGTGTCGCCGTAAAGCCACAATGCGGGCAGGTTGATGCGCTCGAGGATATCTTCGCGTGGCACTCTGGGCAGAAGATTAACGACACAAGGTCATCCTCCCTAAGGTTAAATAATCAAAACCCGTGAGCAATCATGACGCCACAGGCCCATTTACGGGAAATGGAATCCTCGGCGCCGCTGCCTCACATGTGTGCAAATCCTACCACCATCATGCGACGCCAAACTTATTCATCGTTCGCCGTCGGAAAGCATAGGCCAAGATTCGTGTGCCTATCTATGGAATTAAGACCCTGTCTGATGTATTCCCACGTTTCCTTACGATCACCCGCCACCGAGAAATCTGAGTCATTGATGAATGAGATGAATGCCTCGATATCGTTCCGGTACTTGTGGGCAAACGCTAACGAATCCTTACGCTTATCTGAGTCATGGCTATTGAGCTTGTTGTACAAGACGTGGTCTAGATTGCACGACATGTAGATTGCAAGGTACGGTATGCCGCCTATGGCAGGCTCTAACGCTAGCCTGTCCATGTTCGCGCTCTTTCGTCTATTCCGATCGATTATTTGCTGCCGGTTGGCTGCGATGATCTGCCCTGGATTGTAAACGGTCTTCGGAACCGTAGCCAGCTCTGTCACCGCATTGTCTGAAACGTAGGCGCCGTCGGTGTCCATGAGGTGCACGACCTGTAGCATGTCTGCTTTGCGAAGACGGTACGTGCTCATGTGGTCCTTGATGAAAGCGTTGACCTTGCGCACGATGTTTTGAGGTGTGGCGCCATTTTCCGCGGTTACATCGCCGTGGACCACATAGACGTAGACCTCATCTTGGTCGAAGACCTTTGATAAGATCACGGATAATGCGGACTGATCGGATGGACCCTCGACGATGAAGAGGACGACCTTCTTACTCTCCACTAGTAACACCCGCCTCAATGAACGCGAGTTCGATCTCGCCGTTGTGTGTCGGCTCGTAGAGTTGCTCCTTTTGTCCGCCGAGAACGATATCCCTGTAGTAGAAGTCCCTTAGGTTGTTGGAGGACTTTACGTTGGCCATCCTGGCATACCTCTTTGCCGGGTTAGTGGTGGTGAAGGCAATGAAGCCACGATCGATGGTTTCAAGTGGCCTCAGGTTGTGGCAGGTGAATATGAGCTGGCCCTGACCGTGTTCGGACACGATGCTGAGCAACTCGCCCAAAAGGTACTCAAACACGCCAGAATCAATCTCATCGATCACAACCGTCACAGAGGGATCGTTGAACATGAGTATGAGGAGGTGGAGGAAGGACACGATGCGCTTGATGCCCTCAGACTCGCAGCTGAGGGGGATGGTCTTGCCGTTGCGCACAGAGACGAGCTGGACATTAACCCCAGTATCACCGCTCTTCATAACCTCCGCGCCAAGCTTAAGAAGTGAGACCTCAAGACCTGGAATGAGTTCGCGAAGGACGATGTTCATGTTCTCTATGGCAGTGTTCACTGGCTCATAAATACGCTCGGGTATTGTCTGTGCGCCACTCATAGGCAGTATGGCTCCACCGCCCGTTATCTTCTTTCCCCCAACAACACGGAATGGAAAGGGCAGCGCATCGAGAGCAAGCATTCCTACATCACGAGTATTCAGCACGAACATTTGAACTGCCGCAAACCTCTCCAGGGCGTTCAGTGCGTTCATAGCATCTTTGACCGTCTGAGAGGGGGCTCCCTCATCCTTATTCTTTTCACGGATGGTCTGTTTTAGCTTTTTTGAAAAGATGAATGAGCGAGACTCACGATACGCCAGCCTCTTCTCGACCGTCAGCTCGACGCCCTCTTCTGAGTCTTTACCTATGAGCTGTTTGTATTTGGCAGCGGGACCAAAAGCACCGTTGCCAGACGTGTCAATCAGTGTTGTCATACGGGACTTCTTGCCAGGCGTGTCATTAGCCACGGCAAGCCGCTCGTCAAACACTAGAAGCACGAATATCTCGCCTTCTTCAGGTTGGTCTTCGGTTTCGCTTAGCTCCGCAACATCGCTTTTCACTTTAAATGAATAGACCACGCGATAGGCATTGCTGCCGTCAGGCTGGCGGACGCTCAGCTCGCATTCCACGATACCAAAATCCGCGTCAACACTTACCAGTTGCGCGAAACGCCTATCGAGCCTGCGCCCCATCATGCACTGTTGAGCCATCTGAAGGGCGTCGACAAGCGTAGACTTGCCAGAGCCGTTCTGCCCGTACATTCCGAGCACGCTGGCCCCTTCCGGACGACGGGAGTTGGAGAAAGACACCTCCCCATGCCCAACGTTCTTGAGGTTATCTATTGAAATCCGTTCGAAGCGGATAATTGGAGCAGCCATGAGTTCTCCTTTCTGTGCCATATAAACAGTCTAGGGAAAACTCAATTCAAACACAAGATTCGAAATATATAATATCGTTTATCAATTTGATAGCCTCTTCTTCGGTAGACGAGCAACTGAGTAAAGCCTACTTATCTAGACGAGCTCTACAAACCGATAAACGCAGGCCCTAAGACAATCGTAGAGGGCTAATTATAGAAACACTGCGAGCTCGATATTGAGGGATGCGAGAGGGCCTCCAGCATTCGCGCTGGAGGCTGCGAGCGCAACCACGTCGAGATAAGGAAGCTGCTGCCCAAGGCGCCGGCCTCAGGTTCGACCGGCTCTCCCCGGCCGACCCGGCGTTCCCGATGCCGCACGTGAACTCCGAGCCCCGCGGCGCGCTCGGCTTCGCGACGCCCGCCCGCGCCTTCAGGGCGATGCTCGGTGACGACGCGGCGGCGCTGCCGGGCGCCTACGGCGTGGAGGACGTGCCGCTCGGCGAGCTCGATCTGACGCCGGGGCTGATAGGGTGGGCGCGCGCGGAGAGGGGCGATGCCCCGCTGTCCTAGCCTAAGGGGAAACTGAATAGACAGACCGGCCGTCCGGCTGAGTCTGGGAAGAGGTGCCGGGCGGAGGGCGGGGACGGCCGCCGGACCCATCGAAACACATCTCCACTTTTCCTTCAACTGGGAAAATGCCGCCCCCCGGGGCCCGGGAGGGGCCTCGGGGGCGTTCGGCTTACTGCGGGAACGGCCTATCCGTTCAATGTGTTCGGCTGAGATCGGAAATCAACCGGCTCGATACGTGTTTTACCGCATTGCTGTAGCGCTCTGGGCCCGCATGCGAATTGGGTCGCGGCTGCCGGCCAAGTTGCTCTCCGCGATGTCACTGAATTGTGGGAGAATTGGTCAACAATAGCTGGGGGGATGGCGGTGCGTATAGCGTCACCATATAAAAATATTCTTGTGACGGGTGGTTGCGGTTTTTGCGGATCCGCCTTCGTCTGTTTTGTCGTGGACAGCGCTCCCGATGTGCACGTTACCGTTTTGGATAAGCTTGCTTACGCTGCAGACCTCGATAGCATCGCCGGGTTGTCTAAAGATGGGGTTGAGCTTGTCGTGGGGGACGTTTGCGATTCGAATCTTCTCGAGCGATTGGTTCCGGGCCATGATGCCATCGTTCACTATGCTGCCGAGTCTCATAACGACAATTCAATTGCCGACCCCGCGCCGTTTATTGCGACGAACATTGAGGGCACGTATACGCTCCTTCAGGCGGCCCGTGCATTCAATGTTCGCTTTCATCACATCTCGACCGATGAAGTGTTTGGTGATCTGGCGCTTGACGACCCTCGTAAGTTTACCGAGGAATCGCCGTATCGGCCTAGCAGTCCGTACTCCAGCTCTAAGGCCGCATCTGATATGTTGGTAAGGGCCTGGTCACGCACGTATGGCCTTAAAGCGACAATCTCAAATTGCTGCAATAACTACGGCCCACACCAGCATTCTGAGAAGTTCATCCCGCATTCGATTGCATGCATTCAGCGCGGCGAGCGTCCTAAGTTGTACGGCGATGGCTTGAATGTACGCGACTGGATTCACGTGGAGGATCATGCTCGCGCCGTTTGGTCCATTTTGACTAAAGGAGCGGTGGGGGAGACGTATCTTATCGGTGCTAATTGAGAGCATAGCAACCTCGAGGTTCTTAGGACCATTCTTAAGGCAATGGGGCAGAGTGAGGATTACGTTGACTGGGTGAGGGATCGCCCGGGGCACGATCGGCGTTACGCAATAGATGCGAGCAAGCTTTGGCGCGAGTTTGGCTGGACTCCTATTCATAATGACTTTACAGCAGAGGTTTCACGGCTATGTTGCGAAACGCCTCTTTAATTTGGTTGACCTTTCGGGGCCTAGCCCTTGCTATTCACGAATCCTTTGACGACGAAGAAGGCTTCTTGCCATAAAGTGTAATTAACTTTGCGAGAGGGGACGGCTATGGGCAATTGGAAAGCCTTATTTGTTTCGGTGTTTAGCACGCTACTGTTGGGATGCTGCCTTGTTCCTGCGTTTGCAGAAGATGCTGCAATTACTAATCAAAATGGAAGCTCTGCTATAGCTATGGAGCAGTTGAACGTTCCTGACGATGCTTCTGGCGTTCATTCGGCCTTGGATGACGTATCTGATTCCGAGGCATCGGATACGACCGATGTTGTGACACCAGAAATGCCCGGGTCCGTTTACGACCTCGCCTCTGAGCATGCCGATGATCTTGTGGATGGACTTTATACCTTTGGGTCTTCGGTTGACAGCAAGTTTATGCTGGATGTTCCTGGTGGAACGGCAGGTGCCGGTAAGAAGTTGCAACTGTACGGAGCCAACAATACGAATGCCCAGATCTGGCATGTGTCTCACGATCAGAATGGCTTCGTTGTTATCTCTTCTGTCAAGGGCTGCACGCTGGATGTTTCGGGCGGAAGAGCCAGTAACAGAAATCCTATTCAGCTTTGGTCCGATAACGGGACCCTTGCGCAACGCTGGATTGCAATCAAGGAAACCGACGGCAGCTATACATTGATTTCGGCGCTCAACCAGTCGTTTGCCATTGATGTTTCGGGCGGAGTTGCCGCTAATGGCTCTGCCGTGCAGTTGTATGAGACAAACGGTACGGCGGCTCAGCGATGGGTGCTAACCCCCGCCAAAACTGAGCGGCAGCAACTCGATGATCGAGCGGCGGCGCACCTTGCCGACCTTCCCGATGGAACATACGCTATGTTAGCCTCGAGCGATTCGTTTGCGCTAATTGCAGGCGGCGGATCACTGTCCTTCGATAGGTTCGGGTATTCCGGTGTTCAAACGTTCGATGTTTCGACAACGGAGAACGGGTATCGCACCATTGCGATTCATGGTGCTGGGGCGGTTCTAGATGCGGCGGGCGGCAATGACGCCAACGGCACGAAGCTGCAGACCTATGCCGCCAATGGAACCAAGGCTCAAAAGTGGATCATTGAGAAAGATGGCGAGCACTTTCGTATTGTGTCGGCTCTGAACGGGCAAAAGGTCGCAGACGTCCCCGGTGGCTCTATTGCATCTGGTGCCGGGCTTCAGCTGTATAGTGCAAATGGAACGGCTGCCCAATCCTTCTACTTTGTGGATCCGACGGTCGTGCGTTCTGAGCTCGATAAGCTCGCTTCCGTTAACCGAGAAGTCGTCAAAGACGGGGAATATGCAATTACTGCCGGTCCAGATTTGTCTCGTATGGTTCTCGATGTTGCTGGTGGTTCAACTTCTAGCGGCGCAAACGTGCAGATCTTTCAATCGAATACGACTGCCGCTCAGCGTTGGCGTGTTTCTCATGACGATGATGGCTACCTCACGATAACGAATGTAAAGTCCGGCAAGGTACTTGATGCTTCCGCGGGTTCAACTTCTTTGGGAACGAACGTCCAACAATACGCGGCTTGTGGCGATGCGAACTATGCACAAAAGTGGATTGCGGTACCGAATAACGATGGAAGCGTTCGACTTCTTTCTGCTGTCTGGCAACAGCGCACGCTTGACGTTGCCGGTGGCTCTCTGAACTCTCAGACAAACGTGCAGTTGTATGCTTCGAATGGAACTGCCGCGCAGCGCTTCACTTTTATTGCCGCAAGCCCTGCGTCAGTTGACCCATGCGATGACATTTTGAAAGACAAGGGTTGGTGCGTTATTTCGCCCTCCTCAAATGGCTCTGTTGCCTTTGACGTTGCTGGTGGCTCATTAAAGAACGGGGGCAACGTTCAGGCATATTCCTGCAACGGCACGCTGTCCCAGCTATTTAAGGCTGAGTACCGAGACGGTTATTATGTTCTTCGTAATGCTGGCTCCGGTAAGGTGCTCGATGTCGCAGCGGGCGACGTTGTCCCCGGAACGAATGTCCAACAGTGGGATGAAAGCCCCAACGACAATCAGCTCTTTAGCGTCGTTGTCAATAAAGACGGAAGCTATTCGTTCATAAATAAGGCTACGGGGCTCATGCTCGCGGTGTCCGGTTCAAATTTGGTTGCTGCTATTGTGGGAGATTCCGTCCAGACATCGTTTGTTTTTGCCGAGCAAGAAGACTTGCTGAGCGAAGGCCTTTATGAGATCTATCCGTCTGCAAATTCCTCCTATGTGCTTGATGTCGCGAGCGCATCTGCTGACTCCGGAGCCAACGTTCAGCTCTATTCCAACAATGGTTCCTTCGCCCAAAAATGGCTGCTTAAAAAGGTGGATGGAGCGAAGAATACCTATACGTTTGAATCTGTTTGCTCAACTAATAGACTTGCTGTTTCCGGTACCAATGTTTGCACGATGGCACCGGCAGATGTGAAGGCGCAGCAATGGGTGGCGCGAATCGATAGCAATGGTATTGAGTTTGTCTCTGCGGATGACCAAGATCTCTCGCTTGATGTGAAGGGCGGTAATTTTGCATCGACTTCCAATGTTCAAGTCCACTCCTCCAATGGTTCCGCTGCGCAGAGATTCCGCTTGCGCGCTACTTCCGCAACCATCGACAATGGTACGTATTTCATTCGAATGGCTTCTCACGCGGGTTCGGTCTTAGATGTTTCCGGTGGATCGTCTGCTGACGGTGCGAATGTGCAGATTTGGCAAAATAACGATACGGGTGCTCAAAAATGGAATATCTCACGCAACGTTGATGGCTCTTATACAATCGTCAACGCCGCCAGTGGCAAAGCTCTTGATGTAAAAGATGCCGCTGCCTCCTCTGGGACAAATATCCAACAATGGTCCAGAAACGGCAGTGCTACCCAGTGTTGGTATATTGAGTACGTATCCGGTGGCTTTAGATTGTCTTCCGCCCTTAACGCGGCATTTGTTATTGATGTCTCTGGAGGAAATGCGGCAAACGGTACGAATGTTGCGCTATATGCGAGCAATGATTCAAAGGCGCAGCGGTTTACGTTCAAGGCAACTACGTATGTTCAGCCCTTGCCTGCGGATCAACAGGCAATGTATAACCGTGCGCAGTGGTACAACAGCAACACGGAGTGGTTGATCTTGACTGACACCGTCGGCTGCCGTACGGGTATTTTTAGGGGCTCTCGAGGCAACTGGAAGTTATGGTCTTTCTGGCAGTGCGCTCCTGGCAAAAATGAGTCGCCGACCGTGCTGGGCGAGTATTCCGTCTATGGAAAGGGACTTTCGTTTGGGCATGGATATACCTGCTGGTATTACACGCAGTTCTACGGTGACTATTTGTTCCACACGCAGCCTTGCTATACGGGGACGTTTAACGTGATGGACCCCACCATGGGACAACGTGCGTCCGCGGGATGCATCAGGCTTACGACCGACCATGCCAAATGGATTTACGACAATATTCCCTATGGAACGAAGGTCGTTAATTACTAAGCTCAAAGTAATTATTAAGCTCAAAGGCGGCTCGCTTACGGCGGCCGCCTTTTTGCGCAAAGATTTGCATGATGCGCATAACCGCGATTAAATGAATCTTGAGTACGGCAGTTTTGCTATGTGCAACTCGCATGATTTGATGGTCGAGTCATGCGAGTTGTTTGTGGCAACAGATGTTGTGTTACTGGAATTGGCGAGGCTGTCTGGGGGATGTCATGCGTCATAAAAAGCGCGTTTGCATGCATTGCAAACAGGGCTCTTGTTGGGCCTACTTCTAATATTGCCCGTCGTTCTTAAATCGGGTTCGACTGCCTTTGCTGAAGTCTCTCCGGCTGGTCCATCGGTGGAAGAGGCTGTGAAAGCTGAAGACGTGAATGATTCTTTCCGGGATTCGTCTTTGGGCGATTCTGCTCATGACGACAGCGCGACCGATGAAGACGCGGGCGTCGAGTCTTAATCTTCTGCCGAGGCAGCTGATCTGTCCAGCTACTCGACCCTCGATACGGGCACCTATTTCTTAACCTCGACTTTGTCGGGGCATCGCGTGCTCGACGTCGCCGGTGGATCGATGGGTGCCGGCGTGGCTATACAGCTGTATGGAAGAAATGAGACGGCTGCTCAAAACATTCGTTTTGTTTCAACTGCGCCCGATGTGCCTCCGTGCGATGATTTTGGCCTTGATGGCTGGTTTACCATTTCGCCGATGGCTGATTCGGCTTGCGTCTTCGACATTGCTGGAGGCTCATCTTCCAACGGGGCTAATGTCCAGACCTATGCCGCTAACGGCACGTTTGCGCAGGACTTTAAGTTTGTCTACGACAACGGGTATTACTGCATTGTCAATGCTCAATCTGGTAAGGTCCTCGATGTTGAAGGCGGCAACCTGTGCCCGGGAACCAATGTTCAGCAATGGAGTGAAAATACCAACAACTCTAATCAATTGTTTTCTATCGTGCGTAACGATGATGGCTCGTATACGGCGACCAACAAGGCAACGGGTCTGGTTTTGACCGCAAATAACGCTAACGTATATGGCGACGTCCCGTCTGATTCATCGTCCCAGCGTTTGGCGATCACCAAGGTGACCTCGCTCTTGCCACAGGGCTTCTTTACCATCTCGAGCGCGTCTTCCGCTTCAGCCGTTCTAGACGTTTCGGGCGGCTCGGTGAGCGATGGCGCCAACGTGCAGTTCTATGTATCCAATAGCTCGGTCGCGCAAAAGTGGAAGGTTGCCAAGGTCCCCGATCGCGACAACACCTATACCGTTGAAAGCTTGCTTTCGGGCAGGGTGCTTACCGAGGATGCCAACGGCAACGTGTGCGTGCGCTCTTTTAACAATAGCGATTCCCAGTTTTGGACGGCGCGGATTTACAACGGCGGTGCCGTTTTTGTAAACGTTGCAAGTGGCAATGTGCTCGGTACGGCATCTGGCTCCAGCAACAAAGGGACTAATATTTGCGTAATGCCTTTCAATGGTGTTTCTGATCGGTCGCTAATGTTGTGGAGCTGCTATCTGGTTGATTCGGGCACCTATACCATTACTGCTTCCTCGGACCGTTCCAAAGTGCTGGATGTTGCAAGCGGCTCGCGTTCCAATGGTGCCAATGTTCGCTTGTGGTCATCGAATAATACCGGAGCGCAAAAATGGGCCATTACAGCGAACCCGGACGGAACCGTTTCGATTCAAAACTGCAAAAGTAAAAAATACCTCGATGTCGCTAACGCTCAGGCTGTTTCGGGTGCCAACGTTCAGCAGTGGCAGGGAAACGGTAGCGCCGCTCAGCGTTGGCGCGTTGCGTATACGGGCGGCGGCTCCTTTACCATTTATTCCGCACTCAGCGATAGTCTCGCCTTGGACATAAGCGGGGGAGTGCTAAGCGATGGTGCAAATATCCAGATCTTCACCTCTAACGGCAGCGAGGCGTAGGGGTTTGCTTTTAGGCAAACCACGTATGTGCCTGAAGCGGTGGATTTGGCCGTTCCTGTCTATAACCAGTATGCTGCTGGCCTGCCCAAAGGCTGTGAGTCCGCCGCCCTCACTAACGTGCTTAACTACTACGGATTTGGCGTCGGGCCGTGTGAGATGGCTGATCGTTGGATTCCGCGGAGCTCTTGGGACTTTGTCTGGTGCTTCTGGGGCAATCCCCATAGCTACAACAATGGCAACGAAATCTGCGCGCCCGGTCTCAACAGGGCTGCGAACAACTTTCTGGCGAGTAGGGGTAGCAAGCTGAGGTCATACGATGTTTCGGGTGAATCTCTCTACGATCTCTGTAAGTATTTGGACGATGGCTATCCCGTCATTATTTGGACGACCGTTCATCAGGGCAACGTGGGCAATATCTATGCACGGCAGGGTGGCTATTTCGCTTGCTCAAATTCGCACACGGTGGTTCTGAAAGGCTATGACCCCCAAATGAATAAGGTTATGCTGTCCGACACGATTGACGGCTACACCACGTATGATTTGGATTGGATTGCTTGGGTCTACAAACAGCGAGGAGCGTAGGCAGTCGTCATTAAGTAATCAACCACCACTTTTTTGTTGATCATATGAACTATCATAGATTCAATGGTAATTTGGATTGGGAGTCCGATATGAGCTGCAGTCGATATGCCCGTGGCCTGGCCGCTTTATCAGTTGCGGTTTTGGCTACGGGTCTTTTGTTTTCGCCGTTGGCGACGTCTCAACTTTTCCCGAGGATGCACCTTTGGCAAGCGGAGGCACTCGACAGCTCGCTGAGCCCGGTAATGGACGTATGATTGATTTATGGCCTAATCAGGGCGTTGGTGTACATGGCGTTTGCGAGCGCGGAAACCCAATTGGAGCCGGTCGTCCCTATGTGTAATTGTGTGTGTAGCGGAATGGATTGATTTTATGTTTAGCAAAACCCGCCTTGCATCGTCTCTTCTGGTTGCTCTCGGGCTGCTTTACAGCCTGGGGGCAGCTCCTGTTTTTGCCGACGATGCTACGCTTCCCGTCGATGCAACTCTCGAGGAGCGTCTTGCCTATGGTGAGGCGCATCCCGATGATGACCTTGGTACCCATACTGCCGGTAGCTCGATGGAAGGTGAGCCGCTTGCCGCGGCACTCGATGCTCGCTCGGCTAATCGCTCCCCGTATTGGGGCGGTTCTAGCGCTTCTAAAACGTTCTATAACGGCTACGACGAGGTGTTTGCATCTCCTGCCCTTAAGGTCATTGACGTCTCGGAGTGGCAGGGGACGATCGATTGGAATAGGGTCAAAAACTCAGGCGTGGATGCTGTCATTTTGCGTTTCGCGCATTCAACGAGTCATTTTGACAAACAGTTTGAGCGCAATTTGAGCGAGGTTCGCCGTCTGGGAATTCCGTTTGGCCTGTATATCTTTAGTACTGCCCAGAATTCGAATGACGCTACAAGTGAGGCGTACTTCACCCAGCAAATCGTAAGCAAATACGGTCTATACGATTTGTCGTTACCGATATTTTATGACCTCGAGTCGTTCTACGACAGCAACGGAAATACAATATCGCCCAATAGCGCTTTGGCATACGAGGGCATTGTGAATGCGTACTTTAATACGCTGTCTGGTTTTGGGGTCAACAACGTTTCAATTTATTCCGGACGTTGGTATACAGATACCTATTTAAAAGCCGCCAGCGTGCGTCCCCGTGTATCTTGGATTGCGGAGTACGGTCCTAAGTTCAACACCACGTTTAGCTGCGCCGGTCAGTTTGGGTGGCAGTATACGTCGCAAGTCCGCATCGATGGGATCACTGCCAACACGGTTGACATGAGCGCTTTTTCTTCTGCTGATTTTATCAATGTGCTCAATCTGCCCGATTTTTCTCTTTCTGATGGAACTTATTACATCGACTCGATTGGAAAAGATTCCTCGAGCGTTACCGTTTGCGAAGATGGAAGCCTTTCTTTGTATGGTGCCCAGGGAACGGCTGACCAGCGCTTCATCCTTGAGTCAGCTGGTTCGGGGGCGTATCGAATCAAGAATGAGTCAACTGAGCAGTATCTCACCGTGGCTGATGGAAACGCACAGAGTGGCTCTTTGGTTGTCCAGGCGGCTTATGCTCAAGACGATAGTCAGCTTTGGCACGTTCGCGCTTCCGATAATGGGTTCTATATCCAGTCCGCATTGGGCAATTGGGTGCTCGATTTGAGTGGCGGAAGCACGACGGATGGCACTCCGATTCGTATCTGGGCTCCGAATAAATCGACCGCGCAGCGTTTTACGTTCGCTTCCGCATCGGCCGTAACAACTGATACAGCTTTTGCCATAAAGAGCGTTCTCGATCCGCAGCTTGTCATGGATATCTACGGCGGTTCATCTGATAACCGAGCGCGGCTACAGATCTATAACGCCAATAATAGTCAGGCTCAGATGTTTACGTTTAAACAGGTTGGCAATGGCTTGTACGAAATCGTAAACGTTAACTCTGACAAGCCCTTTGAGGCTCAAGGCGGATCTGTCTCCAATGGTGGAGCAGTTTCCCAGTATTCATCCAACGGCACTTGCGCGCAGCATTGGTCCATTGTTGATTGCGGTAATGGCGAATACTCGTTCATAAATTCGAAATCCGGTAAAGCCATTGACGTTCCGGGCGGTAATGGCGTGAGTGGGTCTGCGCTTCAGATTTATACGTACAACGGATCTGATGCACAGAAATGGACGCTTGCGCCAGCGCGCACTATTCGCCAGGAGCTCAATGATCTCGCTGCTTCGGGCAAGGGTCTTGTAAATGAGGGCGTTGAATATGCCATCGGCTCTGTCTCTGAGCGTCAGGTATTCGATATTGCCGGCGGATCTATAAATTCCGGTTCCAATCTTCAGCTATATGCATCTAACGCAACTAAGGCTCAGCGTTGGACGTTTTCCTATGACAAGAATGGTTATGTGACCATTACGAATGTGAAGTCGGGAAAAGTCTTAGATGTTTTTGCCGGCAGCAAAAAAGCAGGTGCCAATGTTCAGCAGTACGCGTCCAATGGCTCTTGGGCTCAGAAATGGATCCTTGTCGATTGCGGTGACGGCTCTTTCAAGATTTGCTCTGCGATTAGGACTGGCTTTGTCTTGGACCTTGCCGGAGGCTCCACTGCAAATGGAGCGAATGTCCAGGTTTATGACGATAACGGTACCGCTGCGCAGCGATTCCGTCTGTATACGGCCGGAGAAGTTTCTAAGGCTCAGACAATCGATTCTCAGTCTGCTGTTGTAACGGCTTCTGATGGTCGCGTATTTGATGTACCTGGCGGCAACGTGGATAGCGGAGCTGCCATTCAGCTGTATAGCGCTAATGGTACTATTGCGCAGTCGTTTGGCTTTGAATTTGATGATGAAGCGGGCCTTTATGCTATAAAGTCTGCGAAATCCTATCGCTACCTATATGCTCAGGATGGGGATATTGTTCCTGGGGCCGCGGTTAAGCAAGGGAGTCCGTCGCCCTCGTCGCAGATTTATGATTGGGCTGTCGAAGATGCGGGTAACGGCTTATATCGTATCGTTAACGCTGCAACGGGTTGTGCTTTGGGTGTAAGTGATTCTGGCAAGCTTGTAACGGTTTCCAGGGGCGATGCGCGCGAGCTATCGGTTGCATTTGCACCATCCGACTTTAAATGTTTGCGCTCCGAACAGGATGCTGATGCTGCGGCTCATATGTCTGATTTGCCGGATGGCGAGTATATCGTCAGCTCGAGCAGGAACTATTCCTTTGTACTGGATGTTTCTGGTGGGTCAAAAGATAACAGTGCCAACATCCAGTTGCACACGTCGAATATGAGCAATGCTCAGCGTTGGATCGTTTCCCATGACGATAAGGGCTATGTTACGTTTACGAACGTTGGCTCCAATAAGGTGATTGATGTCGCCGGCGGAAACGCCTCGTCTGGTACGAATGTTGCTCAGTATGGTTCCAACGGCACGTTTGCTCAAAAATGGATTGTTTCCAAGCAATCCGATGGCTCATATCTCATTGAGAGTGCTCTTAGGCCCGGATTCTATCTTGGATCCAAGGGAGGCGGTGCGTCCAATGGTGTAAATGTTGAGTTGAGCGTCAATGATAACAATTCGCGCTTTGCGTTGTTTAGTACTTCTCCATCAGTTGCTAAATGCGAGGATATTCTTCCTGCTGGGTATTTCACTCTGAGTCCCGCCTGCAATTCCACCGGTAAGGTCCTTGATATTGCCGGTGGTTCAAGCTCCAGTGGGGCAAATGTCCAGCTTTACAGTAGCAACGGTACGCTTGCTCAGCTGTTTAGCTTTGAATATCACGACGGTTACTATGTAATCCGTAATGTAAAGTCTCAAAAAGCGCTTGACGTGGATGGCGGCAAGCTCGTTCCGGGCACTAATGTCCAACAGTGGGAATGTGATTCGGCCAATGCTAATCAGTTGTTTTCTGTAGTCGACAACGGCGATGGGACGCTCTCTTTTATTAATAAGGCGACTGGCCTGTTTTTGGATATTGTTGGAGCTTCTGACAGTGTTCAGGCGAATTTGGACGCATATCTCCCCAATGGAAGCGCTGCTCAAAAGTTTACGCTTCATCAGGTTACAGAGTTTTTGAGTGAAGGTGCTTTTTCCTTTGAGTCGGCCACGGCCTCGAAAGTCTTGGATGTTGCTGGCGGATCCGTGGAGGACGGCGCTCCGGTCCAGCTATATACATCGAACGATACGCTTGCGCAAAAATGGTATGTAAGCAAAGTGGCAGGGTTGGACAACACGTTTGAGATTGAGTGCATCGGCTCTGCGAAGGTTCTCTCCCTTGCTGATGACGGGAAGCTTGTCCAGCAGACATCAAGCGGCGCCGATTCTCAGCGGTGGCACAGTGCGCTGTCTGGCGGCAAGGTTGCGTTGCAAAATGCAGCTACAGGTTAGTATCTCTGTGTTTCGGGCTCTTCCTCGACATTGGGCGTGGTTGATTCGTTGGAGCTGCCCGGTGTTCGATTTAACGTAAAGAGCGTCGGGGTTCTTTCTGAGGGGTCATATACCATCCAGCTTATGGCGAACCGGTCGTATGTATTCGATGTGTCTGGTGGATCAACGGCTACCGGAACGTCAGTTGGATTTTATGGTTCGAACGGAACGGCGGCTCAGATTTGGGATGTTCGCAAGAATTCCGATGGAACATATGAGATATCTAGCGCTAAATCCTGCAAGCCTCTCGATATCAAGGGCGGCAATCAGTCGGCTGGTAATGGTGTCCAAATTTGGACCCGTAACGAAGGCAACGCTCAAAAATGGAATTTGGTTTACAACAGGGGAGAGGGCTATACGATTCGGTCGACCAGTGGACTTGTCTTGGCTTCTTCTGGCGGCGCGCTTGCCCTTTCTGAAGATAATGGTACCGCCAATCAGCGTTTTGCCTTTGAAAAGGCTACCTATATTCCACCTGCTTTAACTGGAGTTCAATGGAAGGGTTGTGCCCATTATTCGTCGTCTCGCTACGGCGAAGACTGGAGCGTGATTGTGATTCACATCTCTGAGTGCACAGCGCTTTCCCAGATTGATAATACTTTTTGGGGTACACGCGAAGCCTCGGCTCATTATGGCGTGGCACCAGGGCAGATTCACCAGTATGTCGGTCTCAATGACACGGCTTGGGCCGTTGGCGACTGGGAGTGGAATAAACGCTCGGTGTCTATCGAGCATGTGGGAACTACGGCAAATCCGCCTTCGTATGCTACCCTTGATACAAGTGCACAGCTCATGGCTGCACTTGCAAGATCTAAGGGTTGGAGACATTTGACGATGGGGGATAACGTTGGGATACATAAGTGGTATTCATCAACAAGTTGCCCCGCCGGAACAGACGTCAATTGGCTTGTTGCGAAGGCAAATCAGTATTTGGGCAACTAGCCTGTTATTTGAACGCAAATGTAATTGGCTACGTCTCCAATTATCATATATCCGCAAGCTTAGGAGAGATTGGTATGTCAGCAAGTGGTATCCATCCTGGCTGTTGCGCGTTCGTTTGTGTAGAGGGGTAAATGAAAAGGCCTGAAACCATCTGGTTTCAGGCCTTTTCCTATTCTTAATTGAACGGTTAATTATTTCTGCCCTCTTGGAATACTCGGTAGACCTGAAGCTCCCATTCTTTTCGCTCAGTTTTGGCGACGTTGTCAAGGATGAGGCCGGTAGCAAGCGAGAGCCCGCACAGGAACATGAAGGCTACCGCAAGCACTGCAGTGGGGAGCCGTGGAACAAGACCGGTTGCGAAGAATTCTCCAATGACTGGAAGGCCGAGAATCAGGCCAACGAGAGCGAGTACCAATGCGATAAGGCTGAAAAACTTGAGAGGACGATAGTTCTTAAATAGGCTGGCGATGGCACACACAACTTTTACACCATCTCCAACGGTATCGAGCTTGGACTCCGAACCTTCTGGGCGGTCGCGATAATCGATGGGGACGTCGGCAATCCTCCAGCGTCGATCGACCGCATGAATGGAGAGTTCCGTCTCAATCTGAAAGCCTTCGGAGAGGACTGGGAAAGTCTTTACGAAGGGGCGAGACATGGCCCGGTAGCCGGTCATGACATCGTCGAAGGAATAACCATAGATCCAGCGAATCATTGTGCGGACGAGGTCGTTACCAAAGCCATGAAAGGCGCGTTTGTTCTGCTCTGCGTAGGTACCGTTAGAGAGTCGATCGCCCACGGTCATATCCGCTTCACCAGAGAGGATTGGGGCGGCGAGCGCTGCGGCAGCTTCCGCCGGATAGGTGTCATCCCCATCGACCATGAGGTAGCAATCTGCGTCAATATCGCGGAACATCTGCCTCACGACGTTGCCCTTGCCTTGCCTGGGTTCGTGGCGAACGATTGCGCCCGATTCCTTCGCAAGTTTTGCGGTTTCATCGCTTGAGTTGTTGTCGTAGACGTAGATGGGTGCGCCTGGCAATGCGGAGCGGAAGTCGGCTACTACCTTAGCGATAGTGACGGCTTCGTTATAACAGGGGATGATGACGGCAACGCGTGATGCGTCGATAGAGATAGTCAAGGAGGTACCTTTCAGAGTGGAACAAACCTGCTTAAGAATATACCGTTATTTCGCCTTGCATGCTATCTGCGTAATTACGTCACGCCTCTCGGTCTTGTTCCATGATGATGTGAATCCGAGCTGGATTATAATTCTGGAGACTTCGTCATAATGAATGAAAGGGCTGATCGTCGGATGCGACTGTGTCTGACATCAAGAAGTTCTATATGCATGTGGAGGCTTATGTTTTTTAAGGAGCGCATTCGCGAAATCGATGTTGCTGCGTTGGTTGCAGCGTTTCTGATTGCAGTTTGCTTTGTTGTCGGGCTTCAGGTCTATCATTCCGTATATTTAAATGAGTCCTTGATTCAGGGTGTCGGCTCTATCGTCTTTTGCATTATCGTGATGTCCTTGCTCGTCCTTGCTCTATATGTCTTGATCGTTTGCGTCTTTACTTGGGTCGACGCTCACTCAGGAAAATCTCTGGATGAGGACGAGGTTCGCGGTCGCTCTTCGTTTTCTTGTGTACTTAAAGCAAACTTGCTTCGTTACTCTTTAATTGTGCTGGCATGCTGGCTCCCGGTCATGCTCATTCGTTTTCCTGGAAATATAGATCCGGATACGTTTTGGCAGCTCCTCCAGACCCGAGGCCTCGCTTTGACAAGCGATCACCATCCTTGGTTTGACACTGTCTTGTTTGGCCTTTTTTGGTCTATCGGGGATGTTTTTGGCAGTCATGCCTTCTCGCTCTTGGCGTATTCTGTGTCGCAGGCTGTGCTCACTGCGATTTCGTTTGCTGTCTGTTTTTGTTATTTTAGATGGCTGGAAGTACACAGTATTTTGCGGAGGGGTATTGTTGCACTCGTGTCTCTTCTCCCGTTTTTCCCAATGTTTGCACAAACAATGGCGAAGGACACGTTATTTGCTGCGGTTTGGGTTCTTTTCCTTCTGTTCTACTTTGAGACCGTTCGCACAAAGGGGGAAGTGCTTAAGAACTTTCGTGTGGTTGCTGGTGGGTTTTTGCTCTTGGGTCTTATTGTGCTTACGAAAAAGACCGGAATATATTTGCTCGCGCTTTCTCTGGTGCCCCTGATTCTTATCTGTCGGGCTAATAAGGCTCGGCTTCTTCTGCTCACGGGTTCCGTGGTGTGCCTGTTTTTTGTTTGGACTAACATCGCACTGCCTGCTTGGGGCGTTGTGAAAGGCAGCTCTGCTGAGATGATGTCGATTCCATCGCAGCAGGTGGGGTATTACCTGTCTAGATATTCGGACGAAGTGACGCAGGATGACTGGCGGGTTCTTGAAGGCGTTTATGCTTCACCCGAAGTACTTGGGACTGTGTATCAGCCTGCGCGTGCTGATGCAACGAAGATGTACTGGAAAGGGTCGTCGACCACTGAGACAAAGATTGAATTTCTACGTTGGTATTTCAGGACGGCGCTCAAGCATCCGAAGACATTTCTCGATGGTGCTCTGGCAACAATGCTTCCCCTGTTCTATCCAGATGGGGTTACCGAGGGTGATGAGAGCTTCATTTTCTATCGAGATAACCTTGCGTCGGCCGCTACCGGGGATCCGGGGCTAGTGGGGGCTATCCAGTCTTATTCTGGCGGTTCGGCTTCCGCGAGCGATATGGATTCTTTGTTCGCCGGCTCGTTCCGTATTCCGGTAGTTGCTCGAATTTCCGACATTTTTGATAACCTTTACCTCAAGATCGCCGAGCTGGTTCCACTGCTATTTCATAAGGTTACGTATGCCTTGTATATTCCAATAATCGTGCTCTGCTACTGCATGTCTAGAGCAAGAATGACGACTGAGCGATCTCCTCTGGAGGTCCTCCTCTCTTTTGCGCCGGTTATTGCTGTGTACTTGTCTCTGCTCGCAGGTCCAATTGCGTTACCTCGTTACATGGCAACCCCGGTATACGCTACGCCGTTGTTGTTGGCGCTGCCTTGGGTTCTCGGGATGGCGAATTCTGGGAAGAGCGGTCATGATGATGAAGTCGCCGATGCGGAAGCGAAATTAATTTTTAGAATGGTTGATCCTGGTTTGAGCGAGAACGTTGGTGAATGATATGGCGAAACGACTTGCCTCTTTTGATATCGCGAAGGCGGTCGCTTTGATTGCAGTTGTCGTTGGGCACTGCAGCTTTGCCGGTGTGCCCCAAGGCGTTGTAAAAGCGTGCTACTCCTTTCACATGCCGCTGTTCTTTATTGTGAGCGGCTACTTTTTTAAACAGCAGGAAGACGAGAGAGCCCTGCTTCGGAAGAGTGTGAGTGGGTTGCTAGTTCCATATCTGGGGACAAGCCTCATCCTGATTGTTTTAATGGTATTTAGAACCATATTTGACGGTGGGCTAGTTGTCGAAACTGTCCGCTCCTGGACCGTGGCGGCTTTATACGGATCCGGGGCTGTTCTTGACTCTATGCCGGAAGGGGTAATGGCTATTGGGGCTATTTGGTTTCTACTTGCGTTATTCTGGTCGCGGTTGTTGCTAAATGCGGCGTTGAAGACTGACTATCCAGCCTTGGTATGCCTCGCCCTCTTTATCGTTGGCATTGGTTCTGCGGACTCCATCTGGTTGCCCTTGGCTGTTCAGCCCGCAATGTGCGCCGTTCTGTTCTTATATATTGGGTTCAAGATCAAGGAATCGTCTCTTTTGAGGCGGGGTGGCATGTCTCCAATTCTATGGGGCTTTTCCTTCTGTATTTGGTTGTATTGCGCTAGATACCATGGTGTTCTGTACATGGTTTCCAACACGTATGCTGCAGGGGCAATGGATGTTATTGGTGGAGTGTGTGGCTCCATCTGCCTCCTAAAGTTTTCTGAGGTATACATTTCTAAAATTCCCGTCTTGTCCAGCATGTTAAAGTTCGTGGGAAAGAACTCTCTTGCCTTTTTCTGCATGCATCTCGTTGAGTTAGATGTGATTCGGTGGGATCTGATTTGGGAGATCATGTCTCAGATTCCGCATGCATGGGTTCTTATGGTGTTGATGCAGGTTGCGTGCACGGGGCTGTTCGCTGGCGTGGTTTATTGTTTGCCGCCTTTCCTGTCTGGTTTGTTTTATCCGGCCAGACGTGCGAAGTCCGCATAGTTTAGTTTGGAGAACTTGATGACTCCTATAGAGTGCGCGAGAAATAACATTGAGCCTGTTAGCAACGATGGTTCCAGCATTTTGCAGAAGATTCTTCGGTATTTTGCTATTTCACTTATGATTGCAATGGCCTTGGAGATTCTCGTATTCAATTTCCCGTTCTGGGAATCTTTGCTATTTGGGAACGCGAAAGAAGTGGATTGGAGCCTTGGTCCTGGATTGGAGATTCAGGATGACAGGACGATTAAGGTCGTAGATCCCGAAACCGCCTATATTGAATTCGATGCCGATGGATGTCGTGTCGAGAATCTTTACCTTGATATCGCTGTTCCAGGCTGGACATCTTCGTCATGGAGAACGTCGACTGGCCCTTATTTAGCAATAAAGGTTCTTGCTACTGACGAAGCGAACTCATCTTTCTTTGAACTTCCTTCTTACAATTACTGCGGCGGTATGGAAAGCTCGAAATACCTTCGCCTGCATCTTTCTGGGGTTTCACATAAGATGCGGGTGCTTATTCAAGAAGAATCGGGGTTCAGCTTTGATTTTCGAGGCGCGTCTATTAATGCCATGAGGCCGTTTTGCTTCGAGCTCATCCGATTTGGGATTGTTGCATTATTGGCTTGTGCGCTCCTTGCTTTCCGACCCTCATCTAGTCTTTACAGGACTAGATTGTTTCCAATTCGCCCTGTTGTTATCGGATGCATTGTCGCGTTAATGACCGTTGAGATGGCGGGATCTGTTGTTGTCAGCCGATTGTCTGGGGTTGTTGACAATCCAGCTAACGGTCCAACAATTAGCGGGCCGGTTGCATTTGACTTCAATCAATACAATCATCTTGCGGATGCGTTTTTGTCGGGCAAGGTTTCCTTAGACCTTCCCGTGTCCGCCGTTCTCTCTGATATGGAAAACCCGTACGATACTTCAGCTCGAGCTCAGGAATTATCTCAGGCTGGTGAGTATTACTACCTCGACTATGCTTTTTATAACGGGCATTACTACTCGTATTTCGGTGCGCTTCCGGCATTGGTTGCGTTTGTTCCCTTCAAGTTGTTAACTGGCCGTGATCTTAGAACGGATCAAGTCGTTCTCGCTTTGGGGGTGATCTTCATTTGCGCTTTCAATGCGTTGCTGTATTGCTTGGCAAAGCGCTATCGACAAGATGTCTCCCTTGGTCTGTTCGCACTTTCTTCAGTGTCATTTTTTGTTGCGAGTGGACTGCTGTACCTTGTTTTTCTCCCACAGATTTATTCTGTCCCTATTTTATCTGGCTTAATTGTTGTGTTCTTGGGCTTGTCGTGTTGGATATCTGCGGAGCGTTTGGATGGAGACCACGGGGGCTTCAAGAAGAGCTACCTCATCCTTGGTTCATTTCTGATTGCCCTGTCATTGGGCTGCCGGCCCCAATACGTGCTGGTCTCTTTGCTTGCCTTCCCGATTTTTTGGAATGCGATATTTCGGGAACGTCTGTTTTTCTCAAAAAAGGGCGTTGGCAACACGGTGTCGGTAATTGCGCCATTTATTCTCGTTGCAATTCCCGTCATGCTGTATAACGGCATGAGGTTTGGATCGGTCTTTGATTTTGGTGCCGCATACAACCTGACTGGTAGCGATATGACTTCGCGAGGAATTGACCTATCGCGGTCCCTTCCCGCTTTGTTCCAGTATTTGGTTCAGCCTTTGAGTATTTGCGCACGGTACCCGTATGTTTTCGGTGTAGACATGGCTGTTGATTTCCAGGGCTATTGGTTTTATGAGCCTTATCTTGGAGGATTGCTGCCCATCGCTCCGTTCTTGCTCGTGGGCCTTGCTTGCATTCCGCCCGTGTTCTCCAAGAGTAAGCAGAGTCAGAAGGCTGCCATCATCTTTTCGCTCATTGTCGCATCGGTAATCCTTTTTGCGGATTTCCAGATTGCGAGTATTACAATGCGGTACTTCAGTGACTTCTCATGGTTATTGATTTTGCTTGTGTTTGGAGTGCTGCTTCAGACTCCTGGTTTTGTGGAAGGTAAAGGTGTGATTTTTAGGATTACGGTTGCACTTATCGGACTGACAATCCTCTTGGGGTTTTGGATCTTGTTGTCTCCCGATCGTTATGGCGCTCTGGTGAGCACATGTCCGTCCGTGTTCTATGGTGTGGCTCAGATGCTATGTCTTGTTTGATTTCATTTCGCAAACAAGGAAAGTCTAAGTCTCGTTATAAGCTCGGGCGATAGGGAAAGGCGTACCTTGTCCGAGAACTTCGAACCCACCAACATCATCGTCACGGGCGGCTGCGGCTTCATCGGCAGCAACTTCGTGCACTACGTCGTGAACAACCACCCCGACGTGCGCGTCGCCGTCCTGGACAAGCTGACCTACGCCGGCAACCCCGAGAACATCGCCGGGCTGCCCGCCGACCGCGTGGAGCTCGTGGTGGGTGACATCTGCGATGCCGCGCTGCTGGACGAGCTCGTCCCCGGCCACGACGCGATCGTCCACTACGCCGCCGAGAGCCACAACGACAACTCCATCGACGACCCCACGCCGTTCCTGCGCACCAACGTGGAGGGCACCTTCTGCCTGCTGCAGGCCGCGCGCAAGTTCGGCGTGCGCTACCACCACGTCTCCACCGACGAGGTCTACGGCGACCTGGCCTTGGACGACCCCGCGCGCTTCACCGAGGAGACGCCCTACCGTCCCAGCTCCCCCTACAGCTCCACCAAGGCGGCCTCCGACCACCTGGTGCGCGCCTGGCACCGCACCTTCGGCGTGAGGGCGACCATCTCCAACTGCTCCAACAACTACGGCCCCTACCAGCACGTGGAGAAGTTCATCCCGCGCCAGATCACCAACATCCTGGACGGCGTGCGCCCCAAGCTCTACGGCGACGGTCGCAACGTGCGCGACTGGATCCACACCGACGACCACTCGAGCGCCGTGTGGACCATCCTCACCAAGGGCGAGATGGGGGAGACCTACCTCATCGGCGCCGACGGCGAGCGCTCCAACATCGACGTGCTGCGCGCGATACTCACGCGCTTGGGAAAGCCGGCCGACGACTTCGACTGGGTGCGCGACCGCCCCGGCCACGACCGCCGCTACGCCATCGACTCCACCAAGCTCCGCCGCGAGCTGGGCTGGGAGCCCAAGCACACGGACTTCTCCGAGGGGCTCGACCAGACCATCGCCTGGTACACCGAGAACCGCGCCTGGTGGGAGCCCGTCAAGGCCGCTACCGAGGCACGCTACAAGGCCCAGGGCCAGTAAGTTACCACTGATTGAGGGCGCCGTTGCGAACCACTTGCGGTGCCCGAGTACGAGAGACGCCTTCTCGGCCCGTGCGCGCCCTTGCGGACCTGGGGATGACCCCCGGGGAAGCTCACCGCGCACGGGCCGGGGCTTCGATTAGATATCGATGTTATTGTTGCGAAGGTCGCTTATGCGCGGCACTTGAAATGCGAGAAGTGGCGCCGAGTGCTTATATTCCTGCTAACATAAATACGTTGGTTCAGATTAAAGGATGGTCGTTTGAATGGCTGAAGCCCCTGCAGTCTCATTGTTGGTTCCAATTTGTAATGTCGAAAAGTATCTTCGCCAGTGCCTTGAGTCGGCTCGCGAACAATCACTTTCGAACATCGAGATTATATGCATAAACGATGGGTCGACGGATAGCTCCCTCGATATCATCAATGAATATGTCGAAGCCGATCCTCGCTTCCGAGTTCTTGACAAGCCTAATTCTGGCTATGGCGACTCCATGAACAAGGGTCTCTCGATGTGCACCGGTGAGTACGTCGGCATTCTTGAGTCGGACGATTTCTTGGACTCAGGTGCATTGGAAACAATGTATCGAGCAGCCAAGCAATGCGACGCCCAGGTGGTTAAGTGCGACTTTTATCTGTACTGGTCTCTTCCCGAAGAGCGCAATGAGAAGTTCGGCTGGGTCGATGCGCTTCTTGAAGGCCATGTGAACCCCCAAGTGGAGCGAGAGGTGTTTTATCGAAAGCCATCGATATGGTCGGCTATCTATCGAAGGGATTTCTTGGAGAAGAACGATATTTCGTTCCTGCCTTCGCCGGGCGCTTCGTATCAAGATGCTGGCTTTAACTTCAAGGTATGGGCTTCGTGCGATAACGCGGTCTTGCTTAATGAGGCCTTCCTACACTATCGCCAGGATAATGAAAAGTCCTCGGTCAATTCTCCTGGCAAGGTTTTCTGCGTCTGCGACGAATACGAGGAGATGCATCGATACCTCGATTCGCATTGTCAGGCCAGGATATATCTGCGATCCGTCCTAGCAAAAATGCGCTTCGATAGCTATGAGTGGAACTATGACCGGCTGTCTCCTGAGCTTCGAGAGCAATTTGTTCCTCGGATGGTTGAGGATGTGAATTCTGATCTACAGCAAGGCTATAGTGATCTCAACATTTTCGAGCCCTCCAAGCGGCTTAATCTAATTCTTCTGCTTCACGATTCCAAGTTGTATGGAGTGCTTCGGTCTTCGGATGGCTCACGTACTCGAAAAGAGCGCTTTGTTAGGCTAATGCGGGCGGGGGGATTGCTGTCTGCAATTCGATTGGCTTTGTTCCGATTGACCCACTAACTAATTCCGGAGAAGTGAATGACCAAGCTGAGTATCATTGTTCCCGTCTATAACGTTGAACGGTATCTCCCTGTCTGCCTTGATTCTATTCGAAACCAGACATTTAGGGATATCGAAATAATCTGTGTCGATGATGGGTCAACCGATAGATCTTCGAACATTCTGGAGATGTATTCGAAGGTCGAACCTAGAATGCGAATCATCAGTAAAGAGAACGGGGGGCTGTCTTCCGCGCGCAACGCTGGTATTCGCTGTGCCACGGGTGACATTGTTTGCTTTGTTGATTCTGACGACTTCTTGGACAAGACGGCTGCAAAGCGTATAACTGACGCCTTTGATTCCACGCATGCTGATTTGATTACGTTCGGTGGGCGCGTGTATCCTCAATTCCTTTCTAATTGGTGGCTGGATAAAGTACTTTCTCCTCGCGACACAATGTATGCGTCATTCGATCCGTCTCTTTTTGCTCTCGAGGCTGCTGAGCCGTTCGCTTGGAGAACGGCTTGTCGTCGCGAATTTCTAATTGAAGAGCGACTGTGGTTTGATGAGGAACTTCGGTTTGGAGAGGACAAGTTATTTCATTACATGGCTTATCCTCGGTCTCGGAAAACCGTGTTTCTGTCTGACAAACTGTATGACTATCGGGTGAATCGAGCCGATTCCCTTATGGCAACCAGAAATGACGATAAGGTCTTGAGGATATATGACCATCTACGAATCTCGGATCGTATATGCTCGGATTGGAAACAGTCTGGGAATGCTGAGCGCTTTGGATCTCAATTGCTCAGTTTAATTGGTGAGTTTGTGTTCATGGATGTCATGACAGCTCCTGTTCAGGATAGGACAATGCTCGCCAATTTTCTAAAGTCGATCTTGGAGACGTACTTTTCGGACGTTCAATTAAAAGCGCTCCTCCATGATAGAGAGTACGGTGCGATGGCTCGTGCGATACTAATCGATCGACGTCGCCTATTTGGACCACGTCGAAAGATGATGTTCTATCTTGGAACTCTTAGGAATAATCCCATTGACTTTTTGCGACGGGGTCGAGAGAGGCTCGCTTCATTGGGCGCTGTTCTTAAGATGCGCCAGATGGCGGGTCGGATTTTTCCTCCGTCGTCTCGGACTGTCGCGCTACGTCATCTTGAATCAGAATTTGTCCAGAAGGAAAGCGTCGCGCTTCTGAACTCTATCGAGCTTCTACGTATTGAGCTAGGGAATGTTGAGTCGGAGAAGTAGCGTATCAGGTACCAGGCCGTATCTCTTTGGCTGTGAGGCTGCGGCAATCGGAGGCTCCGTCAGGATCTGACGGAGCCTCCGTGTTTCTTCTAGCTCGTTTGTTGTCCTATGAGAAAGACGGGTATTTCATTGGCTAAACGGTATCTGGATTCTCAAGATGAAGAGATTCCAAATTGCTGTCAGTTAAATCGACGTGAGCAAAGTGCGTTGAGATATCGTCAGGTAATGAGTAGATGTTCCCATACACTTCAGTTAATAACTTTTCAATATTTGCCGGTGCTTCACATGGCGCACCTTCAAACGCGATGCGTTGAGTTGGAAGAACGTCGCCTTTCGAGCATATCCAATCATATCCATTGAGATCGGTCAGATTGTCGATTCCCCAAATGAGCCCACTGCCGTTGGCGGAGATGATTCCATCATCTTCCGCTTGGTTTAAATAGGCATCAAAGATGGCTGCGGCCTTTTCTCCTAATATTGAATTTTCGGAAACATACCCCGCTGCTTGCCACTCTTGATACCAATCCTGAGAGATGAAATGTTCGATCATTTCGCCTCTCAGGGCAGCCTGCTTCTCAAACGTTGCATGTGTGACGTCGCTGACCTCGTCAAAGAGAAAAAGGTCAAGGAAACAGGGAATATTCTCGTTGGAGTATTTGAAGCGAATCTGTCGGCAGAAGGCAAATGCATCGTAAACGACGGAAACTGAGTAGCGTGAATCGTCCTCAACTATTTCTACCAATTTTTTAATATCTGCTCGAGTCATCCCGAGGTCTGTATCATCGTCCCATGGAATGAAACCTCCGTGTCTGACAGCGCCCAGGAGAGTTCCAAAAGCAATCCAGTAGTCAAGATTGTGTGCTTTACAGAGCTCATTGAATTCTGACAATAATTGTGCGCAGCCTAGTTGATGTAGCCGTAATGGGCCTGTGGCGGGCGGAATGCTTTTGAAGAAACGTTTTCGAGCATCTTCTGGCAGCTCTCCGTCTTTCCTGTAGAGTTCCCATAGCATGATGACGGTCTTCGAATCGTGGGCTTTAATCGCCTTTTCAAGCCGTTCGAATTCACAGGCAAGATGTCCGTTAATGCCGATGTCTGCTTGTTCGGTTCTAGAAAAAACGCGGTCATATTGGGCCGTTGTTTCGCATTTCAAAGACTCGATCGAATCCCTGAGGGATTCGATCGAGTCTTTGAGTGATTCTATTGAATCCCTCGTGTTTCGCACTGCGCGCCGTGTCGATGGGAGTAGATCAAGAATGTTCACTGCTTATCCTTTAAGACTCGTCTTAATGTCGCTGGTAGAAATACCGGGCGTTCGATTTAGGTATTGAACCTGGCAGATATCCCTCAGCGATTCAAAACGCGGATCGTTTTCCCAGTCACTTCCCATGCAGACTGTATCAATCTGAAAGGTCTCTACGTCTGTTGCTTTTTGTTCCCAGCTATTTTCAGGGATTACAAGGTCAACGTAGCGTATCGCTTCGAGCATTTCCTTTCGCACATTATACGAATAGAAGCTTTTCTTTCCCTTTAGTGCGTTGAATTCGTCGGTGGAAAGGGCAACAACGAGGTAGTCTCCAAGGGCAGCCGCCTGTTGAAGCAAGCGAATATGACCATAATGCAAGAGGTCGAAAGTACCATAGGTAAGAACTCGACGGAGCCCCGATTTCCCTCGCTGGTTGGCTTGCTGATGCAAAATACCCGATCTTGTGATTGTAACGCTGTGGGGTTCTTCTGATATTTCGTGAATCGGAGGATGCCTGTGAGCTTCAGCTTGCGGCTCGATTCGTATCTCGGTGTTTATTTCAGTCCCATTCATTCCTTGCACTCCCCGCGCCCTGTTGACTTGCAGTTTATATTAGCTTAATCAACGGTTTACGCCCCTATGGATATCGACGTAAACACTGCGTGCCGTTATGCGGTTTTCAGCTTGTCTCGCGGTGCCGGCAACGGGTGCATGGCGTCTTGTTCAATCGATTCGATTTTGCGGCGGGGTGCGCCGGGTGCGATCGCGAGTGGAATCGTAGCCGGCGCTGTCTGGCTGGAGATAAGGGGAGGGTCTCCAATGTGCTAGATGTTTGGCTGACGGTACCGGTTCATGAGACTGCTGGTGTTCGACGGCACGGCCGAGGCGCACGACGATGGGGAGCCCTTTAGCCCGCTGTTCGTCTACGGCCAGAACAAGAGAGCGGGTGACATCGCCGTGGCCGGCTGCCCGCGCTACTACATCATGCGCTCCAGTTGGGTCATCGGTGAGGGACACAACTTCGTCAAAACCATGAAGGGTCTGTCCGACCGCGTCGCCGACCCGGAGAATAAACTTACCCAGATTACGGTCGCGGACGACAATCTGGGCCGCCTGACCTTCACGCGCGACATGGCCGCGGCCATCTTCCACGTGCTGGACGCGAAGGCCCCCTACGGCACCTACGGCTGCACCGGCTCGGGCGCCGTGAGGAGCTGGTCCGACATCGCCCGCGCTGTCTTCGAGGCCGCTAACGGCAACGGCGGGAAGGTCGTGCCGGTGTCGACCGCCGACTGCTACGCCAGCGCCGCCTGTCCATAAGCGCGCAACCGACTCTCCTGATTGTATGCAGCTCGTCGAGGTGAGAAATCGCGCAAGCGCCCCTGTGTTATCATACGTTGTTCGGCAAGGGCGGCATCTGCCGCTAACGTGCAATCAATAGGGAGGCGTCGTCGGTGTCCTCACAGACTCTCGCAACCGAAAAAGCCCCGCGTCCGTATAAGAAGGACTTGCTCATCCTCGAGCAGCTCGTCACCAAGGACTTCAAGCTCAAATACCGCCGTAGTTTCCTCGGCGTGTTGTGGAGCGTTCTCAACCCGTTGCTCATGATGATCGTCATGTCCATCGTGTTTTCTTACATGTTTGGCAGCAACGTCCCTAACTTCCCGCTCTACCTCATCGTGGGCAACGTCACGTTCTCGCTCATGAGCGACTCCACCAACGCGGCACTTACGAGTATCATCAACGCCGCGCCCCTGCTCAAGAAGGTAAAGGTCAACCGGTACATCTTCCCGGTGCAGAAGGTCTTGTTCGCGCTCGTAAACTTCGCTTTCTCGCTCATCGCCGTGGCTATCGTCATGCTGTTCTTTCAGGTTATGCCCACGTGGCACTTCATCTGGCTGCCCCTGTGCCTGTTCTTGCTGATGCTCTTTTGCATCGGCGTGGGCATGGCCATCGGCGCGCTCTCCGTCTTCTTCCGCGACATCATCCATCTGTGGAGCGTCGTCATCATCGCGTGGACCTACCTCACGCCCATCTTCTGGGACCTCTCCTTGCTTATCGACAAGGGCGCCCCGCACTGGATCATCATGCTGGTGAAGATTAACCCCATGTACAACTACCTCGAGTTCATGCGTGACATCTTCCTGTGGCAGCAGAACCCCACGCCCACGGTGCTCCTCATGTGCATCGCGTGGGCCATCATCGCGCTCATCATCGGTATCTTCGTGTTCAAGAAGACCGAGCACAAGTTCATTCTCTACGTCTAAGGCGGCACCATGGCAGACGCTACCAACACCGAATACGCCATCGAGGTCGACGATGTCACGATGGTCTTCAACATGGCCAGCGAGCAGCTCAACTCCCTCAAGGAGTACTTCATCAAGCTCGTGCGCCACGAGTTGTTCTTCAAGGAATTCCATGCTCTGGAGCACGTGAGCTTCAAGGTTAAGAAGGGCGAGGTCATCGGCCTGGTGGGAACCAACGGTTCCGGTAAGTCCACCATGCTCAAGATTATCGCCGGCGTGCTCGAACCCACGAAGGGCACCGTGACGGTTCGTGGCAACATCGCGCCCCTCATCGAGCTGGGCGCTGGTTTCGATCTTGAGCTCACGGCGCGTGAGAACATCTTCCTCAACGGTGCGCTTTTGGGTTACTCCAAGCAGTTCATGGAGGAGCACCTGAACGAGATCGTGGACTTCGCCGAGCTGCGCGACTTTCTCGACATGCCTATGAAGAACTACTCATCTGGTATGGTCGCGCGTATCGCGTTCGCCATCGCCACCGTGGTGGAGCCCGACATACTCATTGTCGATGAGACGCTCTCCGTGGGCGACGTGTTTTTCCAGGAGAAGTGCGAGCGCCGCATCCAGAGCTTCATAGATTCCGGTAACGTGACTGTGCTGTTCGTGAGCCATTCTATCGGGCAGGTGGAGCGCATCTGCACCTCCGCTGTGTGGATCGAGAAGGGCCACGAGCGCATGATCGGCCCAGTGGACGAGGTCTGCGCGGCTTACAAGGCGCAGTTCGACTAATATGTCCGGCGCGTGCGACGAGGCGGCCGCGAGCGAGCGCCGCCCCTTCTTTTCCATTATCATGCCCTGCTATGGCGTGGCGGCTTACCTGCCCGATGCCATAGCGTGCGTCCGTGCTCAAACGTGTGCGGACTGGGAGCTCATCTGCGTTGACGACGCCTCTCCCGATAACGTGGCTAGGATCGTGGAGGCGGCCGCTGCACAAGACGCGCGTATTCGTCTTGTGCGCCACAAGGAGAACCAAGGCCTGTCCGGCGCGCGCAATACCGGCATCGCGGCGGCACGCGGCTCCTACGTATGGATGCCCGACCCAGACGACACGTACGACCCCGAGCTTCTCGAGGAGTGTCGCGCGGCCATAGCCATGGGTGCTGGTGTTCCTATGGGAGGCGTCGTCGATCCTGCGAGCTTTCCGCTTCGCCCGAATACCCCGTGCGATGTCGTCGTGTTTGGTTGTCGCGAGGAATACCGCGCTGACAACGGGGCCGTTACGGGTACGCGAGAGCTTGTGCCGGCGCTGGATGGCGCAGTCTTCAGCATGGATGACCTCGATGCCCCCACGTGTCACGTCGTTGCAGCGGATTCTCCTGCGGCTATCGAGCTTGCCGCGGGGCGAAGCGCGTTTCTGCTGGATCGCGACGAATACCGCTCGAGCATTCTCGTCCTCGAGGAGCTCACGCTCTTTGGGTACGCTTGGAACAAGGTCTATCGCCGAGAGGTGCTCGATGGCCTCTCGTTCGAGGATGTACCGCTCATCGAGGACGTCTGCTTCAATATCGAGGTTGCGCGTCGTGTGGGTTCGGCCGCCGTGATATGTCGTCCGCTTTATCGCTATCAGAAACGCGAGAATGTAAACCTTACGAACAAATTCGTGCCGCGCTATTACGAGGTGCACCGCAGGCGCGTGGCGGAGTTGTTCGAGCTGCTGCGCGGTTGGGGCCTGGACAGTACCGACGCTCGTTCGCGCTTGGGCTTTAGGTTTGCGCGGTACGTGCTGAGCGCCATCGAGCGCACGTTCGACGAGCGGGCGGGCATGGACGCGGCGGCCCGCCGTGCGTTTTGCGCCGAGCTCACGGCAGACCCTCTGTATCGTGAACTCATCGTCGAGGCTCCGGCGAGGTCGGGACGCGTTTCGCGCGCACTCCATGCCCTGCTCGCCAGGGGCAATCCGCACCTCATGCTCGCCGCGGGTCGCTGCGTGCATGTGGTGCGGGGAAGGTCTTCGCGCGCATACGCGAGCGTGAAGACGGTTGGATAGGATGTTGCGCGGTCTGTCAGCCGCGAGAGGGGTGTATGCATGAGTGATGTTGAGAGTCGGGGCGGAAGCGCGCTGCAGCTTACCGTCGCTGTCCCTGCTTACAACGTCGAGAGCTACCTCGCGCGAGGTCTTGAGTCCTACCTCGACCCGCGATTCGTGGGCAAGCTCGAGGTCGTCGTGGTGGACGATGGCTCTACCGACGGCACCCGTGCGCTTGCGGAGGAGTTCGCCGCGCGCAGCCATGGCGTGATCCGCGTCATCTCCAAGAAGAACGGAGGCCACGGCTCGGCCGTGAACGCTGGCCTGGCCGAGGCGCGCGGGCGCTATTTCCGCGTGGTGGACGGCGACGACTGGGTGAACACGGACGGTATGGCCGAGCTGCTCGAGCGTCTTGCCGACCTCGATTGCGACCTTGTGGTAGACAAGAAGCGCGAGATTGACATGACTTCTGGCGAGGAGCGTCCGTTCCCGCTCGCCAAGGGCGTTGTCACGGGTCGTGCGCTCGACTTCTCCAGCGTTCTCACCAACGGCGACACCGTGTTCCAGATCATGATCCACACGCTCACAGCGCGTACGGACTACCTACGCGGTATCGGCATCAGCCTACTCGAGCACACCTTCTACGAGGACTATGAGTACGTGGTCAAGGCAAGCGTGCCCGCCTCTACCATCTGC
The DNA here is from genome assembly GCA_019414445.1 of Collinsella sp. Classification (GTDB taxonomy): domain Bacteria; phylum Actinomycetota; class Coriobacteriia; order Coriobacteriales; family Coriobacteriaceae; genus Collinsella. The sequence continues at coordinate 58,265 of DXMA01000005.1, forward strand.
TACCTCGATATCGAGGTGTACCAGTACCTGGTGGGCAACGAGAACCAGTCCGTGAGCCAGGCGAACTACGTGCGCCGCTGGGACGATCACGACCGCGTGGTCATGGAGCTCCTGGACTACCTTGAGCGCTGCGAGCATGGCGAGGTATGCGCCGCGAGCGGGGAGAGGCTTTCGGATGAGTCCGTCTACTACGTGCGCGAGAAGGTCCACCTCATCGTGGACACGCACTACAACATCGCGTTGCTGTTCGATGAGGATCGCAGCCGTGGGCGTGCGCGCGCCAAGGCGTTCCGACGCGAGCTGAGGTGTGCGGACATAGACCAGTGGGCGCGCGGCGAGCAGCGATACCGTATGGCCACGCTCCTCAACCGCTTGAGCTTCTCGTACAACTCCATCAAGCGCTTGGTCTCCAAGCGCCGTCACTAGCACGCTACCAAGGGATGATTCATGAGCCGCAAACCGCGAATAGCCATATTCAGCGCCGACGCCAAGCTTGGCCATGAGGTCAAGGGTGCCACGCGCTACACGTTCCTCGCGACGCTTCTCGTGGAGCGTGGCTTCAATGTCGACTTTATCACGAGCGGCTTCCAGCACTGGGAGAAGCGCCAGCGTGATTTGGCGACGTTCGACACGAGCATGCACGCGTTCAACGTGAAGTTCATTGCCGAGCCGAGCTATCCCGCCAACATGTGCCCCCAGCGCATCTGGGCGCACCATGTGATGGCCAAGCGCGTGACGGCGTACTTCGATGTGGACCACGACTACGACCTCATCTACTGCCAGATTCCGCCCAACGATGTGACGCTCGCCGTGGGACGGTCCGCGAAACGCTACGGCATCCCCTTCGTGGTCGACGTGAACGACCTGTGGCCTGAGGCCTTCCGTATCGCGCTCGACGTTCCGGTGCTGTCCGACATAGCCTTCGCTCCGTTCGAGCGCCAAGCTCGTCGCGCGTACGCGTTGGCGGACGCCGTGGTGGGTACGTCCGACGAGTACGCCGCGCGCCCTTTCCGCGACCGCGCCGAGGATATCCCCAAGCTCGTGGTGTACGTGGGTAACGACCTCGAGGAGTTCGACGCGGGCGCCGCTGAGAACGTCGGCTCCGTGGAAAAGCCCGAGGGCGAGGTCTGGGTTACTTACGCGGGTAATATCTCGGCACTATACGACTTGGAGACGCTCGTCGAGGCTGTGGCGATAGCTGCCAAGGCGCATCCCGAGCTCAGACTCAAGATTCTTGGCGATGGCCCCGAACGCGCATCCGTTGAGGCGGCGGTTGAGCGAACCGGGGCGCCTGCTGGGCTTTTGGGCTACATGCCGTACCGTGTCATGGCGGCTTGGCTCAAGGCGTCCGACATGGTGGTCAACTCGCTGGTTGCGAACGCGCCCCAGAGCGTGCCCACCAAGATAGGCGATTACCTGGCCTCGGGACGCCCCATGATTAACACGTCCATGAACGTTGAGTTTCGCGAGAAGGTCGTGCGTGACGGCTTTGGCGTGAATGTTGTGCCGGGTGACGCCGAAGGGCTCGCCAGGGTGATCTGCGAGCTTGTCGAGGACGAGGCGGGACGCGCGCGCATGGGTCGCGTGGCGCGCGAGCTCGCGGCGGCACAGTTCGACCGCCCGCATTCCTATGAGGCTACCGTCGACCTCATTCGAGGCCTGATCTCCGAGCGCACGAAGTAGATTGCCCCCGTGAGGCGTGCTCGTCCTATACTCGGACTGATAGGAGAGTGCATGGTGTGTCGGGGTTGGGCGAGGCCGTGCTTGAGGGGGGGGGCGACCGACCGCAAGCTGTCCGATGAGCCGGCAATCGTGGAGATGGCCCGCTCTATTTCCGGGTTGCCCGACGATACCAAGATGACGCTTGTTCCAACCGGTCCCTTGACGAACATCACGCTGTTCCTACGTACGTACTCGGGGCGTGCCGATCGTATCGACCACATCGTCCTCATGGGCGGCACCACGGTTGGCGGAAACGCGACCGTGTACGCCGAGTTCAACATATGGGACGACCCCGAGGCTGCGCAGATTGTGGTCTCGAGCGGGCTACACATCGTTATGTGCCGCCTCGATGTGACCCAGAATGGCGGTTGCGGCTTTGCCTTTCCGCCATTCTGGGTCACATCCGGAGTACTGGTTATGAGACGCGCTCGGCGAACTCCAGGTATTGCGTGCGGCGCCACTTGTCCATCGTGGCGGCGTAGAGGCTTTCGGTGTTGTCGAGCTCGAGTGCATCAGTGACTTGGTTGTTGTTGAACCAGCCCTGAATGCTGTTCCCGTATACGACCGCGAGCACGACAGATGCGGTAGCGGCCACGATGTTCCAACGCCGGCGTGACGCGAGCGTGAGGGCGGACCTGGCGCTCGATTCGAGCGAAGGGTGGCTACCGAGTGCGGTGTGCGCCCCCATCGCCGTATTGGAGGAGGGACACGCGTCACGGTTGATAAGGGAACCGATTGTCATTCTGAGCGAAGGACGCGCAGCGTCCGTAGTCGAAGAATCTTCGCGGGCGTTGCTACCCGCCTTGAGATCCTTCGGCATGTCAACTGAACTTGCTTCAGTTGACATGTTGCCGCCCACCGGCAGTTTCGGCGGGCGTATCAACGACAGTATCGCGAGCGCTATGCACAGCAGCCCCAGCGCATCCAACATCGCCGGCGTGAGCACGTAGTCGTAGCCGGCGGATACGGCGGCGGCCGTACCCAGGGCGAGCAGGTCGCTTGGCAGAATTGCCACTCCCTTGAACGCCCAGATGAAGCTCTGCGCTATGCCCACGCCGGCGCACGCTACGGCCGCGAGCGCGGGGCCGGCGCCGCGGCGCAGGAATGCGAAGTAGGCCACGGCCATGAACGCGGCGATGAGCGCTACGGAGAACGTCACGGACGACCACGGCAGCAGACCCACGTTGTTGTTCCACGCAACCTCGAGCGCGCGGAAGGAGAGCGTGGCCGCCACGAGGATGCACACCGCATCGCGCAGGGTGCATGCGAGCAGGCGCATTGGCGCCTTGGTTGCATCTATAAGGCGGGCGAGGGGTCCACGCAGCAGCGGTACGAGGCCACAGGTGCCCGCGGCGCAGGCGAGGCCCGTCGTGGCGCTGGTGTTGCCCGTATCGGCGGTCCAATCTTCCACAAAACCTTGTCCGGTCCAATAGATGATGAACCCAAGCAGACCCACGAACGGAACCTGCCACAGAAGGGTGGTGACCTCTATGCGGCGGTGGCGCCAGAACTGCCATACCTGCTATGCCGCGGCGGCGAAAAGGATGAGTATGAGCGCGCCGGTGGTGGGGCCGGCGTTCGCGGCTATGGTGGTGGGGGCTTCAGTTTCCATGCGGGCAACTCCTGGACCGCACGCAGGCGGCGGACAATCTCTTTACATGCTCTTTTCTATAACAGGTGCGTGAACCTGCCTCGCCTGTCACCCTGGGCGCTATGCGCCCAGGGTGAGTTCCTAAAGGAAGGTCGGTAGCGATTCCTACTCGTTGTAGCACGGCACGACGATGGAAATGCGCGGTATGGCGGTTTACCTTGCGTTCGGGTTGTCGTTGCGATAGTCACCGAAGGCGTATTTGCTATACACATTGACTTCCCACTGCTTTTTTTCGACCTTTGCCACGGAGTCGAGGATAAAACCAGTCGCGAGACTTAAGCCACACAGGAACATAAACGATGCGGCGAGCAGGGCGGTTGGGAAGCGCGGAACAAGACCGGTCTGGAAATACTCGACAATGATGGGAATGCCCAGGGCAAGACCGATTATTGCAAACAGGAGCGCAACGAGGCTGAAGAATTTGAGCGGGCGGTAGTCCTTGAACAGCGTGCCAATCATGGCGACGACCTTAATGCCGTCGCTGACGGTATTAAGCTTAGATTCGGATCCTTCGGGGCGATCGCGGTACTCAATAGGCACATCCTTGATGCGCCAGCGGTGGTCGACGGCGTGGATGGAAAGTTCTGTTTCAATCTGAAAGCCCTCGGAAAGCACGGGGAACGTTTTGACAAAGGGACGGTTCATGGCGCGATAACCTGTCATAACGTCGTCGAAACTGTAGCCATAGATCCACTTGATCATGGCACGAACTAGGTTGTTGCCAAAGTCGTGGAACGCACGCTTGTTTTCTTCGGCATAGGTGCCGTTGGACAGGCGATCGCCCACAGTCATGTCCGCCATGCCGTTGAGGATGGGCTCGCAGAGGGCTTTGGCTTCCTCGGCGGGATAGGTGTCGTCGCCATCGACCATTAGGTAACAAGCAGCATCGATATCGCGGAACATCTGACGGCAGACATTGCCCTTTCCCTGTCGGGGCTCAAAGCGCACTGTGGCGCCGTGTTCCGTTGCGATGCGCGAGGTATCGTCTGACGAGTTGTTATCGTATACATAGACCGTCGCCTGCGGAAGCTCGCGGTGGAAGTCGTCAATGACTTTGCCGATCGTAAGGGCTTCGTTGTAGCAGGGGATAATGACGGCAATAGATTCAGAATTCACTCAATGCTCCTTTGATATTCAAACGTAGAAAGTATAGCCGTTTGGCCCTGGCATCCTGAGATGTAGCCGTCTTCCACAAGTCCGAGCGCAAATTCATCTTCTACATCTAAAGGAATGCTGTGATGACTGAATCTGTTGTTGATTACAACGAGCAGCTTCTGGCTGTCGAGGCCGACGTCACCACCATGATCTTTAACATGGCGTCTGACTCGCTGACCAGCCTCAAAGAATGTTTTATTAAGCTCGCTAAGCATGAGTTGTTCTTTGAGGAGTTTAGGGCGCTTAAGCACATCTCGTTTGATATTCACCGCGGTGAGGTCGTGGGCTTGGTCGGTACTAATGGTTCCGGCAAGTCCACGATGCCCAAGATTATCGCTGGTGTGCTCGAGCCTAGCGAGGGCAGCGTTAAGGTTCATGGCAACATTGCACCTCTGATTGAGCATGGAGCTGGCTTTGATCCCGAGCTGACGGCACGCGAGAACATTTATTTGAACGTTGCGCTAGTCGGCTATACCAAGGAATTTATCGATGTCGACTTTGATGGCATTATCGAGTTCGTTGAGCTGCAGAACTTTGTCGACATGCCGCTCAAGAACTTCTCTTCGGGTATGGTTGCGCGCATTGCTTTTGCAATCGCCACCATTACCGAGCCCGATATCCTGATCGTCGATGAGATGCTTTCCGTCGGCGACGTGTTCTTCCAGCAAAAGTGCGAGGCCCGTATTCAGCACTTTATCCAGAGCGGTGACGTGACGGTTTTGTTCGTGTCGCATTCCATGGAGCAGGTTGAGCGCATCTGCCAGCGTGCGTTTTGATTGAGAAGGGCGACCTTCGTATGGACGGCCCGGTCGATGAGGTATGCAAGGCATACCGCGAACAGTTCAAGTAGGTTATACTTATTTGTGCTTGGCGGGCTCGCGCTTGCTTGGCGTGCGGTTATTTGCTCCATTAGCTCAGTTGGATAGAGCAGGGGACTTCTAATCCCAAGGTCGACGGTTCGAATCCGCCATGGAGCACCTTTTGTTTAATAAGCTCAGCTTTTGCTGGGCTTTTTTGTTCACAAATGCGAAGTTGAGCTACTCTGTTTCTGCGGGCTCCACGATTTATGAGTTATGTAGCAATTCCAGATTCTAAGACAGGGGTCGTTTGCGTTTGGCGGCTAGCCATCGACATCCTTACACTAACGCTGACTCGAAAGGCCTTATCTCCTGCCCATTTTTCTCTGCACAATTGAAGTCTGAAGTGGTTGGCTATAATGCTGCTAACTGAGAATTGACGCACGATTTTCCACTCGATTGGCTACTAACATAATTCACGGGAGGCTATCGTGAGCTTCGCTAGCGCTGCGTTGCAAATTAAGAAACTGAAGATAACCAACTTCCGTAAGTTCGAATCATATTCAATTGAATTCGATCGTCAGCTTACCGTTTTGGTCGGCGATAACGGCACGGGTAATAGCACGCTTATCGATGCAGCTTGCATTGCGCTGGGGACGTTGTTCCAGAAAACTCAGAACGCTGAAGCTCTGGGCATAGTCCCAGATGATTCTCGCGGAGCGGTTATCAAACAGGGCGACATGTTCGACATTCAGTCCCAGTACCCGGTGTCAGTTGAGGCATCGGGCATTGTCCTGGGGGAAGAGGTGGGCTGGCTGCGATCGTTGAAGAGTGCTAAGGGACGCACCACGCAAGCCGATGCCGGACGTGTGATTGATGCTGGCGAACACCTGCAAGAGCTTGTCGGTAAAGGTAATGAAGTCGTTCTGCCTGTTCTTGCCCGCTACGGGACTGATCGACTGTGGAAACAAGCGGCGTCAAAAGATAAAGCAACGCCCAATAGAACGCGCGGTTACGAGGGCGCTCTGCGGGCATCTGCGAATGAAGCCCGTATGAATGCGTGGTTTAAGTCTCAATCGATTTGGGAATGGCAGGATAGGCGAGAGAGCGCCTTATTCACTGCGGTTAAGAAGGCGCTCGCGTCTTGCTTTGATGCCGCCGCGACAACCAAGGGCGCCATGGTCGACTACGACGTCGAGCTTAACCAACTTGTGTTTATATACACCACTGCTGAAGGTGTTTATCACCGCAATAGAATGCATTCTATGAGCGATGGCTATCGTGGGACGCTGAGCCTATTCGCAGACATCGCGTACCGCATGGCAACGCTCAATCCGGCTTTGGGCTCTAATGTGCTCGAGACGCCCGGTGTTGTTATGATCGATGAGATTGACCTTCATTTGCATCCCCGCTGGCAGGCCAGGATTCTCGAGGACCTTGTTCGCATATTTCCCAACGTTCAATTTATAGTTACAACGCATTCACCTGTTGTGGTTGCGTCGGTGCCTCGCGGTAACATCCGCATTCTTGGAGAGGACGCTGCAACGGTGCCTGCTATGGAAACGCGTGGACGCGATGCCGGGGATATTCTCAACACCGTTCTGGGCGCATTCTCTCGACCTGAAGAGGCGGCTCGATTGTTCGATTTATTTAATTGCGCCGTTGATGAAGAGCGCTTTGACGACGCTAGGCTTGCGCTCCAAAAGCTTGAGGAGTTTGTGGGCGTGGACGACCCCGATGTTGTTGCCGCTAAGACGACCCTTGAGCTTGAGGAGCTGCTGTCGTGATTCCGATCGTTAAGGCTAAAGAGCCTCCGGCACTTACCAAGGCCAAGAGAGCCATACGCAATGCCCCCGATACGACGTTTGATTACACAGCGTTGCGCGGAGAGAACAAGCGAGAGGTTCTGGAGGCCTTGCTTGCAGAGCAGGATCATCTCTGCGCTTATTGCACATGCAGGATCGGCGTTGGTGATCATCCGGCTACGATCGAACATTTGATTCCGCAAAATCCTGAGGACTCTGCAGCGGATGGCGAATTGAGTCTCGATTATCACAACATGGTTGCTGTCTGTGACGGACGTGGCGGGGCAACGTGTGACAAACGACGTGGTAACAAGTCTCTTACGGTTGATCCGATCAAGCCTTATACGCTCGACAGCATTTTCTATCATCGCGACGGGCGTATTGATGCTGCTGATAGGAGCGTGCGGTACGATCTTGAGGTTACGCTCGGGCTCAACGCGTCGGGTACCAACTTGTGCGGCAATCGTTCCAAATCTATGGAAGCAATTGAGAAATCCATCGACCGTGCTATCAAGCGCAAGGGTGCCGAGGAAAACAGAGCTGTAAAGAAGGCTATTTGCGTAAAGGTTCTCAAACTGTTTGAACATCAGGCGGATATGAAAGACGAGTATTTGGGCGCCAAGTTATATAAGGCGCGCAAACTCGTCTCAAAGTATGCTTAGTGTCCTTTTGCTGCTGTGGTGGCATGTGGCTCTCACATGACAGTGCGCCGCCCAGCCGTACCAGCGAGGCCGTCGGGGGGCTTTATTGTCCCCGAGCTGCACTTTATCTCGCGGTGTGTCCAAACTATTGTTTCGATGGGTTAATTTCGCCTGAATGTATTCTCTATTAACTGAATTCTCTTCAGATTATCGATTGTTTTTATAGCTATTTATAAAGTTTTATATAGCTATATAACTATTTATAAAGCTATATAAACGAAGCAGGGATGAGATTCTATCGAGGTATTAGAGCTCCGGAGCTCCAGATTAAATATTCGAGATTAAATGTACAGCGATTAAGGGCGATTCACGGTAACATGCCGTGAATCGCCCTGTTCGATTTGCTCTTGTTTGCGATAACCCGCTTTGTCTACTCCTCCGTCGGCTCCACACCGAGCTCGTTGCGCACCAGCTCAAATGCCGCGGCGATGGCCTTGTCCATGTCGTAGTATTTGTAGCCGCCCAGGCGACCGGCGAAGATCACGTCGCCTTCCTGTGCCGCTAGCTCCTCGTACTGCTTGTAGAGGGCCTCGTTCTTGGCGTCGTTGATGGGGTAGTAGGGCTCGTCGCCGGGCTTCCAGTCCGCCGGGTACTCGCGCGTGATGACGGTCTTGTCCTGCGTGCCGAACTCGAAGTGCTTGTGCTCGATGATGCGGGTGTAGGGGACCTCGCGCTCGGTGTAGTTGACCACGGCCACGCCCTGGTGGTCCTGCTCGTCGAGCGTCACGGTCTCAAAGCGCAGGCTGCGGTACTCCAGCGTGCCCAGCTTAAAGTCGTAGAACGCGTCGATGGGGCCGCAGTAGATCGTCTTGGCGGCGATATCGGGCTCGGCGGCGATCAGCTCCTTGTACTCCACGCCGCAGCGCACCTCGACGCCCTCGAGCATGTTGGCGACCATCTTGGTGTAGCCGCCCATGGGGATGCCCTGGTAGCGGTCGTTGAAGTAGTTGTTGTCGTAGGTGAAGCGGCAGGGGAGGCGCTTGATGATGCTCGCGGGCAGGTCGCGGCAGTCGCGGCCCCACTGCTTCTCGGTGTAGCCCTTCACGAGCGTCTCGAAGATGTCGCGGCCGACGAGCGACAGCGCCTGCTCCTCGAGGTTCTGCGGCTCGCCGATGTTCTCGGCGGCCACCTGCTCGGCGATCTTGGCCTTGGCATCGGCCGGCGCGACGACGCCCGGCCACATCTTGGCGAAGGTGTTCATGTTGAAGGGCATGTTGTACATGTCGCCATGGAAGTTGGCTACCGGCGAGTTGACGTAGTTGTTGAACTCGGCGAAGCGGTTGACGTAGTCCCAGACGTCCCTCATGGAGGTGTGGAAGATATGCGCGCCGTAGCGGTGGACCTGGATGCCCTCGACGTCCTCGGTGTAGACGTTGCCGGCGATGTGGTCGCGGCGATCGATGACCAGGACCGACTTGCCGGCGCGCCTGGCGGCATTGGCAAAGACGGCGCCAGAGAGGCCGGCGCCGACGACGAGGTAATCGTACTGGGACATGGATGTGCTCCTTTGTATGTAATCAAACAGTTACTTAAGATTTGGGACAAATAAACCTGATAATTCTGTTCCAAGGATTAGTGTACCAGGCGTGTTGTAGGCTTTCTTTCAGCGGCTTCAGCTCATGTGCATAGCCCCGGTTTCTAGATGATTTAAAGAATCTGCTAATTCGTCTTCAAACACTCCGGTAAGACTTTCGATACGGCATTCATTGCCTGCGGCTTTAGGTACTGCTCGTTGAGTCGCGCCTTTTTGTAAGCGTAGCGAGTGTCTGCTGAGTATTTGACCAGCACATCGGTGAAGAACCGCTCCCAGCTTAAATAATCGCGACTTTCGATATAGCTTGAGGGGTCCTCGAGGATTTTGGGAATGTCGCTGCTGGGTATGAGCTCGGAGCGCAGGAGTGTCCACTCAAACGATTCCGGGAGGAATAGGCGAACGTTCTTGTAAACGCGCTGTCCGAGCACTTTTTCGATGTAGGGACCAAACGCTGCGCCGTCTCCTATGGCAAGAACGTTTTGCTCGGGGCATTCGTGAATCGTACGTTTTAGATTCGCAACGCCGGTGGCCGTATAGCAGGGGATTCCGAGCCGTTTGCAAAGAGCGTTGTAAAACTGATAACCAGACTTGCTGTCCTCCACAACCACGGCATCGGGTATTTCGAATCCAACATTTAGGTCCTGATATAGCATGCTTGCCGTGTGGCTGTATATCGGTTTTGTTACCGAGTAGAAGCGTTTATCGCTCTTTCGGCCATTGATTGTTTTACTCGTGGTGTTTACCAGCTTTAGGATTTCGTCGACACTGTAGGGGAGTTCGCTGGCGTCTCGACGAGATATCAGGACAAAATAGTTGGATGAGCCGTTTACGGCTTTGGCGAAGTCCTTTGAGTAGATAAACTCGTTGCCCTCATCTAGAAAGACGATTGAATCTTCGATGATCGACAGCTCGCGCTCCCAGCGTCTGCCGGAAAGCGTTTCGCAAGGCACGTCGGAGCTAAGTGCAACGCCGCTTTCCGGTCCTCGGTCGTTGTAGTCGCGAATCATCGAGATGAGCGTCGTTTTGCCCGTGCCGCTGTTGCCACGGATGAAGGAAATATTGCGTTTAAAGGTGAGCGTGTATTTGACTTTTGCGCGCTCCACGACAACAGTGTGTGTTCCCTTCATTACTCATCAACATCCAAAAAGTCATTCGTGGCGCCGACAAACTCCTGCATGTTTCTAACGATGCGGCCATCGTTATTAATGCGAATCTCAAAATGCCTCCAGGGGAATTTCATGATGTGGTAAAGGGTTACCAGCACATCCTGTTCTTTGCCAATTTTGAGCAGCCAGCGGGCGCAGTTATCTCCGCAAGTGGATGCATTGAACACCATGTTTGGGAGATTGCGCACCAGAAGTAGCGTTTTAACGCCGCCGGAAAGCTCGAGGGGCGTAATCGAACCGAGCTGTTTGCTGATGATGTTGTGGGGGCCGATGAGCTCTGAACCGTCAACGCCTTTAATCATCTGCGCTGCCATAGGGTCCTCGAACCAGGAATCCAGGTATGAGTTCCTAAAATAGGTTTCGGTATCGTAGATGGAACGGGGGTAATCTCCCAGATGGATGCTTAACATGAGCGTCTCCAGACGTTTTGTGACTGCAACGATTATATGCCAGTAATAAAGTGCCGCCAGTAGTGAGGTTGCTGCTGGCGGCACTGGCATTATTGGCGTGCGAATCGCGTTGATGGATTTGCTCGCGAGGCTACTTTTCGAGACGCTCTTTCAGCAGCTCTAACGCGTGAGCGTAGCCTTGGAGGCCTTCGCCGGTGATGGTGGCGAAGCAGGCCAGGCGGGCGTAGCTCACCTGACGGAAGTCCTCGCGGGTCTCGACGGCGCTGATGTGGACCTCGACGGCAGGGATGGCGACGGCCTTGAGGGCGTCGAGGATCGCCACGCTCGTATGCGTGTAAGCTGCCGGGTTGATGACGATGCCGTCGACCTTGCCGTATGCCTCCTGGATCTTGTCGACGATGCTGCCTTCGTGGTTAGACTGGAAGACCTCGACCTCGTCGAAGTCCTGTGCGGCGCCCGCTTCCTGGCAGATCTGCACTAAGCGGTCGTAGTTGTCGCTGCCATAGATGCCCGGCTCGCGAATGCCAAGCATGTTGAGGTTGGGACCGTTGATGACGAGTACTTTCATGGTTGCTTCCTTTGCAGTCGAGAAACCACCACAAGGGCGCCTGTCCCCTTTGTGGTGGTTTTGATTAGAGAGCGGGTGGGAGGGTGTCGAGGAGGGTTTGGGCGGTGTTGGCGGCGCAGTCGCGCGAGTCGATGATGTAGTCGGCCCAGGCGCGGTAGCGCGGCATGCGCTGCTCGGCCAGCTTGTCGATACCATCGCGGGCGGTGATGGGGCGTCCCTTGTGGGCGAGTTCGTCGAGCTTGCGGTTGAGCATCACGATCTGGCTGTTCTGGTGCAGTAGCGGGTAGTTCTCGTCGCGCGTGACCACGCCGCCGCCCGTGGAAAGCACCAGGCCGCTGCACTTGGAGATGCCGGCCAGCACCGCCGTCTCCTGCTCGCGGAAGGCCGCCTCGCCGCTCTCGACGATAAAGTCGGCGCAGGGCATGCCCAGGCGCTCCTCGAGGGCGCGATCCAGATCGATGTGCTCTCGTCCCGTGAGCAGGGCAATCTGCTCGCCCACACAGGTCTTGCCCGAGCCCGGCATGCCGATCAGCGCGATGTTCTGTTCGCGGCGTGACAGGCGCTCCGTTACGTCCAGAATGCGCTCGCGCGGAGTGACCTGGCCGGTGTAGCGCTCAACGGCTTGCGCCGCCTGGGCCACGAGCATGAGCAGACCGCCGATGCAGGGGATGTCGCGGCGCTCGGCCTCGAGCATGAGTCCCGTGCGAGCGGGGTTGTAGACAATGTCGATAACGCCCTCGAGCGCATTGAGCCCCTCGAGTGTGCAGGGGGCGTCGGGACAGTGGGGGAACATGCCGGCGGGCGTGCAGTTGACGAGCAGTGCGGCGTCGGACTGCTGCGCGATGTTGTCGTAGTTGACTTCGCTCGTGCGGCCGACCGGCACGACGATGGCGCCCAGGTCGCCGAGCACCATGCTGGCAGTGGTGCCGGCGCCACCGGTGGCACCGAGCACGAGGGCCTTCTTGCCGGCGACCTCAACGCCCAGCTCCTCGACTAGGCACTGAAAGCCGAAGTAGTCGGTGTTGTCGCCGCGCAGGCGGCCGTCGGGCAGGCGCGTGATGGTGTTGACGTTTCCCATACGCTCGGCGAGTGGACTCAGCTCGTCCAGGTATTCCATGACGGCGCGCTTGTAGGGGATGGTCACGTTGGTGCCCTCCCATTCGTCACCCGTCATAAAAGCCTGGAGGTCCTCGGGCTCGCGCTCAAATCGTACGTACTCGAGCCCCGCGAGCTCCTTGTAGATGGTCGGGGTGTAGCTGTGGCCCAGCACGCGGCCCAGCACTCCGTAGGGGCGGGTTGCGGCGACATCGGTCATCTAGAGCACCTCCGTGTAACTGCCAAAGTAGGTGAAGCTCTCGCACACGTCGTCGATGGAATCGAGCAGGTCATCGAGGGCCTTGCTGCCAAAGGGGCAGTCCAGGTCAAAGTAGAACATAAACTCAAAGTCGTGCCCGGGGATGGGGCGGCTCTCGAGCTTGATGAGGTTGATATTGAGCGCGTAGAAGCGCTCGAGTACGCGATAGAGTGCGCCCGGCTCGTTGGCCGTGGTAATCATGAGCGAGGTGCGGTTGGCGCCGGGGTAGACGCGTGGCTCGCGGCTGATGACGACAAAGCGCGTGTAGTTGTTGTCCGAGTCCTGGATGTTGGGCTCCAGTACCTCCAGGCCGTAGAGTGCGGCGCAGCTGCGCGATGCGATGGCGGCAACATCGGTGCGCTCGGAGCTGGCGACCATCTCGGCCGACATGGCCGTGTTGGGGTACTTGGTGGCGTGCAGGTTGTGCGCCTCGATAAAGCCGGCGCTTTGGGCAATGGCCTGGCCGTGGCTGTAGACCTCGCGCACGTCGGCGAGTTTGGTGCCGGGCTTGACGAGCAGGTTGTGGTCGATTTTGAGGCGCAACGAGCGCACGATATGGAAGTCGAACTGGGCGAGCAGGTCGTAGACGGCGTTGACCGAGCCGGCGGTGGAGTTCTCGATGGGCAGCACGCCAAACTCGCAGAAGCCGTCGCGCACGGCGCGCATAACGCCTTCGAAGGTCTCGAAAAACGCGATGTCGGGCACGTCGAAGAGCTTGCACGCGGCTATCTGGCTATAGGCACCTTCCACACCCTGGCAGGCAACGGTGGCCGTTTGAGGGAAGGGCGTGTCGGAGGCTGCAGCCGTGGCGTGGGCCTTTTGCGAGACGGTAATGCCCTTGAGTTCGTTGATGTAGCGCTGCTGCTCGGCCTTGCTCATGCTCATGAGGAGACGGAACAGGGTGATGGTCTGCGCCTCGTAGCGCTCGGGCGCGCGGCTGGCGAGGTCGTTGAGCTTGGAGCGCTCACGGGCGGGGTCGAAGACGGCCTTGCCCATCTCGATTTTTGACTTGGCGACCTCGGTGGCAATGTCCATGCGCTCGACAAAGCTGTTGAGGAGCGTGGTGTCGATGCCATCGATGGCCTGGCGGATGTCAGCAAGGTCCATGGAGACCCCTTTCACGTGTCGGGGGATGTTGAGGGGTGGGTAGTTAGCGCTGGGCGGCGTCTTCGAGGAGGGCGTCCCAGATGGCAAGGGCGGCGGCTGCCTCGGCTACGGGGACAGCTCGGGGGACGATGCAGGGATCGTGGCGGCCGTGGACCGAGAGCTCGGCATTTTCCATAGCGTCCATGTCCACCGTCTGCTGCTCGCGGCCAATGGAGGGCGTCGGCTTTACGGCCATGCGCCACATGACGGGCGCGCCGGTCGAAATACCGCCCAGGATGCCGCCGGCGTTGTTGGACTCGACCTTGATCTCGCCGGTCTCGGCATCGATGCGATACGGATCATTGTTCTCGCTGCCGCGCATGGCGGCCACGGCAAAGCCCATGCCAAACTCCACGCCCTTTACGGCGGGAATGCCAAACGCGATTTGCGCGATGCGGTTCTCGATGCCGTCGAACATGGGGTCGCCGATGCCCGCGGGAAGCCCATAAATGCCGCACTCCACGATGCCGCCGATGCTGTCGAGTTCGTCGCGTGCGGCTAGGATCTCCTCACGCATGCGGCCGGCTGCGGCGGCGTCAATGCAAGGAAGATCGTTCGTTAGGATCGCTTTGCGGTCGGCCTCGCGATAGACCATATCGTCCATCGGCAGGTCGGAGATGCCGCCGATCTGCGCGACGTGCGCCATTACTTTAATGCCGCGGGCCTCGAGTGCCTGCAGCGCAATGCCGCCGGCGATGCACAGGGGTGCCGTTAGGCGGCCGGAGAAGTGCCCGCCACCGGCGACATCGTGCATGTTGTGATACTTCACGCGCGCCGGGAAGTCCGCATGTCCGGGGCGGGGCTTGCGGCGCAGCTCGGAGTAATCCTTGGAGCGCGTGTTGGTGTTCTCGATAATCGCGGCGATGGGCGCGCCGGTGGTATGTCCATCGACAACACCGGCGATGATGTGCGCGGCGTCAGCCTCGCGGCGCTTGGTTGCGGTCTCGTCGCGACCGGGGGCGCGACGGTCAAGGAAGGCCTGCAGCTGCTCCTGGTCCACGGCGATGCCCGCCGGGATGCCATCGAGTGAGCAGCCGATGGCGGGGGAGTGCGACTGGCCGAAGATGCTTAAGTGCAAGACGTTGCCAAAGGTCGAGGACATGCTATTCCTCCTCGAGTGTGACCTTGCCGCCCAGCAGGCGGTAGTGGTCGAAGAAATCGGGATAGGACTTGTTGACGGCCTCGGCGCCGTGGATCACGACCTCGCCGGTGGCGCGGCTCGCGGCGATAGCGGCCATCATGGCGATGCGATGGTCGTTGTGCGAATCGACCTCGCCGCCGGTGAAGGCATCGACACCCTTGATGATGAGGTCATCGCCGGCAATGCGCACCTGCGTGCCCAGCGCGGTGAGCTCGCGGGTGGTGGTGACCAGACGGTCGGATTCCTTGATGCGCAGACGGGCGCAATCGCGGATAAAGGTGCGGCCCTGTGCCAGCGAGGCCACGGCTGAGATGACGGGCACCAGGTCCGGAATGTCGTGGGCACTCATCTCAAAGCCGGCGAGCTTGTCGGACTGCACGGTGGCGGCGTTGGTGGAGCGCACGATGCGGGCGCCAAAGCGCGAAAGCGCGGCAAGCACGTTACGGTCGCCCTGTGCGGAGCTTAGCGACACGCCCTCGACGGTGATTGGGTCGGTGCCGATGGCGCCGGCGCACAGCCAAAAGGCGGCGTTGGACCAGTCGCCCTCGACGGCTACGCTGCCGGGCGTGCGGTACGAGCCACTGCTCACGCGGAAGTTCGTGACCTCGGGCTGGCCGTCCTTGGCCGGAATACGCTCGACGTTGACCTCGACGCCAAAGGCCTTCATGGCCTGGATCGTCAGGTTGATGTAGGGACGGCTCTCAATGAGGCCGGTTACCTGCACGCAGGAGGGCTGGGCCAGCAGTGGGGCTGCCAGCAGCAGGCCCGAGATGTACTGCGAGCTCACGTTGCCCGGAAGCACAAAGGTGCCCGGGCGCATGCGGCCGCTCGTCTTGAGCGGAAAACCGCCCAGACCCTGTAGGTCGCAGCCGGCGGCGATGATCTCGTCCGAGAGCGGGGAGAGCGGGCGGGCGCCCAGGCGGCCCTGGCCTACGAAGGTGGCATCCGCACCCAGCGCGCAGGCGACAGGCAGCATAAAGCGCAGCGTGGAGCCACTTTCACCGCAGTCAAGCGTGCCGCCGGCAAGGGCCTTGAGCAGGCCAAACTCAACACTCTTCATGGTGGGGTGGACCTGGAAGCCGTCCTCGACGGTCTCGATGCGAGCACCCAGTGCCGTAAGGCAGCGCACCGTGGCCTCGATGTCGGCGCAGGTGGTGTTGCAGGTGACGTGCGTCTCGCCGTTGGCAAGCGCAGCGCAGATGATGAGGCGATGCGCCATCGACTTGGACGCGATGGCGGGAACGGTGCCCTTGAGCGGGGACGGGGTGATGCGGGCTAGCATGCGGATGCGTCTCCCTTCTGGCCGAGGCCCTCGGCAATGAGTTCGTGGAAAGTGGAAAGTGGCGTGCGGTCGATGCTGCAGCGGCCAATGCCGTGCGGAATCACCAGGTCGATGGTGTCGCCCGCGCGCTTCTTGTCGTGGAGCGCTTCGGCAAAGACGGCATCGGCATCTAGGCCGCAGCGGGTCTTGAGGCCATGGCGGGCGCAGAGCTCCTCAATACGACCGGGCAGCGCAGCATCGCAGACGCCGTGCAGGGCCGCGGCGCGCGTGATGATACCCATGCCGATCGACACGCAGTTGCCGTGTCCGAGCTCAAAGTGCTCGCAGGCTTCGACGGCGTGTCCGGCGCTGTGTCCAAAGTTGAGGAGCTTACGCTGGTTAGTCTCGCGCTCGTCGGCGACGACCACGGCGCGCTTGATGTCGATGTTGCGGGCGATGATGAGTGCTACGCGGGCCACATCGTGGTTGAGCAGCTCCAGCGTGAGCGGGGTCTTCTCCAGCTCGGCGAAAAGCTCCGGATCGGCAATCACGGCGTGCTTGACGACCTCGCCGCAGCCGTCAGCGAACTGCTCGGGCGTGAGGGTGGCCAGGCACCCCACGTCGGCAATGACCACGCTCGGCTGCCAAAAGGCGCCGGCCAAGTTCTTGCCGGCAGCCAGGTCTATGGCGGTCTTGCCTCCCACCGACGAATCCACCATGGCGAGCAGGCTCGTGGGGATCTGCACAAACTTGCAGCCGCGCATGTAGGTGGCGGCCACAAAGCCCGCCACGTCGCCCACGACGCCGCCGCCGAGTGCCACGATCACGTCGGAGCGCGAAAGCTCGTGCTCGGCCACAAACTCCAAAATGGCAACGTAGGTCTCGGCGCGCTTATGGGCCTCGCCGGCCTCGAAGGTGCAGATGCTCACCTCGTAGCCTGACGCCTCCAGGCTCTGTTTAACGGGCATCTGGTAGAGCGGGCCCACGTTGGTGTCTGTCACGATGACGGCGCGGGTGCCGCCGGCGGTGGCGCGCACGAGCGGCCCCGCCTGCTCCAGCAAAAACGTGCCAACATGCACCTGGTAGGGGCGTGCAGTGTCGATATCGATGGTAATCGCCATAAGCTTCGGTCCTTTCGACCTGGCGTGATGGGTTGTCTAGTGGGAGGCCTCGTCGTCGAGTGCGCGCTTAATGCGGTCGCCCTCGGCAAGGAGATTCTCCAGATAGCGCTGGTCGCGGTCTTTAAGGGCGCGGCTGTAGGCGCCGAGCGATTCGATCAGATGGTCGATCTCGAAGGCGAGCGCATTGGCGTCGTCGATCATGAGCTCGGACCACATCTGCGGATTGAGGTGCGCCACGCGGGTGAGGTCG
Source organism: Collinsella sp. (assembly GCA_019414445.1). Taxonomy (GTDB): domain Bacteria; phylum Actinomycetota; class Coriobacteriia; order Coriobacteriales; family Coriobacteriaceae; genus Collinsella. Next base: position 76,047 of record DXMA01000005.1, read on the forward strand.
CGGTAGCTGCCGGCCGAAAAGCCGTGGTGGACCTGAGCGGTCGGGCTCTTAACATAGGCGTTGGAGACGACGTGCGCGAGCTGGCTCGTAAAGGCGATGACGCGGTCGTGCTCGGCGGCGCTGGTCACGCTGAACTTGCCAAAGCCCAAGGGGCGTACCATCTCGCGCACCTGGCCCAAAAGCTCCAGTTTGAGCGCATCGTCCACCGCGGGCGGTACGAGCACGAGCGGGGCGCCCTGGAACAGGTCGGCGCGGGAGTGCGCATAGCCCGAGTACTGCGTGCCCGCCATGGGGTGCGCGCCCACAAAGTAAAAGCCGTTCTCGCGGGCAAGCTCAAAGGCGCGCTCGCACACGATGCCCTTGACGCCCACCGTGTCGATCACCACGGGGCCCATGATGGCCTCGGTGTCGGTGGCGTCGGCGAGCGCCTGGGCGTGCGCCTCGAGCCACTCGATGCATGCCTCGGGATAGCAGGCAAGGACGATGATGTCGCATTCGCCGAGCGTCTTGTCGTTAAGCTCTCCGGCGACAGTGCCCATGCTGGCGGCCGTCATGACATCGTCATCGGGGTCCCAGGCCAGCACGCGGACGCCCGCCTGCGCATAGCCGCGGGCAAAGCTGCCGCCGATGAGGCCCAGGCCGACGATGCCGGCGCACTTGGGGCCGCCCTGGTTAACGCGCGCGTTTCTCACTGTACCCATGGGCTACTCCATGGTCTCTTGGCAGACGACCTCGCGGATGGCGCGGATGCGGCGCATGGTGTCGTCGAACTGGTCGGGGGTGAGGGCCTGAGCGCCGTCGGACCATGCGCGGCTCGGCTCGTCGTGGACCTCGATCTCCAGGCCGTTGACGCCGCAGGCGGTCGCGGCGAGCGCCATGGGCTCAACGTAGCGGGTGTAGCCGGTGGCGTGGCTGGGGTCGGCGACGACGGGCAGGTGCGACAGGTGGTGCAGCACCGGCACGGCATTGAGGTCGAAGGTGTTGCGGGTGCGGGTCTCGAAGGTGCGGATGCCGCGCTCGCACAGGATGACGTTGTCGTTGCCCTCGCTCATGATGTACTCGGCGGCCATGAGCAGCTCATCGATCGTGCCGGACATGCCGCGCTTAAGTAAGATCGGAGTCTTGGTCTTGCCGACCTCTTTAAGCAGAGGGAAGTTCTGGGCGTTGCGGGCGCCGATCTGCATGACGTCGATCTTCTTGTCCAGGAAGACCTGCACGTCGCGCGGGTCCATGATCTCGGTGACGATCGGCATGTCGAGCTCGGCAGACGCCTCGCACAGCAGGTCCAGACCGGCGGGGCCCATGCCCTGGTAGGCGTACGGGGAAGTGCGGGGCTTGTAGGCACCGCCGCGCAGCATCGTGGCGCCGGCGGCCTTCACGCGGCGTGCGATGCGGATGAGGTTCTCGCCCTCGACGGAGCACGGGCCGGCGATGACCTGGAACTGATCGCCGCCGATCTTGACGCCGTGGCCGCAGTCGATGACGGAGTCCTCGGGGTGGAACTTGCGGTTGGCGCGCTTGAACGGCTCGGAGACCCGCTGCACGCGCTCGACGACATCCATGGACTCGAGCAGGAACGGGTCGATCTTGGTCGTATCGCCCACCAGGCCGATGATCGTCTCATTCTCGCCGCGCGAGACATCGGTCTTCAGGCCCTTTTTCTCAATCCAGCTGACGATATGGCTGACGGCTTCGTCGCTGGCGCTCTGCTTTAAAATTGCAATCATGGTGTGCCTCTCACCTCGATGGATAACTTTTGCAAAAACGGCCCGCATCGCGAGCCGTGTATATATGGTGCATGAGAGTTTATACTATCTGACTCGCTTTTGCCTTCTAAAGTGGGCCGTTGCGCCGCGTCTTCCTCGGAATTGCAAAGCTTTTTCTTTTATTTTGATAGCCCGTGGTGCACTTGGGTATAATGCCAAACGTTGGCCCTATTAGCTCAGGGGATTAGAGCGTCTGCCTCCGGAGCAGAAGGCCGTTGGTTCGAATCCAACATGGGGCACCATCGAACGTGAGACCGTCCGAACCTCGCATGGTCCGGGCGGTTTTTCTTATACCGACGCGACGTGATGGGACGTGGTATGGCAGCAACGGATATCGAGCGCGGACTCTCGACCGCCGAGGTCGAGGAGCGCATCGCCGCCGGTAAGATCAACCGCAACATGGAGCTCAAGACCAAGTCGGTCAAAGAGCTCATCATCGAGAACCTCTGCACGCTGTTCAATTTGATCAACGTGATCTTGGCGTTCCTGGTCATTTTGACCGGTTCGTTTAAGAATCTGACGTTCCTGTTCGTGGTGTTCCTCAATACCGCTATTGGCGTCATTCAGTCCATGCGTTCCAAGAAGATGGTCGATAAGCTCACGCTGCTGACCTCCAAGAAGGCCATCGCGGTGCGCGACGGCTCCGAGGTGGAGCTCGACCTGGACCAGATCGTGCTCGACGACATCATCCGCCTGGGGCGCGGCGACCAGATCCCCGCTGACGCCGTGGTGGTTTCGGGCGAGGCGCTCGTGAACGAGAGCCTGCTGACGGGCGAGAGCGATCTTATTAAGAAACAGCCCGGTTCCGAGCTCATGAGCGGCAGCTTTATCGACTCGGGCTTGCTGCGCGCCCGCGTGATCCATGTCGGCGCCGACAACTACGTGGGCAAAATTAATAACGAGGCCAAGTACGTCAAAAAGGTCAATTCCGAGATCATGAACGCGCTTAACGCCATCGTGCGCTTTGCGAGCATCATCATGATCCCGCTCGGTTTGGCGTTGTTTGCCTCGAGCGTGAGCGAGCTGTGGGATGCCGCGGGAACCCCGGGCAATAGCGCGCTTTCATGGTGCTTCTCCGAGCTGTTGGCTGGTCATGTGCCTTCGTCGGCGCTGCTGTCCACGGTGGGCGCCCTGCTGGGCATGATCCCGCAAGGCCTGGTGCTGCTGACCTCGTCGGTGCTCGCCATCGCCACGGTGCGCCTGGCCCGCCGCAAGGTACTCGCGCAGCAGCTCTACTGCATTGAGACGCTCGCGCGCGTCGACGTGCTGTGCCTGGACAAGACGGGCACCATCACGTCGGGCCGCATGGAGGTCGAGGGTACCTATCCGCTGCCGGTCGAGGGTATGGGTGCGGGGGAGGGCGACGCCGCCGTTCCCGTCGATACCACGGTGCTCGATTTTGCGCTGGCTAACGTCGCACGTGCGACCTCGGCCGATGCCAACGAGACCTGCCAGGCGCTGCTCAACTATTACGCCGACCGTCCGGTCGAGGTGTCCGAGCCACTGTCGGTCATTCCGTTCTCGTCTTCCAAAAAGTGGAGCGGCGCGTCGTTTGCACAGGGCTCATATGTGATGGGTGCGGCGCAGTTTGTGCTCTCTGATCGTGCGTTTTCCCAGGTCGAGAACCGTGTCGCCGAGCTTGCCGATACCTGCCGCGTGCTCGTGGTGGCGCTCGTGGACGGCTTTACGCCCGATGGCGATATGGTGGGCGAGGCCGAGCCCGTGGGCTTTGTGACCATCCGCGACGAGATCCGTACCTCGGCGGCCGAGACCATCGGCTACTTTAACGAGCAGGGCGTGACCCTCAACGTGATCAGTGGCGACGACCCGCGTACGGTGTCGTCGATCGCGCGCGTGGTGGGCGTGCCGGGGGCGGACGCTTATGTGGACGCCACGACGCTCGATACGCCGGCCAAGCTCGATGCCGCAGTGGACCGCTACCATGTCTTTGGTCGTGTGACCCCGCAGCAGAAGCGCGAGCTCGTGCAGGCGCTCAAGCGCCGCGAGCACACCGTGGCCATGACGGGCGACGGCGTCAACGACGTGCTGGCGCTCAAGGAGGCCGACTGCTCCGTCGCCATGGCGGCCGGCTCCGATGCCGCGCGCAACGTGGCCGAGATCGTACTCGTCGACAACGACTTTGCTTCGATGCCCGCTGTGGTGGCCGAGGGCCGTCGCTCCATCAACAACCTGCAGCGTTCGGCCTCGCTGTTCCTGACCAAGACGCTGTTCTCGATGGGCCTGGCGGCGCTGTGCATCGCGCTGCCGCCGTACCCCTTCGAGCCCATCCAGATGACGCTCATCAACTTCTTCTGCATCGGCGCGCCGGGCTTTGTGTTGGGCCTGGAGCCCAGCAATGCTCGCGTGAAGGGGTCGTTCCTGACGAACGTGCTCAAGCGGGCACTGCCGGCGTCGATTGCGGTCATTTTGGCCGCGGCGCTCGATATCTTTGTGGCGCGCGTGTTTGGCTTTAACCAGCTCACGCTGTCTACGATGTGCCTGCTTACGTCGTGCGCGGCGAGCGTCAGCCTGATCTGGCGCATCTCGCAGCCTCTCACGCCCTTGCGCGTGGTGCTCTTTGTGTTTGTAGTCGCTGGCATCTTGGTGGGCGTTATCGGATTCCCGGAGCTGCTGTCTATTGCCAACCTGTCGATGGGCCAGATGGTTATCTTGGCTGTCATCGTGGTCTTTACCTGCTCGGTGTTCTTTAAGCTCGCCACGATGATGGATTCGCTCAAGCCGCGTCGTCGTCATGCCGCAACTGGTTTTGGACGCGGCGTGCGCGTTCACTTGGGTCGCGGTGGCGGCAAGGTGAGCTCGACGGGTTCGACGGCGGAGCGTTTTGCCAAGCGCGTCGCCGCCGACATGGCACAGCGCCGCGAAGCTCGCACCGTTCGCGAGGCCGAGGTCCGCGAACTCGAGGGCGTGGCCCAGGCCCAGCCCAAGAAAAAGAAGGGTAGCGGAGCCAAGCGCTCTCGCGTAACCAAGTCCGCCCAGGGCATTAAGGTCTCGATGCCGAGCAAAAAGAAGAAGTAACTACGCGCCCTGGCGATGTTGAATTGGTGCCTTGCTCCTGTGGGGCCGTGGCGATGTTATGCTCTAACCTCGATTGTTTGAATTGCTTCGAAAAGAGGATGCCGTGATCTGTCCGCATTGCCTTAAGACCATCGAGGACGGCGCCTCGTTCTGCCCCTACTGCAACGCCTATGTGGGTCCGGGCGATGGCCCCGAGCACACCGAGTTCGTGTTCTGTGAGGGCTGCGGTGCCCGTCTTTCTCCGCATGATCGTACGTGCCCCAAATGCGGACGCCCGGCTCCGGGTATCCTCTCCGAGGACGCGGCTGCATCCGATCTGGCAGCGGGCCGCACGGCGGGCTTTCCGCGCCTAACGCAAGAGCAGATCGATACCGAGGTGCCGCATGCGCCGGCCTCTGCCGCTGCGGTGCTTTCGGACGCCGCCGACCCCAATGAGACCTGCGTGCTGCCAGCTTTCGATAAGGATTTCGGTATCCCCAAGGTCGATATTCCCATGCCCGTTTCCCTGCATGACGATGCTCAAAAACCCAAGCGCAAGGTGCACCCCGACGAGGATGCCTATCACAAGCACAAGCGTCATATTCCCAAGCCGCTTATCGTCATCGCGGTCCTTGCCGTCGTTTGCGGCGGTGCCTATTGGTTCGTGACGACCGATCCCATGGGTGTCATGCCTGGCTTCTACGACCAGTTTGGCCAGGCCGCGCAGACGACCTTCCCCACGCGCCAAAAGGGCGAGGCCACTGAGGACGATACCAAGCAGGACGATTCTGCCGAGGTGGTCCAGGAAGAAACCGTGCTCACCGATGATCAGCTCTATACCAGGCTCGACGGTCTGTATCAGACCATCGTGTCCTACGCTGACGAAGACCAGATCGGCGAGGTCATCGATTCCTTTAACAACGGCTATCTCCGAACGCCGCTGTCCACCCGTCAGGAGCTGTCGCAGAGTGCCTACGCCCTGCGCGACCAGATCAAAAAGACGCAAGATGAGCTTAACAACCTGAAAGTACAGGACGATACGGTCTATGCGGACGACATCGCCCACTTAAAGCAGCTTGCCGAGTGGATGTATGAGCGCGTCGACGTGATCTGCCAGAGCTGGGACATCTCGCTGGCCATTCCCGATGGCGAGTCGATGAGTTCCCACCAAAGCGAGATCCTGGCGCCCATCGCGCAGGGTGGCAACAGCGCGCTGAACCAGTACGACGCCAATGTGGGTTCCTGGAAGCCACAGCAGCGTTTCTAAAATTAGTTCGCCATAGTCGGCATAACCTACGTGCGCAATTGATGTAAGCCCGTGCTTATTGCTACAATTCGTACAAATATGCTTTAAACGCACGAGGAAGGAACCATATGTTTGGTTTTAAGAAAGAGCTCTACACGCCCGAGTATCAGCTTGTCGGCGACGAGTGCGCCGTAATCGAGACGTCGAAGGGTACCATCAAGGTCAAGTTTGACGGCGAGGGCGCTCCCATTCATGTCGCGAACTTCTGCGAGCTTTCCACGATGGGCTTCTATGATGGCCTTAAGTTCCATCGCTATGTGCCCGGCTTTGTCATTCAGGGCGGCGACCCCAATACCCGCGACATGTCCGGCGCCGACGTCGCCGCCGGTCTTGAGGGCCCCGACGGCATGCCCGGTACCGGTGGCCCCGGCTACTGCATCAAGGGCGAGTTCGCCACCAATCCGCGCAACAGCCATGTCGATGGCGCCCTTGCCATGGCGCGCTCCATGGACCCCGATTCCGCGGGTTCGCAGTTCTACTTCTGCCTGGGCGCCCAGCATAACCTCGATTCCGGTTACACCGTCTTTGGTACCACGGTCGAGGGTCTCGATGTGATTTCGCAGCTGCGTGCCGGCGACGCGATCGTCCATGTCGAGATCGTTCACGAGTAAAGGGGACTTCCTTGAATAGCCAGCTGATCCAACAGGGCCGCGCCGCTTACCGCGCGGGTGATTTTTCCGCTGCAGCCCAGATGCTTGGGGCGGCAAAGACTCCCGATGAGATTATGGGCGAGGCAGATCACCTTCGCGGCAACGCCTTGATGCACCTGGGCATGTATGCCGAGGCCGCCGAGGCCTATGCCGCCGCCCTCAACGACGGCACCTACGGCAAGCGCGGCGCGCTGCTCACCAACCGCGGCAAGGCGCTTGCCGCCGTGGGCGACTACACGACGGCCGCTCAGGCGTTCTCTGCTGCTACGCAGGATGCTTCCTATGCCACGCCGTTCAAGGCCTATCTGGGCCTGGGCAATGCGCTGTTCCAGTCGGGCGACTATGCCAACGCAGGAACCGCCTTCCGTCAGGCTGCCATCGACGGCGCCAATCCGGCTCCTGCCGCCGCACTCGGCGAGCTCGGTCGTTGCTTCATTAAGCTCGGCCGTCCGGCGGATGCCGTGGAGACCTACCGCACGGCTATCGACTTTGCCGGCCCCCGCGACGACACGCGTGCGCTCAACGCCGGCATGGGTCAGGCGCTTTCTGCCGCCGGCCGTCCCTCCGACGCACTCGACGCCTTTAACGCCGCTACTGCCGATGGCATCTACCAGCTCACCTCCGAGCAGGCCGATGAGCTTGCCCGCGTGCACGATTCGCTTGCCGCGCTGTCTGCCCAGACGGCTATGGCCACGGCTCCGGCGCCCGCGATGGACGCTCCTGCCGTCGATCCTCTCGATCCTACGGGCGCGACCGGTCAGTTTATGCCCGATCCCTCGGACACCGGCTTCTTTACGCTGTCCGAGTCCGAGATGGTCCAGCAGGACCGTCAGGATCGTAAGCAGGCCAAGGTCCGTCGTCGCCATCGCCACACGGGTCTTAAAGTCTTCATCGTGCTGCTTCTGCTCATTTTGATCGCCGCGGGCGGTCTGGGCTTTGCCTACACGCGCGGCTTTGGCTTCCCGTCTCAGGAGTCTGTCGTCACCGATCTGTTCCAGGCTGCCGGCGACGGCGACGCCGCAAAGGCCGAGTCTTGCCTGGCCTCGAGCCTGTCCGAGGACGCTAAGTCGATGATCATCTCCTCGATTCCGCAGGGTGCCACCGTGTCCGTCGAGGGCATGGATCAGTCCATGACCGAGACGACCGCCAAGGTGAAGGCATCGCTGTCCAAGGGCGGCGAGCAGGAGTACACCGTCATATTCGTGCGCTCCGACAACCATATCGGCTGGGCCGTTTCTTCGCTTGATATGGATTTCTCGGCTGCTGACAACCAGTAGTGACCTTATGGGATTTAGCTTTGCCCGGCGCTTCACCGCAAGTGAGGCGCCGGGCTTGCGCTAGTATGATGAGCTAGTAGTTTTCCAGCAATCATCCAACACATCAGGAGTTGCGTTGTTTTCTTTGATGGATATGTTCTTCGGTAGCTATGCGGGCGATCTTGCCATCGACCTCGGCACCGCCAATACGCTTGTCTCCGTGCGCGGCAAGGGCATCGTCATTCGCGAGCCCTCTGTTGTCGCCATCGACAAGAACGACGAGCGCATCTTGGCGGTTGGTATCGAGGCAAAGCGCATGCTCGGCCGTACGCCCGGCAACATCGTGGCCGTTCGTCCCCTGAAGGACGGCGTCATCGCCGACTTCGATGTTACCGAGGCCATGCTTCGCTACTTTATCGACAAGGCGTCCGAGAAGCGCTATCCGTGGACTCCGCGTCCGCGTGTTGTCGTCTGCGTTCCCTCCGGTGTCACGTCGGTCGAGAAGCGCGCTGTCTTTGAGGCCACGATCCAGGCCGGTGCCCGCCAGGCCTATCTGATCGAAGAGCCCATGGCGGCTGCCATCGGCGCCGACCTGCCCGTCGAGGAACCCACCGGCTCCATGGTCATCGACATCGGTGGCGGTACCACCGAGGTTGCCGTTATCGCTATGGGCGGCATCGTCGTCTCGCAGTCCATCCGTATTGCCGGCGACGAGTTCGATCAGGCCATCCTCACGCACGTTCGCGATGCCTACAACCTGGCCATCGGCGAGCGTACGGCAGAGGACATCAAGATCAAGGTCGGCTCCGCCGTGCCGCTCAAGGATGAGCTCGACGTCGAGGTCAACGGCCGCGACGTGATCACCGGTCTGCCCAAGACCGTGCGCATCGAGAGCGAGGAGATTCGTCGCGCACTCAACAAGCCGCTCGACGAGATGGCCAAGGCCGTCAAGGACGCACTCGACGCTACGCCTCCCGATCTTGCCTCGGACCTTATGTACTATGGCATTTTGCTGACCGGTGGCGGCGCGCTGCTGCGCGGTCTCGACGTGCGCCTGCGCGATGAGACCGGCGTTTCGGTCAACGTTAGCCCCACGGCGCTCGATAACGTCGTTAACGGCTGTGCCCGTGTGCTCGAGGCCAATGCGTTTGATGGCGGCTTCGTCCAGACCAATGCTTAATTTCCAAAAGGTGGATTCCATTTGGCACGATCTTCGGGTTTCTCCACAAATCTGAATACCAAGCGACAATCAACGGGTATGCGCCCGTTGATTGTTTTCAGCCTGATTTCGGTGTTGCTGCTCACGTTTTATATTCGTGAGGGCGAGGCCGGGCCGATTCATGCCGTGCGCTCTGGTGTGACGACGATTACCTCGCCGGTGCGCTTTGTGGGCTCGGCTGTGGCGGCTCCCTTCAATGCGATCGGCAACGTGTTCTCTAACCTTACGGCGTCGCAGGACACGCTCGACGAGCTCAAGAAGCAAAACGAGGAGCTGACCTCTAAGGTTGCTGAGCTCTCCGAGGCTCAAAAGACCGCCGAGCGTCTGGAGGGGCTGGTCGGGCTGCAGTCGACCTACAACCTCAAATCGACCGCAGCTCGTATCGTTGGTGCCTCGGGCGATGCCTGGACTTCGACCGTAACCATCGACAAGGGCTCTGCCGACGGGCTTTCCATCAACATGCCCGTGACGAGTTCGGCCGGTGTTATCGGCCAGATCATCGAAGTTTCGGCCAAGACATCGACCGTGCGCCTGATTGGCGACGAGAACTCGGGCGTGTCCGCCATGGTGCAGGACACTCGCGCCCAGGGCATGCTGCAGGGTCAGGCTGACGGCACGCTGCGTCTTGAGTACGTGAGCGTCGACTCCGATGTTAAGGTTGGCGACATCATCGTTACTTCTGGCATCGGTGGCGTGTTCCCCAAGGGTCTACCGCTCGGCACCGTCTCGTCGGTTGAGAAATCTGCAAACGACGTGTACTACACCATTGTGGTGCGCGCTCAGACAACGGCCGAGAACAATGAGGAAGTGCTGGTCATTACCTCGCTGACCGACGAACAGTCGGCCTCGGATGAGGACGTGAGCACGGCAAACAGCACGCCGCAGGGAACGTCGCGCGACGCTGCGACCAAGACGAAGGACGAGAGTTCGGATGACAGTTCCGACACGTCCGAGACGACCGATTCCGGCTCGAGCGAATAGGGGGCATGTCCATGGATCTACACGAGCAGGGGATGAGCTCCCGCACGTTTGTAATCGCCGCCATCGTGTGCGTGCTGCTGCAGGCAGGCCTCGCACCGCAGATCTCCATTGCGGGCGGTCGCGTCAACTTTATGATTATTCTTGTGTGCCTGAGTGTGTTCTCGGGCGACCCGACCCGTGCCGTCGCGTGCGGTTTTTGCAGCGGATTGTTCTATGACCTGTCCGCTGCTGTGCCGGTGGGCGTTATGTCGCTCCTGCTGACCGTGGGTTCTTTTGCCCTGGTGCACAGCGCCGCCGGTCAGACGGGTGGTACCCCGAGTGCGCGCGGCATCACGGTGGGCACCTTCGCGCTCGTCATTAATGTGATTTACAGCATCATCTTGCTGTTTATGGGTTTGGAGACGAGCTTTGTCGTGGCGATCTTCGGCCATGCGCTGCCGTCTTCGATCCTGACGGGTCTGGTTGCCATTCCATTTTTGATGTCCGGCGTCGTGCCGCAGTCCGGCTATGGATTCTCCGCACGTGGCGGACGCCAGACGGGTATGCGCTTTAAGCCCAAGACCCGCAAGCTCAAATAGGGGAGGCCCGTAGATGTCTTCCCAGATGACGGTTATTATCGCCGGTATCGTGCTGGTCGTGGCCATTGTGGTCGCGCTGGTTATCATGCGTCGGGGCGATTCCCGTTTTACCTACGATACGCAGCATGGAACGGCCCCGCGCGCCACCGAGGGCGAGGGCAATACCGCGGCGACCGCCTTTAAGGGCCGTTTTTCCATCCTCACCGCGGGTGTGGGCGCGATGTTTGCGGCGCTTGCCGTCAAGCTGTGGGGCATGCAGATGGTCTCGTCGGACTATTACGAGAAGCAGGCTAATAGCAATCAGACGCGCACCGTTACCACACCCGCTGTGCGCGGCCGCATCCTCGACCGCAATGGCGTGGCGCTTGTCCAGAACCGTCCCTCACTTGCTGTCGTGGCCTACCGCGACCTTGCCGAGGATGAGGTTCTGGTTCGCCATCTTGCCAACGTGCTCGGTATGCCCTACGTGGCGGTGCTGCGCAATATTCAGGACAATTCCGAGGGCGCTCAGAGCCTGCATACCATCGCGACGGACGTCCGTCGCTCCACGGTTGCCTATATTCAGGAGCACGCCGGCGAGTTCCCGGGCGTCAAGATTGCCGAGCGTACCGAGCGCCAGTATCCATATGGCGAGACGGCATGCCATATCTTGGGCTATACCGGCACCATTACCTCCGAGCAGCTCGAGGCCCAGAATAAGAAAACCTCTGGTGATGATGCTTCTGCTGGCCGGATTACGTACCAGTCGGGCGATATCGTGGGCCAGGCGGGTGTTGAGAGCTACTACGAAAACCTGCTGCAGGGTATTCGTGGCGAGCAGACCGTCAAGGTCGATGCCTCGGGCAATGTGACCGGTCAGGCCGGCGCCGTGCCCGCCAAGGCCGGCTCCGACATTAAGCTCACGCTCGATCTTAAGATCCAACAGGCCTGTGAGACGGCGCTGGCGAGCGCCATCGAGCTTGCCAAGACCACTGGCTACAGCAATGCCGGCAACGGCGCTGTGGTGTGTCTCGATCCCAACAATGGCGAGATCCTGGGCATGGCGAGCGAGCCCAAGTTCGATCCGTCCGTCTTTATCGGCGGCGTCTCAAATGACGTGTGGACCGAGCTCAATGATGACAAGGGTTCGCACCCGCTGCTCAACCGCGCCATTAGCGGACAGTACATGTCGGCCTCGACCATCAAGCCACTCTCGGCACTGGCCGGTCTTGAGTTTGGAACCTACACCTCAACGCAGACAACCAACTGCACGGGCTATTGGACGGGCCTGGGCAAGGCTTGGGGCAAGCGCTGCTGGCTGACGTCTGGCCATGGCACCATGACGCTGCAGTCGGGTATCGCCAACTCGTGCGACCCCGTCTTCTACGACATGGGCAAGGCGTTCTTTTATGACGAGCAACATCCCGAGGGCCTGCAGGAGGTCTTTCGTCGCTGGGGCCTAGGCAAGACCTGCGGTATCGATCTGCCGAGTGAGGGCGCGGGCCGTATTCCCGATGCCGAGTGGAAAGAGTCGTACTTTACCGACGCCTCTGCCGAGGACCGCAAGTGGAATGCCGGCGATATGACCAACATTGCCATCGGCCAGGGCGACATCCTGGTGACGCCCCTGCAGATGGCGTGCGCCTATATGGGTCTTGCCAACGGCGGCAAACAGTACGTGCCTCACGTGTTTTTGTCTGCCGTGTCGCGCGATGGCGACGGCGATGCCTATAAGTACAACGGCAAGGGCAAGAAGAAGCGTCTGGAGGCCAAGATCAACAGCGATTCGGACTTGGCTCTTGTTCGCAACGGCATGCACGACGTGATTTACACGGCATCGACGTCCCTGGCGGCTCACTTTGGCACCCTGACGCCGCAGGTATACGGTAAGTCGGGCACGGGCGAGAAAAGCGGCGAGGACGAATACGCGTGGTTCTGCGCCTATGCACCGGCCGATGATCCCAAGTATGTCATCGCTACTGTCCTGGAGCAGGGCGGCGGTGGCTCAGATACCGCGATGCATGTCGTGCGCGACGTGCTCGGCGTGATTTATGACGAGCCCGATACCTCTTCGGCCTCGGGCGATTCTTCGGTTCGATAGGAGGTTGCGATGGATTTTTCTCCGGCGGATCTGTTCCGTTCAACCAAGACCGGCTCTCGCAGCAGCCTGGACCGCGTCAACAAGCAACTTTCGGCCTCGCGCGGCACGTTTCGCCAAAAGGTGCATATCGGTGTGCTCGTGGCTACTGTGGCGCTCGTCGCCTACGGTGCCATCATTATCTGGTCGGCTTCGCAGTTTAAGGCCGATGCCTCGTTCTCACGCCATCTGTTGGGAATTGGTATCGGGGCGGTGCTGGCGGTGCTGGTCTGGCGTACCGACCTGCGCGGTATTTCCAATTTCTCGACGGCGTTGCTCGTCATCGACCTGATCGTGATCTTTTCGCCCAAGATTCCAGGTCTGTCCTATACGGGCGGTCTGGGCATGACGGGCTGGATCAAGATTCCCGGTATCGGCTTGACATTCCAGCCGGTTGAGCTTGCCAAGCTCATCACCATCTTCTTTATTGCTACGCTTGGCTCGCAGTATAACGGTCGCATCGATACCGCTCGCGACTACGTCAAGCTCTGCGGCATGCTGTCCATCCCGTTTTTGGCCGTCGTTGCCATGGGCGACCTGGGCTCGGGCCTGGTCGTGCTGATCTCGGGCGCCATCGTCATCTGCATGAGCGGTGCGCGCCGCGAATGGGTGCTGTCGACCCTGGCCCTGCTTGTGGGCCTGGTGGCCCTCGTCCTGGCGCTCGATTCGGTCTTTGATTCGTTGCTCGGCCACGATGTGCTCATCAAGCAGTATCAGATGAACCGCCTGACGGTCTTTATCGACCCCGATAATGCCGATTCGGACGATGCCTACAACCTGCAGCAGTCGCTTATCGCCGTTGGCTCGGGCGGCTTCTTTGGTAAGGGTTTGGGCCATGCGACGCAGTCGGCCGGCGGCTTTCTGCCTGAGTTCCACACCGACTTTGTCTTCGCCTTCCTATCCGAGACCTTTGGCTTTTGCGGTTCCTTTTTGCTCCTGTGCCTCTACGTGCTGCTGATCTTTTCGACGATTCGCGTCGCCTTTAAGTGTGAGTCGCTGTTCTTGCGTCTTTCGTGTGTGGGCATCGTTGGCATGTGGGCGTTCCAGACCTTCGAAAACATCGGCATGTGCATCGGCATGATGCCGATTACCGGTATTCCGCTACCGTTTATTAGCTTCGGTTCGTCTTCGATGATGATTCAGCTGCTGACGGTGGGTATCGTACAATCCATATGGCGGCATCGTTCGGGCGCCGCGTAACCGCTGGAGGGGTTTGCTATGAAAATTCCCGTAGATAAGCTGACCCGCGCTTTTAAGATGGGCGCGTCCGTTAAGAAGGATTCCGATACGCCGGTGCGCGTCTCGGTCTATTTGGATTCGTCCGCCTCGCGCTTTCTGGCCGAGACGGTGCGTGACGCCTTTGTGCCGCAGACGACCTCGGGCATTGTGCGCGTCGAGCGTCTGGGGGAGGAGCGAATTGCTCCAAAGACCGATACCGATGTGGTGCTGGTGCTCTCGTGTGGTTCCGACCGCTTGGAGAGTGCCGTGCAGGAGCTCGTGATCGCCGGCGCGCCCGTGTGCGTGCTTGCCGAGTCTGCTGTGGAGGTGCCGTTTATCGAGGAGTCCACGCCTATGCTCGGCGTGGTAGCGGCAACCGATAAGACGTATCTGCTCGAGACGCTTGCCCGCTGGATTCTCGATCGCACCGAAAAGGAAACGGCTTTTGCGGCGAACTTTGCCTTCATGCGCATCGCGGCGGCCAATCGTATCATCACCTCGTGCGCGCTCACCAATATGGCGACCGGTGCGCTGGTGTTTTTGCCGGGCGCCGATTATCCCGTTATGGCGCTGGCGCAGGTGGGCATGCTCTTTGAGCTCGCTGCCGTCTTTGGACGCGGCATTAAGCCTGAGCGCGGCTACGAGGTCGCGGGCGTGCTTGCCGGCGGTCTTGTGATCCGCGCGGTCACCCGCGCGCTCGTCAAGCAGACGCCGCATATCGGGTTTGCCGTCAAGGCGCTCACTGCTGCCGCGGGCACCTATGGCATGGGCCGTGCGCTCGTTTCGCTCTACGAGCGCGATGTCGACTACAGCCGTGCCAACGAGGTGGTCACTGCCACGTTCTCCCGCGTTCGCGATCTGGTGACCACGGTCGCGGGCGCTACCCGTCCTATGGCGTCCTACCAAGACGCATCCGATCTCGCTGCTTAGGGGTTTTCCGTTGCGCGTTCCGTATCAAGACTGCTTTCATTTAATTGAGCCGCTGCTCGCCAAGGTCGAGAAGCCGAGTCGCTATATCGATCACGAGTGGGGCACGCTTTCCAAGGCCGATGCCGACTACCGTTGCTGCCTGATCTACCCGGATGTGTACGAGGTTGGTCTGCCCAACCAGGGTATCGCCATCCTCTACAACATCCTTAACCAGGCCGAGGGCATCTCCTGCGAGCGTGGCTATGTGCCGTGGCCCGATATGGGTGACGCTATGCGCGAGGCAGGCATTCCGCTGCTCTCGCTCGAGGGTGCAGCGCCGGTCGCTTCGTTTGATATCGTCGGCCTGCATGTGCCGCACGAGATGGCGGTGACGAACTTCCTCGAGGCACTCGACCTCGCTGGCATTCCGCTGTTAGCGGCCGACCGAGGTGAAGACGACCCCATCATCATCGCCGGCGGCCCCTCGGTGTACAACCCCGAGCCGTACGCGGCCTTCTTCGATGCCATCCTCATCGGCGAGGGCGAGGAATCGCTGCTCGAGACCTGCCAGCTGCATCGCCGCCTGCGCGACGAAGGAGTCCCGCGCGCGCAGATTGTTGAGCAGCTTGCATCCATTGCCGGCAACTACGTGCCGTCGCTCTATGAGGTTCGTCACGACGAGCCCTGCTCGCCGCATGGCTACACCGTGCCGCGCGAGGGCAAGGATGCGCCGACCGTGGTCTACAAACGCGTCGTCGAGGATTTCGGCGCCACGAATCCGCTGTCGCAGTCGTGCGTGCCCTATGCGCAGCTGGTTCACGATCGCCTGTCTATCGAGATTCTGCGCGGCTGCGCCCGCGGCTGTCGTTTTTGCCAGGCCGGCATGACGTATCGCCCGGTGCGCGAGCGTTCGGCCGACCAGATCGTCTCGTCGGTGATTCAGGGTCTGGAAAAGACCGGCTATGACGAGGTGTCGCTGACCTCGCTCTCCACGACCGACCACTCCTGCATTCGTGACGTGCTCGGCAGGCTCAACCGTCGCCTGGAGGATACGGGTATTCGCGTGTCTATTCCGTCGCAGCGCCTGGATTCATTTGGCGTGGATATGGCCGAGTCGGTCGCCGGCGAAAAGAAGGGCGGCCTGACGTTCGCACCCGAGGCCGGCAGCCAGCGCATGCGCGACATCATTAACAAGAACGTGACCGAGGAGGACCTGGACCGTGCGGCCAAGGCGGCCTTCGAGGCCGGCTGGAACCGCATGAAGCTCTACTTTATGATGGGCCTTCCCGGCGAGCGCGACGAGGACATCGTGGCCATCGCCAATCTGGCCGATCACGTGCTGGAGCTCGGTCGTTCCGTGGTGCCCAAGGCTCGTCGCGGCTCGATCTCGGTGTCCATCTCGGTTTCGGTGTTTATCCCCAAGGCTGCCACGCCGTTCCAGTGGTGCCCGCAGCTCGACTACGACGACGTCAAGCGTCGCCAGAAGCTGCTTATCACGAGCGTTCGCAACCGTGCCGTCCGCGTGCATTACCACGATGCCGAGACCTCGCTCATCGAGGCCGCGCTGTCCCGCGCCGGGCGTGACATGACGCCCGTCATCATCGATGCTTGGCGCGCGGGCTCTCGCTTTGACGCCTGGGTAGAGCATTTCTCGCTCGATAACTGGAAGGAGGCTGCTGCCAAAAACGGCATCGACCTCAATGAGCTCGTGCACCTGCCCTACGAGTTGGACTGGCGCCTGCCGTGGGAGCACGTGAGCCCCGGCTGCACGCGCGGCTTCCTCGAGCGCGAGTACCGTCGCTCGCTCGAGGGTGTCACGACTCCCGACTGCACCCGCACGTCGTGCACCGGCTGCGGAATCTGCCCCACGCTCCACGCCAAGAATGTATTGATGGGTGATCGCGCATGAGTGAGCGCCTGACCGAAAACCCCACGCTCTTTAGACTTCGTGTTCGCTATGGCAAGCGCGATCGCCTTAAGTACCTGGGCCATCTCGAAGTAATCCATACCATTGAGCGCATCGTGCGCCGTGCGGGACTTCCCTATGCCGTCACGCAGGGCTTCTCTCCGCACATGCGCGTGGGCTTCTCTTCGGCGTTACCGGTGGGTACGTCGTCGACCTGCGAGTGGTATGACCTGTTTATGACCGAGTTCGTGGCGCTCGACGAGGCGTTTGGGCGCCTGGCTGCGGCGTCTCCGGCCGATCTGGCGCCCATCGAGGCGGCGTATATCGACGTGCGCACGCCGGCGTTGACGGCGCAGCTCACGCGTCTGTCGTATCGCATCGACCTGCACTTGGATCCCGAGGCGCCCGTAAGCGCCGACGAGGTGCGTCGTGCGATCGACACGCTGCGCGCGGACCATGGCATCGACTACGCGCGCGGCAAAAAGAGCAAGCGCTTGGATTTGGATCACACGCTCGTGGGCTATGAGCTCACGGCGGGGGAGCGCCCGGACCATTTGGTGCTCATGCTCGACACCCATGCCGACAACGAGGGCTCCATGCGTCCGGAAATTTTGCTTTCTGCTGCTGATGTTTTGTTGCAGGGCTTGACCCCGGGCGTGGATGCACCTATTGTTTCCACCGGTATGCAAGACCTCGTGACCATCTGCTCCTACGATGTCGAGCGTCAGAATCAAGCATGCGAGGACGACGAGGGCCGACTCGTCAGCCCCATACCTGTGCGAACTTGTGGATTTGCTCCACATACTCGTTGACGGGGGTATTTTCGCCTGCTACTATATTCGGCTGTTGCACTAACTGATGCATGAAGGGCAAGTAAACATGTACGCAATCGTTAACACGGGCGGCAAGCAGTACAAGGTCGCCACCGACGATGTCATCACCGTCGAGAAGATCGAGGGCAATGAGGGCGACAAGGTCACCCTGCCGGTCATCTTCCTCAACGATGGTAAGAAGATCGTCACCGATCCCGACAAGCTGGCCAAGGCCAAGGTTACCGCTCAGATCGTTGAGCAGTTCAAGGGCGAGAAGCAGCTGGTCTTCAAGTTCCACAAGCGTAAGCGCTATCGTCGTCTGAAGGGTCACCGTCAGCAGCTCACCAAGCTGAAGATCGTGAAGGTCCAGGCTACGTCCCGCGCCAAGAAGGCTGTCAAGGCAGAGGCCGAGGCTGTTGCCGAGGCTCCCGTCGCCGAGTAGATTACACTCGTAACGAAAGAGTAGGTATACACAATGGCACACAAAAAAGGACTCGGTTCCTCCCGTAATGGCCGTGACTCCCGCGGTCAGCGCCTTGGCACGAAGCGCTATGCCGGCCAGACGGTAACCACGGGCACGATTCTCGTCCGTCAGCACGGCACGCACATCCACCCGGGTGAGAACGTTGGCCGTGGCAAGGACGACACGCTGTTCGCGCTGGTCGACGGTACCGTTGAGTTCCACAAGGGTATCAAGCACAGGGTCAGCGTACGCCCGCTCGCGAACGCGTAATTTACCCTTCATAGAGCACATATGTGGGAGGCACTTGAGTTTTAGGATTCAAGGGTCTCCCTCTTTTTGTAGGAGGCGATTCTGTTGTCACAGTTCACCGATATCAGCCGCATTAACGTGTGCGGCGGCGACGGCGGAGCCGGATGCATGTCGTTTAGGCGCGAGGCATTTGTCCCCAAGGGCGGCCCCGATGGCGGCGACGGCGGTCGTGGCGGCAATGTTGTCATCCAGGCCGATGCTCAGCTGTCTTCGCTGATCGATTACCGCTTCAAGCATCACTTCCGCGCCGAGCGCGGCACGCATGGGCAGGGTGCCCGTCGTAACGGTAAGAGCGGCGAGGACCTAATTTTGAAGGTTCCCATGGGCACCGTGGTGCGTGAGCTCGACCCCGAGACGCAGACCCCGATGTTCGAGATTGCCGATCTGGTGCACGATGGCGAGCGCGTTGTCGTGGCACCCGGCGGTGCCGGTGGCCTGGGCAACACGCACTTTGTGACGTCGGTGCGCCGCGCGCCCGCGTTCGCTCAGCTGGGCGAACCGGCCGAGGAGCACTGGATTGAGCTTGAGATGAAGCTAATGGCCGATGCCGCACTCGTGGGCTTCCCCTCAGTGGGCAAGTCCTCGCTTATCGCGCGCATGAGTGCCGCCCGTCCCAAGATCGCCGACTATCCGTTTACAACGCTCGTGCCGAACCTCGGCATGGTGCGTGCCGGTGAGTATTCTTACGTCGTTGCCGACGTTCCTGGTTTGATCGAGGGCGCGAGCGAGGGCAAGGGCCTGGGCCACCAGTTCCTGCGCCACATCGAGCGTACGGCGCTCATCATGCACGTCGTCGACATGACGGGCGGTTTTGAGGATCGCGACCCGGTTGAGGATTACCGCATCATCAACCGTGAGCTCGAGCAGTATGGCGCCGAGCTTTCGGAGCGTCCGCAGATCGTCGTCGCCAACAAGTGCGATGCGCCGGGCACGGCCGACAAGATTGCCGACCTCAAGCGCGCCGCGCTCGACGATGGACATATGTTCTTTGCCGTGTCCGCCGTGACGGGCGCCGGCCTCAACACGCTGATGCTTGCCGTGGGCGAGCAGGTGGCTAAGCTGCGCGCCGAGCTGGCGGTCTCCGATGAGCCGGTCGATCTGCGCGACGAGGAGTGGGAGCGCCGCCGTCTGCAGCGCGAGAAGCGTTTCCGCATTGTCCAGGAGGAGCCCGGTGCCTTCCGTGTGGTTGGTCGCGCGATTGAGCGCATGGTCATCCAGACCGACTGGGAAAACGAGGAAGCTGTCATCTACCTGCAGCATAAGTTTGCGCGCATGGGTGTCGACGATGCGCTCGAGAAGGCCGGCTGCCGTGCGGGCGACGAGGTCCGCATTTGCCAGCGCGCCTTTGACTTTGAGGGTGCTGAGGACTTCTCGGAGTACGAGGAGCTCGAGGACGCTGGCGAGGACGTTGCCGTTGAGGCCCTTGACGTGACCGATGCTCCGGATGAGGGCGTCGAGGTTGTCGATGCGGCGGATGCCGCGGACGATGCCGAGACCTCGGAGGGCGAGTAAGCCATGTCGCTGCGCGGTGGAATCGGTTTGCCCGAGCTGCCCATAAAAGAGGGCAAAGAGTTTCGGCTTGGCATTATGGGCGGCACCTTCGACCCGATTCATTACGGGCACTTGGTGACTGCCGAGCAGGCGCGCGAGTCGCTCGACTTGGAGGCTGTACTCTTTATGCCGGCCGGCTCTCCTGCCTTTAAGCTCGACAAACCGGTGACGCCTGCCGAGGACCGTTATGCCATGACGGTTCTCGCCACCGCCGCGAATCCGGCTTTTTTGGCGAGCCGGTTCGAGATTGACCGTCCGGGCGTAACCTATACGGCCGATACGCTTCATGCCCTTCGCGACTTTTACCCGCCGCAGGTAAAGCTCTACTTTATTACGGGCGCCGACGCGATTATTGATATTGTGACCTGGCATGATGCCGAGCGAATTGCTGAGTTTGCTACCTTTATTGCGGCGACGCGACCGGGTTTTGATATCGATACGGCGCGTGCCCGAATCAAAGAGTCGGGGCTGCCGTTCGACGTGCGCTATATTCAGATTCCGGCGCTGGCGATCAGCTCGACGAACATTCGTAAGCGAGTTGCCCGCGGCATGAGCGTGCGCTATCTTACGAGCGAGTCTGTGCTCGGCTACATTCGCAAGCGCAGTTTGTATGTCGATCTGGGTCAAGAAGATTTTGAGTGATGGGGGCTACGTTGTCGGTAGAGGATCAGTTTGAGGGCGATGAGCGCGCGCTGCTCAAGCGCATTCAAGAGCTGCTCGATGTTCGCATGAAAGATAAGCGCAAGCGCTATGTGCATTCGCTGGGTGTTGCCGAGACCGCACTTCATCTGGCCGAGGTCTACGGCGTTGACCGCTTTGATGCGGCTGCCGCCGGCTTAATTCACGACTGGGACAAGGTTCTTTCCGATGACGAGCTCGTGGCCCGCGCGCTTCACTATGGCATCAAGGTTGCCGGCTCTCCTTCCGCCGCGACGCCGCTTTTGCATGGCCCTGTTGCCGCCTATGAGCTTCCGCAGCTTTTTCCCGAGCTGTCGCCGGCTGTTTTCCAAGCTGTCGACCGTCACACCGTGGGTGCCTGCGACATGACGCCGCTCGATATGGTGGTCTTTGTGGCAGATGCCATCGAGCCCAACCGTCACGGCGACTATGCCCATGCGCTGCGCAAGATGGTGGGGGAGTCGACGCTTGACGAGTTGTTCTTCTCCTGTTTTGCGCAGGGTCTGGTCTATGTGATCCAGTCCGGGCGCTATCTTTATCCCACGGCTATTACGATTTACAACCATTACGCCCAGCTGCGCTAGCTCGGGTGTGTCTAGAAAGAGGTATTCCATGGCCGACGAGACCATGACCGACGAGCAGATTTTTGAAGGTGTGGAGCACAAGAGTTTCGTTGCCACGTCCGACCGCACCGCCGCCTCGCTGTCCGCGAGCGGTGTCGCCGCCGAGGATGTCGCCCGCGCCGCCGCGCAGGCCGCCTACGACAAGAAGGGCGAGGACGTGCAGGTGCTCGACCTGACCGAGCTTTCCGACGTGTGCGACTACTTTGTGCTTGCCACCGGTACCAACAACCGCCAGGTCGATTCGATCGTCGACGAGATCGAGGAGAAGGTCGCCGAGGCTTGCGGCGAGCATCCGTTCTCCATCGAGGGCCGCGAGCAGAAGACCTGGATGCTCATGGACTATGGCTCGGTCGTCGTTCACGTCTTCACTCCCGAAGCCCGCGACTTCTACCGTCTAGAAAAGCTCTGGGGTGACGCCCCCCAGCTCCCCCTCGACCTCCTCTAGTGGCTCATTTGATACGGGGCTTTTAGTTAGCCTCGCGCATTTTGCCGGGCAGTTGCGGTTTTCCGTACCTGCCCGGCTTTCTTTTTGCTCAAAGGCGGTTAATCGCTGAAGCGGGATTGGCGGCCGAAAGATAGGGCGGTGTCGCCGAACTTGTCTCGGACGGCGTCGATCGCGACGGAGAGCTCGCGGCGGTCGCTGGATTGGGCTCCGCGGTCGTCGACTTCGCAGAACAAGTCGGTCTGGATGCCGCCTTGGTGGTCGAAGTCGCTCATGCCGATGCCTGCTAAGCGAACATGCATGCCTTCCTGCCAAATGTTGTCGAGCAGTTCGAGCGCAACCGCCACGAAGATGTTCTCATCGTCGGTCGGATGAGGCAGCCGGCGCTGTGCCGTACGCCCGCTTCCATACGAATACTTGAGCTTGAGCGTCACCGTGGCGCCCGTCAGTCCCTGACGGCGCAGGCGGCGTCCCACTGACTCGCCCAACAGCGCAATCGCCGCTTCGATGTCCCCGCGCTCAGTCAAATCTTTCGCAAAGGTGCGCTCATTGCTCACCGATTTAACCTCGCGCTCTTCATCGAGACTCGTGACTTCGGAGATTTCAAGTCCCAGCGCACGCTGACGCATACGTTCGCCGTTGACGCCAAAAATAGAGGCCAAGGTGGATTCCGGCGCGCGTGACAGCTCGCCGAGCGTGTAGATGCGCATACGGCGCAGTCGCTCCTCGGCCGAGCGCCCGATGCCGCTCATAGCAGATACCGGCAGCGCGGCCAAAAAGCGCTGCTCGGTTCCGGGGCGCACGATGGTCAGCCCAAACGGCTTATCACGCTCGCTTGCGATCTTTGCGACCGTCTTGTTGCAGCCCACGCCAATGGAGCAGGTCACTCCCAGCGCTGCCACGCGGTCGCTTATACGCCGCGCAACCAGTAGCGGGTCTTCGGGCGCAAAGCGACCCGGTGTGATATCGATAAAGGCTTCGTCGATGGATACGCGCTCAACGCGCGGCGTCTCCTCGGCAAGAATTGCCATGACCTGCGCGCTCACCTCGCGGTAGCGATCAAAGTGCCCGTGCGTCCAAATGGCCTGCGGACAGAGGCGCCGCGCCTCGGCCGAGGCCATGGCAGAGTGCACGCCAAAGCGACGTGCCTCATACGAACACGTGGACACGACGCCACGCGAATCGGCGTCTCCGCCCACGATGAGCGGCTTTCCGCGCCACTCGGGGTGGTCGAGCATCTCCACGCTCGCAAAAAACGCATCGAGGTCCATCAGGCCCACCGCCGGACCCGTCCAGGGGGGCGGCGTGACGCCCATGGCATCCTCATAACCGTATGTATGTTCGCGTCTTTCCATGTCATGAGTATACCGCGCAGCTCATGTGGGGTGCGTGTATGTGCTTGCAAATCCCGAATTCTTGTCTAAGATATGGATTTGCCCTCGACTACACCGAAGAAGTTGGTCTCACGGACTTCACCTGCCCGCGTCGATGGCGTATTATGTTCAACTGTTTGTTTGTAGTTGCAGCCTAAAGCTGCTTGGTTGGAGGAGTTTCCTTTGGCAGTCAAGATTCGCCTTGCTCGTCACGGCGCTAAGAAGCGTCCGTACTACCGTGTCGTCGTCGCCGATTCCCGCGCCCCGCGTGACGGTCGTATCATCGAGGAGGTTGGCCGCTACAACCCGATGACCGCCCCCAAGACCATCAACCTCGACCTCGAGAAGATCGCCGACTGGCAGTCCAAGGGCGCTCAGCTCACCGACGCCGTCGCCGCTCTGGTCAAGGCCGCCAACGAGGGCGAGAAGACCGAGACCGTCGTCAAGAAGTCCAAGAAGCAGCTCGCCAAAGAGGCCGAGGCCGCTAAGGCTGCCGCTGAGGCCGCTGAGGGCGCCGAGGAGTAAATCGTGCCTGAGGTTGACGCTGCACAGCTCGAGGGTGAGGCAATGCTCTCAGATCGCATCGCCGATCTCGTCGAATATCTCGTTGTTCAGATCGTCGACGACCCGGATTCCGTGAGCCTTGAGGTCATTGATGGTGATGACGCCTCTACGATTGAGGTTTCTGTCGCCGAGGATGACGTCGCTAAGGTCATCGGCCGTCGTGGCCGTACTATCAAGGCCATTCGCACGCTCGCCCGTGCACTGGCCGCTCGCCTCGACACTGCTGTCGAGGTAGAGGTTCTGGGCTAGGACCTTGAGGTCCCAGTACAAAAACATCGCCCGTGTGGTCAAGCCGCACGGAAGGAAGGGGGAGGTCCTCGCGCAGCCGCTGCGGGGGCTTCCTTCTGTATTAGAGCCGGGTATGCGCGTCGCCCTGACGCCGCCGGCGCTCAAGCGCGACCGCTTTTGCACGGTCGTGTCCGTCACCGATACGGGCGATGGCGATCTGGTCTCGTTTGAGGGCATTGACGACTTGACGGCCGCCGAGGGCATCACGGGATGCTATGTGTTGGCAAATCGTGACGATTTTGAGCTCGATTCACTCGACGCCGCCTATACCGACCTGATGGGTCGCGAGGTGGTCGACGAGCGCTTCGGTTCGCTCGGCACGATCGTCGAGATCATGTCGACGCCCGCTAACGATGTTTGGGTTGTCGAGGGTGATCGGTACGGCGAGGTACTGATTCCCGTGATCGAGCAGGTTGTGCTCGATCTTCCCGACACAGGAACAATTTTCGTCCACGTTATGGACGGCCTGATCGATATGGACAAGCAGGGAGGACAACATGCTGATTGAGACCCTTTCGGTCTTTCCCGAGATGTTTGAGCCCGTCATGTCCACATCGATTTTGGGCCGCGCCCGCAAGGCCGGCCTTTTTGATTTTAAGGCGTATAACCTGCGCGACTGGACGCACGACCGCCATCGTACCGTCGATGACGAGCCGTACGGCGGCGGGCAGGGCATGCTCATGAAGGTCGAGCCTATTGCCGAGGCCATCGAGGCTATTAGCTCCGAGGGTCCTAAGCCCACCGTGGTGTTTTTTACCCCCTGTGGCGAGCCCTTTACACAGCATGTGGCCGAGCGCCTGCTCAAAAGCGAGCGCTTGCTGTTTGTGTGCAGCCGTTACGAGGGTGTCGACGAGCGTGCCTATGCGTATGCCGACGAGCGCCTGTCGATCGGCGATTACGTGCTCACGGGCGGCGAGCTTCCCGCTATGGTCGTTGCCGATGCTGTCGTACGCCTGATTCCCGGCGCCCTTGGTGACGAGATGAGCAACGTCGACGAGTCGTTCTCGACCGCCGAGGACGGAGGCCTGCTCGAGTATGCGCAGTACACTCGCCCTGCTGAATTCAACGGCGAGGGCGTGCCGCCGGTGCTCGTGAGCGGTGACCATGCCAAGGTCGATGCCTGGCGCCGTAAGAATGCCATCGAGCGCACCTGCCGCTGGCGTCCCGACCTGATCGAGACGGCACGGCTTACGCCCCAGGAGCGCGCATACGCGCAGGAGATTCTGGACGCTTCGTATTCGCAGAGCGAGGAGTGAGAATGGTTCCATCGCAGCATTCCGCGTTGAGGGGCGCTTTTGAGTGGGTCGCGGTCATCGCGATCGCGCTCGTGGCCACCTTCCTGATCCGCACCTTTGTGGTCGAGCCCTTTGTGGTACCCACCGGCTCCATGGAGGACACGATCGAGATTGGCGACCAGATCCTGGCACAAAAGGTGAGCCTCGAGCTCGGTCAGCCCGTCAAACAGGGTGATATCGTGGTGTTCCACAACCCCGATGCCACTTCCGAGCATGATGTTCTTGTCAAGCGTGTTATTGCCACGGCCGGCCAGACGGTCGACCTGCAGGACGGCAAGGTGGTCGTTGACGGCCAAGCGCTCGACGAGGACTATACGACGGGCATGAGTTGGCCGCTTTCGGTCCAAGCGCCTGGCGCCCAGGTGAGTTATCCCTACACCGTTCCCGACGGGTGCGTGTGGGTGATGGGCGACAACCGCGAAAACTCTGCCGACTCGCGCTACTTTGGTCCCGTCGATCGCTCTGATTTGATCGCTGTGGCGCTTGTGCGCTACTGGCCGCTCAACCGCATCGGCGCTATCGACTAAAAACCGCTATAGTACAGTACCTAACCGTGTAATCGTTTCGACGAGGGGATATTAGAGGCATGAACGCTTCATCGCTTTCCTTCCAAGACATCATCCTGCGCCTCCAGCAGTACTGGGGCGAGCAGGGCTGCGTCATTATGCAGCCCTATGACTCCGAGGTCGGTGCCGGTACCTTCCATACCGCGACCACGCTGCGCTCGCTCGGTCCCGCCGAATGGCGCACCTGCTATGCGCAGCCCTGCCGCCGTCCCGCCGACGGCCGCTACGGCGAGAACCCTAACCGCATGCAGCACTACTATCAGTTCCAGGTGCTCATTAAGCCCTCTCCGGTTAATGCTCAGGAGCTTTACCTGGGGTCTCTTGCTGCCATTGGCCTGGACCCCAACGACCATGACGTCCGTTTTGTCGAGGACGACTGGGAGAGCCCGACGCTGGGCGCCTGGGGCCTTGGCTGGGAGGTCTGGCTCAACGGCATGGAGGTCACGCAGTTCACGTACTTCCAGCAGGTGGGCGGTATCGAGGTCGACCCCGTGCCCGTCGAGATCACCTATGGCCTGGAGCGTATCGCCATGTACGCTCAGGGCGTCAACTCGGTCTACGATCTGGTGTGGAGCTATCTGCCCGACGGCACGCCCATGACCTACGGCGACGTGTTCCTCGAGAACGAGCGCGAGTTCAGTGCCTATAACTTTGAGGTCGCCAACGTCGAGATGATGCGTCAGAAGTTTGACGACTACGAGGCCGAGTGCCATTCCTGCCTGGAGCGCAAGCTGCCGTTGCCGGCGTACGACTGTGTCATGAAGTGCAGCCACGCCTTCAACCTGCTCGATGCCCGCGGCGCCCTGTCCGCGGTCGAGCGTGCCAACTACATCCTGCGCGTCCGCGCCGTCGCCAAGGCGTGCTGCGAGGCCTACATGGCCGAGGTCGCCGGAGTCAACGAGAATGCCGACCAGGAAGGCGAGGTGGCGTAAGCCATGGCAGACGCTAAGGATTTCCTGTTTGAGATCGGTACGGAGGAAATGCCCTCTGCACCGCTGAACAATGCCGTCAAGCAGCTTGGTACCATGATCGCCAAGGGTCTCGACGAGGCCGGTCTGGCCCACGGCGAGGTCCGCGTGATCTCGAGCCCGCGTCGCCTGGCTGCGCTCGTTGCCGACGTTGCCACCGCGACCGATGAGGTTCACGAGGTCAAGCGTGGCCCCGCGGCAAACATCGCCTTCGACGCTGACGGTAACGCCACCAAGGCCGCCCAGGGCTTCGCCCGCAAGTGCGGTGTGGCTGCCGAGGACCTGGTCCGTCGTGAGGATACCGACGGTCGCGAGTATGTCTTTGCCGAGAAGAACATTCCCTCCGCACCGGCTACCCCGATCCTGACGGCCCTGTGCGAGAAGACCATCGCCGGCCTGCAGTGGCCCAACTACCGCTCCCAGCGCTGGGGTCACGAGCATGCGACCTTTGTTCGTCCGGTCCGTTGGATCTGCTGCCTTATGGGCGAGGATGTTGTGCCCGTGTCGTTTGCCGACGTGACGAGCGGCAACACCTCGCGCGGCCATCGCGTACTTGGCCCTGGCGACCATGTGGTCGCCAGCCCCGCTGTTTACGAGCAGGTGCTCGAGGACGCAGGTGTGCTTTCTGCCGAGCGTCGTCGCGAGGCGATTCTCGCCGGTATCGCCGAGGTCGAGGCTGCCCGTCCCGGCTGCCATGTCGATACGCCTAAGAAGGTCTTCGAGGAGGTCATTAACCTCTGCGAGTGGCCGACGGTGCTCGTCGGTACTTTCGACGAGGAGTTCCTCAAGGTCCCGCACGAGATTATCTGCGAGTCCATGCTCACCAACCAGCGCTACTTCCCGATCTATGACGGCGAGGGCAAGCTCACGCGTGAGTTCGTGGTCGTCTCCAACAGCAAGCCTGAGAATGCCGAGCGCGTGATCGACGGCAACGAGCGCGTCGTGCGCGCCCGTCTAGACGACGCTAAGTTCTTCTACGAGGAGGACCTGAAGATCTCCCTCGACGAGTTCCGCGAGCGTCTGGCCAAGGTTGCCTTCCAGGAGAAGCTCGGCAGCGTGCTCGCCAAGTCCGAGCGCATCGAGCAGCTCGCGCTCGCTATTGCCCGCGAGGCTCATCTGGGCGCCCATCTTGCCGCCGACGCCGCTCGCGCCGCGCACCTGTGCAAGGCCGACCTGGTGTCCAACGCCGTCGTCGAGTTCACGAGTCAGCAGGGCGTGATGGGCGGTTACTACGCCACCGCGATGGGGGAGAACGACGAGGTCGCCCACGCCATTCGCGATCACTATCGTCCCCGTTTTGCCGGTGACGAGCTGCCTGAGGGCACCGCTGGCTGCATCGTGGCCTGCGCCGACAAGCTTGATACCATCGCCGGTATCTTTGCCATCGGCGAGCCCCCGACTGGCTCCTCCGATCCCTACGCGCTGCGTCGTGCCGCTATCGGTATCATCAACATCCTGCGCGACCGTCTGCCGATCGATCCCACGTCGCTCATCGACTTTGCGCTCGAGCTCTATAGCGAGCAGGGCATTGAGTTCGACGCCGCCGAGGTCGCCCAGCAGGTTCGTGACTTCTTCCATGGCCGCCTGGTGAGCATGGCCCGCGACGAAAAGATCCCGGCCGATACCGTTGCCGCCGTCTCCGCGGTGCACATTATCGCCCCGTCCGTCTTCTTCGCCCGCTGCGCCGCCCTCGACGAGGCCCGCAAGAACGACGCTGAGACGTTCGACAACCTGGCGACCGCCTATGCCCGCGCCGCGCATATCTCCAAGCCTGAGCTTGGTGCGGAGTATGACCGCAGCCTGATGGGCGAGGTCGAG
This sequence comes from Collinsella sp., assembly GCA_019414445.1. Taxonomy (GTDB): domain Bacteria; phylum Actinomycetota; class Coriobacteriia; order Coriobacteriales; family Coriobacteriaceae; genus Collinsella. Next base: position 104,717 of record DXMA01000005.1, read on the forward strand.
CTCGCGCTCGCCGACGCCTCCGAGGCCGCTCAGACCGCTGTCGATGCCGCCCTTGCTGTCGAGGACTACCCGGCCGCATTTGCCGCCCTCGCCGCCCTGCGCGCGCCCATCGACCGTTTCTTCGATGAGGTCATGGTCATGGACAAAGACGAGCAGCTTCGCGATAATCGCCTTAAGCTGCTCAACCGCTTCGAGGCCGTTTTCTCCGGCATTGCCAACATCGGTGAGCTTGCCCGCAAAAAGTAAGCCAGCCTGCGCATAAGCGCAAAAGGAGCCCCGCATGGATTGCCCGGTCACCGCTCGTCCCACCGTTATCGTTATCTCCGACTCGCTCGGCGATACCGCTTGTGAGGTGGTGCTTGCGGCGTCCGGGCAATTTGATGAAGGGGCTTTTCGTGTTTTGCGCCTGCCTAAGGTGACCTCCGTGGAGCAGGTCAAGTCATTTGTGGGGCCGCGCGTCGATGCCGACCATCGCGATATCGCCGTGTTCCACACCATCGTCGATCCGGCGCTTCGCGCCCGCGTGCTCGATTATTTGGGCATGCTGCACATTCGCTCGGTCGACCTGATCGGTCCGACGCTCGCCGTATTGTCGTCGCTCATCGGTGTGCCGCCCAAAGGCGTTGCGGGCGTGATTCACAAGACCGACGATCGGTATTTCCATCGTATCGAGGCCATGGAGTATTTCGTTGAGCACGATGACGGTCGTGGTTGTGACGATCTGTCGGGTGCCGATATCGTGCTGCTGGGTGTGTCGCGTACATCCAAGACGCCGCTGTCGATGTATTTAGCTTATCAGGGCTACAAGGTCGCCAATGTTCCGTTGGCGCATGGCATGGAGCCGCCCAAGTCGATTTACGAGGTTGACCCGATGCGCCTGTTCGGCTTGATTTCGACCGTCGATGTGATTTCCGAGATTCGCGATAGCCGCTTGGGCGACGACTACGCCCGCGCCGTCGCAGGCTCCTATGCCGAGCCTGAGTGCGTGCGCAGCGAGCTCGAGGAAGCCCGTGCCCTCATGAAGCGCCTGGGCTGCTTTGTGGTGCGCACCGACGGCAAAGCCATCGAGGAAAGCGCTGCCGAGATCATTGCCCACCTCGAGGAGATCCAGGAAGCCAGGGCCCGCCGTGCCGCCCGCCGCGCTCAACAAAAGTAGCTCTCTTGGGACAAGGTTGTTTGGGTAGCTAATTTGGGACGGGGCTCTTTTAGCTGCCCAAAGAGAATACTTGGAAATAATGCTGATAAATGGTAAAGCGATTTAGCAAAAACATCGCATCCGAACTGCATTTTCCTTGTAGTGGTATCTTCATAAGGTAACCACCTTTACCTACCGTTTACCGCCGGTTTTAGCACGTTTACCAAACCGCGCACCCTCTGCTCAAGCCTGTCCAAAACCCGCCGTATAGTTCCCTCACGGCCCGCATCCGGCGGGTCGATTCGTTACCACGGTCGTGCGCGTAAGCGCATGGAAGGGGAAGTATCGTGAGCGATTGCAAGAGGGTTTACCGTTTTGGAACCGACGCCCAGGGCACCTGTGTCACTGAGGGCGACAAATCCATGAACTTCGTGCTTGGCGGCAAAGGCGCAAACCTTGCCGAGATGAGCCGCATCGGTCTGCCGGTCCCCGGTGGCTTTACCATTACCTGCCAGACCTGTGTCGAGTACTCCGGTGCCGGCAACGTCTGGCCCGAAGGCGCACTCGATGAGATTGTTGCCGCCGAGGCCGACCTCGAGGCCCACTGCGGCAAAAAGCTCGGCGATGCCTCCGATCCGCTGCTCGTATCGGTTCGCTCGGGCGCTCCGTTCTCCATGCCCGGCATGATGGACACAGTCCTCAACCTGGGCCTCAATGACGATTCCGTTCAGGGCCTTATCGCCCAGACGCAAAACCCACGCTTTGCCTGGGATAGCTACCGTCGCTTTATCCAGATGTTCTCCAATGTCGTTATGGGCGTTGACGCCGACTTGTTCGAGAATGCCCTGGCCCAGGCGCGCCTGGTCGCCGGCGTTCGCGTCGATTCAGAGCTTTCGGCCGAGGACCTGCAGGAGCTCGTCGAGACGTTCAAGGGCATTTTCTCCGACAACGTCGAGGCCGCCCTGTACCCCGAGCTCGAGGTCGCGGACGGTAAGCCCATCTTCCCGCACGATCCGGAGCTTCAGCTGCGCCTTGCCATCCAGGCCGTCTTTGGCAGCTGGATGAACGAGCGCGCCTGCATCTACCGCAAGCAGCATGGCATTTCCGATGACCTTGGAACCGCCGTCAACGTTCAGGCCATGGCTTTTGGTAACAAGGGCGAGACCTCCGCGACCGGCGTCGCCTTTACGCGCAACCCGGCTGACGGCACCAAGGAGTTCTACGGGGACTTTCTGGTGAACGCCCAGGGCGAGGACGTTGTCGCCGGCATCCGCAACACCGAGCCCATCGCCGACCTCAAGACTACCCCGGGCCTCGAGTCCGCAGGCGAGGAGCTCGAGCGCGTGTTCCTGACGCTCGAGGATCACTATCGCGATATGTGCGATATCGAGTTCACCATCGAGCAGGGCAAGCTCTGGATGCTCCAGACCCGCGTGGGCAAGCGCACCGCCACCGCCGCCCTGCGCATCGCCATCGAGATGGTCGAGGAGGGCCTCATCACCCGCGAGGAGGCCGTGAGCCGCATCGACCCCGCACAGCTCGACCAGCTCCTGCACCCGCAGTTCGACGCCTCCAAGAAGTACGAGGCACTCGCTACCGGTCTTAACGCCAGCCCCGGTGCCGCCGTGGGCGAGGTCGTGTTCTCGAGTGATGACGCCGTCGCGCGTTCCGCCGAAGGCCATAAGGTCATTCTGGTCCGCTGGGAGACCAACCCCGACGACCTGAAGGGCATGGTCGCCGCCGAGGGCATCCTAACCAGCCACGGTGGCAAGACGAGCCATGCCGCCGTTATCGCCCGCGGTATGGGTACGCCCTGCGTCTGCGGCGTCGAACGCTTCCATATCGACGCCGCCGAGAAGGTCGTGCACATCGAGGGCAGTGACCGCGTGCTGCATGAGGGTGATGTCATCTCCATCGACGGTACCCAGGGTATCGTCGTCGACGGCGCCGTTGATCTGGTTTCGGCCGAGCTCACCGGCGATCTGGACACTATCCTGTCCTGGGCCGACGAGATTCGTCTGGACGAGACCTGCGGCCACGCCAACCACGTGCGCGTTAACGCCGACAACCCTGAGGATGCTGCACTCGCGCTCGAGTTTGGTGCCGAGGCCATCGGCCTGTGCCGCACCGAGCATATGTTCCTGGGTGATCGCAAGAACATTATCCAGAGCTTCATCCTGTCCGATGACGAGGCTGTGAAGCAGCAGGCCCTGGCCGATCTGCTCAAGGTCCAGACCGAGGATTTCTTGGCGATGTTCAAGACCATGTCCGGTCGCGATGTGGTCGTTCGCCTGCTCGATCCGCCGCTGCATGAGTTCCTGGATGATCCGCGTGAGCTTGAGGTCGCCATCACCAAGAAGGAGGCCGCCGGCGCCAACGAGGAAGAACTCGCCGCCCTGCGTGCCCGCCTGCGTCGTATCGACGGCATGGTCGAGTCCAACCCCATGCTCGGCTTGCGCGGCGTGCGCCTGTCCGTCGTCTTCGGCGACCTGCCGCTCATGCAGGTCCGTGCCGTGGCAACGGCTGCCGCCCGCCTTATCAAGGAAGGCGTCGACCCGCGTCCCGAGATTATGGTCCCGCTCGTTTCCATCACGGCCGAGCACGTTCAGACCCGCGAGGTCATCGAGCGTGTGATTGCCGAGGTTTCCTCCGAGGAAGGTGTCGAGCTCAACATTCCCGTGGGCACCATGCTCGAGCTGCCGCGCGCTTGCATGGTCGCCGACGAGATCGCGCAGCATGCCGACTTCTTCTGCTTTGGCACCAACGACCTTACGCAGACGACCTTTGGCTTCTCGCGCGATGACGCCGAGGCCAAGTTCATCCCGCTGTACATGCACAAGAAGATCTTGAAGGACAACCCCTTCGAGACCATCGACGCGGCGGTGCTCGAGCTGGTGCGCATGGCCGTCGAAAAGGGTCGCGCCATCAACCCCGACATGCACTTTGGCGTGTGCGGCGAGCACGGCGGCGACCCCAAGTCCATCAAGGGCCTGTTTAACGTGGCCGATGTGGACTATGTGTCCTGCTCGCCCTACCGCGTGCCCCTCGCACGCCTGGCTGCCGCCCAGGCCAAGCTCGAGGCGAAGCGCTCCGCCTAACGTTTTGGGTTTAGACGCCTAGCGTAGCCCCCTTCATGCCGCCCGTCTCATTCGTGAGGCGGGCGGTTATCATGTGCGGGTTTTGTCTTTTTGTCTGCGTAAAAAATTGTTCTTGCAGCAGAAACCCGCGCGTGTATACTCGAATACGTTTGTTCAACTACGTGCCGGCCAAGGTGGTACGGCACCTCTAGAAGAGTAAGGAATTGCACATGGATTACATCCGCGCAATCGAGCGTCAGCAGATCCGCGAGGACATTCCTCAGGTTCGCGTCGCCGACAACGTCAAGGTTCACTACCGCATTAAGGAAGGCGACCGCGAGCGCATCCAGGTCTTCCAGGGCGACGTCATCCGCATGGCCGGCGCCGGTGCCCGCGAGACCTTCACCGTCCGCAAGATGTCCTTCGGTGTCGGTGTTGAGCGTACCTTCCCGCTTCACAGCCCCAAGATCGCCAAGCTCGAGGTCGTTCGTCATGGTCGCGTCCGTCGCGCCAAGCTGTACTACCTCCGCGACAAGGTGGGCAAGGCTGCTCGCATCCCCGAGAAGCGCTAAGAAGATCGCAGCGTCTGTCCACTCGTTTGGACACAAGGGTCACCTTCGGGTGGCCCTTCTTTTTATCTGATTTGCATGCAAGGAGGGCCTGGTATGGCCAACATGACGAGCTCGGTTTCGGCATCGCAGGTTGCCGGAGAGCTGGCGAGCGCTACGTTTGAGGAGATTCCCGCCCTCGTGGAGCATTATCGCGAGGACCCGCGCCAGCAGGTGATCAAGGCTTGTGAACGCGCCCTCAAACGCCATGCCAAAGAGGTTGCCGAGCGCGAGCGCGTCAATGGCATGTACGAGCTTATGCATGAGCTTGGCGGCGATGGGGTGATCGTTGGTGTCGACGAGGTGGGTCGCGGATCGGTTGCCGGTCCCTTGACGGTGTGCGCCGTGTGCCTTCCCATGAAGCCGCGCGTCTGGGGCATCAACGATTCCAAAAAGCTCACGCCGGCGCGCCGCGAGCTGCTCTCGGTGAAGATTGCCGAGGTGGCGACGGCGATCGGTTTTTGCCATATCGCGCCTAAGGATATCGATGAGATGGGCATGGCGCGTGCCATTCGTGCCGCCGTCGCGGGCGCCGTGGCCGATACGGGACTTGAACCCGACTGTGTCCTCATGGATGGCAACCCCTTGGGCGCCGTTCCCAACGAGCGCGATGTGGTGAAGGGCGATGCCAAAATCGCCTGCATCGCCGCGGCGTCCATCATGGCGAAGGTCACGCGTGACGAGATGATGGTCGAGTACGACGCCGAGTATCCCGAGTACCATCTGGCCGAGTCGAAGGGCTATGCAAGCCCCGAGCACATCGAGGCCATTCGCAAACATGGACTTTGTCCGCTGCACCGCGTGAGCTTTTGCGGAAACTTTCTGCAGACTGAGCGCCTTTTCTAGGTCAATTGTGGAGAAAGGGACCTCTGGGGTTTTATAAACCTGCTGGTAGCTGGCCGTATGCAACAGCATTGCTGCGTACGGCCCGTTTTTTGACGGCATTTGGTCAGCTTTTGGTTTGCTTCCGGTACTTACCCGCATGAAAGGTGCCCTCATCATCGGGGCAATGCAGCGTGCGGGAAAGGAGACCCCATGAGTGCCGCAAGCAAAAAGAGCAAGACGCAGCAGCTCAAGGAGCGTTGGGAAAACGGCGAGCTCGACTGCGGGGCGATGACGCCCGAGTTTATCAAGGGGCTCAGTCCCCGCGAGCTGGGTATGCTGGGCGAGCTGATCACCATCGACTACTTTAACGAGCGCGGCTACTCCTTGCTGGAGCAGGGTTATCGTTGCACCGAGGGCGAGGCCGATCTGGTGCTGCTCGATGAGCTCGACGATGTCGTGGTGATGGCCGAGGTCAAGACGAGACGCGTCGCCCTGGATTGCACCACGCGGGTCTTTCCCGAGGAGGCCGTGGACGCCCAAAAGCAACGCCGCTACCGCCGCATCGCAAGTTGCTATCTCATGGAGCATTATCCGCTCAAGGCGATTCGCTTCGACGCCGTGGGCGTCACCATTCGCGGCGGGCATATCGCCGAGATCGAGCATCAGTACAACGCGTTCGATTGGCAGGTGTCGTGATGGCGTTCGAGACGTTTGCCGTTCACGCGGCCTGCATCCGCGGCGTCGAGGCGATTCCCGTCACGGTCGAGGTCTCGCTTGCCGGCGGCGTTCCGGGCATTCAGATGCTCGGCATTCCGAGTATGGAGGTGATGGAGTCACGCGGTCGTATTCGCTGTGCGATGCGCTCCGCCGGGTTCGAGATCCCGCGCTCGGGCATTACGGTCAATCTGGCGCCCGGCGCTATTCGCAAGACCGGTAGCGGCTTTGATCTGCCTATCGCCATCGCGGTTCTAGCGGCCGATGGTCAGATTCCCCGCGACAACCTCGATCGTTGTCTTATCGCTGGTGAGCTTGGCTTGGACGGTACGGTCCTTCCTGTCAAGGGCGAGGTGGCGTTTCAGCTATTGGCTCGCGACATGGGGCTGTCTTTCATCGCCGGCAGGTCCGACCAGCATGTGCCACTCGCGGGCGTGGATTGCGGCTTTATCGATCATTTGTCTCAGCTTGCCCATGGCATGGGCGAGGCGGCTCGGCACTATCTGGATTCCGAGGTCGTCGAGGCGACCTTTGAGCCCGAGCTCGACTATGCCGACGTGCTGGGGCAGGAGGTTGCCAAACGTGGCATGGCACTTGCGGCGGCAGGAGAACTTGGCCTGCTCATGATTGGGTCCCCGGGATCGGGCAAGACGATGCTTGCGCGCCGTATGACCGGCATCCTGCCCGAGCTTTCCGTTGAGGATCAGCAGGAGGCGCTGTGCATCCATTCGGTTTTGGGTGAGAACATTGATGGCTTGTTGGCGGGGCACCGGCCCTTCCGCAGTCCTCATCACAGTATTTCAACGGCGGGCCTTATCGGCGGCGGGCGCCCGGTGCACCCGGGTGAGATCAGCCTTGCTCATGGCGGCGTGCTCTTTTTGGACGAGCTTGCCGAGTTTCCCACGGGTGTGCTGCAGACGCTGCGTCAGCCCATCGAACGCGGCTATGTGAGGATCGTACGCGTCGATGGGGCCTTTACCTTCCCGTCGCGCTTTCAGCTGCTGGCCGCGAGCAATCCCTGCCCCTGCGGCTTTTTGGGCGATCGCGAGGTGGCATGCCGCTGCTCGGCATCGATGGTGGAGCGCTATCGGGCAAAGCTGCGCGGTCCTTTGGCCGACCGTATCGACATGATGATCGATGTGACCCGTCCCGACCCCCAAGTGATTATCGAGGGTGCGGAGGGTATGTCGTCGGCCGAGTTGCGTGACTACGTTGTGCGCGGTCGCGCCTTTCGCGCCTGGCGCGAGTCCCGTATGGACGATGCGGACGCCGAGGCCGAGGATGACGAGACGCGGTCCATTGACGGCGTCGTTTCGACCTTTGAGCTCGATGATGCGGCGGAGAAGTGTGTGCTCGGCCTGTCGAAGCGCACGCATCTCACGGGCCGCGGCATCGTACGCTTGGTGCGTATCGCGCGTACCATCGCCGACGTCGCCGAGAGCGAGCAGGTGACGCAGGACCACGTGCTCGAGGCGGCGATGTACCAGGGAAGGAGGGACCAGTGATGGCCGAGGGGACCTTCGAGCTGCATCCAGGTGACGCGTTGTATCCCGAGACTGTTTTGGAGCTTTCTGATGTTCCCCAGACGCTCTATGTGCGCGGCAACCCCGAGGTGCTTTCGACGCCTGCGCTCTCCATCATCGGCGCGCGCAAGGCCTCGCCGTATGGTCTTGCCGTGGCAGAGCTTGCGGCAAAGGTGGCGGTCGAGGCGGGCGTGACGGTTGTTTCGGGCGGCGCGGTCGGTTGTGACCAGGCCTCGGGTTGGGCTGCGGTCAACGCCGGCGGCAAACACGTCGTGGTGCTGGGGACGGGTGCCGACGTGGTCTACCCGCGTTCGAGTGCGGGGCTTATTACGCGCACGCTCGATACGGGTGGCGCGGTCGTGTCGATATCCCCGTGGGGCATGGGTCCGCGCAAGTTTGCCTTTCCACGCCGCAATCGCGTGATCGCGGCACTGTCACAAGCCCTCTTTGTATCCGAGGCAGGTATGCCTTCCGGGACGTTTTCTACAGCCGAGGCTGCTATGGATTTGGGGCGCGAACTTCTTGCCGTGCCGGGGTCGATCCTATCGCCCGAGTCGCGTGGCACGAATTACCTCATTGCGAACGGGGCCTGCTGCATCATCGACGAGGAATCTATCGAGATGGCTATCTCACGCATCTACGGCACCCTGCGCTACTCGCGCCCCGATGCGCCCGGCATTGCCGACCTGGATCCAACACAGCAGACCGTGATGCATGCGCTCATCGCCTCTCCGCTCAAGGTCGACGACATCGCGGCGCTTGTCTCGCTCGATGCCGTCGGAGTGCTCAAGCTCTTGGGCTCGCTTGAGCTCGAGGGGCTTATTGAGCGCATGATGGATGGAAGGTATGCGCCCTCCAAGTTTGCCCTTCACGCCCAGACACCCTTCGGTCACAATGGAAAACGTGTCAATTAGAAAGGTGTTTGCAGATGCTGTTTGATCAGGTGACGGTTATCGGTGGCGGTCTGGCGGGTTCGGAATGCGCGATTCAGCTGGCAGACCGCGGGTTTGCCGTAAAGCTGTGCGAGATGCGCCCCCAGGTGAGCTCCCCGGCCCACCATACCGATCACCTGGCAGAGCTCGTCTGCTCCAATTCGTTTAAGTCGACCCGTCCGGATTCTGCGGCTGGTTTGCTGAAGGCCGAGCTTGAGCGCATGGGCTCGGTCCTGCTCGATTGCGCCCATCGTGCGGCCGTTCCCGCCGGCGGGGCCCTGGCGGTCGACCGTGTCAAGTTTTCCGAGCTTGTCGAGGCCGAGGTTGCCGCCCGTCCCAATATCGAGATCATTCATGGCGAGGTCACGCAGATTCCCGAGGGTCATGTGGTCATTGCCGCTGGCCCCTTGTGCTCGCCGGCACTGAGCGAAGAGGTCATGAAGCTCGTCGGTGGCGACGCCCTTGCGTTCTTCGATGCCGCGGCGCCGATCGTCGATGCCTCCACGCTCGATATGGACGTGCTGTTCTCGCAGTCGCGCTACGAGGAACAGGGGAGCGGCGACTATCTCAACGCTCCACTCAATAAGGAGGAGTACGAGGCCTTTATCGAGGCGCTTACCACGGCCGACCGCGTGGTGCTCAAGGACTTTGAGGGCGGCGATCTGTTCCAGGCATGCCAGCCTGCCGAGGAGGTTGCGCGCACCGGCAAGGACGCCATTCGCTTTGGCGCCATGAAGCCCGTCGGCCTCACCGACCCGCGTACCGGACGTCGCCCCTGGGCGGCGATTCAACTGCGTGCCGAGAACAAGGAGAAGACCGCCTATAACCTGGTGGGCTTCCAGACCAACCTGACCTTTGGCGAGCAGAAGCGCGTCTTCCATATGGTGCCGGGTCTGGAGAACGCCGAGTTCTTCCGCTACGGTGTCATGCACCGCAATACCTTTGTCGACGCCCCGCACGTGCTCGATGGCACCTTTGCCGTACCCGGTACCGGCGTGCGCCTGGCCGGTCAGATCACCGGCACCGAGGGCTATATGGAGGCCGTGGCGACCGGTCTGCTCGCGGCGCTCAACACCTATGCCGAGGCTATCGGTGCCGCGGGCGTCGAGCTGCCGCGCGTGGGCGCCCTGGGCGCGCTCGTGGGCTATGCGACCGATCCGGCAACGGTGGGCTATCAGCCCATGCACGTCAACTTTGGCTTGGTGCCGCCGCTCGAGGACGGCATGCGCCGCAGTAAGCGCGACCGCTACCAGGCCTATGCGGACCGTGCGCTCGAGGCCCTTGATGCCTATCTGGCCACTCGACCCGATCTGTTTGGAGGCGACCGGTCATAGCCTTTGACCTGTACGACACCGTCGACTCGTTTATCGCCTACATCGCACGTGTCGAGGGTCTTTCTCCCAACACGGTGACGGCCTATGGCTCGCGGTTGGAGCGCTTTGCTGCCTGGTGCGAGCGCGAGGGCGTCGACGCTCGCGCCGCCGACGTGCGGACCGTTCGCTCCTATTTGGCCGAGTTGTCACGTGACCAGGTGGCGGCTCGAACCCTTGCGGCGCATCTGTCTGCCATTCGCTCGTTCTATCGGTGGATGGCTGCCGACGGGATTGTCGAGGGCGATGCGGTCTCGGCGATCGCATCGCCCAAGCTGCCGCGTGACCTGCCGGGCGTCCTTACGACCCAGCAGGTCGAGGCACTGCTCAAGACGCCCGATACCTCAACTCCCGCGGGACTGCGCGATGCGGCGATGCTCGAGCTGCTCTATGCCTCGGGTGCTCGTATCTCTGAGCTCGCAGCACTCAATGTGGAGTCCATCGCTTGGTCCGAACGCACGCTGCGCCTGTGGGGCAAGGGGAGCAAGGAACGTATCGTCCCTCTGTATCGTCGTGCGCTCGAGGCGACGCGTCTCTATATAGAGGAGGGCAGGCCGGAGTTGCTCGCTCGGGCAAAGCGCCGTGACCCCGCTACCGGGCCGCATCCGCTGCTTATATCGGCGCGCGGCAATCGCATGAGCGCTGCCATGCTCAGGAGGCGGTTCCATACGCTGGCGACGCTCGCCGGCATTCCGGCCGACATCGCCCCGCATGCGATGCGCCATACCTTTGCGACCGACTTGCTCGAGGGCGGTGCGGACCTGCGCTCGGTTCAAGAGCTGCTGGGTCATGCGAGCCTGTCCACGACGCAGATCTACACACATCTCACGCCCGATCGGCTTAAGCGGGCCGTGGCTCAAGCCCATCCCCGCGGCGAATAGTGGCTGGGACGCCCTGCGCCGCACTCAGGTGTGTGATTTTGATTGCGGGTTGGCAGGAAGATGCATTCCTGCTATCATTCATCGGGTTGCTTCACGGCAACAGGTTTTTATCACGCACGCGCGGCTACTTCATACCGTGGTGCCCGGGCTTTGGTAGCACATGTCCGGGTTGGTTTTGGAGGATGACCCCGCGCGGAGGCAAACCACAGGAGGTTTAACATGGCTACCAAGATTAATATCCGCACCCTGCTCGAGGCCGGCTGCCACTTCGGCCACCAGACCCGTCGCTGGAACCCCAAGATGAAGCCGTTCATCTTCGGTGAGCGCAACGGCATCTACATCCTCGACCTCAAGCAGACCATCCTCGACGCCGACCAGGCCTACACCTTCGTCAAGAACGTCGCCAAGGGTGGCAACGTGCTGTTCGTCGGCACCAAGAAGCAGGCTCAGGAGGCCGTCAAGAACGCTGCTGAGCGCGCCAACATGCCTTACATCAACCAGCGTTGGCTCGGCGGTATGCTGACCAACTTCGTCACCATCCGCTCCCGCATCAACCGCATGGAGGAGCTCGAGGCCATGGTCGAGGACGGCCGTATGGCTGTTCTGCCCAAGAAGGAGCAGGCTGTACTCGGCAAGGAGCTCACCAAGCTCCAGACCAACCTCGGTGGCGCCCGCGACATGAAGGGTCTGCCCCAGGCCCTCTTCGTCATCGACACCAAGCGCGAGGAGAACGCCATCAAGGAGGCCCAGCGCCTGAACATCCCCGTCGTCGCCCTGATCGACACCAACTCCGATCCCGACGAGGTCGAGTACGGCATCCCCTGCAACGATGACGCTATCTCCGCTGTCAGACTTATGTGCGAGCTCATAGCTGACGCCTGCCTCGCTGGCTCCGGCAAGGAGCAGGTCTCCGAGGCCGAGATGGCCGCTGAGCCCAAGGCCGAGTAAATCAGTCTTAGTTAATTCTTTTTCATCTCTTTGAAAGGAACCACAATGGCCCAGATTACCGCCGCTATGGTCAAGCAGCTCCGCGAGATGACCGACTCCCCGATGATGGAGTGCAAGAAGGCTCTCGTCGAGGCTGACGGCGACATGGACGCCGCTGTCGACGTTCTGCGCAAGAACGGCCTTGCCAAGGCTGCCAAGAAGGCTGGCCGTGAGACGAACGAGGGCGCTGTCGCCGCGTTCGTCTCCGAGGATGGCAAGACCGGCGCTCTGCTCGAGCTCTCCTGCGAGACCGACTTCGTTGGCTCCAACGCCAAGTTCACTGGCTTCGCTTCCAAGGTCGCTGAGGTTGTCGCTACCACCGAGCCTGCTGACGTCGACGCTCTGCTCGAGAAGCCGATGGGCGAGGAGACCGTTTCCTCCGAGCTCACCGAGATGATTCACATCATGGGCGAGAACATGAAGATCTCCCGCTTCGCTGCCCGCAAGGCCGAGAACGGCGCGCTCGCTTCTTACATCCACATGGGTGGTAAGATCGGCGTCCTCGTCGAGTTCGCCTTCGGGAAGGCCGAGACCGCTCAGGCTGAGTCCTTCAAGACCTTCGCTCACGACGTTGCCCTTCAGGTTGCCGCCGTCGCACCGATCTGCGCTACCCGCGATCAGGTTCCGGCCGAGACCGTCGAGCACGAGAAGCAGATCTACATGGCCCAGGCTGCCGAGTCCGGCAAGCCCGAGGCTATCCAGGAGAAGATGGCTGTTGGCCGTCTGGAGAAGTTCTACAAGCAGTCCGTGCTCACCGAGCAGGAGTTCATCAAGGACAGCTCCCTCACCATCAAGAAGTACGCTGAGCAGGTCTCCAAGGAGCTCGGCGACACCATTACCGTCGTTGCCTTTGACCGTCTGGTCCGTGGCGAGTAAATAAGCTCTTGTAGCTGGTAATGAGCAGGCTGTGGGTTTTACTCGCAGCCTGCTTTTTCATGGCTCCCCGTTAAGCCTTTGTTATCATATTGAGAGTCTAATTAAAGGAGGATCGCTTTGTCCGACATCCGATATAAACGCGTGCTTCTGAAGCTTTCTGGCGAAGCGCTGATGGGCGACGGCCACTACGGCATCGACCCCAAGGTTACCGATCATCTTGCCAAGCAGGTCAAAGAACTGCTCGCCGTTGGTCACGAGGTTGGCGTCGTTGTCGGCGGCGGCAACATTTTCCGTGGCATGGCCGGTGCTGCCGGTGGCATGGAGCGCGCTCAGGCCGACTACATGGGCATGCTTGCGACCGTTATGAACGCGCTCGCCCTGCAGGATGCCTTCGAGCACAACGATGTTCCCTGCCGCGTGATGAGCGCTATCCAGATGAACGAGATCTGCGAGCCCTATATTCGCCGCCGCGCTATCAACCATCTGTCCAAGGGCAACGTTGTTATCTTTGCTGCCGGCTCGGGCAATCCGTACTTTACGACCGACACCGCTGCGGCCCTTCGCGCCTGCGAGATCGGTGCCGAGATTCTGATCAAGGCCACCAAGGTCGACGGCATCTATGACAAGGATCCCGTCAAGTGCGCCGACGCCGTCCGCTTTGACAAGATCACCTACCATGAGGTGCTCGTCCGCGGCCTGCAGGTTATGGATTCCACGGCTACGGCTCTGTGCCAGGATAACCGTATGCCGATTTTGGTCCTCAACATCGATGGCGAGGACACCGTCAAGCGCGCGCTCGCGGGTGAGCCCGTCGGCACGCTCGTCTATCAGGAGGATTAAGCATGGCAGAGAACATCACCGCCCACATGGACAAGTCGCTCGAGTCCCTCAAGCATAATTTCTCCAAGGTCCGTACCGGTCGCGCTAACGCCAACATTCTGTCCGACATCACCGTCGATTATTACGGTGTTCCCACGCCGGTCACGCAGGTTGCCGCCGTTAAGACCCCCGAGGCCCACATGCTGCTCATCGAGCCGTGGGACAAGGCGCTTATCAACGCCATCGTCAAGGCCATCGGCGCTTCCGACCTGGGTATTACCCCCAACTCCGATGGCACCGTCGTTCGTCTGCCGTTCCCGGCTCCCACCGAGGAGCGCCGTCGCGAGCTCGTCAAGGAGTGCCGCGAGTACGCCGAGCAGGCCAAGGTGTCTATCCGTAACATCCGACGCGACTTCAACAACAAGCTCGAGCGCGATGAGGAACTCACCGAGGACGATGTCCGTCGCGAGCAGGCCAAGGTCCAGAAGCACACCGATGAGTATGTCGCTAAGGTCGAGGAGCTTCTGAAGGAAAAAGAAGCCGAGGTCATGGAGATCTAAGGTGCAATACGACGAGCATAAACTGGTCGAGTACTTTGCCGACGCCCCTGCGGGCGTCGGTTTTTCCGACCTTGACCTCAATAACATTCCGCACCATATCTCGTGCATCATGGACGGCAACGGTCGTTGGGCCACGTCGCGCGGTCTTGCACGCACTGAGGGCCACAAGGCGGGTATCGTCTCCCTTCGCGAGATCATTACTGCCTGCGTGCGTCTGGCCGTCGACGTGCTTTCTGCCTATGCGTTTTCTACCGAAAACTGGAACCGCCCGCAGCATGAGGTCAACGTCTTGATGCATCTGTTTGCCAAGACGTTTATCGACGAGCTTCCGCTTCTGAAGCGCGAAAACGTGCGCGTCGTCTTTTTGGGTGACATTTCCGCGCTGCCCAAGAAGACCCGCGACGTTTTTGAACGCGGTCTTGCCGAGTGCGCCAATCACACCGGCATGACGCTGGCGCTTGCCGTCAACTACGGCGCGCGTGCCGAGATTACCCGCGCTGTCCGTCAGATCGCACTCGACGCTGCCGCCGGTAAGATCGATCCTGGCGCAATTGATGACGACATGGTGGCTTCCCACCTCTATACCGCCGGCCTTCCCGATCCTGAGCTTGTGATTCGCACTTCTGGTGAGCTGCGCCTTTCGAACTATCTGCTGTGGCAGGTGGCTTATTCCGAATTCTACGTCACCGATACCTATTGGCCCGACTTTGATCGTTGGGGCCTTGTCGACGCCATTTTGGCCTATCAGGGCCGTGACCGTAGGTTTGGTGGTCTGAGCAAGACCGAGGAGGCTTAATCGTGTCCGATCGTCCCAAGGCAACTGCTCCCAAGACCTCTGAGCGCAAGGCTGCCGCTGCGGGAGCGCCTGCAGCAAAGAATGGCACCGGTTCGTGGCTTGCGGGCTTTATTACCCGTGCCGCCGCCGGTATCGTCTACGCCGTCGTCTTTATCCTGTGCCTGGTTTTGGGTATCGTGCCCACGGCCATCTTTGTTTCTGTTATGAGCGGTCTGTGCTGCTATGAGTTTTTCCGTATGACAAGGCTCGATGGCAAGATGGCTAACGAGCTCATGGGTATCGCTGCCGCCGTACTCTTTCCGCTGTCGGCGTTGGGCGATTCGATGTTGCTGAATGCCCTGCTTTTTGCCCTGATGCTCGCTGTGGGCATTTGGTATGTCTGGTCGCCGCGTACCCGCATCTCCGATGTGGCCGTGACGCTCATGGGTCCCATCTACACTGGCTTTATGCTGTCGGCTATCGTGTTGCTGCGCGATGCCGTGCCCGGTTTTGCCGGCGCCCTGCTTTCGGTGGGCGTTTGCGCGTCCCTTTGGGTCTCCGATTCGTTTGCCTACATCGTGGGAAGCCGTATCGGCAAGCACAAGATGGTCCCCAAGATCTCTCCCAAAAAGAGCTGGGAGGGGTTTGTCGGTGGCATCCTGGGCTCGGTTTTGATTTGGCTCATCCTGTGGGCGACGCACTTCTACAAGCTCAGCCTGCCCTATGCGCTGCTGTGCGGCGTGGTCGTGTCCGTCCTAGGCGTTATCGGCGACCTTATCGAGTCACGCATCAAGCGCGGTGTGGGCGTCAAGGATTCCGGCAACCTTATCCCGGGCCATGGCGGCATGCTCGACCGTAGCGACTCGCTTATCTTCGGCTGCATCACCGCGCAGCTGTTGCTGATGATCGGAGGTGTGCTGTAATGTCCTTCCAGACGACGTATGGCCCCGATGGACGCCTTCGCGTTGCCATCCTGGGTTGTACGGGCTCTATCGGCACCCAGGCGCTCGATGTGTGCCGCCAGCATGCCGATCGCCTGCAGGTGACGGCGCTGTCCGTTAACTCCAGTACCTCCGAGCTCGTTGCCGCTGCCCGCGAGTTCTCGGTTCCGGCGGTTGCCGTGGCCGATGTCGATCATGGCGATGACGCCGTGCTGCAGGAGTTGCCCGAGGGAACGAAGCTCGGCGTTGGCGCGCAGGCGGTTTGCGAGCTCGCGCATCGCGACGATGTCGACTGCGTGCTTGTCGCTATTGTGGGCGCCGCCGGTCTCGAGGCGAGCCATGCGGCCTTGACCTCGAATAAGCGCCTTGCCCTTGCCAACAAGGAGTCCCTCGTCGTCGGTGGCGACTTGCTTATGCCGTTGGCACAACCGGGCCAGCTTATTCCGGTCGACTCTGAGCATTCCGCCATCTACCAGTGCTATCTGGGGGAGAACCCGCGCGAGGCCCACTGCATTTGGCTCACCTGCTCGGGCGGTCCGTTCTTTGGCCGCACGCGCGACGAGCTCGATCGCGTGACGCGTGCCGATGCCCTCGCGCATCCCACGTGGGCCATGGGTGCCAAGATTACCATTGACTCCGCCACCCTCATGAACAAGGGCCTGGAGCGCATTGAGGCCATGCATCTGTTTAACTGCGACCTCGATTTCATTAACGTGGTCGTGCAGCGTCAGTCCAAGATTCACTCTATGGTCGAGTTCGCCGACGGCTCCGTGATGGCGCATCTCGGTGCATCCGACATGCGTATTCCCATCCAGTTCGCGTTCTCGTATCCCGAGCGTTGGGATACTCCGGCGCCTCGTATCGATTTCCGCGAGCTGGGGCAGCTCACGTTTGATGCTGCCGACATGGATACCTTCCGCTGTCTGGCACTGGCCGAGCGTGCCGGCAAGACGGGTGGCACCATGCCGTGCGTGCTCAATGCCGCCAACGAGGTCGCCGTCGATGCCTTCCTGCACGATGGCTGCAGCTTTACCGATATCGATCGCATTGTGGAATCCTGCATGGACGCCCACGATATGCAGGTGGTCGATTCGTTTGAGCAGCTTCGCGACACCGATGCCTGGGCGCGTGAAAAGGCTGCGCAGGTGCTCGCCGCAACCCGTTCCTAACCCATAAGGATTGCTTTTTCGTTTTATGGATATTGTTCTGAGCGTTCTCTCATCGGTCTTTTGGGGCCTGCTGATGCTTTCCGTACTCGTGTTTTTGCACGAGGGCGGCCACTTTTTGGCGGCGCGTGCCTGCGGCGTCCGTGTGACCGAGTTCTTTTTGGGTCTGCCGTGCCGCTTTGACATCCATTACACGTCGCGTCGCATTGGAACCAAGTTTGGCGTGACCCCGCTGCTGCTGGGTGGCTACGCTGCCATCTGCGGTATGGATCCGACCGACGTCTCGTGTGCCGATCGCGTGCTCGCGGCCATCTATCGCCACGGCCGGGTGACGGTGGCCGATCTTGCCGTCGAGCTCGAGCTGTCCGAGGAGGATGTGCTCGAGGCCTGTGCTTTGCTGCTGGGCTGGGGCTCTATCGCTCCTTGGTATGAAGAAGGGGAAAAGCCTTCGCCCAGCTACTATCCCACCAAGTACCAGACTCTGCCGCGTGACGCGGCGGGTTATACCACCTTTGACGGCCGTCGGTTCGATCGCGGGCATGCGACTGCCGAGGGCGATGTATGGGAACTGCCGTGCGACGAGGCCGAATTCCTTGCGCGCGAGCGCTCGCACACCTATTTGGGCCAGGGCTTTGTCAAGCGTGCCTTTATGCTGCTTGCGGGCATTATCGTCAATATCCTGACGGGTTTTTTGCTCCTTATGAGCATCTATTCCATCGCAGGTGTCACCGTGCCGGTGGATACCAATGTGATTGGCCAGGTTGACGAAGGCTCGATTGCCGCCTCGGCGGGAATCGAGGGCGGCGACGCGATTCTTTCGGTCGACGGAGTATCGTGCTCTACCTGGATGGACGTTTACGATGCCATCGGCAAGGCTGCCGGTAAGGACGATATCGCCATTGAGTACGAGCGTGACGGCAAGCAGCATTCGACCACGGTTGCGCTCAAAGAGGACGATCGCCTAGGTGTGTATGCCTCTACGCAGGTGGTCCGTTTAGACCCCATCACGTCGGCTCGCCTGTCGTTCTCCTATGTTGTGCAGACAGCGGAGGGCGTGATGCGACTGCTCCAGCCGCAGCATACGATGGAGATTCTCGATCAGTCCTCTTCGATCGTGGGTATTAGCGTTATGTCCTCACAGGCTGCTGCTGCCGGCCCTGCCACGTTCCTTTCGTTTGCCGCCCTCATTTCATTCTCGCTTGGCTTTATGAACCTGCTGCCCATCCCGCCACTCGATGGCGGCAAGCTAGTCATCGAGATCATTCAGAAGATTGCGGGCCGCGAGCTTCCGCTCAAGGTCCAGACGATTGTGAGCTATGTGGGCATCGCGCTCTTTGCGCTGCTGTTTGTCTATATGCTTCGTTCCGACATCCTTCGATTTATTTTGTAGGGGAGTGTTTGGATTGTCTTTATCCCATCCTTTGCCTCGCGAGCTGACGCGCCCCGTGCATGTGGGCGGCGTGCAGATCGGTGGCGGCGCGCCGGTGGTGGTCCAATCTATGACCTGCACCGATACCGCTGATGCCCAGGCAACGCTTGCGCAAGTGTGCGCGTTGGCGCAGGCTGGCTGCGATATCGTGCGCGTGAGCGTGCCCTCCGAGGCCGCGCTTGAGGGCTTCCGCACCATCTGTGCCGAGTCTCCGGTGCCCATTGTCGCCGATATCCACTTTAACCATAAGCTCGCCATTGGTGCCGTTGAGGCCGGTGCCGCCAAGCTGCGCATCAATCCCGGCAATATCGGCGATTGGGCTAAGGTCGATGCCGTCATCGATGCCGCGGGTGCCGCGGGCTGTGCGATTCGCATTGGCGTGAACGCGGGCTCGCTTGAGCAAGATATTGCCGAGCGCGACGACCTCACGCAGCCCGAAAAGCTCGTGATGTCGAGCGAGCGCTTCGTCAAGCACTTTGAGGATCGCGGCTTTACGAACATTGTGCTTTCGGCCAAGGCCCATAGCGTGCAAACGACGTTCGATACCTATCGAGCCCTGTCACGTGAGATTCCCCACGTTCCGCTTCACCTGGGCGTGACGGAGGCGGGGACCAAGCTTCAGGGCACCATCAAGAGCTCTGTAGGCTTGGGCATCTTGCTTTCCGAAGGCATCGGCGACACCATGCGTGTGTCGCTCACGGCCGATCCGGTTGAGGAGCCGCCGGTCGCCTGGGGAATTCTACAGTCGCTGGGCCTGCGTCGCCGTGGTCCCGAGATTGTCTCGTGCCCCACGTGCGCCCGCTGCCAGGTTAACCTCATTCCCATCGCCGAGGAGGTCACCGAGCGGCTTAAGAACTATTCCGCGCCGCTTTCGATTGCCGTCATGGGATGTGCCGTTAATGGCCCCGGCGAGGCTTCTGATGCCGACCTGGGCGTTGCTTGCGGACGTGGTCAGGCCTTGCTCTTTTCGCATGGCCAGATCATTGGTAAAGTAGCTGAGGACCAAATTGTCGACGCGCTTATGGCAGAGGTCGACAAGCTTATTGAGGAGAAATAAATGACCCGAGCAATGTATATGTCTAAGCTCTATGCGCCGACGCTTAAAGAGGATCCGGCGGACGCTGAGCTCGCCAGCCACCGCCTGCTGCTCCGTGCCGGCATGATCCGCAAGGAGGCCGCCGGTCTGTATTCCTACCTGCCGCTCGCATGGCGCTCGATTCGCAAGATTGAGAACATCGTGCGCGACGAGATGGACGCCGCCGGCGCCCAGGAGCTTATGATGCCCATTATGGTCGACGCCGAGTTGTGGCGTGAGTCCGGCCGTATCGATGCCTATGGCAAGGAGCTTGTGCGCTTTGACGACCGTCATGGTCGCGAGTTCGTGCTGGGCCCCACGCACGAGGAGACCGTCACGGCCCTGGTGCGCAACGAGCTGCGCTCCTATAAGCAGCTGCCAGTGAACCTCTATCACATCCAGGATAAGTTCCGCGACGAGTTCCGTCCCCGTTTTGGCCTGATGCGCGGTCGCGAGTTCATCATGAAGGATGCCTACAGCTTCTCCGCCACGCAGGAGAGCTTGCAGGAGGAGTATGACAAGATGAAGCAGGCCTACGCTAACATTTGCGAGCGCTGCTACATCAAGGCCTTGCCCGTCGTTGCCGACTCCGGCGAGATCGGTGGCGATACCTCCGTCGAGTACATGGCTTTGGCCGACGCCGGCGAGGCTTCTCTCGTCTATTGCGATGACTGCGGTTTTGCCGCCGATGATGAGGCTGCAAGCACCAAGGTCGTCGTGACTGAGGGTCCCGGTGACGGTACGCTTACCAAGGTCGAGACTCCGGGCATGGGCACCATTGAGGCCGTTGCTAAGTTCTTTGGGTTCCCCGAGAACGGCACGCGCAAGTCCCTGGCGCTCATCGATGCCGAGGGCAAGCCCGTCGTGGCCATCGTCCCGGGCGATCATGAGCTCAACGACTGCAAGGCCGAGCATGTCTTTGGCAAGGGTTATCGCATGATGACGGACGAGGAGCTTCAGACCTACGGTCTGCACAAGGGCTTTATCGGACCGGTTAACTTGCCCGAGGGCATCCGTCTGGTGTGCGACGAGAGCCTGCGCGAGTCCAAGCAGTGGGCCTGCGGTGCCAACGAGGTCGATTATCACTTTACCGGTGCCTGCCCCGAGCGCGACTTTACCGTCGATGAGTGGGCAGATCTGGTCACCGTCGTTGCCGGCGATCCCTGCCCGCACTGCGGCAAGCCGCTCTCTGCTGCTCGCGGCATCGAGGTCTCGCAGGTCTTCCAGCTGGGTACCAAGTATTCCGAGGCCATGGGCGCCACCTTTATGGACGAGGACGGCAAGGAGAAGCCGCTTATCATGGGTTGCTACGGCGTGGGCGTGTCCCGCTCGCTTGCTGCCGTCGTGGAGCAGCACAACGACGAGCACGGTATCGTCTGGCCGGTTTCCGTTGCCCCGTACGAGGTCGCTGTGATTCCGCTCGATCCCAAGAAGGAGGAGTGCGCAACCGTCTGCGACCAAATCGTCGAGGGCTTGTGCGCCGAGGGTATCGAGGTCGTCGTCGACGACCGTGACGAGCGTCCCGGCTTTAAGTTTGCCGATAACGACCTTATGGGATTCCCGTATCAGGTGGTGCTTGGCAAGCGTGGCCTTAAGAATGGCACCGTTGAGCTCAAGGACCGTGCCACGGGCGAGCGCGAGGACGTGGCGATTGACGAGGTCGTCGCCAAGGTTGCCGAGCTTGTTAAGGCGGCCCGCCGTTAATCGACGTTTCTGCTATTAGATGTAATTGCGGGACTGTTCCGTATCTCTCTTAGGAAGAGATGCGGAGCAGTCTATTTTGTTGCGTGAATAAACTCGATGGGTAAAGGAAAACCCCACAGCCCATATGAGCTGCGGGGTTTTCTTGTGCCTCCGATGCGAAATAAATCGCTCAGATATTACTGATAATCGACGACGTCGATCCAGTTCTTCAGGAACTCATCGTTCACGTTGCGCTTACGAGCGAGCTCGGAAGCGGCGACGATGCTCGTCCACTGACGCACGACCTGCATGGGCATGTCGGCGCGGTCGCAGTAGAGCTCCAGGTAGGCCTCGGCCTGATCCTTGCTGTTGAGGGCGAAGAGCAGGTAGGTGGTGGCAACGTCGGCAGCAGGGGAGCCCTGGGTGGCGTGTGCCCAGTCGCACACATAGAGCTGGCCGTCGTCGCCGACGATGACGTTGGAGGGGTTGAAGTCGCCGTGGCAGACCTTGAACTCCTTGGTCATGCCGTCCAGACGCTCCTGAAGGTTGTAGCGCGTGGTGGCATTGAGCTGATCAAGGCTGTCGATCATGCGGGCGAACTTGTCGCGCTGACGGTTGAGCAGCGGGGAGGTGTAGCCGTGGATCTCGATTTGGAGGTCGACGAACATCTCGAGATACTCACCAAAGCGCTGGGGCTCGGCAGTCATCTTCTCGGCAAGGGTGGTGCCCGGAACCTTCTCGGTCACGAGCGCCCAGCCGTTGGCGTTCTCGAGCTGGGAAACCTCGAGAGCCTTGGGGCTGCGGATGCCGCACTCATTGATGCGGGCAAGATTCAAAGCCTCGTTGAACACGTCGGAGACAGGCTTGGTCTCGT
Organism: Collinsella sp.; assembly: GCA_019414445.1. Lineage (GTDB taxonomy): Bacteria > Actinomycetota > Coriobacteriia > Coriobacteriales > Coriobacteriaceae > Collinsella. The sequence goes on from DXMA01000005.1 coordinate 126,967, forward strand.
TAAAGACCTTGACAATCTTGTCGCCCAGGTCGTAAACGACCTTGTTGCCACGGCGGACGAGCTCGGTCTTGGAATCGGGTAGCAGCATGGTTGCATCCTTTCAACGATGCGATAGAAGCGACGGCGGGGGTGTGTGAAACACCCGTGCACCCCCGCCGTTAAAAACCGTGCTAAAACTAGCAGACGGCGTAGTCCTGAGGCTCGCGGCCGTAGTAGGCGTCCAGGTAGAGCTCCTTGATCTCGCTCATGAGCGGGTAGCGCGGGTTAGCGCCGGTGCACTGGTCGTTGAATGCCTGCTCGGTCATCTCGTCGAGGGTGTCGAGGAAGTACTGCTCGTCAACACCGTAGTCGGCGATGGTCTTCTTGACACCGATGAAGTCCTTGAGCTCCTCGAGCTTCGTGATGAAGTTCTCGAAGACCTCCTTGTCGTCCTTGCCCTCGATGCCGCAGTACTTGGCCATCTCGGCGTAGTTGTGCAGCGCGTTGGGGTAAGGATACTGGGAGAACGTGCCCATCTTGACGGGAGCCTCGGCGGCGTTGTAGCGCATAACGCGGGTCAGGATGACGGCGTTGGCGAGGCCGTGGGGCAGGTGATGGAAGGCGCCGAGCTTGTGAGCCATGGAGTGGTTGAGGCCCAGGAAGGCGTTGGCGAAGGCCATGCCGGCCATGCAGGAGGCGTTGTGCATCTCCTCGCGGGCGTGCGGGTCCTTGGCGCCGTTCGTGAAGCTGGAGGGCAGGTTCTCGAAGACGAGCTTAGCAGCGCGCTCGGAGAGGCCCTTGGTGTAGTCGGAAGCCATGATGGAGACGTAGGACTCGATGGCGTGGGTCATGACGTCGATGCCGGAGGCAGCGGTCAGGCCGCGCGGGGCGGTCATGCAGTTGTCGGCGTCGACGATAGCCATGTTGGGGAGCAGCGCGTAGTCGGCGAGCGGCCACTTGATGCCGGTCTCCTTGTCGGTGATGATGGCGAACGGCGTGCACTCGGAGCCGGTACCCGAAGAGGTCGGGACGGCGACGAAGTAGGCCTTCTTGCCCATCTCGGGGAAAGTGAAGATACGCTTGCGGATGTCCATGAAGTCCATGGCCATGTCCTCAAACTTGCACTCGGGGTGCTCGTACATCATCCACATGATCTTGCCGGCGTCCATGGCGGAGCCACCGCCGACGGCGATGATGACGTCCGGCTCAAAGAGAGCCATCTGCTTGGCGCCGCGACGTGCGCACTGCAGCGACGGATCGGGCTCGACGTCGTAGAAGCAGTCGTGGGCGATGCCCATCTCGTCGAGCTTGGCCTCGATGGCGCGGGTGTTACCATTCTTGAAGAGGAACTGGTCGGTGACGATGAAGGCGCGCTTCTTGCCCATGACGGTACCGAGCTCGTCGAGGGCGACGGGCGTGGAACCCTTCTTGAAGTAGACCTTCTCGGGAGCGCGGAACCACAGCATGTTCTCACGGCGCTCGGCCACAGTCTTAACGTTGATCAAGTGCTTCACCCCAACGTTCTCGGAGACGGAGTTGCCGCCCCAGGAGCCGCAGCCCAGGGTCAGAGACGGCTTCATGCCAAAGTTGTACAGGTCACCGATGCCGCCGTGCGAGGACGGGGTGTTGATGACGATACGGCAGGCCTTCATGACGTGCTCGAACAGACTGATCTTCTCGGCCTGGGCGGGGTGCACGTACAGAGAGGCGGTGTGGCCCGGGCCACCGGCGAGCACCAGGTGCTCGGCCTTGTCGACGGCCTCCTGGAAGTCCTTGGCGTGATACATGGCCAGGACCGGGGAGAGCTTCTCGTGGGAGAACTCTTCCTTGGCGGGGTCGGTGGAGGTGACCTCGGCGATCAGGATCTTGGTCTTGGCGGGAACCTCGATGCCGGCGAGCTCGGCGATCTTGGCGGCAGCCATGCCGGGAATGCGGTGATCGAGGGCGCCGTTCTTGAACATGGCGGCACGCAGGGCCTCCATCTCGGCACCCTGCTTGACGAAGTAGCAGCCGCGCTTCTGGAACTCGGCCTTAACCTGGTCATAGATGGTGTCGATGACGGTCACGGACTGCTCGGAAGCGCAGATCATGCCGTTGTCGAAGGTCTTGGAGTGGATGATGGAGTTGACGGCGAGCAGCACGTCGGCGGTGTCGTCGATGACGACCGGGGTGTTACCGGCGCCAACGCCCAAGGCGGGCTTGCCCGAGGAGTAGGCGGCCTTGACCATGCCCGGGCCACCGGTGGCGAGGATGATGTCGACGTCGCGCATGACCATGTTGGTCAGCTCGATGGAGGGGACATCGACCCAGCCGATGATGCCCTCGGGGGCACCGGCCTTGACGGCGGCGTCAAGCACGAGCTTAGCGGCGGCGATGGTGCACTTGGCGGCAGCCGGGTGCGGGGAGATGATGATGGCGTTGCGGGTCTTCAGGCTGATCAGCGTCTTGAAGATCGCAGTGGAGGTGGGGTTGGTCGTCGGGATGACGGCGCCCACGATGCCGATGGGCTCGGCGATCTTGGTGATGCCGTAGGCCTCGTCGCGCTCCAGGACACCACAGGTCTTGGTGTTCTTGTAAGCGTTGTAGATGTACTCTGCGGCGTAGTGGTTCTTGATGACCTTGTCCTCAAGAACGCCGCGGCCGGTCTCCTCGATGGCCATCTTCGCCAACGGGATACGAGCCTTGTTGGCGGCCATGGCGGCCTCATAGAAGATCTTGTCGACCTGCTCCTGCGTGTACGTAGCAAAAAGCGCCTGGGCCTCTCGCATCTGAGCGAGCTTAGCTTCAAGCGCCTCTACGTTGTCCACAATTGCGGGAGTAGTGTTTTCCGGTGACTTTTTCACCATTTGTGTCTCCTTGCGATCGGAGATTTACCCTACGTCTTGCATGATAGCAATAAATAATTCGGTGAGTGGTAAGATTCCTGTAAAAGGCACACTAAAACGCTTCAATAAACTGAAGCGTTTTAACTATTTAACTAAAAGCCGAACGTCTTCTCCGGGCGAATTCCTAGTTTCCCCATGGCTATGGTGTGGAGTTTGTTCATTGTTTGTTCATTAGGTCTTAGGAAATTAATGCACATCGATCAATTCTGGCTGGTCGTGACACTAATTTTTGCTCGTTTCTATTTCATGGCAATAAACGCGTTCTCTTGTCAGACAAAACACTGGTATTAAACTAAAACCAATGTGCCAGACAGTACATTCAGTAAGAGTGAAATATATGCCTTTGCCTCTGGGTATTTTGTCGCCCTTTACCGGTTCATGTCAGTTGAGTAGAAAGGGCGGTTTGTGAGATTGCCACGCTGCAGGCGAGCTCTCGTTTGGCTCGTCTCTTTTTTGTTCGTGTTTAATACGATTCCTACGAGCGTATTTGCTGACGAATAGTGAATAATGACCCTCAGCAAAACACGACTTCGGAGAATCTGTCTAATGAATCTGCTGATAGTGATTCTGGGTCAAGGGGGGGGGCGGTCGAGGCTTCGTCTAACGACAATACGGTTTCAAGTGATGATCAAAAACCTGAATCTGATGTCTCGGATAAGCAGTCAAACGATGTGAATGTGAATGAAACATCTGATGAATCGAATTCTGATGCAGCAGAATCTGGTGTTTATCAAGTTAATGATCAATCAACATTTGAGGATGCGCTGAATAAAATCGCCTCCGATAATTTATCGGAGATCAGACTTGTCCTAAAAGGCGGCTCGTCTTTTGTGGTGCCGACCCAAGATTACGTTTCGACTTTCGGCGTTGCTAACAAGAAGATTACCGTGACGAGTCACGGTGATAATCGCGCAACCTTGCACTTCTCCAACCGTGCCATGCTTTCCGGATCTTGTACTTTTGACAACGTCGAAGTGGTTGGTTCAGGAAAATTCTATTGCAATGGTTTCGATACCGTTTTCACTCGTAACTGCGAGCTCAACCTCTCTGAAACACTTTATGGCGGTGGCTATAGGTCGACTGTCGATCACACACATGTGGTGATAGCCGCGTCTGGATATATCAATCCTGGTAGTGGCGCTGGCCTTCATGACGTCATCGGTGGTTCATATCAAGGGTCCGTCGAGCATGACACCTATCTTGAGATCAGCGGTAACCTTCGCATGGCTAGCGGTAATCACGTTAATCCCGGTTGCATGCGCGGCGATGGAAACGGCTTTCCTGCTGTTTATGTAGGTGGTAACGCCACGCTTGTTTACGACAATGCCAACTCCGAAGTTTCTCCTGCTATCGAAGGCACTTACGGTTGCGAGATGCGCGGCAACGTGACGCTTGATGTTCGCTCGGGTCGGGTAAATGAAATTTGCGGTCATTTTGGTGACCCTGCGCCTATTAAAGGCAACATTCATATTATTGCGGGCAGCAGTACTTATGAAAACACCGACAAAATGCTTCGTCTTAATAGCAATTGGCCAATAATTGGCGCAGGACAAATGATCCCAGATGGAGTTTATGAGGTCGATGGCGATGTCGTTATCGATGCTTACGAGAATGTTTGGGGCTGGGATAAAGGTGGATCGATACCCAATGATGTCCCTTTTATTGAAGGTTCGAAGAAAGCGAACGTTGGCGGATCTATTACCGTTAATGTCCACGGCTCCCATGTTGGCTCTATTTATGGAGCAGAGTGGAGTGCTGTAAACGGTGATATCGCCGTGAACGCTTCTGGTGTTGAGCTGAGGGATGAAGCGGGCGATTCTCATGGGTATGTTTTCTGCGAGAACGACCTGACCAATTCGTCGGATGAGGGATCGAGCGTAAAGGCTAGAGGAAAGCTATCTATCAGTCTGAATAGCGGCAGTGTTGGCTACGTTTCGTTGACTTCGAACAAGAATGTATCGATTTCTGACGGTTCCTTCATTAATATTGCTGGACGACCGGAAATAGCTATGGGCGTTACGGGTGTGTACTATGGGCTTCCCAAGGGGTCTTCTTCTCCCACAATCAATATTGCAGGGACTGTGGCTGAGATTCCTTATATTAAGTACGCATCTGCATTGAATGTTACTGATAACTCCGAAATTACGGCCGGTACGATTTCTTCTGTAAATAAGATCGCTATTACTGGTCAATCGAATACAAATGTAACGACCAAATTTGGTTGCAACAATGCTTCTAGCTATGAATTAATTGAAGACAATGGCCTTCGGGTAGATGAGGGCAGCGTTTTGACGACAGCTGGCTCTCAAGCCTACGTATATGGTTATGTCGATATCAATGGTACTTGGGAGCAACAATACAATACTGCGAAAAACTATAACGATATTTTCGTTAAGGGAACCACCTCTATTGGCAGTAAGGGCATTCTCATCGATCACGGTTCAAGTAATTTGAAAGGTGCCGTTATTAATAAGGGCACACTTGCCTTAATGGCACCCGCATTATTCCAAGGAAATTACCGTGGCGATGACGCTGAAATTAGACTGCCAGCTGTCACTAATAACTATGATGGCACGGATGATGGCGGCGACATTCCCCTTATTGTAAAAGGGGAATCGTCAGGGAAGACTACTGTTAATACGGTGGATCCGAACAATTGGCAGAATTTGAAACTGCCGTCACTCGGAGATAACTACGTACTCTCCAAAGCTAGTGGTGATGCACCTAAGCAAAGCACTTTTATTCTTGGCAACGAGGATGCGGTTGGTGAGGGCTATTACCTTAAGCGCGTCAGGGATGCCGACGGTACTGATGATTTTCACATGTGGCAGGTCGCAGCAAAGTTATCGCTGACTTTTGATGATAATGGCGCATACGATCCTGCTTATCCTCAAAAGTTTTTGCAAGATAAGACTGCAGATAAGGACAGTTACACCTTCGCGCTGCCCAAGACCGCCCCGACCCGCAAGGGCTGGGCGTTCGACGGCTGGAACACCGAGAGGGACGGGTCGGGCGATCAGTTCACCGACAAGACCGAGGTCTCCAAGTCCACGACCGTCTACGCCCAGTGGAAGTGGGTGCCCCGCGACGTCACCGTGACCTTCGACGAGAACGGCGGCGAGACCAAGGCCGACCCCGCCTCCCAGACCAAGACCACCGAGCCGGGCAAGACCTCGTTCACCTTCGCGCTGCCCAAGACCGCCCCGACCCGCAAGGGCTGGGCGTTCGACGGC
>DXMA01000005.1:133163-133690 GCA_019414445.1 Collinsella sp.
ACGGCGGCGAGACCAAGGCCGACCCCGCCTCCCAGACCAAGACCACCGAGCCGGGTGCTCTGGCTTCGACAGGGGAGAGACTGCTGCCGGTTCTTCCGCTGGCAGTTGTCGGATCTGCTTTGACTTCTTTGGGCTTGCTGCTCGAATACAACCGCAAGAAGAGGCGGAACGATAAATAAATAATGGCCAGCCATGGCTTTAAATGAACTGCCTCCCATTTCTTGGACATGAGAAATGGGAGGCTTTCTTTATGCGCGTTGACTTGAGAGTGAAGCATGATGTCGAGGCCAGGAAGGCGGCCATAGGGCTCTTCGAGCTCGGGCACGGGTATAAATCCGCCGCGATTGCCCTTTCGCTTCCCGCGGAAGCCTTGAGAAGTTGGCAGGAGATATACCGCGCGTTCGGGAGCGAGGTGCTGCTGCGCATGGACGGAAAGCGGGGCAGGTGCACATACGAGCAGAAGGCCGCCGGTGGCCGCCGAGATCTTCTCGCGCACCGCCAACGGCTGCGGGCACCGGCAGATAGCG
>DXMA01000006.1 GCA_019414445.1 Collinsella sp.
GGGCTCGGAGATGTGTATAAGAGACAGCTCCACCCACCATATATTGCAAAACACCCCCCAATCATATGTTCGAAAACACAATATGTTGTGTTTACAGCAACGGCGGGATGCCACCTGTGGCACCCCGCCTTTCAACCTCAACCTTCAAGTTGACCTTGAGGCGATTTTTGCGTCCCTTTACATGCCGTTCACATCGCCCCCAAACTCCCCCACCCAAGGCACATGCGGCCCACCACCGCGACGACAAGTGGCAAAAAATGGGACGGGCCCCAGATTGCCCATGCGCGCGCAAAAGCACGCCGCGGCAATCTGGGGCCCGTCCCCAAATACCTATAGATATGCAGGCCAGCGATGTGTTAACGATGTGCCAGCGGGTGCGCCGCCAGATAGACCTCGGTCAGTTGCGTACGATCGACATGCGTGTAGACCTGCGTGGTCGATATATCGGCATGTCCCAAGATCTCCTGTAGCACACGGAGGTCTGCACCGCCCGCAAGCATATGGGTGGCAAAGGAGTGACGCAGCGTATGGGGATGGAGTCCCACCAGCCCCACCTGGCGCCCGTAGCGCTCACAGATGGCATGGATGCCCTGGCGCGACAGACGGCGGCCGTTCTTATTTAAAAAGACCGCCGAGGTCTCGGTTCCGTGGGCATGGGCCGCCAAGCGAGAACGCCCCTTAGTTATATAGCGCGTCAGAGCTCGCGCCGCGCTTCCCACCAACGGGGACAGGCGTTCCTTTGAGCCCTTACCGCGAACGAGCACAAAGCCATCGTCGATATGGATATCGCCCACATCGAGCCCCACCAACTCACTCACACGCAAGCCGCATCCGTAGAGCACTTCCAAGATGGCATGGTCGCGCAAGCCCATCTCGCCCTCGGGGAAGTCTTGATCGAGCAGCGCCGAGACATCCTCCACCGATAGATACTCCGGCAAACGCTCAGCCTTTTTAGGCAGGCGCAACGCCGCCGTTGGATTTTGGGCCACAATCCCATCGCGCACCAAAAAGGCATGCAGGCCCTTCACGGCCGCAAGCGCACGCTCCACCGAGGCATCGGAATAGCCCCCATCGCGACGGTCGGCGACAAAGCCCTCCACGACCTGACGAGTCACCTCATCAAAAGACATGATGCCCGCCCGCTCCAGATACGCGCAGTACGTCGTCAGGTCACGACGATAGGCCGCAATCGTGTTGCGCGCCAAACCCCGCTCGGCCGCGAGGTAATCGAGATACTCCCCCGCCGCCACGGCGAGCGACGAGGGAGTAGCTTCGGTATGTTCTTTGTTCGCCGGCACCCTTAGTCCGTAGCGAGGTTCATGGGCGTCACCTGCAGGCGATCGACACCCTCGTGCTGACCGATCGAGGCACGCACGAACTCTCGGAACAGCGGCTGCGGGTTGGTCGGACGGCTCTTGAACTCGGGGTGAGCCTGGGTTGCCACATACCAAGGATGCACGTCGCGCGGCAGCTCGACCATCTCGACCAGGCGCTCGTCGGGCGACAGACCCGAGATAACCAAACCGGCGTCCTCAAGCTGGTCGCGGAAGGCGTTGTTAAACTCAAAGCGGTGACGGTGACGCTCGTAGACGAGATCCTCGCCATATGCCTCGCGAGCGAGGGTATCGGCGGCGAGCTTGCACGGATAGGCGCCCAGACGCATGGTGCCGCCCTTCTCGGTGACATCCTCCTGCGAGCTCATCAGATCGATGACGCTAAACGGACCGTCCGGGTCGAACTCGGAGGAGCTGGCGCCGGCAAGGCCGACGACGTTGCGGGCGAACTCGCACACGGCCACCTGCATACCCAGGCAAATGCCCAGATACGGAATCTTGTGCTCGCGGGCAAACTCGGCCGCGAGGATCTTGCCCTCCAGGGCGCGCTTGCCAAAGCCGCCGGGGACCAGGATGCCCGAGGCGTCGCCCAGAACTTCGGAGACATTCTGCTCGTCGAGGCTCTCGCCGTCGACCAGCTGGACGTCCACATGGCGATCGTAGAAGACGCCCGCATGGTGCAGGGCCTCGATAACCGACAGGTACGCATCGGGCAGCTGCGTGTACTTGCCAACGACGGCGATCTTCACCTTGTCGGCGTGATGGTTGGCGTGATTCTGTTTGCGCAGGAACTCGTTCCACTCGCTCATGTCGCGCTCACGCGGGTCCAGACCCAGGCGCTCGCAAATGCGCAGGTCAAAGTCCTGCTCGGCAAGCAGCTGCGGAACATCGTAAATACTCGCGCAGTCCTCGTTGGTAAAGACGCAATCGGTGTCGACGTCGCAGAAGCTTGCGATCTTTCCGCGGATAGCGTCATCGATATGGTGGTCGGAGCGCAACACGATAATATCGGGCTGGATGCCAAAGCTGCGGAGCTCCTTGACGGAATGCTGCGTGGGCTTGGTCTTGACCTCGTGGGCGGCGGCGATATAGGGAACGAGCGACACGTGGATGTAGCAGACGTTCTCGGGGCCGGCCTCCTTGCGGTACTGACGAATGGCCTCGACAAACGGTTGGGACTCGATGTCGCCGATCGTGCCGCCCAGCTCGGTGATGACTACATCGGAGCCGGTCTGCTCTTCGATGCGGCGGAACTTATCCTTAATGGCATTGGTGACGTGAGGAATCACCTGCACGGTACCGCCCAAAAAGTCGCCGCGACGCTCGCGGGCGATTAGGCTTTTGTAGATGGCACCGGTCGTAAAGTTGGAATCGCGGGTCAGGTTCTCATCAATAAAGCGCTCGTAATGACCCAGGTCCAGGTCGGACTCGTAACCATCCTCGGTTACAAAGACCTCACCATGCTGGAACGGGCTCATGGTACCGGGGTCGACGTTCAGATACGGGTCGGCCTTCTGCATCGTTACTTTGTAGCCACGCGACTTGAGCAGACGGCCCAGCGAGGCCGCGGTGATACCCTTGCCCAGGGACGAAACCACGCCACCGGTTACGAACACATGCTTGGTCATATTGAGTTACCTGCGCTTCCCGTAGAAGTTGTTTATCCACATCTTACGGGTCTTCATTGTAATACTCGCGCCGCGGACCGTCCGCAATTTTTCTCGCGTGCGATTGCATTTCTCAATCTTGAAACAAAACGCCGCCCGGTTTCCCAGGCGGCGTCACTATGGCAAGGGTTACATGCTGCTATCGATCAGCAACCTCGTCCTCAAGCATTTCTTGAACGAGCATGCCGGTACGGACGCCCTCAAGATACCACTCACCACGTTCGGTGAGGCAAATGCCATTTGCAAGCTGACCGCCGTCGTCGCTATAACGCGAGACGACATCAATCATACCTTCGGAATCCAAGCGATCGATTGCGGCGCGGGCACGATACGGCGAAACCCCCACGCGCTCGGCAAGCGTTTTGCGCGAGAAACCATACGGCCCGCCATTGTCTTCGGTTTGCTGGTCGATCTCCATCAACACCAGCACCTCGACACGCTTCATATCGTTGACACTCGCACGACCCTTGCCCGCCATAGCAGCCTCCTCAAACCGAGCACGAGCATCTAACGCGCCGTGCGCGACCGACACACCTCACGATGGCAGGTAATATCCATCATGCGGCATCCCGCTAAGGATGAAACAGTTACGGTTATTGTATACCGCTCAAATTGTTTCTAGGCAGGTAAACAGCTATTTTTCGCCGAAATAGACGCTTTATTGATCAAAAAGCCGTACCGGGCGCTAACCCGATACGGCCAAAATGCAATGCAATTACCGCGGTGCTTCAAACTTAGCGATGGAAGAAACCGCGGCGCTCAAACTTGGGCTCGCAGCACACGTTGATGCCCAACTTGCGCAGTACCGTCTCGTCCGTCGGCGAGATAATCACGCTAAAGAAGGCATCGCAACCGCGCAGCTGCTCCAGGCCCGAAAGGACGCGAGCGGCCGTCTCACTCGTGGCCGAGGTGATCGACAGCGCCATAAGCGTCTCGTCGGTGTGGAGGCGCGGGTTTTTGCTGCCCAGGAAATGCGTCTTGAGCTTGCTGATGGGCTCGATCGCCTCATCGCTAATGACCTCGAGCTCAAGGTCGACGCCCGAGACATGCTTGAGGGCGTTCATAATGAGCGAACTTGCGGCGCCCAGGCGCGTGGAGGTCTTACCGGTCACCACGGAGCCATCGGGCATGACCATGGCGCCCACGGGACCACCCGTCAGCTGCTCCCTGGTGAGGGCCGCCGAGCGCGCCGGTGAGTAGTTCTTATCGATGCCGGCTTTCTTCATAATAATCTTGAGACGGTCGACTTGCTCATCGCCCACGCCGGTACGGCGCACATTTTCGACCGCGGTAAAGTAGCGGCGGACGATCTCCATCTTGGAAGCGTCGCGGCAGGCATCGTCATCGGTGATGGCAAAACCGACCATATTGACGCCCATGTCCGTAGGGCTCTGGTAGGGGCTCTTGCCCAGGATCTTTTCCATCAGGGCACGGACTACCGGGAAGGCCTCGACGTCGCGGTTGTAGTTGACCGTGGTCTTGTTGTAGGCCTCCAGGTGGAAGGAGTCGATGATGTTGGCGTCATCGAGGTCTGCCGTGGCGGCCTCGTAGGCAATATTGACCGGATGCGTAAGGGGCAGATTCCAAACCGGGAAGGTCTCGAATTTGGCATAGCCGGCGGCCGTGCCATGCTTGTGCTCGTGATAGAGCTGAGACAGGCAAGTGGCAAGCTTGCCCGAGCCAGGACCGGGGGCAGTGACCACAACGAGCGGTCGGGTGGTCTCGACAAACTCGTTCTTGCCATAGCCATCGTCGGACACGATCAGATCGACATCGTGCGGATACCCCTCGATGGGATAGTGCAACTTGGCGGGAATGCCGAGCGCGTTCAGGCGATTGCGGAAGACGTCGGCGGCGGGCTGGCCGGCGTACTGGGTGATGACCACGGCCGCGACAGCAAAACCGTTGCCGCGGAACAGGTCGACCAGGCGCAAAACGTCCTCGTCATAGGTAATGCCCAGGTCACCGCGAGCCTTGTTCTTCTCGATGTGGTTCGCGTTAATGGCGATGATGACCTCGACGTCGTCGGCTATGCTCTTGAGCATGCGAAACTTGCTGTCCGGCTCAAAACCCGGCAGCACGCGGCTCGCGTGATAGTCGTCAAACAGCTTGCCGCCAAACTCCAAATACAGCTTGCCGCCAAACTGCGAGATGCGCTCCTTAATATGAGCGGCCTGCAGCTCGATATACTTCGCGTTGTCGAAACCCTGACGCATGTATGGCTCCCGTCCCGTTTCCATTTAATGTCTTAGGCGATTATAACGGAGCCTGCCCTCCCCGATGCCCAGGCCATCAACAGGCACCAACCAAACACGCCATCGATAAGTTGCGGTGAAATAGCTCCTGTTTAACCCCTCAAGACGGCCAAACGGGAACTATTCCACCGCAACTTCCCCTTTTGGCGCAAAGTAACCTGACCCCTTTGCACCAACAGCAGAAACGTCGCGGGCAGAGAACGGACAGCGAACAGACACCAGAGCGAGCAAGCCGCCCCCTGCGCCAACAATGGCAGCGCCGCAGGTGGAACAAAAGTCAGCGAAAGCCCGCCAGAGCGAGCAAGGTGACGTGAAAGAGGAGGGCATAGGCCTTTTGGCCATGCCCGACGATTGAACGTCAGATTGCCGCTCTGGCGGGCTTGCAGCGTCGAGTGATTCCGGCGTTTGGTAAAACGCCGGAACATAAGTGCGCCCCCTCCCGCGCACGGAACGGGAGGGGGCTAAAGGTAGGAGTCTACCGGTGGGTTGACCCCACCGGACAGACGATGACCAGGTGATCCTTTACAGGATCGTCAAGGTTTCCGTGGGGTACCCGTTGGGTACTTAGATCAACACGCAGGCGACGGTCAGGATGATGGCGCAGACGACGGAGAGCGCGACGATGAGCTTAAGAGCAAACTTGAGCCAGGTCGTCCACTCGATCTTGGCCAGGGCGAGACCGCCCATGATGGCGCCGGAGGTCGGGGTGAACAGGTTCACGACACCGATGGCGGCGGAGAAGATCATGACCATGACCTCAGGCGAGAAGCCGAGCTTAACAGCCAGCGGTCCCATGATGGGCATGGAGACGGTAGCCATACCAGAGGTCGAGGGGATCAGGAAGGACAGGCCGAAGTAGACCAGGAAGCTCATGGGAGCGAAGATCACGCCGGACAGGCCAGCCAGAGCATTGGCGGCAGCGTCGAGGACGTAGACGTCGAGGCCGGTGTTAGCCATGAGGACGGAGATACCACGGGCGAGGGCGATGACGAGAACAACGGACATCATGTCGGCAGCACCGGTGATGAAGGTGTTGACGATCTGCTTCTCGGACAGGCCACCGATGATACCGATCAGAATAGCCATGAGGAAGAACCAGGTGGAAGCCTCGTCGAAGTACCACTGACCAATGGGCAGGCCGGTGATCAGGGCAGACCAGCCCTGGACGACGGTGTTACCGTCGGCATCGTAGACAGCGCCGGCGTCAAAGAAGTTGGCGACGCCCTCGTTGAGGTCTGCCAGCGGGATGAAGCCGACGATCATGACGACGAAGGTGAAGGCGAAGGCGATCAAAACGCCCTTCTGACGACCGGTGAGCTTGACCTCCTTGTTGACCTCGGAAGCAGCTTTGCCGTGAGCCTCTTCGGCGTCCTTGAGCTCCTGCATCGACAGGATGGTGGAACCCTTGTCGGCCTTGACCTTCTTGGCATAGTTCATCACGAAGACGATGGACATGGCGGTGGTAACAATCCACAGGACGGCACCGAGGCCGATGATGATGGACTGATTCACGGCAATGTCAACGCCGGTCAGAGCGTCGACGGCAGCGCCGACGGCGAACGGGTTAACCGTGGAGCCGAGGCAGCCGCAGCCAGCGCCGAGCAGGACGGTAGCGGCGCCGACCATAGGGTCGAAGCCAGCGGCCATCATGGTAGCAGCGAGCAGGGCGTAGAAGGGAACGGTCTCCTCGCACATACCATAGGTGGTACCACCGAGGGAGAAGATGAGCATCAGCACGGGAATGAGCATAATCTCGTTGCCCTTAAGCTTCTGCACCAGAACGGCGATGCCGTTGTCCAGGGCGCCGGTCTCGGTCATCATGCCGAGGAAGCCGCCCAGGATCATAACGAAGAGGCAGACGGGCAGAGCGTCAGCGAAGCCCAGGATCGGGGCGGTGCAGAAATCGCTCAGACGGGCGGCAGTAACCGCGCCGCCGGACGTGCCGGAGACGATAACGGTAATCACTGCGACAATTGCCAGCAGAGCAAGAAGAATGGTGAACGATGAAGGCATACCGCGCTTTTTCTTAGCGGTCTCAGTCATAGTTCTCATCCCCCCTTCATAAATCATTTACTGATCTCGCCCGAAGCGGCTCTTCCGTGCCGTGCCTGCCGCTTGATGCGAGATTATTACCAGATAAAACCGCTCGGGGTGTGCAGCAATACACCCCGAGCGAGATGCTAGACGCTCTTACTTGAGCGTGGCGTACATGACAGCCTTGATGGTGTGCATGCGGTTCTCGGCCTCGTCGAAGACCTTGGAAGCGGGGCTCTCGAAGACCTCGTCGGTGACCTCCTGCTCGGTGATGCCGAACTGCTCGCACTTCTCGGCGCCAATGGTGGTGTTGGTGTCGTGGAAGCTGGGCAGGCAGTGCAGGAAGATGGCACCCGGGTTGGCCATAGCCATGACCTCGGAGGTGACACGATACGGGGTGAGCTGAGCGATGCGCTCGGCCCAAACCTCGTCAGGCTCGCCCATGGAGACCCACACGTCGGTGTAGATAACGTCGGCACCGGTGACGCCGTCCTTGACGTCGGTGGTCAGCTTGATGGTGCAGCCGTTGGCCTCGGCGATGGGCTTGCAGGCCTCGATGACGTCGTCAGCGGGCATGCACTCCTCGGGGCCGCAGGCCACGAAGTTCATGCCGAGCTTGGAGCAGACAACCATGAGGGAGCGAGCGACATTGTTCTTGCAGTCGCCCATGAAGACGAGGGTCTTGCCCTTGATGTCGTAGTTGAAGTTCTCCTGGACGGTCAGGATGTCGGCGAGCATCTGGGTGGGGTGCCACTCGGTGGTCAGGCCGTTCCACACGGGCACGCCGGACTTGGCAGCGAGCTCCTCGACGTCGTCCTGGGCAAAGCCACGGAACTCGATGCCGTCATACATACGGCCGAGAACGCGGGCGGTGTCCTCGATGGACTCCTTCTTGCCCATCTGCGACGAACCGGGATCGAGGTAGGTGACGCCCATGCCCAGATCCATGCCGCCGACCTCGAAGGCGCAGCGGGTACGAGTGGAGGTCTTCTGGAAGAGCAGAACGATGTTCTTGCCCTCGAGATAGCGGTGCGGAACGCCAGCGCGCTTCATGTCCTTGAAGTTCTTGGAAAGCTTGAGCAAGTACTCGATCTCCTCGGTGGAGAGGTCGAGGAGCTTGAGGAAGCTACGGCCGGAGAGGTTAACACCCATGGTTCGTTTCCTTTCGAAAAAATGAATTACATAAGTAATAGTGTTGCCCGTTTGACGGGCGAAACCGGTGCGGTTGTAGGGGGACCGCACCGGAACGTTAAAGACTTAGAGGTCCTCGCGCCAGAAGGGCATGCTCATGCAGCGCGGGCCGCCGCGGCCGCGGGAGAGCTCGGCGGAGGGCACGACGAGAAGGTCCAGGCCCTCCTTGTACAGCACGTCGTTGGTGACGGTGTTGCGGGCGTAGACGCAGATCTTGCCGGGCTCGACGCACAGGGTGTTGGAGCCGTCGTTCCACTGCTCGCGGGAGGCCGCGATCGGGTCGCCGCCGCCGCAGGGGATCAGCTTGACCTGGTCGACGCCGGTGGCGTCCTCCAGGACGTGCTCGAGGGTGTCCTCGATCAGGCGGATGTTCACGTCGCCCGGGTTCTTGCCGGCGGTCAGCTCGTAGACGCGCAGGGTGCCCATGATGGCGGGGTGGATCGTGAACTTATCGACGTCGATCTGGGTGAAGACCGTGTCGAGGTGCATGAAGGCGCGCGAGACGGGGATGTCGAAGGCCAGGATGCGCTCGACCTTGGAGTCGGAGTTCCAGAAGATGTTCTGGGCCATGACGTCGATGGCGGCCGCCTGGGTGCGCTGGGAGATGCCGACGGCGAGGGTCTTCTCGTTGATGTTCAGCACGTCGCCGCCCTCGGTGTGGAACTGGCAGTCGCGGCGGAAGTACAGCGAGACGTCCTTGTAGTCGGGGTGGTACTTGAAGACGTACTTGCCGTACAGGGTCTCGCGGTTGCGGGTGACCGAGTACATGCGGTTGAGGTTGACGCCCTCGCCGACGACCGCGAACGGGTCGCGGGTGAAGTAGAGGTTGGGCATCGGGTCGATGATCAGGTCGGACTCGGACTCGGAGTTGACCAGGGAGTCGAGGGTCGTGGACGCCGTGAGGGGCATGTCGATCTCGGACTTGGTCATGCCGGCCATGGTCTTCTTGACGAACTCGAGGTTGTCCTCGATGGAGTCCAGCTTCTCGCGGACGATCTGCGGCATGTGCTGGCCGCGGATGCCGGCCTCGGCGATGTACTGGTCGGTGAACTCGGCGCGGGCGCCGGGGACCTGGTCGAACACCTCGGCGACGAGGTTCTCGAGATAGAGGACCTCCACGCCCTGGTCCCTCAGGATCTGGGCGAAGGTGTCGTGCTCCTGCTGCGCGACCTCCAGGAACGGGACGTCGTCGAACAGGAGTCGCTCGAGCTCGTCGGGCGGCAGGTTGAGGAGCTCGTCGCCGGGACGGTGCAGGCAGACCTTCCTGAGCTTGCCGATCTCGGAAGGCACGTGCAGACCTTTCGTCATGGCCTCCTACCTTTCTTTCGGGCCCTTGTCAGGGCCGATTCGTTAGCGCCCCTCCGTGTGAGGCGTTATTGCTGACGACATATTTATATCCAAAATCAGCTCATACTTCCACCTTGCCCCCGAATGGTTTTTTATAGGGGGTGAACGGCATACACATATACTTCACGCATGGCACACTTCATCTTAATAAAGCGTATTTACGTGCTTAAACGCGTTTTAATCCTAAAATCAAATGGAACTAAACTTTGTTAAACCATCCTCAAATTGCATATTTCCAATAAACCTATGAATAGATTTAGCGGTTCACACCGCGTCTCAACCATTTTCATTTTTATTCAGAAAAAAGTTTGTCCTATTCATTTCTGGTAAATAAATTACCGTTTACCAGACGCTTGATACCGTTCACCGGAAACTCAGTATAAGGCCCAGCGGATACCGGCTCGCTTTACGGCCCCATTTGTAACAACTTGACTTCTCGGTATAGAAAAACGGACTCGCTTCCCCTAGGGAAACGGGTCCGTTTTCGATTATCTTCGGCTAATTTGGATAAGGCCCCCCGAAGACCATCGGAATCCTAGCGATCGAACTCCGCCAGTGCCTCGCCCAAAAGCCTCAGGCCCTCGCGCAGAACGTCCTCGCTCGCGCAGTAGCCCAGGCGTGCGCCGCAGGGAAGCTCAAAACGGCTACCGGGGACCAGCAGCACTCCCCTCTCGGACAGCAGGCGCCTGCAGAACTCCTCGTCATCCTCGGGAATATCCAGCTGGATAAACGAGGTGGACACGCCCTGCGTGGCCGTCCAGGAAACGCGATGCTGCGTATCGATCCAAGCCTGCGCGATATCGCGGTTGCCAAACACGATCTTGCGATTGCGCTCGAGAATCTTATCCTTGTGCTCAAGCACATAGGTCGCCAGGGTATCGTTGAACACGCCGCCGCAGATCATGGTGTAATCGCGATAGGTACGGATGCGGTTGGACACCTCTTCGTCGGCCAAGACCCAGCCCACGCGGGCCGCAGGCGTCGAATAGGTCTTCGACAACGAGTTGGTGACAATGGCCCTCTCGTACACGTCGACCATCGACATAAAGGACTCAGTGTTTTCGAGCGGCAGATACACCTCGTCGCACAGCACGTAGGCGCCCACCGAACGGGCGATCTCGGCAATCTGGCCGAGCATATCGGCATCGAGCACCGTACCGATGGGGTTCGATGCGTTGTTTATGCAGATAAGCTTGGTGTTGGGGCGCACCAAGCGCTTGAGTTCCTCGATATCGGGCTTCCAGCCGAGTTCCTCGCGAAGCTCCCAATACTCGACCTCGGCGCCAAGCGTGCGCGGAATCTCGTAGAGCGGCGCATAGGTAGGCCACTCGGCAATCACGTGATCGCCGGGCTCGACAACAGCCATGATGGCATTGAGGTTAGCACCCGTACAGCCATTGGTCTGCAAAATGTGATCGGGATTGACCTCGCGACGATACAGCTTGGCGACTTCGGCCTTAAACTCCGGCGAACCCTCGATCCAGCCGTAATTCATCTTCTCGCGATCCAGGCGCTCGTAGAATGTAGCACCGTCCTGTTCGTCAAGTGCGCGAAGCTCACCCATGGTCAGCGACGAGATCGTCGACTGAGCGATATCCCAGGTAGCACTCTTCTCCCAAACGTTGAGCCATTCCTCAACGCCAATTGTCTTGATATCCATGGCCACCTTATCTGATCTTAATTTAGCGTCAATAAACATGAACGGGACGGTGCGAAAGAACCGCACCGTCCCATTGGGAGACATCTAATGGCAGCTAGATGTTTGTATTAAGACCTGTACGGGTCTTTGAAAACCTTAGAGGTCCTCGCGCCAGAAGGGCATGCTCATGCAGCGCGGGCCGCCGCGGCCGCGGGAGAGCTCGGCGGAGGGCACGACGAGAAGGTCCAGGCCCTCCTTGTACAGCACGTCGTTGGTGACGGTGTTGCGGGCGTAGACGCAGATCTTGCCGGGCTCGACGCACAGGGTGTTGGAGCCGTCGTTCCACTGCTCGCGGGAGGCCGCGATCGGGTCGCCGCCGCCGCAGGGGATCAGCTTGACCTGGTCGACGCCGGTGGCGTCCTCCAGGACGTGCTCGAGGGTGTCCTCGATCAGGCGGATGTTCACGTCGCCCGGGTTCTTGCCGGCGGTCAGCTCGTAGACGCGCAGGGTGCCCATGATGGCGGGGTGGATCGTGAACTTATCGACGTCGATCTGGGTGAAGACCGTGTCGAGGTGCATGAAGGCGCGCGAGACGGGGATGTCGAAGGCCAGGATGCGCTCGACCTTGGAGTCGGAGTTCCAGAAGATGTTCTGGGCCATGACGTCGATGGCGGCCGCCTGGGTGCGCTGGGAGATGCCGACGGCGAGGGTCTTCTCGTTGATGTTCAGCACGTCGCCGCCCTCGGTGTGGAACTGGCAGTCGCGGCGGAAGTACAGCGAGACGTCCTTGTAGTCGGGGTGGTACTTGAAGACGTACTTGCCGTACAGGGTCTCGCGGTTGCGGGTGACCGAGTACATGCGGTTGAGGTTGACGCCCTCGCCGACGACCGCGAACGGGTCGCGGGTGAAGTAGAGGTTGGGCATCGGGTCGATGATCAGGTCGGACTCGGACTCGGAGTTGACCAGGGAGTCGAGGGTCGTGGACGCCGTGAGGGGCATGTCGATCTCGGACTTGGTCATGCCGGCCATGGTCTTCTTGACGAACTCGAGGTTGTCCTCGATGGAGTCCAGCTTCTCGCGGACGATCTGCGGCATGTGCTGGCCGCGGATGCCGGCCTCGGCGATGTACTGGTCGGTGAACTCGGCGCGGGCGCCGGGGACCTGGTCGAACACCTCGGCGACGAGGTTCTCGAGATAGAGGACCTCCACGCCCTGGTCCCTCAGGATCTGGGCGAAGGTGTCGTGCTCCTGCTGCGCGACCTCCAGGAACGGGACGTCGTCGAACAGGAGTCGCTCGAGCTCGTCGGGCGGCAGGTTGAGGAGCTCGTCGCCGGGACGGTGCAGGCAGACCTTCCTGAGCTTGCCGATCTCGGAAGGCACGTGCAGACCTTTCGTCATGGCCTCCTACCTTTCTTTCGGGCCTTTCGGCCGAATCTATCAGCGCCCTTCCGTAACGGGCGCTGCTTGCTGACAGCTCTAGTTATATCCAAATTCCACCCGCAATTCCACCTCGCCCCCGAACGGTCAACAAAGTGCGATGAACGGTATATCGCATGTGATTCCCCCATGATGCACTTCGGCGCTCTAAAGTAACTTTTCTAAGGTAAACGCTCTTTTTCCTATAAATTATCCCCCATCGCATCTATAAATCCATGATTCAGAATTGCATAGGTAAAACGGTTTTATGTATATAAATGAAGCTAGCTCACGTTTTGGACCGAATTCGATGATATTCAGCTCACCATCATTCTTATTCACGCATCCCTATCATTTGAGTGAGAATATTGAACGCTAGCAATAGTGTCGCGAGCGTTAGTTCTATGGCCGGGCATCGTAAGAAGTAGGTAAAGATACCGTTCGCGCGATACGTCCGTGCCAGCGGGCGACTAAATTGAGACAATAGTAAATAGAGTTGGGCTATCGTCCCCTGCGGGGACTGAACGGACAGATGCATATGCCGAGCAAAATCGAAAAGAAGCAAAAGGCCGCCAAGTTGCGCAAGCCGCCGCGTGATTTTTCGTATACGCAAAACCGAGAGCTTAGCTGGCTGCGCTTTGACAACCGCGTGCTTGACGAGGCCTTCGACGAGACCGTCCCGCTGTTTGAGCGCCTCAAGTTCGTGTCAATCTTCGAGTCCAACCTCGACGAGTTTCTCATGGTGCGCGTGGGCGGCCTGTCCGACCTGGCAGAACTCAAAAAACAGCCCGTGGATAACAAGAGCAATATGACCGCCTCTGAACAGGTCGATGCCGTCATGGCAGAGCTGCCCGGGCTCCTTACCCGCTGGGAGACCATCTTCAAGAGCATCGAAGGCAAGCTCGACGCCCTGGGCGTTCACCGCGCTCGCATCGACTCGCTTACGCCCGAGGAATGCACCTTTGTCACCCGCTACTTCCAGGCCTACGTGTCGCCGGTCATCTCGCCGTTGGTCATTGATCCGCGCCACCCCTTCCCCAACCTGCGCAACGGCGCACTCTATCTAGCTTGCGGACTGGACGGTGTCACGGACGAGGAGAGCCTGCTGGGCCTTATCGAGATTCCTGCCTCGATGAACCGCGTGGTCGAGATCCCCTCGCCCGCCGGCACCTACTCCTACATCTTGCTCGAGGACGTCATTCTCGCCTGCCTGGACAGCTGCTTTGGCTCCTATAAGCCGCTCGACCGCGCTCTGATCCGCGTCACCTGCAATGCCGATATCGACCCGGACGGCGAGGGCGTCGAGGAGGAAGAGGATTACCGCCAGCACATGAAGCGCATCCTCAAGAAGCGTCTGCGCCTGCAACCGGTGGTGCTTGCCGTCTCCGGTTCGCTCGAGAAGGCAACGCTCAAGACCATCCGCAAAGCGCTCGAGCTTTCGCGCCGCTCGGTTTTTACCTGCGATATCCCGCTCGACCTGGGCTACGTCTTTGGCATCGAGGGCAAAATTCCCGAGCACCTGCGCAACGAGCTCCTCTTTACGCCGTTTAAGCCGCAGCCCAACCCCACCATCGACATGTCCCGCTCCATTCGCGAGCAGGTGCTGCAGGGCGACAAGTTGCTTTTTTACCCCTACGAGGCCATGAATCCGTTCCTGGACCTGGTACACGAGGCCGCATACGACCCCGAGTGCATCTCGCTACGCATCACGCTCTACCGCGTGGCCAAGCAGAGCCGCCTGTGCGAGTCGTTGATCGATGCCGCCGAGAACGGCAAAGAGGTCACGGTGCTCATGGAGCTCCGCGCGCGCTTTGACGAGCAAAATAACATCGAGTGGGCAGAGCGTCTGGAAGAAGCGGGCTGCACCGTCATCTATGGCTCCGAGGGTTTTAAATGCCACTCAAAGATCTGCCAGCTTACCTATCGCGAGGGTATGGCGCTCACCCGACTCACGCTTTTGGGTACCGGCAACTTTAACGAGAAGACGGCCAAGCTCTACAGCGACTTTATGCTCATGACCGCCCATCCCGGCATCGGCGAAGACGCCAACCTGTTCTTCCGCAACCTGTCGCTGGGCAACCTGCGCGGCGACTACCGCTTTTTGGGCGTGGCGCCCGTCGGCCTTAAGCCGCTCATCATGCGCGGTCTGGACCGCGAGATACAACGTGCGCTCGCCGGCGAGCCCGCCCGCGTGTTCTTTAAGCTCAACTCGCTGACCGACCGCGAGGTCATCGACAAGATTTCCGAGGCATCGTGTGCCGGCGTGCGCGTGGACATGATCATCCGCGGCATCTCGTGCCTGAAGCCCAACATTGCGGGCAAGACCGAAAACGTGCACGTACGTTCCATCGTCGGACGTTTCTTGGAGCACGCGCGCGTCTATGCCTTCGGCGTGGACTCGGACATGATCTACCTGAGTTCTGCCGACATGATGACGCGCAACACCGAGCATCGTGTGGAGATTGCCTTCCCCGTGCTCGACCCCACCTGCCGCGCGCTGGTGCACGAGTACATGGGCGTGCAGCTGCGCGACAACGTGAAGGCACGTAGCCTGACGAGCGACGGCACCTGGGTTCCCGTAGAGCGAAAAGAGGGTGAGAAGCCCTTTAACTCGCAAGAGTTCCTGTTGGAGCGCGCCTATCGCAACGCCGAGTCCGCAGCCGCAACCCCGGAACCCACCGCCAAAGCAAAACCGGAATCCGCACCTGTTCTGGGCCCCAAGCCCGAGCCACAGGCAACCGTTCCCAAGGTCCAGAAGGTCCAGGCAACCGTCATTGAACCCGACCTGGAATCCGAGCCCGAGCCTGCGCCCCAACCCCAGCCTCAGCCGCAGACCGTCAAGCCCGCGCCCCAGGTAAACGCCCGTCGCGATAAGCCCGCCGGCAAGACCAAAGCAATCGAGCGCCATCGCCCCGGCCGCGTGCGCATGGGCTTGGGCCTAATCGGCCCAGGACTCAAGACGCTCATTACCGGCAAGACGAAATAGACGTTTATAGAAGCGCCCCGTATTTGAGGAATGCCTCAGGTACGGGGCGCTTTTCCCTGCTACCATGGTGCGGACAACAACGCGAATGACAGGCAGGAATATGAAGCTCACCATAGAATCGATGACGTACGGCGCCGACGGTCTGGCGCATGCCGACAACGGCAAGGCCGTATTTGTGCAGGGCGCCGTGGCGGGCGACACCGTCGAGGCCGAGATCGCGCAGGACGGCAAATCGTTTATGCGCGCCCGCGCCACCGAGATTCTGGAGCCGAGCCCCGATCGAATTCAGTCTCCCTGCCCCTTCGTGGGCGTCTGCGGCGGCTGCTCGTGGGGCAATCTCTCGCGCACCGCTCAGCTTGCCGCCAAGGGGCAAAACCTGCGCTCCACGCTCGAGCGCATCGGCAAGTTCACCCCTGAGCAAGTCGACGAGCTGGCGCAGCCCATCCGCCACACCAAGGACGATTGGGGCTACCGCAATAAAATCGAGCTCGAACCGACCGTCGTCAACGGCCGCGTTCGTCTTGGCATGCACGGCGTCGATCCCAGCAAGATCGTGACCGTCGATTCGTGTCCGCTGTTCGATAAACGTTTTCCCAAGGCGCTCAAGTCGGTCGTCGGCGCGCTCAACTATCTGAGCGGCAGCCACGACCTAGGCCTGGAGCGCGTGGGCATTCGCGCCTCGCGTCGCACCAAGGCGCTCGAAGTCGCGCTCTGGACGCCCACGGGCTCGTTTCCGCGCTCGCAGGTCTCGCGCGTGCTGGCAGACGCCGCACACCCCACGAGCATAGTGCGCGTTATGAGCAAGGGTGAGAAGAAGGCCCGCCGCGTCTCCAAGGTTGAGATGCTCGCCGGCGAGGGCTCCTGGACCGAGAACATCGCCGACGGCCAGATGCGCCTTTCGGCCCCGTCGTTTTTCCAGGTCAACACCAAGGGTGCCGAGATTTTGATCGAGCTTGTCATGGAGGCGCTCGACCCGCAGGAAGACGAACTTGCCGTAGACCTGTATTGCGGCGCCGGAACCTTCACCCTGCCGCTCGCCCGCCGCTGCGACTTTGTTGCCGCTGTCGAGGCCTACGGACCGGCCGTACGCGACCTGCGCCGCAACCTCGAGATCAACAAGCTCGATAACGTCGACGTCATCGGCGGCGATGCCGTGCGCGAGTTCCCCGACCAGGACGCCGATGTCCTGGTGGTCGACCCGCCGCGTGCAGGCCTCGCCCCCGAGGCGATCGACCTTATCGCCAGCACGAGTGCCCGCGATGTCGCCTACGTGAGCTGCGACCCGGCCACCCTGGCGCGCGATCTCAAACGCTTTGTCGAGGAAGGCACCTTCTCCCCCGTCAAGATCACGCCAGTCGACCTGTTCCCGCAAACCTTCCACTGCGAAACCGTCGTCCACCTCAAGCGTAACTAGACCGTTTGCCCAAGACCACGCCCGATGATTTTTCTGGGACGGGGATAAAACAATTTGTTCTGAATGATTATTTAATCCCCGTCCCGAAATTGAACCGCCCCCTCATTTCTTGGACATTAGAAATGGGGGGCTTCTTTATGGACGGGAAAGTCGAACACGACGCCACGCTGAGGACTCTTGCAGCAGAGTTTTGCGACAGGGGATACGGGCGCACCGAAGGCCGAAGGGCGCCCGGACCCGGCCGGGGCCGGCGGCGCGCGAGGGCGAGCTCTTGCGACGGAGCTGCTGCCCGGGCGCCTGAAGGACGAGTTCTACAGGAACCGGACGTGGCGGAGCTTCGAGGAGTTCAAGCGGGACCTCCACGCCTACACCGTTCACTGGAACAAGAGGAGGCAGGTTAAGCAAAAGGGACTGACCCCGGAGGAGTTCCGGAATCAGTCCCCATGTGCGGCATAGGCCGCTAATTGACCCGTCTAAGTTTCGGGGCGCAGTTCATTTCAGCGCCGCCCGAGAAAGCTAAACGCTTTCTGGCAGGTTGTCCCGGGCCGAGGGCGGCCACCTTGATCGCCCTCGGCCCTCACCCACCTCAACTGCTCCTCAATTACATAGAGCTGATTGAGGAGGGCGCAAGCTAGTGGGCGCCTTCCTCCTCGTCGTTGGGTCGGTAGGTGACGAACTCGATAACAAAGGCCAGGACGGCGGAGATGAGCGAGGCGATGATCGCGAAGATCATGTGGGAGATCCCGGCGCCACCAGGGGTCCCGTCGATGAAGTTGAGCAGGTTGAAGACGCCGAGGCCGCCCGAGATGTACATGAGAGCGCCAGTCATTCCCACGATAGCGCCGCCCACGGCGGAGCTCAGGCATGCCACGACGAACGCGCGCTTGTTGGGGAGGGCGATGCCGTAGATGCCCGGCTCGGTGACGCCGAAGAAGAAGGCGGAGATCATCACGGGAAGGGCGATGCCGCGGAAGCGCTCGTCCTTGTTTCTGAGGTACATGGCAAAGATGACCGCTCCGAGTGCGAACCCGTGGCCGATGGTGGCGGCGAGCACGCTATCGTGGCCGAGGGTGTTCAGGTTCATGATGGAGATGGGGATGAGGCTCCAGTGGAAGCCGAAGATGACGAGGCACATCCACAGTCCGCCGACTAGGGCGCTGCCCAGGACGGAACCAACCACGGGGAGCTGGAAGATGAACGAGAACGCCGCGCTCAGCAGGTTGGTGATGAGGGTGGCCACCGGGCCGATGATGAGGTAGCCCAAGACGATGGAGACCGTCATCGTGGCGAGCGGGACAAGGAACATCTTGAGCGCAGCCGGCATCCAGCTCTTGAGCCAGCGCTCAAGGATAGAGCCGAACCACACCATGAGAAGGATGGGGATCACCGAGCTCACGTAGCCGGACACGGGCATGATGATGGGGAGCCCGAGGGCGGTGGCGTACCACGAGAACGTGCCGGCCACGCCGAGGTCGATGCTGCCGAGCGCCTCGCCCGAGGTCAGGGCGACCATCGTCGGGTAGAGGAGCGCCACGCCGATTGCCACGCCGGTGAACTCGTTCATGCGGAACTTGCGAGCGGCACTGAACGCCAGGGCGACGGGAAGGAAGTAGAAGAAGCCGTCAGCCACGGTGTAGAGCAGCGTGTAGAGGCCGTCGTTTGCAAAGGCCGGGACGAAGTAGGTGATGAGGGCAAGCAGTCCCTTCATGATGCCTGCGGCGGCAAGCGGTCCCAGGATGGGCTGGAAGATGCCAGAGATGAGGTCGATGATGACGGAGGCAACGGTCTTATCGCCCTGGGGCTCGTCGTCGGCGCTTGCGCCGCCCGAGAAGTTGCCGGCCTCCAGGACCGCGTCGTAGACGTCCTCGACGATGTTGCCCACGACCACCTGGTACTGGCCGTTGGCCTGGATGACCTGGATGACGCCCTTGAGGGCCTCGATCTTGGCCGTGTTGGCGCGGGACTCGTCCTTGAGTTTGAAGCGCACGCGCGTGATGCAGCGCGCGACGCTGGCGACGTTCTCGGCGCCGCCTACGTTCTCGAGTATGGATCTGGCCAGGTCGTCGTATTTTTCTGCCATTATTTTCTCCTTAGTGATATTGCCCGGGTGGTTAGCCCAGGTCGCCTCCGTTGGTGGCGATGGCCTGCTGATACCAGTAGAAGCTCTTCTTGCGCCTGCGCTCGAGCGTGCCGTTGCCCAGGTTGTCGCGGTCCACGTAGATGAAGCCGTAGCGCTTCTCCATCTCGCCGGAGCCCGCGCTCACGAGGTCGATCGGCCCCCAGGTGGTGTAGCCGAGCATCTCGACGCCGTCCTGCTCGATAGCGTCACGCATGGCCTCGATGTGCTCGCGCAGGTAGGCGATGCGGTAGTCATCCTCGATCGTGCCGTCGGGAAGCACCTCGTCATAGGCGCCGAGGCCGTTCTCCACCACAAAGAGCGGCTTCTGGTAGCGGTCCCAGAGGTCGTTGATCGTGATGCGGAACCCCAGCGGGTCGATGACCCAGCCCCACTCGCTCGTGCGCACGTAGGGGTTCTCTACGCCGGCGAAGGCGTTGCCCTCGGCGACGCCGCCCACGGAATCGGGGTCGCCCGCGGTACAGCGCGAGGAGTAGTAGCTAAACGAGATGAAGTCGACGGTGTTCTCCGCAAGGATGCGCTCGTCCTCGGCGGTCATGCCCACGTCGATGCCCTCGCGCTCGAGCATCTTGAGCGCGTAGCCGGGGTAGTGCCCGCGTGCCTGCACGTCCACGAAGAAGAGGTCCTCCTGGTTCTTGACCTGCGCTGCACGGACGTCCTCGGGACGACAGGAGTAGGGGTAGTAGCTTCCCGCGGCGAGCATGCAGCCAACCTTGTTCTCCGGGTCGACCTCGTGGGCGATCTTGGTGGCCCAGGCGCTCGCCACGAGCTCGTTGTGCGCGGCGCGGTACTCGGCCTCGCGGGCATTCTCCCCGGGCTCGAGGACGATGCCGGCACCCATGAAGGGACGGTGCAAGATCATGTTCATCTCGTTGAACGTGATCCACCAATGCACGAGGCCGCGGTAGCGGTTGAAGAGCACCTTCACGAGCCGCTTGTAGAGCTCGATGAGGGCGCGGTTTCGCCAGGCGCCGTACTTCTTGACGAGGTGGATGGGGCAGTCGAAGTGCGTGATGGTCACGAGGGGCTCGATCCTGTGCTCGCGGCAGCAGCGGAACACGTCCTCGTAGAAGGCGAGCCCGGCCTCGTTGGGCTCCTCCTCGTCGCCATTGGGGAAGATGCGGCTCCAGGCGATGGAGAGGCGAAAGACCTTAAAGCCCATCTCCGCGAAGAGGGCTATGTCCTCGCGGTAGCGGTGGTAGAAGTCGATGCCCGTCTGGGCCGGGTAGTAGTACCCGGGCTCAAAGTCGAGCATGCGCCTCAGGCCGCGACTTACGTCGTTGCGCTCCGACCCGTGTGGGATGACGTCGACATTGGCAAGGCCGCGGCCGCCCTCGTCATAACCTCCCTCGCATTGGTTAGCAGCGGTGGCTCCTCCCCAAAGGAACCCTTTTGGAAATGGCATGGTGTCTCCTTCTCTCTGGCGCCCCCACCTCTGCGGGGACGCTTTATAACGTCCTTGCGACCTCACGCGCCGGGCCCGTGGCCCTTTCCCTGATGCGCGCGGGCCGCCCGTGAAGGGGTGACTAGCCGACGGCTTGTCCTGCGGCGGCGCGACGTGCCTCCCGGCCTCCAAGCAGGGAGGGGACCTGTGCCAGGCACACGCCGGCGAGGATGATGGCGACGCCCAGCCACTCGACGACGCCGAGCGGCTCGCCGAGGACGATCATGGCTATGAGCAGGCCGGCGGGGAGTTCCGCGGCGGCCATGACAGTGGAGAGACCCGCGGGCAGGTGCGGAGAGCCCATGCCGAAGAGCAAGACCGGGCAGAGCATGCCAAAGAAGCCGGCGATGACGGCAAAGGGCAGGATGCCCTGGGCGAGGACGCCCGAGACGACGTAGTCCGGGCACACCGTGAGCGACATGACCACGGAGCCCGCGCACACGATGACGCCGCGCTGCTCGGACGAGCAGGGGGCCTCGACCTTGCCGGAGAGGGTGACAAAGAGGGAGCAGGACACGGCCGCCCCCAGCGCGCAGAGCAGGGCCACGGGGTCGTACCCGGTGATGCCGGTCTTGTAAACGCCGCTCGCGAACACCGTCCCGAAGACGATGGCCAGGGCGGAGGCCACTTGGAGGGGCCTCGGCGGCCGGCGCGTCATGACGGTCTGCCACACGAGCCCCAGCCACGTGAACCGGAAGAGGAGCGTGAGCGCCACCGGGGCGGGCAGCACGCTCATGGCGTAGCAGTAGAGGATTGAGGTGAGGCAGGTGAGGGCTCCCAGGCCCATGAGCTTAAGGGCGAGCTTCCAGCCCACGCGCTGCCAGCGGTGCCCGAGTGCGTGCCCTGCGAGCGTGGCGAGGGCGAAGAAGAGGCAGCCGAGCCACGCTTGGCTCGCCACCACCTGTGCCGAGGTGAAGCCCGCGGCGTAGGCGAGCTTGTAGGTCGTGGCCATCGCGCCGTAGCAGGCGCCGCCCGCAAAGACCTGGAGCGCCGCCTTGGCCTGTCCCGCGCCCGTGGCTCCCGCCCCGGCGGCCTGTTGCTTGATTGTGTTTGTTCCTGCCATTCGGCTCCCTTCCGTCTGCTGTCTTGCAGACGCACATCTCGTGCGTCTGTTCCCTGCAGTCGGAAGGT
This sequence comes from Collinsella sp., assembly GCA_019414445.1. Taxonomy (GTDB): domain Bacteria; phylum Actinomycetota; class Coriobacteriia; order Coriobacteriales; family Coriobacteriaceae; genus Collinsella. The sequence continues at coordinate 21,996 of DXMA01000006.1, forward strand.
GGGCTCGTGCGGTCTTCTGGCGGTGCATGTGGCACCTGCTGCCAAGACGAAAAAAGCCACGCAACCGACTGCTCGGTTGCGTGGCAAAAAGGTGGCTAGCGCCCAGAAAAGTCCACGCGTTTTTAGACTGGGACAAAGTACTACAACAGGTGAGATTCTGTCAAGAAAAACCGAGGAAAAAAGCGAGCCTCTGCCCGCCGTACCTGTGGCGGTCGTTCCCCGAACGGGGCGGTGCTGTTGGGGACTGTCTCGATCTGTAACAGTTGGGGCTAGTTTTGGTCGATGGATGTTACAGATTGAGATTGTTGAGGATGAGTGGGGGTAGCTAATTCGGACGGGGCTATTTTAAACATTGGGAAATCGAGCGTGGCAAGCGGAGGTCTTCGGGGTATAAGACGGCTAATTGTATGCCGTTTTTTGAAAGGAACCCTTATGCCCAGCGTTGCCGTTCTTGCCGCCGATGGCTTTGAAACGATTGAATGCCTGACCATGGTCGATGTCATGCGTCGCGGCGGCGTGCGCGCCACGCTTGTCTCGATCATGCCCACGCGCGAGGTCGTAAGCTCGCTGCAGATTCCCGTGACCTGCGATGCGCTCTTTGACGAGATCAACTTTGACGAGTACGACTGCGTCGTGCTACCTGGCGGCCTGCCCGGCGCCACCAACCTGCGTGCCGACCAGCGCGTCTGCGACGTGGTCTGCGAGTTCGCCGCCGCCAAACACGTCGCCGCCATCTGCGCCGCCCCGTTTATCCTGGGTGAGCTCGACCTGCTCGAGGGGCGCCACGCCACGTGCTTCCCTGGCTTTGAGAAGAGCTTCCCCGAAGGCGCCTATACCGGCGAGAAGGTTACGCAAGACGGCAACATCATCACCGCCAGCGGCATGGCCCAGTCGCTCCCCTTTGCGCTTGAGCTGCTGCGCACGCTCGCCGGCGACAAGGCTGTCGAGAAGGTTGCCGAGGGCATTCAGCTATGATTTTGGCCTCGCAATCACCGCGCCGCATCGAGCTGATGCGCGAGGCGGGCTATGACATTCGCATCATTCCTGCCGATATCGACGAAACGCCATTTGATGGCGAGGCCCCGCTTACGCTCGTTGAACGCTTAGCACGCGCCAAAGCCGCCGCCGTTGCCGCCGAGCATGCCGAGGCCAATGAGCTGACGGTTGCGGCCGACACCATCGTCACCTTTGACGGCAAGATTCTGGGCAAGCCGGCAACCGAGAACGAGGCGTGTACCATGCTCCGTGAGCTTTCGGGCCGCACGCACCAGGTCGCAACCGGCGTCTGCATCGTTAAGGCAGGCGACGCCACGGCTCCGCATTCCGCCGAGAGCCTGTCCTTTGTCGATGTGACCGACGTGACGTTCTACGAGCTCACCGACGAGCAGATCGAGCACTATGTCGCCTCGGGTGAGCCCATGGACAAGGCCGGCGCCTACGGCATTCAGGGCACAGGAGGACGCATGCTCGTGCACGATATATCGGGCGACTTCTATAACGTGGTGGGCCTACCCATCGCTCGCGTCGCGCGCGCGATTCAAAAGCTCTCGTAATTGCATCTGGCGCTGGGTATCCCCCAGCGCCTACAATTTTGGCGTACCGTACGGATCCCGACCGGGCACATGGCGCGGCGGAAAACCGATAGGAGTTAAACATGGATACACTGCTCGAGGCCATTGACGTCTGCGATGTCGATGGCTTTTGCTATGGCAACTATACGGACGAGGAGGCCGGCACCGGTTGCACCGTAATCGTGGCACCCGAGGGCGCCACCGGCGGCGTTGACGTTCGCGGCGGTGCTCCAGCATCGCGCGAAACCGACCTGCTGCGACCCGAGAACACCGTCGACAAGGTCCACGCCGTCTGCCTTTCGGGCGGATCGGCCTTTGGCCTGGAGGCCGCAAGCGGCGTCGCTCGCGAGCTTGAGAGCCGCGGCATCGGCCTTCCCGTCGGCCCCACGCAGGTGCCTATCGTGTGCTCCAGCTGTATCTTCGACCTCGCCTTTGGTAACCCCACCGTTCGCCCCGACATAGAGGCCGGCATCGCCGCCGTGCGCGAGGCACTCGACAACACCCCCACCACGCTCGAGCAGGGCAATGTAGGTGCCGGCACCGGTGCGACCGTGGGCAAGCTCATGGGGCCCGCCACCTGCATGAAGGCCGGCCTTGGCGCTGCCGCCGTGGCGCTCGGTCCCGTTAAGGTAGGCGCCGTGGTTTCGGTCAACGCCTGCGGCAACGTCGTCGACCCCTTCACCGGCGAGTGGGTCGCCGGCATGCGCGCCGCAGCCGATAGCGACCAGATCGTCGACATGGAACTCGCAGCCTTTGCCGCCGCCGGATCCATGCAGATGCCGCTCGACCGCACCAACACCACCATCAGCTGCATCGTCACCAACGTGGAACTCACTAAGGCACAAGCCACCAAGGTCTCCCAGATGGCCGCAGACGCCTACGCACACGCCATCCGTCCCACGCACACCACCAACGACGGCGACACCATCTACACCCTCGCCAGCGGCAAACTAGGCGCCCAGGCAAGCGCCGCCGTTCCCCTAGACCTGCTGGGCATGCTCGCCGTAAGGGCTTTGCAAACCGCCATCGTAAACGGAGCCAAAACCGCCAAAACCTCCCACGGCATCCCCGGCGCCGCAAAGTAGTCCACTCGACCGTCGGTCGGAGGCGGGCGGGCATTACGTTTGCTGCTCTACAGTCCTATGCAAGACGAAGGCCACATTAAGTGGCCTTCTTTGCATGCGGAACTCGCGACAAACGTAATGCCCGCCCGCCTCCGACCGACTTCCAATCTAATTCTTTTCAGCCCAGGCCCCTGTGTACCGCGCGTCGAAGATCTTCAAATTCAAATAACCTGGCAATCGATTCTTATAGCAGAGACCCCTTGGCCTTTAGTTTGATACAAGTTCCGCACGAGCCGGAAAGCACTCAATGTGCTTTCCGTGCGAGCAGGACTGTTCGCAGTAGCAAACTAAAGGCCAAGGGGCCCAGTCAACCTATCAGCAGCGATTACTCAGCAGCTAGTTGAATTTGAAGATCTTTGAGGCAAGACGGTATAGGCCGAGTGTGGTTTTGTCTCCGGCACGACCGCGGAGGTTAGTGAAGAAGCCGACCACACCGTAACGTGCACGACGATACATACGCTCGTCATAGGCCTTCAAATCATTCCACAGCGTCTTCAGGCGCTCATCAGCACAATCTTCCTCGGAAAGCTTCGTAAGCACCGAGCAGATTGCCATCATCATGGTGAAGTAGCCCATCATGTACGAACGCAGACGCGAGGACTCAACGTCCTGGTACAGGTGGAACGATTCCATCATGATGCGCGTTACGCGGAACTGCTGGCCCAGGCGCTTGACCATCGTGGCCTCGTTGACGCTCTGGCCCTCGCGACCGATAAAGTAGCGATAGAGGTCGATGTCGGCGTAGTACATGGTCTTGCAGCGCGGCAGCGGTACGTATGCGTAGATATTGTCCACGTAGAACGTGTGCGCCGGCATAGGCAGATTGGACTCACGCAGTACGTCGGTGCGATAGCACAGGCTGTGCATAAGCAGGTTCTGATCGGGACGGAAGTGTCCGATCTGGTCCCAAGAGAAAATCTTTTTGCGCGGCAGGGCAAACTTGTAGCCAATAGCGGTATGCGTGCCCTCGTAAACCTTCTCGTACACGTAGTTCGAGATAAACAGGTCGACGCGCTGGTCGCGCTCCTCAAAGCCACGCAGAATCGACAGCATGGTCGAAAGCGCCGCACCGTCGAGCCAGTCGTCCGAGTCAACGACCTTATAGTACGTACCATGCGCCTCACGCAGGCCCGAGAGGACGGCGATACCGTGGCCGCCATTCTCCTGGTGCACCGCGCGGATGATTCCAGGATAACGGGCCTCCCACTCGTCGGCCTTGGCGGCCGTCTCGTCCTTGGAGCCGTCGTCCACCACGATAATCTCGATATCGGTGGCGTAATTGCTCCCCTCCAAGATGGAGGTGATGCAATGGTCCATATCCTTGGCGGCGTTATACGAGGGAATACCGAATGTTATGACTTTATGCATGGCAGGCGATAATCTCATCCGAAAGATCGAGGGCAGAATTGGTCACGGCGTCCATATCGTAGTAACGATACTCGGCCAGACGACCCACTGGGTGGAAGTTCGTCAGGTTCTGGACGCGCTCAAGGTAGCGCTCGTAGAGCTCGCGGTTCTCGGGCTCCAGGATGGCGTAGTACGGCGTCTCGCCCGAGCCGGGCGTATAGGCCTTGGAGTACTCCTTCATGATGGTGGTCTTGCCGGGCAGAACCTGACCAGTCATGTTCTTGAACTCGGTAATGCGCGTATAGTCCTCGCTCGTGGTGTAGTTGACGGTGCCCACGGGCTGGAACTGGTCCATATCGAGCGTCTCGAACTTCATATCGAGCGTGCGGTACGGCAGAGCGCCCAGGTCGAGGTTGAACAGCTCGTCGAGTGGACCGGTGTAGACGATCTCGCCACCATAGACCTTGCCGTCGATCTTGACGGTGGTCTCGTCGATTTCAAAGAGGTCACGGGCGTCTACGTCACAGAATACGTCGATCAGATCGTGATCGAGCATATGCTCGAACAGCGCGGTATAGCCGTCCTGCGGCATGCCCTGGAAAGGAGCCTGTGGGAAGTAGCGATCGTCATCGCCCACAAAGACGGGAACGCGGCCGGTGATCGAGGGGTCGATCTGGTCGGGCGTCTGGCCCCACTGCTTCATGGTGTAATGCAAAAAGACGTTCTCATAGACATAATCGGCGACCTCGGCAAGATCCGGGTCGTTCTTCTTACGCAGCTCCATAATGGGCACCTTGACATCCTTGCCAAAGGTCTCCACGAGCTTCTGATACAGCTCCTCGCCGAGCTCGTCACCAAAGGCGAGCTTGAGACTCGCGTGGTTGAAGGGCACGGGCATAAGGGTGCCGTTGATGTTGGCGAGCACCTTGTGCTGATAATCCGTCCACTTGGTAAAGCGCGACAGGAAATTGTGCACGCGCTCGTTAAAGGTGTGATAGATATGCGGACCGTACTCGTGGATCAGGATTCCGGCCTCGTCAGTGCAGTCATAGGCATTGCCCGCAATGTGGCTACGGCGCTCCAAAACGGCAACACGATAGCCGATGGTCTCGGCAAGACGGCGGGCGCAAACGGCACCGGCATATCCAGCACCGACGACAATCATGTCGTACGCGCCGGCGTTAAAGCCTTCAGGCAGGCCTGAGGTAATCTGCATCGATACTCCTTGTCAAAAGCCACGGGCTCGTTAGCTGGGCTTTTCTCGAACATTCTTCGAGACATATTTATCAGAGCGATTATAGCGCTAATGCGTCCTATAATGAGCTTGCCACACAAGGAAAGCTCAAGCACCGCGGCGTACAAATTTGAAAGGTAAACCCGCTAGCAGCGGGTTTATTCGTGAACAGCCGGGCGCCTGGAGCTTAGTGAAACGCTTGTAGGGAGTAACATGAGCGATTTCCTTAACCGTATGAAGTCTGCCGCCAAGGCCGACCTTAAGACGATCGTCCTGCCCGAGGGCGAGGATCCGCGCACCATCGTCGCGGCCACCAAGATCATCGAGGAGGGCCTGGCAAAGATCGTCATCCTGGGCGATCCCAACGAGATCAACGTTCCCGGCGCCACCGTCATCGACCCGCGCAATGCCGAGAAGCACGAGGAGTACGCACAGAAGTTTGCCGAGCTCCGCGCCAAGAAGGGCGTTACCATCGAGCAGGCTCGCGCCCAGGTGATGGACGCCACCTACTTTGGCACCATGATGGTCAAGATGGGCGACGCCGACGGCCTGGTCTCCGGCGCCTGCCACTCCACCGCCGACACCCTGCGCCCCGCGCTTCAGATTCTCAAGACCGCCCCGGGCACCAAGCTGGTCTCGGCCTTCTTCGTGATGTGCACCGACACCCCGCAGTTCGGCACCGACGGCACGCTGATCTTCGCCGACTGCGGCCTCAACATCAACCCGTCCTCCGACGAGCTCTCCGAGATCGCCATCGCCTCCGCTCACTCCTGGTCCACCTTCATGGGCAATGTTGAACCGCACGTGGCCATGCTCTCCTACTCCACCATGGGCTCCGCCGGTGGCGAGGTCGCCAAGAAGGTCCAGGAGGCCGTGAAGTTCTGCAAGGAGAAGGCACCCGAGCTCGCCATCGACGGCGACCTGCAGCTCGATGCTGCTATCGTCCCCACCGTCGCCCAGCTCAAGGCTCCCGGCTCCTCCGTTGCCGGCAAGGCCAACGTGCTCGTGTTCCCCGACCTCGAGGCCGGCAACATCGGCTACAAGCTGGTCCAGCGCTTCGCCGGCGCCGACGCCTACGGCCCCATCCTGCAGGGCATCGCCAAGCCGGTTAACGACCTTTCGCGCGGCTGCTCTGCCGACGACATCGTGGGTGTCGTAGCCATCACAGCCGTCCAGGCTCAGATGGCTGAGTAGCGGACGCACTCGCCCGAAGGCCGTACGGGCTAACCCCTGAAAACGTCCTCGACCAATGAAACGCCCCCGTTCTGCTCCTTCGGAGCTACGAACGGGGGCGTTTCTGGTCTGCGGAATGTTTTCAGGGGTTAGCCCGTAAGGCCTTCTACTGCTACGAAGCATTCAGAGCATCTGGAGTGGACGGCGGCTTGGCTACGAGCTGGGGCTGAGGATCTGAATGGATGGGTGTCATTGCTGGGAGCGCAGGCGTTACTGGTGATGATCACTTTGGGACTGGAATTTCCGCCTGCTAGCAAAAAGGCCTCCTGAGCTGCTGCTCAGGAGGCCTTTCGTTCAATCGCAAGCGAACGCACTAGTTATTCGCGGTCAGACGCTCGACGTCGTGGGCGATCATGTATTCCTCGTCGGTGGGGATGACCATGACCGTGACGGAAGAGCCGGCGGCGCTGATGACCTGCGGGCCGTTACCCACGGCCTCGCGGTTCTTGTTGTTGTCGATGCGCACGCCCAGCCACTCGAAGCAGTCGCAGAAAGCCTTGCGGATCGACCAGTCGTTCTCGCCAATGCCGGCGGTAAAGGTAATGGTGTCCACGCCCGCCATGGAGGCAATCATGGAGCCGGCCTGCTGCATGGCCTTGTAGGCGAACATATCGAAGGCGAGCAGGCAGCGCTCGTCGCCCTCGGAGGCGCGCGTGCGGATGTCACGGGCGTCGTTGGAGATGCCCGAGATGGCAAGCAGACCAGACTGCTTGTTCATCATGTCATCGACTTCCTGGTAGCTGTAGCCGCCCTCGCGCTGCAGGTAGCACACGGTAGCCGGGTCGATGGAGCCGCAGCGGGTTCCCATCATTAGGCCGTCAAGCGGCGTGAGGCCCATCGTGGTGTCGCGGCACACACCATCCTCGATGGCGGCAAGCGAGGCGCCGTTGCCCAAATGGCACGAGAGCAGGCGGTGGCAGCGCGAGCCCAGAATCTCCTTGGCCATCATCCACTCGTAGCGGTGGCTCGTACCGTGGGCGCCGTACTTGCGCACGTGGTACTTGTCGCACACGTCCTTGGGCAGCGCATAGGTGTAGGCAACCTCGGGCATGGTCATGTGGAACGAGGTATCGAAGACGGCCACGTTGGGCAGCTCCGGATACTTCTCGCGGCAATATTCGATTGCCGCGGCCTCGCCGTAATTGTGCAGCGGGGCGAGCGGTGCCACCTCAAGGATCTTAGCCATGACCTCATCGTCGACAACTGCGGAATCATCGAAGTGCCAGCCGCCCTGAACGATACGATGGCCAATGCCATCAATCGTAAAGTCGGTCTTCTCGAGCTCCTCGAGCACGCGAGCGATAGCAGAGCGATGATCGGGGAAAGGGACCTCCTCGGTCTGCTTGGCGCCACCGTTCTCGGAGTGGCCAAAGATGCCCATGTCCGAACCGATACGTTCGCAGTTGCCCTTGGCGAAAACCTCTCGGGTATCGGTATCCAAAAGCTGATATTTAAGGCTTGAGCTGCCGGCGTTGACAACAAGTACGTTCATGAGACTCCTTTGCAGTGCAATACGGTCGACGCAGACCCCTTAAGGCGGCCGCATTTTAATAAGAAGTTATCACAACTTGATAAATAGCTATCAAGCATATCGCCCAACGAGCACAAAAGAGGGGCCGAACGGCGCTCGGTCGTCCAGCCCCTCCCCTCTTGCAATTACTTGCCGTTGACGATGCGCTCGACGTCGGAAGCGATCATGAACTCCTCGTCCGTGGGGATGACGAAGATCTTGACCTTGGAATCCTTGGCAGACAGGCACCAAGCGCCGTCACCACGCAGGGCGTTGCGGGCATGATCCATCTTGACGCCCATAAAGGCCAGACGGTCGGCAACGCCGGCACGAACGGCCGGAGCGTGCTCACCGATGCCAGCGGTGAAGACCAGCGTGTCCATGCCGCACATGGAAGTAGCCATCTCGGCAGCCTTGGCGGCAATCTTGTAGACAAACATGTCGAAGGCGAGCTGAGCATCGGGGTCACCAGCGGCGGCGAGCTCCTCGACGTTGCGGCAGTCGTTGGTCTTGCCGCCGGTCACAGCCAAAAGGCCGGACTTCTTGTTCATCATCTCGTCGACCTCGTCGAAGGTGTAGCCGCCCTCGCGCTGCAGGTAGCACACGGTAGCCGGGTCGATGGAACCGCAGCGGGTGCCCATCATGACGCCGTCGAGCGGGGTCAAGCCCATGGTGGTGTCCATGCACTTGCCGTCCTCGATGGCGCACAGAGAAGCGCCGGAGCCAATGTGGCACACGACGACCTTGCGGGCCTCGCCGTTGGTCATCTCGGCAACCTTCTTGGAAATGTAGCGGTAGCTGGTGCCGTGGGCGCCGTACTTACGGATGTGCAGCTTGTCGCAGACGTCCTTGGGCAGGGCGTAAGTCTTGGCGACCTCGGGCATGTTGAAGTGGAAAGCGGTGTCGTAGACCGTGACGTTGGGCAGGTCGGGATACTGCTCGAGGCAGTACTCGATAACGTTGGCCTCGGGGTTGTTGTGCAGCGGAGCGAGCGGAGCGACCTCGCGGATCTTGGCGAGGACGTCCGCGTCGACGAGGGAGGAATCGCCAAAGTACCAACCGCCCTGAACGATACGGTGGCCGATGCCCTCGATCTTGACGCCGTTGGCCTCGAGGTCCTTCAGGACGACCTCGATGGCGACCTTGTGGTCGGGGAACTCAATGTTCTCGGTCACCTTCTTGGAGCCGTTGGCAGCGTGGGTGAAGGTGCCGCCGGTAAAGCAGACGCGCTCGCAGGAGCCCTTTGCGGACACCTTGTGGGACTTGGTATCGATGACCTGATACTTAAGGGTCGAAGATCCTGCGTTGACGACCAGAACGTTCATGTGTCTCCCTACTAACAGGCGGTGTGGCGCCGCCAGGTTACATACGCTTCAATAATAAACCCAAACGCCCTCGCGCTCGGGTTTATTGCGTTGATATATAAGTTATCGGTGCCCAAATACTCATGACCTTTGGCTTGTAAGACGAAATAGCGCGGGGATATACACCAGGGAAGAAATCCCGAGCGCGACAAGCAATACGACTCGAATGCCCGCAACGCTACTCAACACAGCGTTGAGCAGATAGAAAAGAACGGCACCCACCGCCACCATCTGGCTTTGAACCGAAATCAGTGAACAGCGCATCGAAGAATCGGCTGACTTTTGAAAAATTGAGTATTTAATTGGAGCAAATAACGAGTACGCAACCGTCTGCAGCACATAGAACACGGGCAGCAAATAAGCCGGAGTAAGGGGAATCAAAAACGAAGCTGTCAGGAAAAGGCGCACGATGCCGCAAATACGCGCAAAGCGGCCCTTGTCGACATGAGCAATCACACTGGGCACAATAAGCCCCATGGAGGCCGAGGCAAGGAGCTGAACCGCAATGGTCACGCCCGAAGCGACGGCATTCATTCCGCGACCCGCAAGCAACAGTGAGAAGAAGTCTTCCAGGGCGACGAAGGCAAATGCCTGAGAACAGTCCATGATGAACGCTGACCGAAGAACGCCATTACAGGCAATAGCGGCACCGATCATCTTCGGGCTCATTCCACGCTCAGGTATCGCCGCAGTGCCCCCTCTTCGCATCTCAGGAATGCAGATAACGACAGCCAACGTCAACACCATTGCGATGACATCCGCCGAAAGACCAATGAGATATGCACCGACAGACGAAATGAAGCCGCCCACACAAGCGGAAATGGCATAAGAGGCATAGAAAACAAATCGCTCAACGACATTAAGCCTTACGAGCTGGTCCTGAGAGACGCTGTCAATGTAAATCGCTTCTATGGATCCGCTCACACATGCAACGGCAAAACCTTTAAGAGCAAACGCGCCGATTAAAAGCAGAGGAGAACGGACGAGAAGCAGGGCGGCGTAGTATCCAAGCATTCCCACGACGCCAACGAGACCGCTTGTCTTTCGTCCAAACCTATCAGCAATATAGCCAGTGGGAACTTCAAGGATGAACTTGCTCACTTGGTATGCAATCATCATGCTAGAAATCGCTACCATCGAAAGCCCGACGAACTCAAGGTAGACAGTTAGGAAATACAAGATGGTGCTGAAGTTCGACAGGAAAACGAACATCATATAAAGCAAAGTCGTACGGTTTTTCATACTCCGCCCTCCAAGAGTCAGCAATCTAAATCGGAATCTTGGAAAAGCATGAGGGTAAAGCTGTCAGTTATGTGTTACAAGGCGTCAATAATCACTTGACGTCTCGAAGCCAATTAATCTCACGAAGCAAGGTGACGCAATAGGTGCAGAAAAACCGTCTGGTGTCGATCAGTCCAGGAATTCTGCCGATAGCAAAAGTAGATAGGCAAGGTTACATCACGCGAACCTTCAATGGAGCACTCACTCACTTCTGACCCATCCGATGCGAGAGGGGACCCAGACAAACTCAATATCAATCCCCCGCCTTGAAGAAACTCAGTCTGAGCCCTGCTTCCGTATTCAACATCACGGAAGCGAAAATTGACGAGCTGGGCTTCAGGGCATTGGTTAATCGCATTGAGACAGGGTGACAAATTAATGGGAACAGCAAGCCTGCCGCCCAGTAACTCACGAATGGTCATAGCGTCAACAGATTGATGACCCGCTGGGCATGAAAGAACCTTGAGCTCCTTTTCACCCAAATATTTTGAAGAAAGGACGCTGTCCCGTGGTTCCTCAAACGAGATAGCCGCGTCCGAAATTCCAAGTATAAGTGATTCAAAGCATGTTGCCGTTGGCTGATGCCACACATCAAGATGAATCTGAGGGTGCGAGCGTTCAAACGAGTCATACCAGTTTTCGGCAAAAAGGCGCCCCCGCCCATGAAGGCAGGGGGCGTAAAGACGAAAGTGGCCATCGGGGGAGACGCCGTCGCCCCTCGATTGAGCGTACTTTTTGAGATCGTCGACTTGTGCCAGGATCACGCGTGCACGACGCGCAAATTCTCTGCCCGCCGGAGACAAAACAGCCTCCCCCGCCGATCGGTCGAGCAAACCAATCTGATACTCAGATTCCAACTTTTTGATTGCCGACGAAACGGCCTGCGGACTCACATGAACGGCGCGAGCCGCTTTGCGCACGCCGCCATAGTTCGCTACCGCTTGAAGGTATTCGAGTTGAGAAAGCTGCATAGATTACTCCAAAGGCAGCCAAGTCGACGGGCTACGCACCCTCAGATGAGGTTCTCGCCCAGGTTCTTGCCGCCGAGAACGTGCATGTGGAAGTGCATGACGGTCTGGCCGGCATTGACGCCCTTGTTGGAGATGACGCGGAAACCGTCCTCCAGACCCTTGGCTTTGGCGACCTCCTGGATGGCGTGAGCCATGGCGCCCATGGTCTCGGCCGGCACGTTGTCGGCGATGTCGCTGTAGTGCTTCTTGGGGATCACGAGCGTGTGGACCGGCGCCTGGGGGTTAAGGTCGTCGAACGCGATGGCCTGATCGTCCTCATAGACAACGGTCGAGGGGATCTCGTGGCTGGCAATTTTGCAGAAGATGCAATCGCACATGGTTGGTTCCTTTCTCACAGACCAAGGTGATTATATTTGGTCGGAATGGTTAGAACGAGAGGCTGTCGTCGGTGTTGGCGGCTTCGCCGTCGGCGAGCACGTCGTTGCCGTCGACGTCCTTAAGGAGCACCGAGACCTTCTGCTCGGCATCGGACAGGCGGGTGCGCAGGCTTTTGAGGAGCTCGACGCCGCGGGTGTAGCTCGCGAGCGACTCCTCAAGCTCCATATCGCCCGACTCCAGGCTGCGGATGATGAGCTCCAGCTCCTGCGAGGCCTGCTTGTACGTAAGCTGCTCGACCGGGGTCTTCTCTGCCATATCTGTTTCCTTTCCTAAGGGTCTATCACTGCGAAACGCGGTCTACTCGACCGTATCGACCGTTGCTGCCACATTGCCGTCTGCCATGCGCACGCGAATGGCGTCGCCAGGCTTAAAGGTCTTGGCACTCGTAGCCACACCATCATCGCTGTACGCGATGGAATAGCCGCGAGCAAGCACTTTGAGCGGCGACAGGGCATCGAGCGACGCTGCCGCACGGCTCAGGTCGGACGCTGGCTTGCTGAGCATCGTGCGCCCTTGATGCTCTAGGCGGGAACTCGCAAGCGTGAGCGCATGGCGCTTACCATCGAGCCCCGAGGTGCTTGTAATCAGACGCTCGGGCAAGCGCTCAAAGTTGGAGCGGAATGTCCCGACCGAGCGTACTATGGCGCCCGACAGGCGATCGGCAGTCAGCGCAAGCTCCGATTCGCGACGCTCGACCATAAATGTGGGGTCGTTGAGGCACGGGCGACACGCAGCGGCATCGAGCGCATCACCCAAGCGAGCCGTATAGGTATCCCAGGCACGGCGACCGCGCTGATCGAGCATCTCCAGGTCGACCTGGGCCGACCCAATCATCGATGCCATCGCGGCGCCCAGACGCTGATGGCGCGTCTCGAGCACGTCGGCCAACTCCGTCATAGCCGGCGCCACCGATTCTGCCGCTGCCGTTGGCGTGGAGGCGCGACGGTCGCTCACCATGTCGCAGATCGAGGTATCGGGCTCATGCCCAATGCCCGTCACCACAGGCACGGGACAGGCTGCCACCGCACGGGCAAGCTCCTCGTCGTTAAAGGTCATGAGATCCTCGAAGGAGCCACCGCCGCGCACCAGCAAGATGCAATCGGGTGCCGGCGTAATGGCAGCGGCGCGGCGCAAGCCTTCAATAAGCTCTGCCGGCGCACCCTCGCCTTGCACCTTTGCGCCCACGCAGACGAGCTCGACGAGCGGGTTGCGTCGGCGCAGCGTACGCTTGACGTCGTCGATTACCGCACCGGAAAGCGAGGTGACGACCGCCACGCGGGAGCAGAACACCGGGATGCGGCGTTTGCGCGCTTCGTCCATCAGGCCCTCGCGGCGTAGCTTTTCGGCCAGTTGCGCCACTTGTTGACGCAGCAGACCCTCCCCCGCCAGCGAGAACGAGCGGGCGACAAAGCTCATACGACCCGTGGGCTTATAGAGGTTGAAGCTGCCCTTAAAGCTCACCTGCATGCCGTCACGCAGATCGAAGGTACGCTTGAGATAGGCGCCCTTCCAGATGATGCAGTCGACGGCGGCCGAGTCGTCTTTAATCTGGAAGTAGCAGTGGCCGCTTCGGGCGTTGGGGCCACGGAAACCCGTGACCTCGCCCAGGACACTCAGCTGCGGAATGGCATCGAGCGCGCCGGCGGCGATCTCTACCGCCTGGCTCACGCTGAGCTCCTTGCGCTCCTGATCGTCCGAGCCGTCGAACTCGGCGGAAACGGCATTGCCGGTTAGATTCCAGCCTGCCACGCAGCCTCCTTTCGTCATCGTGCACAAGGGCTTCGGCCCTGCGCAAATTCAAGTCCAACACATAGTACAGCGCCGCGGGGACACGAATCCCCGCGGCGCCCAGCGACCCAATTTGTTATCGGTTGGAGTTTCTGTTGTAGCGAGCCATAAGATAGAGCAGCTGAATGATCGAAGTGAGCGCTGCGGCCACATAGGTAAGCGCGGCCGCTGTCAGCACCTTCTTGGCACCGTTGACCTGCTTGGAGCTCATGCCCGACTGCTCGATGTACGCCACGGCGCGGCGGCTGGCATCAATCTCGACCGGCAGCGTAACCAGTTGGAACAGCACGCTAAACGAGAAGAAGATCAGCGCGAGGGTCGTGAGCCCGGCAATGTTCATAAACAGGCCCAAGAGCAACACGATGGTCCAGGTGTTCTGGGTAAAGTTGACGACCGGCACGAGGGCGGTGCGAACCTTCATCATGGCGTAACCGCTTTGGCGCTGGGCGGCATGGCCCGCCTCGTGGCAGGCGACGGCAACGCTTGCGACCGACCCGCCCGAACGGTTGGCGTCCGAGAGATACAGGTTATTGTCCTGCGGGTTGTAATGGTCGGTGAGCTCGCCGGCGACACCCTTGATACCCACGGCGTTGCAGCCGTTGGCGTCGAGCATGCGGCGAGCGACCGTGGCGCCCGTGTCGCCGTCCGAGCGAACCTTGGACCAGGTTTTGTACGTCGAGTTGATATAGTTCTGTGCGGCAAGGCCAAGCACCGTGCAGACAAGAACAACCAGCAGGTACAGCGGGTCGATGCCAAAGCCGTAACCATAGTAATAGGGCATGCGAATTCCTCCGAATCGAGTTACACGTTGGAGGCATTCTACCCACTCGACTGACCAGCAAATCAACATCGATGTTTTGGCAATGTCAGCGAAAACGGTCGAGAGCGAGCAAGGTGACGTGAAAGAGAAGCGTCGCGTACTTTGGTACGCGAGCGACGATTGAACGTCAGATTGCCGCTCTCGGCCGTTTGCAGCGTCGAGCTGTTACGCGGTTTGGTAAAACCGCGTAACTATATACCTATAGCAATTCAATTTTGCCGTCCTTCACCGTCAGCCCCATATTGCCCGAGAGCAGATCGTCCAGACGCGAACCCACAAGCTCAAAGCGCCAGCCTTCGCGCAGGGGGCTCTGCTCGGGATGCTCAATATAGTCGGCCAGGTCATCGCGCGAGGCAATGACCGAGGTCGCCACGCCCGAGCGCTCGGCAACCAGGCGGATGAGCGCGTACATCAGGTCCGTCACGCTCTCCAGCTCCGGAGAGATCTGGCGATGCCCGCGCACCATGAGCGGCAGGCGATCGTGCGGGCAGCTCGCGCCGCGCTTGATGGCCATGAGCGCGCCGTCCACATCGCGCTCCCCCAGCTGGTCGGTGCCGCGGATGCTGCGGAACTCCTCGACGCGCACGGGATTGCGCTTGACGAGCGCCAGCAGCGTATCGTCGGACATGACCCACTTGCGCGGGATGTTGCGGCGCTCGGCGCGGTCCTCGCGCCAGGCGGCGAGCTCGCGCGCGATACCCAGCTGGTGACGGCTGCACGAATTGATACGTTTGACCTTGCGGAATGCCTCGTGACGATCGGCGCGATAATGCGACTCGTCGGCCAGCGGACGCAACTCGTCGAGCACCCAGTCCACCCGGCCCAGCTCGCGCAGGCGACTCATCATCTCGGTATAGGCGACGATCAGATACTTGACGTCATCGATCGCGTACTCGATCTGTTTGTCGGTCAGCGGGCGGCGCGACCAATCGGTCAGTGACTCGGTCTTGGGCAATGAGACACCGCAAAACGTCTGCACGAGCGCGCCGTAGGAAATCTGCTGGCGCTCGCCCAAAAAGGCGGCGGCCACCTGCGTGTCAAAAATGGGACGCGGCAGCACGCCCACGGTATGGAGCATAACCTCCATATCCTGTGAGCAGGCGTGGAAGACCTTGGTCACGCTCTCGTCGGCCATAAGCTCTGCCAGCGGCGATAGGTCGTCGATCACCAGAGGATCGACCGCGACGCTCTCGGCAGGGGTAGCAATCTGAACCAGGCACAGGCGCGGATGGAACGTGCGCTCGCGCAAAAACTCGGTATCGACGGCAATCGCGTCGAACTCGTGGGCGCGCTGACAAAAGTCGAGCAGAGCCTGATGTGTGGAAATGTACATATCAACCCATCGAATAAGGTTAGGCCCGAAAAACACGGGTAGGATATCGGCATTGCCTTACAACTATACTCGGTTAGTCACAGAACGGGAACGTAAGTATGCGCTGCCTTATCATCCACAACCCGGCATCGGGCCCCAGCTCAGATGAAATCTACGCATTCACGCACGCCCTTGCACAGGGCGGCGACGAGGTCGTGATGCGCTTTATCGGCGATGGCATGGAGCCCGAGGACGCCGTGGCAGACGTTCGCGAGTTCGACCGCGTGGTCGTCTCGGGCGGCGACGGCACCGTCTCCAACATGCTCGACCAGATGCGCGGCTGCGGCGTCCCCACGCTGGTTTTCCCCTCCGGCACGGCCTGCCTATTCTTTAACAACATCGGCAATGCCCCCGAGGCAGCGGCGCTCGCCAAGGCATGCCGCGCCGGCCGCACGGTCAAAGTCGACATGGGCGAGCTCTTTTGGCTCGACGAGAACGACAACGAAAAGCGCCATGGCTTTATCATCATCGCCGGCTCGGGCTTTGACGCTGAGATTATGATGAAGGCCGCCCCCACTAAAAACGACATCGGCGAGATCGCCTACTTCCTCTCCGCGCTCGCAACGCCCAACCCCACGGTGGCGCACTTTACCATTGAGCATGACGGCATTGTCGAGGAGCTCGATGGCATCTGCTGCATGGCCGGTAACACCTCGGTCATCCAAAACGACATCAACCTGTTCCCCGATTGCCGCATGAACGACGGCATGGTCGACATCGCGGTCATCGAGCCCGTAAAAACCGTCCAGCTCCTGCCCACCGTGATCACCGCCGCGCTCGACCCCGCCGGCAAGGTGCTCGGCCGTCCGCAGTTCAAGATCATCCAGACCAAAGAAGCCAAGATCACCTGCACGCCGTCGTTGGGCATGCAGTTTGATGGCGAGATCATCTCCAGCAACTCGGGCGTCTTTGGAGCCCGCGCGCTTCCGCAATGCCTCGACCTCATCGTCGACGAATTCTCACCGCTTGGTAAATAGGAGGACCCCATGAACGACAATCCCCTGCTCGGCTTTATCATCATCGTTTTGGCCATGCTCGTCGGCTATGCGATCAACGTGATCCACCGCCGGAAGAAGTAATTCCACATTGGTATGATATTCATCCAATTATCGTATCCCCCGTTGTTTATGCATTTGCCAAACACCGGGGGATTTTTCTTTGCGGCCCGTGCAAGGCACTTTATTCGGCTACAGTAATTGCAGGGTGCCTTTATTTAACTAAAGCTACAAAATGAGTATTCTTATCCGCTCATCGCATATTTTATGACGCTCATCGAGTATTTCATCGAATCTAGTGAATACTCTTTAGACTTCCGATAGGCTAATAGATGTATTTATTAGCTGAAATCCTGCACGGTTCCGCGGGGTTTCAACGGTTGGGAGGGATTATGAGGCTTACTCATCCCGTCAACACGCTCAAGAAGCTTGGCTGCGGCCTTGCATTCGGAGCTGCGGCCATTATGGCCATGCCGACCTCGGCACTCGCTTGCACCCAGATCTACATGGGCAGCAAACTCACGGCGGACGGCAACACGTACTACGGCCGCGCAGAGGACTTTAGCACACGCTATATCAAGCACTTTGGCATTGAGCCTGCGCACAAGGACGGTAGCAAGTACACCTCGCTCGAATCCGGCTTTGAGTACAAGTCCACGGGCCCCACGTATCGCTACACCTTCGTTCGCGACAACCCCTCTCAGTGGGAAGATCGCTATGACGCTTATTCCGAGGCTGGCATCAACGAGAAGGGCGTCTCCTGCTCTGCCACGCTGAGCACCTCCTACAATGAGAAGGCCGAGGAGGCCGACCCCCTCACCGAGGAGACCGGCATCGGTGAGTACAACTACGCCAGCGTCATCTTGGGCGAGAGCGCCACGGCCCGCGAGGGCGTCGAGCTCCTCGGAAGTCTGGTCGATGAGCAGGGCATCTGCACCAACGACCAGATCATCATCGCCGACAACAACGAGACCTGGCTGTTCGTCGGACTTTCTGGCCATCAGTGGATTGCCATGAAGCTCACCGACGACATCGCCTCGGTCAACCCCAACATCGGCAACCTTAACTACAAGGTTAACCTCGACGACACCGAGAACTGCCTCCACTCCAAGGACATTCAGACCATGCCCGAAGAAAAGGGCTTTGCCAAGTACTTCGATGACGGCCAGTTCGACGTTGCCCAGACCTACGGTGAGGAAATTAGCGAGCAGGCCATGCATTCTTGGTCGCGCTATATCCAAGGCCGCGATTACTTCATGGCTCCGCTTGCCGAGGGCACCGACTACGAGATCGTTAAGGACGAGCGCGAAGATGCTCGCGCCACGACCGGCGCCCTGGTCCACGAGATGCAGCCGCTGTTCTTCCAGCCCGGCAAGTCCGACTGGAACACCTTTGAGATGATCCGCAGCTTTGCTACTCGTGGCGAGAATGTCGCCGGCCTCAACGCCAACACCGACGGCGCCTATGCCATTGGTTCCAACCGCAACACCGAAATCCACACCTTCCAGATCCGTCAGGGCATGGACCCCGAGATCGCGACCATTCAGTGGGAGATGCTCTCCAACGCCGAATTCTCCGTCGCCACCCCCTTCTACTCCGCACTGCTCACCGAGGTCAGCCCCTACTTCAGCGATCAGGATGTCTCCTTCGATCACTGCGAAGAGGAAGACGTCGTGAACAACGAGGAGCCCAAGAACTCCATCAACTACGTCCTCATGGACATCAACACACTCGCCTATGAGAACCGCGACCACTGCGCCACCGGCGTCCGCGCCTATCTCGACGCCCTGCAGAAGGAACTCATCGAGCAGAACCTAACCGTCGACGATGCCATGCAGGCCACTGAGGGCACCGAGGCCCGCACCGCCCTGGCAAACAAGGCCGGCAAGGCTGCCACCAAGAACACCTACCTCAAGTGCAAGGCTATGCTCGAGGAGATGCGTGACTACCTCAAGGAGGAGGATTTCTCCGAGGAGTTCGTCCCGAGTGACTACGATGCCGACAACGACTGCCTGGTCGAGTCCATCACCTACGCCGACGAGGCCCTCTCCGATGAGGATGTAGCCGAGCCCGAGGTCAAAGAGGAAGAGGCCACCGAGGAGAAGTCCGAGGGCAACAACATGGCTGCCATGGCCGTTGGCGCCGTCGTCATCATCGGTGTCTGCGCCTACGTGATCTATCGTCGCAAGAAGGCCTAAGGCCCTCATGTCCTAGCCGAGTGGGCAAGGCAGCGATGGCAGCCTCGCCCGCTCAGCCCGCTCTTTTGACCGGCGGGAAACCCGCCTGAAATCTTTTCAAAAAAGATTTCCCCGCACACACTTCGCTGTGCTATAGTGCAGCGCAACAGCAATTAGGTGCGACCGCGCCACGGCATCACGAAAGGAGCCACCAACATGAAGAACACGATGAAGTCTCTCAACAACTGGTGGTGGCGTGATGCGAATAGGATCGGTCGACAGTGAGTCCCTCACGCCTGTTTTTGCGCTCTAGGTGATTGGAAGGCCTCCGGTTTCGACCGGGGGCCTTTTTCTATCTCGAGCCCGATCGCATTCGCATCACGCGCCTCCGCTTTTCTCTTGCACTCCCATTCCGAAAGGATTTTCACCATGTCTCAGAACACCACCGCCGCCCAGCCCCGCACCGTCCAGACCGCCGACCGCGGCAAACTCGACGTCCGTGCTCTCGTCCTGCTCGCCATCCTGCTCGCCGCCGGCTTCATCCTCAACTTCACCGTCGGCAAGGCAATCTCGGGCATCTCGGGCGGCATGATCAGCCCCGAGTTCATCATCTCGGCCTTCTGCCTCACCATCCTGGTCGTTCGCCCCAACATCGGCCAGGCGCTCGTCATTGGCCTCATCTCGGCTGCCGTGATCCAGATCACCACCACCTCGCCGTTCGTCGATTTTGCCGCCGAGGGCATCGCCGCCATGCTCATGGCCGTCATCGTCAACGCTGCTGCCAAGGACGGACAGTTCAAGTCTGCCGTCGCTATCGTCGCAACGTTCGTGACCACCTTTGTCTCGGGCGTCATCTTCATGGTCATCAAGATGGCCATGCTCGGCGTGGTGGGCGAGCTCGCCGCCGCTATGCTGCCCGTCGTCGCCATGACCGCCGTCTTTAACGCCATTCTGGTCGGTGCCCTCTACTTGCCCATCCAGAAGGCCCTTAGGCTCAATTAACCCGCTCGGCTTTACGAGCCACCCCATCTTGGCGTTCATTCGTCGCTCGCGTACCCAAGTACGCTTCGCTCCTCTTTCGCGCCAACCTGGGGCCCCTCGTAAAGCCGTCTCCGCACTCCACCAACAAAGACTGTCCCAAACAACTAGCTCTTGGGGACGTTCTTAAACGACTAGTCATGTAAGAACGTCCCCAATGACTATGAAAGGTATCCATGGAAACGATCATCAACGTCGACGATGTCTCGTTCTCCTATGGCACGCAGACCGAGCAGGCGCTTAGCCACATCTCGCTCAGCGTGAACAAGGGAGATTTCATCGGCATCATCGGGCCCTCGGGCGCCGGCAAGTCCACGCTTGCCGCCTGCCTGTCGGGCGCCGTGCCCCACCACTACACCGGCACGTTCTTTGGGTCCGTCATGGTCGACGGCCACGACACCTGCGAGGTCTCGCTCACCGACGTGTCGCAAATCGTCGGCAGTGTGCTGCAGGATATCGACACGCAGATGGTCGCTTCGGTCGTCGAGGACGAGATGCTCTTTGGACTCGAGAACTTTGGCGTTCCCCACGACCAGATCGAGCAGCGCGTGAGCGAAACGCTCGAGACCGTCGGCATCAGCGACCTGCGCGACCGCGAGATCGCCACCCTCTCGGGCGGACAGAAGCAAAAGGTAGCCATCGCCGCCATCCTCGCCATGCGTCCGCGCGTCTTGGTTCTCGACGAGCCCACCGCGGCACTCGACCCCGCCAGCTCCACGTTGGTCTTCGAGACGCTACGTGAGGCAAACCGCGCACTTGGAATCACCATCGTCGTCGTTGAGCAAAAGGTCGCCCTGCTCTCGGAGTACTGCAACCGCGTGCTCGTGCTCAACCAGGGCGAAATCGCGCTGCAGGGCGAGCCACACGAGGTCTTCGCGCATACCGACGAGCTCCGTGCCATCGGCGTCGACTGCCCTCGCGTCACGCGTATCTTCAATAGCCTCGAGGCCGATGGCCTGGTAAGCGGTACCCCCTGCTTGGATGTCGATGAGGCCGAGCGCCTGATTTCGGGCATCGTCGACCCCGCACACTCGGCCATCGAAGCCCAGGCGCCCGCTGGTTCCCCGCATGCACCGTCGTTGCGCCCTCATGCCAAGGACGCCGAGCCCGTGCTCACCTTCGATCATGTTGAGTTTGCCTATCCCAATGGCGGCGCCGCCGTCCACGACCTCAACCTGACCCTCTATCCCGGCGAGCTCGTGGGTATCGTCGGCCAAAACGGTGCCGGCAAGACCACGCTCACCAAGCTGCTCACAGGCCTGCTTAAGCCCGCCTCGGGCAGCGTGCGCGTCACGGGACTGGATACCGCAGCCGTTCCCACGAGCCGTATCGCCCGCGAAGTCGCAACCCTCTTCCAAAACCCCGACCGCCAGATCTGCAAGGACACCGTGCTCGACGAGGTCGCCTTTGGCTTGGAGCTTACCGGCATCGACCGTGCCGAGGCGCTGCGTCGCGCCCAGCTCGTCATCGACCGCTTTGGCTTGCCGGCCGACGAGGCGCCCTTCTCGCTCTCGCGCGGTCAGCGACAAATGGTGGCGCTTGCCTCCGTCGTAGTGGTTGAGCCCAAGATCGTCGTGCTCGACGAGCCCACGAGCGGCCTTGATTACCGCGAGTGCATGACCGTCATGGAAACGGTGCGCACCATGGCCGAGCGCGGTTGCGCCGTTATCATGGTCTGCCACGATATGGAAGTCGTCTCGGATTTTGCCGAGCGCATTGTGGTAATGGCCGACGGTCGCATCCTCGACCGCGGCCGCACGCACGAGCTATTCTCGAACATCGATCTCATGCGGCGTGCCTACGTGGAGCCTCCCCAGGTTATTGAACTCTCGCGCCGTCTGGCATCTTCCGTCTCGCCCGCTTTTGCGCAGGTGAGCGAGGTCACCGATGTCGTTCGAATTACCAAGGAGATGGTCCACCGTGGTTAACGTCATCGACTACATGCCGGGCGATACGCTACTGCATCGCCTGAACCCCGTCGTCAAACTGGGCCTCGCCGCCGCCATCATCGTCGGCATCTTCTTGTCCGACACCCACGTGGCGCTGCTGGGCTTTTTGGCACTCACCCTTGCGCTGGGTGCCTATGCCGGCGTCGTCGACCGTCTGTTCTCGCTGCTCAAGTTGCTGATCCCGCTCGCGCTTATCATGCTGGTGCTCCAGCTGGCCTTTATGCGCGATGGCAACGTGGTGTGGGGCTTTATCACCGACACGGGCCTCATCACAGGATCGAAGGCCTGTCTGCGCCTACTGGGTGTGGCGTTACCACTCATCCTCATGCTCATGGTGACCAAGCTCAACGACCTTGCCAACGCCTGCGTCGAGGTGCTGCACGTACCGTATCGCTATGCCTTCACCTTTACCACGGCGCTGCGCTTTGTGCCGGTGTTTGGTCAGGAGATGAACGCCATCATGGAGGCGCAGACCGCACGCGGCGTCGAGTACGACACCAAGAACCCCATCAAGAAGCTTAAGCTCATGCTGCCACTGTGCGTGCCACTGCTCATCTCGAGCGTGGGCAAGACCGATGCCACAGCCTTGGCGGCAGAACAGCGCGGCTTCTATCTGCGCACGCGCGCCAGCTCGTACAAGCGCTACCCCATCAAGGGCCTGGACATCGCCGTGCTCGTCGCCAGCATCGCCCTCATCGCCATCGGCTTCCTGTTCTAGTTCACCACCGACAGCAACCGCCCAACGCAAAAGGCCTCGGCTCGCACCAAACGAGCCGAGGCCTTTACTGTTTCACCAGATAAAACCTACCAAAATAAACCTGTCCCTTTTGGCAGGTCGGAAGCTAGAGGCGGTAGGGGGCGCCGCTGCGGATGATGGATTCGCGCACCAGGACATCCATGGCGTCGAGGGTAATCTCGGGCATCTCTCGGTACTTCTGCAGCACCGATAGCTCGGTGCAGGCCAGAATGACGCGGTCGCAGCCGCTACGGGCGAACTCCCACATCACGCGGTCGAACTTATCCATATCGGGCTCACGTCCGGCCTTCACATCATCGTAGATAAGCGACATCACATCGTTCTGACGTTTCTCGCTGGGATAGACAACCTCGACACCCGCAGCCTCGCATTCGCGGCCGTAGACGCCCGCGCCCACGGTGCCGTCGGTTCCCATGATACCGATCTTGTGCACCGGCTCGGCCGGCATACTCAGGTTGGGGTCGAACTCGCACTCCCCCATCACCGCACCCGCAAGGGCATAGCGAACCGACTCGCGCGGCATGTGGATAATCGGCACCTTCGTAAACGACTGGATCTGGTCGTAAAAGTAGTGTGACGTGTTGCAGGGAATGGCAATGTGCGCACAGCCCAGCGACTCGAGTGCCTGGGCACACTCTTTCATGGTCGCCAGCAGCTTGGCATGCTCGCCGGTCTTAATGGCCAGCGTGCGGTCGGGCATGGTCGACTTGGAGAGCACCACCATGTCGATATGTTCCTGATCGCAGGCGGCCGCCGTATGACGCACCACCTGGTCGTAGTAATACGACGTGGCCTCGGCGCCCATGCCGCCGATAACTCCCAGCTTTTCCATCGCCGCCTCCTTGGTGACGTTTGCGCAATTGCGCGTATCATACCCGCGCCCGCCCGATGCAAACCGGACGGGCGCCGCACTCATCTACTTGTAATACGTCTTGAACAGCTTAAAGTGGCGCAGCTTGGTGTGCCACATGCGCAGCCAGCGGTTAAAGACAAAGTCGCCCTTCATAAACGAAGGGTCGGCGCCCTTGCCTTCCTTGTCCAGGCGATGCACCTTAGCGCGCAGCTCGGGATCCTTGACGTATTTGTCGACGACGCCCATGGGGACGACCATCCACAGCGCCTCGTCCTGCGCCGTCACAAACTCCGGCTCAAACGGGCGATTGAACACATACTCGTCCACAACATACTTGGCAACGTTAAAGCCACTGTTGGTGACGTAGTAGTTGCTGCGACCTTGGCGCGTGTTGAAATCGAAGAACTTAAACGAGCCGTCGCGCTCGTCGTACTTAACGTCAAAGTTGGAATAGCCCACAAAGTGAAGGTCCTCGAGCAACTTGCGCACGCCGCCCATGAGTTCATCATTGGGCTCGGTGATGATGCAGGCGTGATTACCGACGCCATGGGGCTGATGCTCCTCGAGCAGCACGTGACCCAGGCACATCATGCGGACCTTGCCGTTGCGGTCGGAATAGCTGGTGAGCACGCGCATGTACTCGTCGTTGCCGGGCACGCGATCCTGCAAGATCAGGTCGTCGGTGTAGCCGCTGGCATACGAGTCGCGAATGACCTGTTCCAGCTCGGCACGGTCGGCAATCTCATAGGCCTTTTTCTGGCCCTCGAACTCGTGCTGCCACCACATGATGCCGTCAGAAGGCTTCAGAATCATCGGGTAAGGAAAATCGATCTGGTCGAGCACTTCGGCAGGCGCCTCACCCTGGGCATTGAGCATCGCCTTGGTAAAGGTAAACGTGTGCGGATAGGGCACGCCATGCTTCTCGCACAGCTCGTAGAAGATCTCCTTCTTCTGGCACTGCTCGAGCATGCTGTAGGGCGCGTAGGGAGCAACGATGTTATCCGCCAGCTCATGAGCGTCCTTGGCCTGAGCCACGAGAGCGACATAGTTATCGCCACAACCCACAAGGACAATCGTCTTGTCGGCATGCGCTTGGGCAATGCCGTTGACGGTTTTGAGCATCACGGGCATGGTGTCGATATCCACGTTGGGCGTGTAGTCGATAATCTGGCTGCGGTACGCGGGACCCGTCTGGTACTTGCCAAAGACCAGACTCTTGACCTGGTACTCCTCGTAGAAGGCGCGCGCCACCGAATAGGCGTTGATGTCGCCACCGAGCAGCACGGGAATGAACTCGCGCTCTGTAAATTGCAATGCCATGGAAACTTCCTATCATGAACTGCCCACACAACGGGCGGTCTTTGCGCAACTGATTTATTCTAGCGTGCCAAGCCGCCGGCGCCCAAAGCTCCACCGTATCTATGGCAATCGACGTAATCGTCCAGCATAAAGGCCGCACTCACCGCGATGGGGCCTTGTAGCTGCAAACCCCCTGTTGAGATAGCTTTCACGACCGAAAGCCCGTCCGCAAACAGGCCCCCGTAACGTTAAAGTTGAACTCTATGGTTTCTCAACAATTCATCATAACTGCAGGTCAAAGCCAAAGCCTCAAGTTCAACTTGACCCTTTGGAACCTTTAAGGTTCAAGTTGAGGTCGAAAGCAGTAGTAGAATACCGTTCGAACCATAACCTACGATTGATTGCAGAGGGACTGGATGCAGCATTCGAATCATCGCACCGCAGCGCTCATCGCGTCGAAGCCGGCTCGTATCATCACGAGCGCCGCGCTCGCCGTTGCGCTGACGGCCACACCGATGCTCTCCCCCGTTGCGGCGTATGCCGCCTCGCAGGCAACGCAGGACCAGCTTTCCGCAGCCCAGCAGAAGATCGAAGCCGCCACGAGCGCCTACAACGACGCCCGCACCAAACTCGATGACCTGCAAAAGCAGATTGACTCCAATGAGGCGAGCATCGAGGAAATCGAGGCTAAGCTTCCCGAGCAGCAGGCCAAGGCAAGCTCTGCCATGCGCGATCTGTACAAGTATCAGAAGGGCACCAATCCCATCGTGAGCTTCCTGGTCAATGCGCAGAGCCTGGGTGAGTTCATCACGACCTGCAAATACACCAACCAGATCACGAGCTCGAGCGTCGACGAGATCGAACAGCTCAATAACATGCAAACCGAACTCGAGCAGAACAAGGCCGAGCTCCAGCAGGCCAAGTCTCAGCTTGAGGCAGAGCAGAAAAACGCCGAGGATGCGTTAGCTCAGGCCCAGCAGCTCCGCAGCGAGGCACAGGCAAAAGCCGAGCAGGAAAATGCCGCCGAACTTGCCAAGCTTGAGGCCGATAAGGCCGCTGCCGCCGAGAAGCTCTCGGGCGAGGGCGTAAGCGGCAGCAATTCCAGCAGCCAGGCCACCAACACCAACACCACCATCGACACCACGGTGAACAACGCCAATACCGGTAGCTCCGATTACGATTCGTTCATTAATGAGTGGACGGGCCGCATCGACAATTATCTCGCCGGCTCCCCCATGGCAGGCCAGGGCTACAACTTTGCCGTCGCCGCTTGGAATACCGGTGTCGACCCCCGTTGGTCCCCCGCCATCGCCTGCATCGAGAGCACCAAGGGTGCTTATTGCGCCAATTCTTACAACGCCTGGGGCTGGAGTGCCCGTGGCGGCGGTTGGCGCAGCTTTGGCAGCTGGAGCGAGGGCATCTCCGCTCACGTCGCCTATCTGGGCGCCAACTACGGCTCCACCCTTACCCCGGCAGCGGCCAAAAAGTACTGCCCGCCCACGTGGCAGGACTGGTACAACAAAGTCGCCGCTCAGATGAACCGCATCTAAGTGCAACTGCAAAGGGCCCCAATGGGGCCCTTTTCTTTTAGGTAGCGGAGGTATCGACGACGCCGGTCGCATTGGCAACCGCGACTATGACGATCATGCATAGGAGCAGCACACCCAATGCCTTGAGCCAGAGTTTCGCGAGCTTCTTGCCGCGATAGCTGTCGAGCAGTGCGAATCGCCGACGAAGACGGCGCTTATCGAGCAGCGCAAAATGCATAAGCACCATAAGGCCATCGACAAAGAAAAAATACTCGATTATGAGAAGCCACGTCGGGTAGCTTTGGTTTGCTCCCGTGGGGTGAAAGACGGCAAAGTGACTTCCGGCAAAGAACACAAGCAGTGAGAAGCAGACGAGCGTATTCCAAATGCGCCCCAGAGACTCCGGAACGCGAGAGAGCAGACCGCATGCAACAGAGGCGGCAGGCCTAGGAAGCCCTGCGGGGTTCTGGAGCCCTTGGGGCGTCGACACCGTCTCCGAGGCCGGAGTACGGACAGACGCAGGCGCAGGAGGCCGCACGGGGCGACTTAGATCGTATGCCGCGCGCGTCGCCCGTCCCAACGCTTCCGCGCTCGCAAAACGCTTGGCCGGGTCGAGCGCCATCGACATGCAGACGGCATCGGCAAGTGGAGTGGGAATGCCGCGCGCCTCGCATTGCTCGCGCATGTCGAACCCTGGTTTAGGGCCGACTCCCGTCAAGCAGAAGAACAACAGGGCGCCAAGTGCGTAGACGTCGCTTCGCACGCTCGTCTGCCCAAACCCATACTGCTCGGGCGGCGCATAGGGCCGTGTCCCAAACTTGACGGTATCGGCATCGGCGCCATCGCGCCATACGCGCGCGATCCCCAAGTCGATAATCACCAGCGATGAAAACGTCAGGCCGTCATCAGGCGTATAGTTGGCACCTGTCACGATGATATTCGACGGCTTGAGGTCGCGATGGATCACCGGCGCCGACGTCTCCCCCGCCATTGCAAAACCGGCATGGAGCTCGCCCACGGCGTCGCATAGGGCAGGATACAGTTCACGCGCATAATCGGGGGTGGCTCCCAGACGGTACACCAGCGCCCCGAGCGTCTCCCCTTCGATGTATTCCATAACCACGTTGAGCTCGTCGCCCACACGACGACAATCGACGATTCTGGGCAGGTGCTCAAAACGCCTGCCTGCCCGCTGAGCGGCAAACAGGCGCTCGTATGCCCCGCCGATTTGAGCCGAAGCATCGATGCGTTTACGGACAAAGGGGCCGAGCGAACCACCGCCGGTTCCTTCAAAGTACACGAGCTCGGTTGTTTCAACGGACGAGCGCTTAAGTACACACTCCACGCGATAGCTGTCGTCGCGATCGAGCGACGCCAGGTGCTCGGCAAGCGCTGCGGTCAGCTCGTCATCGGAATATGTTGGGGTCTGAGTATCCATAGCCTCCATCATAGCGCAGGGCACAGACACCCCATGGCATCCGCGCCCCGTTCGTTTGCATCGTTGTTCGACAGCTCCGCCGGCTCAGATATCAGCCGCTAACTCACCGTCTCCTCGCCAAAGCGATACAGCTCCTCGTTGACCTTTTGGAGACTGCACCCGCGATCGATACAGAAGATGATGATCGCATCGCGGCGGTCCTTGCAGTTAAGGACGCTTACCCCGGCAGCCGTCAACGCACGGTTGGTCTCTTTGAGCGTCAACGCCATCGCAAAGGCAATCTGCAGCACCTTATTGCGACTCGGATGACGCGCGCCGGTAAAGATCTGATAGCCAAAGGTCTCATTGAGATCGGCCATACGAACCACGCGCGAACGCTCCAAGCCCTTTTCCTGCAGTAGCTGCTTCAGGTAGTCCGAAAGCGACGGGGCGGCAAAGTCGTGCTCCCTGATATAGCCATCGATGTTCGGCGCATCGAGAAGCTCATTGAGCAACTCCTCGGTCAGCTTTTTATCGGGCATACGACTTCACCTCCCCCAGTGCATGCAACATGCTAGAAACCGCTTACGTCCGAACGCTCCCAGCTAGCAACCTGGTCGGGAGACACCGTACCCAGCGCCTCGAACTTCCAGGAGCCGCCCGCCTTCAGATGATTGGTGTTTGCAAGAGCCGTTCCAACCTGGTTGCCATCGGCATCATACAGAACATATTCAATCTGAATGTAGCTCTTTTCCTTGTCCGTGTTATTGGTCAGCGTGCCCGTGATCTTATAGGTAAACTGATTGGAAGTGTCTTCAGCCTCGTCAGCAATGGTATACGGTTCTTGCGGTTCTTTTTGCTCCTCAGCCTGCTGTGTCGTCTCGGCAGGTTTTGCCGAATCGCTCGCAGACGAATCGGTTGAGTTGCCGCCCATAGAGCCCACGGCGCCGACAATAACCAGCACCACGATGATGCCTAGGACAATCTTGCCGATCGGCTTCTTTCCCTCTTTTGCCATTATTCATCCTTCCTACGATCCGGCTACCGTGCCGGCACACAGCACATCGTAGGAAGGATTGAACTTGAATTCATTAGCTGAGAGCTAAGGTCGCGGTAAACGGCCAATGCAGTTATCCAAACGCCGAGCAAACGCACTTTGCGCGACCGTCTGCTGGCTGTGTATCAACCCAACGTGACGGATTCCCCGGTAAAGGTACTCGCAAGCAACAGGATAAAGAAAACTAAATAGCTGATGCTCAATAGGTAGGCGACGACTAAAAAGATGGTCCATCCAACATTGGTCTTACCATCGGCACGACGTTGCTCGCGAGAACGGCACAGCCAGACCGTCACGCCAATGGCCACAATCAGCAGCACGAGCGCCGCCGCGGCCAACCCGGCAAGCGCAAACATCACGCCAATGCTCACAGCAATAACCGGAAGCAGCAGCAAGCCACACCCGCATCCACCCGGACTATATACGGAAGACTGTCGGCGCTTCATCGTCACTCCAAGTTAAGCAATCGTTTGTAGACATCGAGGCCCTTGAGTAGAATTTCCTCGTCAAAGAGCATGGTATCGGTATGCAGAGCGCTCGTGGCATAGGCGGGACAGCCATCCGAATCGATCGGATTATCTTGTCCCTCCGGCACGCCCGTACCCAGGAGGAAGAACACGCCTGGCAGATGGCGCTGATAGAAAGCGAAGTCCTCGGCAATCAGCAAAGGCTCATCCACGAGTTGCAGCTCGGACAAGACAGGCGCAATGTGGGCGAACAGCTCGGGATCGTTATCGACCGGCGGATAGCCCTCGGCAAAATCGAGGTCATATGTGCAGCCCGTTGCGACGCAGGCATCGTCCAGCACGCGGCGCACGCCCTCGCGCGCGCGGTCGAACATGTCGTCCGTAAACACACGTAGGCTGCCGGCAACATGGGCCTCCCCCGCCACCGCATTGCAGACGGTGCCGGCCTGCAGCAGGCCGAACTTACCAATGCAGGGCTCGTCGACACCCAACTCGTCCATGAGCTCGCGCTCGGAAACCAAGAACTTGGCAGCCGCCAGCGCCGCATCGTGCGACTCCTCGACCGGAACGCCATAGGTCTTAGCGATATGGATGCTCGTCCCGTGAATATGAATGTGTGTCTCACTCGAACGCGCCAGCAATGGGCCGGAGCAGCTCGCCAACGTGTTCGCAGGCAGATCGGGCCACACGTGGAAGCCGAAGATGCGATCCACCCCGTAGCGCTCGAACACGCCGCTCTCGCACACCGTCTTGGCACCACCAGTCGTCTCCTCGGCCGGCTGAAACACAAAGAGCACATTGCGCTTAATGGCGCCCGGCTGCTCACGGATCGTACGGTCGACAAAGGTTGCCGCCGAAAGCGCCATGGCCATGTGTCCATCGTGCCCGCAAGCATGCATCTTGCCGGGATGGGTCGAAGCGAACGCTGCCCCCGTTGCCTCGGCAATGGGCAGCGCATCCATATCGGCGCGAATCGCCGTGGCATGCGCGGCGCCAACGCCAGCGTCGAAGAAAGCGCAGACGCAGCCGGGGCACGGATGGGTCACATCGCAGGTGAGCGGTGCCAACACGCCCTCGATATAGGCGATCGTCTGCGGAAGATCGAAGTCGAGCTCCGGGATCCTGTGCAAGTCGCGGCGGTAGCGACGGAGTTCTTGGAGCTCGGCCATATTGGTTCCTTTCGTAGGTGCGCGTCGGCTGCTATCTATTGTGCCGCAAAATTGCTACACCCTTATTTCCAGCATATCCCTGCATTTTTTAAACGTTATATACGAATACTCTTGTTTGGTAAAGTGCAACGTGGTAGGGTCGTTACCACTTGATAGAGGCGCGGGCACGAAGAGCCGCGGGCGAGCCGGCAGGCTTTGACCCCGCGGGGAGGCGAAACCCGCCGAACTGGGTTTTTCGGGCACGAACAGCCTGGTGGGCCTGCGGGAAACACCCGCAGGACTGTCTGCAGCAATGCGGGAGCGCTATCCGGACATTGGGTCCACGCTATGCGGATTCGATGCGCAGGTAGCGCCGTCTGGATAGCGAGGTTTACGGGACATGTCATTGACTCCCAACGAGGCATATGCGGCCAAGCAGCCGTTTGTGGACAAGGAGACGCTCGAGCATATCGTCGAGCAGTTCCCCACGCCGTTTCATCTATACGACGAGGCGGGCATCCGCCGCAACATGCAAGAAGTGCGCGACGCCTTTGCATGGAACCCGGGCTTTAAGGAATACTTTGCCGTCAAGGCCAACCCCAACCCGGCACTCATCTCCATTCTCAACGAATACGGCTGCGGCTGCGATTGCTCGAGCTATACCGAGCTCATGATCGCCCGCTCGCTGGGCATCACCGGACACGACATCATGTTCTCGTCCAACGACACACCGGCGGCGGACTTTGAGCTCGCCGACAAGCTGGGTGCCATCGTCAACTTTGACGACATCAGCCACATCGAGTTCTTTGAGCGCGTTGCGGGACCCATCCCCAAGACGGTCAGCTGCCGCTTTAATCCGGGCGGTCTATTCCAGCTCTCCAACGGCATCATGGATAACCCCGGCGACTCCAAATACGGCATGACCACCGAGCAACTCTTCGAGGCCTTCCGCATGCTCAAGGCCAAGGGCGCCGAGGACTTTGGCATCCACGCATTCCTTGCCAGCAACACCGTCACCAACGACTACTACCCCAAGCTTGCGCGCATCCTCTTTGAGCTTGCCGTGCGCCTGGAGCGTGAAACGGGCGCACATGTCGCCTTTATCAATCTGTCCGGCGGTGTGGGTATCCCCTACCTGCCCGAGCAGCAGGCTAACGACATCCGTGCCATCGGCGAGGGCGTACACGCGGCCTACGACGAGATCTTGGTTCCCGCCGGCATGGGCGATGTGGCGATTTGCACCGAGATGGGTCGCTTTATGATGGGCCCCTACGGCTGCCTGGTGACCAAGGCCATCCACGAAAAGCAGATCTACAAGGACTATATCGGCGTGGACGCAAGCGCCGTCGATCTGATCCGTCCTGCCATGTATGGCGCTTACCACCACATTACGGTGATGGGACAGCCGGGTGGCGCCGACAAGACCGCAGCACCCGTTACGGACACCTACGACATCACGGGCAATCTGTGTGAGAACAATGACAAGTTCGCCATTGATCGCGAGTTGCCGCATATCGACATGGGCGACCTGCTCGTGATCCACGATACCGGCGCGCATGGCTACTCCATGGGCTACAACTACAACGGCCGTCTGCGCTCCGCCGAGGTGCTGCTGCGCCCCGATGGCTCGGCCGACCTCATCCGCCGTGCTGAGCGCCCGGGCGATTACTTTGCCACGCTCGACGTGCTGCCTAGCGGCCGAGAGCTGCTGGCCAAGTCGCGCGCCGAAAGTGCCCGCCGTCGCGCCCAGGACGAGCGTCTGGCCGTCGCCGCTCAGTGGAACAAACGCATCCAGATCGCGGAAGCGAAGGAGAAGAACATGGATATCCGCAACCTCGAGGGTTCGATCGTCGCCCTCGTCACGCCGTTTAAAAAGGACGGAAGCGTCGACTTTGACGCGCTCGAGCGCCTTATCGATTTCCACCTGCAAAACGGTACCGACGCCATCCTCACCCTGGGCACCACCGGCGAGAGCGCCACGATGACTGACGATGAGGACAACTCCGTTGTCGCCGCGGTGGTCAAGCAGGTTGCAGGCCGTGTCCCCGTCATCGCCGGCTCGGGCTCCAACTCCACGCAGACCATGCTCACCAAGTCGCTCACCTATCAGGGCCTGGGCGCCGACGGCCTGCTGCTCATTACCCCCTACTACAACAAGTCCAACGAGGAGGGCATCTACCAGCACTTTAAGACCGTTGCCGATGCCGTGGATATCCCCTGCATCCTGTACAACATCCCCGGCCGCTGCGGCTGCGGCATCAGCGAGCGCAACGTAGAGCGCTTGGCCGCGCACCCCAACATCATGGGTATTAAAGAAGCCTCGGGCAACGTCGCCTACGCGGCCAAGATCGCCCACCTGCTGTCCGATGACTTCCGCATGTACTCGGGCGAGGACGCCCTCACCGTGCCGCTCATGAGCCTGGGCGCCTCGGGCACCATCAGTGTGTGGGCCGATGTTCAGCCGCAGCTCGTGCACGACATGTGCCGCGCCTATCTGGACGGCGACGTAGCGCGCGCCCGCGATATCCAGATTGCCGGCCAGCTGCTCATCAATGCCCTCTTTAGCGAGGTCAACCCCATCCCAGTTAAGGAAGCGCTCGCCCAGATGGGTATGATCGAGGCAAACTACCGCATGCCGCTGTGCCCCATGGCCAACGACACGCGAGCCGCACTTACCGATGCTCTGAAGGGAGCTGGTCTGCTTGATTAAGACCGTCATTATGGGAACGGGCCGCATGGGCTCGCTCATCCGCACTACCGCCGAAGGCATTGTCGACGCCGCCGGGCAGCCCGTTTTTGATATCGTGGCCCACATCGGCTTCGACTTGTCCGAGCTCGAGAGCGCCCCGGCAGCCGACGTCATCATCGACTTCTCGAACGTCGTGACCTTCGATGCCGTCGTCGCCTATGTCGAGTGCACGGGCGCGGCGTTGGTCTCGGGCACTACAGGCTACACACCCGAGCAGATGGATCGCCTGCGCGAGCTGGGTCAGAACGCCCGCGTCATGCACTCCGGCAATTACTCCATCGGTATCGCAGCCCTGCGTCATCTGGTAGCACAGGCCACACGCGAGCTGCCCGGCTTTGACTGCGAAATCGTCGAGACGCACCATAACCAAAAGGTCGATGCCCCCAGCGGCACTGCAAAGCTGCTGCTCGACGCCGTAGTCGAGGCCGAGCCCAAGGCAGGCTACCACCCCGTCTATGGCCGCGAGGGCATGTGCGGAGCGCGCGACCCCAAGGAGATCGGCATGCACTCGCTGCGCGGTGGCACTGTCGCCGGCGTGCACGAAGTGAGTTTCTTTGGCCAGGACGAAGAAGTCACGCTCACGCATCGCGCCACAAGCCGTCAGATCTTCGTCAACGGCGCCCTGGCAGCCGCGCAGAAGCTCGTCACCCGCGAGCACGGCTTCTATACGTTCGACCAGGTCATGTTTGCCTAACCAGGTATCAACCGGATCCACCCAAAGGAGAGACAGCAAATGAGCAATGCAGCCGAGATGGATGCCCAGGAGATTATCAACTACATCGCCACAGCGCCCAAAAAGACGCCCGTCAAACTGTACGTGCGCGAGAAGCCCGGCATGAAGGTCCAGTGGGGCAATGCGCACGTCTACGGCGGTCGTCGTGGCAAGACCGTCTTTGGTGACTGGGATGAGCTCAAAGCCATCCTTGATGCCAATGCCGATTCCATCGATTACTACGATGTGGAGAACGATTGCCGCAACTCCGCCGTGCCCATGCTCGACCTTAAGGGCATCAACGCCCGCATCGAGCCGGGCGCGATCATCCGTGACCGCGTCGAGATCGGCGATCGCGCCGTCATCATGATGGGTGCCATCATCAATATCGGCTCCGTCATCGGTGAGGGCTCCATGATCGACATGGGCGCCGTGCTGGGCGGCCGCGCCACAGTGGGCAAGAACTGTCACATCGGCGCTGGAACCGTGTTGGCAGGCGTCGTTGAACCCGCAAGCGCCACGCCCGTCATCATCGAGGACGATGTCATGATCGGCGCCAACGCCGTGGTCCTGGAAGGCGTGCACGTAGGCAAGGGCGCTGTCGTTGCCGCCGGCGCCGTGTGCGTCGAGGACGTCCCCGCTGGTGCCGTCGTGGCCGGCGTCCCCGCCCGCGTCATCAAGATGCGCGACGAGAAGACCGACAGCAAGACTGGCCTCGAGGAAGGCCTGCGCCAGCTTTAATAGTTACGCGGGTTTACCAACCCGCGTAACGGCTCGACGCTGCACCTTTGGTTCCGTCGTTCTAACGAACGACGGACCGGTCGACGCTACAAGCGCCCCTAAGCGGCAATCTGACGTTCAATCGTCGGTCGCGTACCAAAGTACGCTTCCCTCCTCTTTCACGTCACCTTGCTCGCTTAGGGGCGCTTTCGCTGACTTATGCTCAGTCTGCAACTCAATTGAGCTCCAAGCAAAAAGGCCGAAGACCCAAAGGGCTTCGGCCTTTGCTTTCCCGCTGTAGGCGTAACGCAACTTATCGATTCTCGATGCTGCCGATGTTTTTGAGCTCGATGGAGATGAGGCCGTTGGGTTCGTTGACGAACTCGATGTACTCGGAGTTCGAGCCCATCTCGGCCGGAAAGCTGATCTCGATGCCCGTATCGGTACGAATCTTGTGGTTGCGCACGGCCGCACGCTCGACCTGCTTGCGCTCCACGGGCACACGCTCGGGCACCTTCTCTTCGGTCAGCGCCGCGCGTACGCTCTCCTTGATGACCGGCTCGTCCTCAAAGACCTCATCGACGATATCCCAGGGCGGCAGCTCCTCGTCATCCTCAACCTTCTCGGCAACGGCAGCCTTAACCTTAGCGAGCGCTACGGCCGTATTGGCACCGTGCTCCTCGGCGACTTCCTCGACCACGCGCGTCACGGTGTCGATGACCTCCTTGCCCGACACGCCCGTATCGCACTGCAGCAGACCGTCGGGAATGAGCATGCGGTCTTCGCCGGCAATCTTGCGCTTCTTGTCCACATAGCCGATCTCCATGGTGCTCGCACGCACGATGGCATAGCTTGGCACCTTTTGGGAAGGATTCGGCAGGATAGCATAGTGGCGCGCGATGTCGTTGCGTACCTCGCCCTCCTCGCGGCCCACCTCGTGCATAAAGGCCTGCTTGGAGCCCAGCAGCATCACGGCAAACCAGCGGGCATCCTCATCGTCGTCAAAGTCGGCCACGAGCACATCGGTGGACTCGGCTTTTTCGGCCTTGGTAAGCTCGGAGGAAATGAACTCCGCAATCTGCTGCGACAGGTCTACGAACTCGCGCTCGCCAAAGAAATAGCCCTTGAGCTCGCCGCCAAACGCAGAGTTCTCGGCAAACGCGGCGCGTTTATTGTCGGCCGAGGTACGTGCGCGGCGCAGATGCGTGGTCACGAAGTTGCGCACGGTACGGCTCTCGATATCGAGCTCGCGCTGGCTCATAACGTTGACGGCAGAGTCAAAGTCCAGGATATGCAGAATCGCATGATTGATTTTCATATACGGCATTCCGTTCTAGATTGAATTGAGCACGAACCAGTATAGCGGTCGAGCCCGCCCCAGGCGCATCGAAGATTGGTGCATCGGGGACAGGTTGCTTTGCACCAATGGCTAGCGCAGGAGCTCGGACTGCCATACCTCGAGCTGTTCTGCCAGGCTCTTACCACTAGAAGGCACGCTGAACTCGGGACGTTTGGGCAGCAGCGCACACTTAAGAATTGCCACGATGGTCTGCGAGACAAAGCGTCGCGTATCCTTGTCAAACCCTTGCGCAGCCTGGAGCATCACGGGCAGGCTCTCGCGCAGATTCCCAGCGATATCCGCAAACCGCTCAGCACCCGTAGCCTCAAACACGGAGAACAACGCATCTACAAAACGCTCGCGCTCGCTAGGCGAAACTGCAAGCAGCATCTCGCGAATGGAGCCATCAACGTATCGAGCACCGGCGGACAGGCGCTCACAGTACACGAAGTCGCGACCATCAACCACCCAGCTAAAGGGATTGTGCTGCAGCAGGCTGAACTCGGTGCTCTC
Organism: Collinsella sp.; assembly: GCA_019414445.1. Taxonomy (GTDB): domain Bacteria; phylum Actinomycetota; class Coriobacteriia; order Coriobacteriales; family Coriobacteriaceae; genus Collinsella. Next base: position 58,768 of record DXMA01000006.1, read on the forward strand.
AACGATGGCATAGTCCTCCTGCGTCTCGAACATCATGCCAAAGATCGACGACCGAGGTAGCGTCTTGTCGATTCGACCGGAAAGATCGGCAAAGGCGTTGCCGTTCAGAAACTCCTCGACGAAACCCGGACCATCATGGGAATACGCCTGTTCGATTCGCGCACGGGCGACATCGGAGCACATCGCCGCACCGTACACCGCAAGGTTTCCACCCTTGGAATGACCTCCGCACAAAAGCGGCCCGTCAATCGCATCCGCCGCCTCGTCCACATAACGCGCCGCGGATTCCTGGGCCGGCACAGGATACCGGAACGCCATGTTAAAGTCCTCTTTCCAGCCCACAATCGTGCTGTCGGTCCCCCGGAAGGAAAGATAGCTAAACCCCGCCGGAAACCGGAACGCCATGGCTGCAAACTGCTCTGTCGCCACCACATCGCTCACGGCACGATAGCCGCAAACGTGCACGCCACGGTAGCGAGGACTTGCTGCCACGGCCTCCAGCAAGGCCTTGCTCCCCTCCGGGTCCCACAAGTCGTCAATCATGTCCCGGTAGCACTCGGCACGCAGCAGCTCGCGTACGTCTAGGCCCTGCCAGTTCGTCAGCTCCGCCATATCACCCGGCAAACGCAAATAGGACAACCACGCAAAGACGAGGCTATCCACCGCGCAGAACGGCCTCTCCTCAAACGGATCAAACGCCGTCTGGGCATAGGTTAAAAAATTAGGCGAATCCGACATGGCCCTCCCATCAACTATGGTGCATTGGGGCAACTATGGTGCATTGGGGTCAGGTTACTTTGCACCAAAAAGGCGCCCGGGCCGTGTGGACCCGGACGCCTTCATTGTAGCTTTTCGCTCTAGCGAGCTTGATTTAGCAGGAGAAGTCGACGCTGTCGATGATGTCCTTGAGGGCCTTGGCGGAGGCGGTAAGCTCATGCTGCTCGTCATCGTTCAGCGGCACGGGGACGCGGCAGACAACGCCGTCGCGGCCAACGACCGTCGGCATGGAGATGGCAAGATCGGACAGGCCATACTCGCCCACCATGAGCGAGGAGACGGGCAGAACGGTCTGCTCATCGCGCATGACGGCGGTGCAGATGCGCTTGACGGCCATGGCGACGCCATAGTAGGTGGCGTGCTTCTTCTCGATGATGGTGTAGGCGGAGTTCTTGACGTCCTCGGCGATGCGCTTCTCGGCAGCCTCATGCTCCAGATGACCGTGAAGCTCGCAGAAGGTGTTCAGCGGAACGCCGGCAACCTGAGCGCTGGACCAAGCGACAAACTCGGAATCGCCGTGCTCACCCATGACATAGGCCTGGACATCGCGCGGGTCGACCTCGACATGGGCACCAAGCATCTGCTGCAGACGGCCGGTGTCGAGCACGGTACCGGAACCGATGACGTGGCCCTCGGGCAGGCCGGACATCTTGATGGCGGCGTAGGTCAGAACATCGACCGGGTTGGAGACGATGAGCAGAATGCCGTCGAAGCCGGACTTCTTAATCTCGGGAATAATGGACTTAAAGATGCTGACGTTCTTGTTGACCAGGTCCAGGCGAGTCTCACCGGGCTTCTGGGCAGCGCCAGCGGTGACGACGATCATGGCGGCGTCGGCGACATCGGAATAATCGCCGGCGTAGATCTTCATCGGCTCGGCAAACGTCATGCCGTGCGCGATATCCAGGGCCTCACCCTCGGCGCGGTTCTTGTCCACGTCGATGAGGACCATCTCGGAGAACAGACCACTCTGCATCAGCGCGAACGCCGAAGACGAACCAACGAAACCGCAGCCGACAATAGCGACCTTCTTCTCGTTAACCATTAGAAACTCCCATCTCTCTCCACAAACAAGCCGCCCGGGAACGACCCGAGCGGCTTGCCGTAATCCCAATACATCCAATCGGGACTTTGATTATGCTCCTATTCGCAGCCAAAAATCGACCGTTTACCGAAATTGTTTGCAGAAATCGTAAAATAACTGCACGAAATCGGTTTCGAGCTATTGACGAGTCGAAATACCTTTCTAATACAGGCCCGCCTCGCGAATGGCCTCGACAGCCAAAGCAATCTGGTCGGGCGGCAGGACCAGCGCCATGCGCACGTGTCCCTCGCCCGAAGGACCAAAGCTCGCGCCCGGCGTCACCACAACGCCGGCCTTCTCCATGAGCTCCTCGCAAAACGCCATGGAATCGGTGCGACCACCGGGAAGCTTGGCCCACACAAACATAGAGCCATGTGCGTTGGGACGCTCCCAGCCCAGGCCCTCAAGACCGTCGCACAGGGCATCGCGGCGCTCCTGGTACTTCAGACGCTGCGCCTCGACCTCATCGCGCGGACCGTTCAGGCAGGCGATGGCGGCCTTCTGAATCGGGAAGAACATGCCAAAGTCGATCTGGCTGCGCAGCTTGGCAAAGGCAGAGACCACGTCCTCGCGGCCGACCAAAAAGCCGATACGCGCACCGGTGACGTTAAACGACTTGGAGAGCGAGAAGAACTCAACGCCCACCTCGAGCGCACCGGGATACTGCAAGAAGCTGCCGCCGGGCTCGCCGTCAAACACGATGTCGGAGTACGCGTTGTCATGAACGATCAACAGATCATGCTCGCGGGCAAAGGCGATAATCTCCTCGTAGACCTCGGGCGTGCCCACCGAGCCGACCGGGTTCGCGGGCAGCGACACGATCATATACTTGGCACGATCGGCCACCTCGGGATCAATACCCGCCACATAGGGCAGGTAATTATGCTCGGCAACCAGCGGATAGTATTCGAGCTTGGCATCGGCGATCTTGGCACCCGCCTCAAAGACCGGGTAGCACGGATCGGGAACCAGAATGGTGTCACCTGGATCGAGCAGGGCCAGGCCCAAATGGCCCACACCCTCCTGCGTGCCGTTGCACGACTGCACCATAGACGGCGTAATGCCCGAAACGCCAAAGCGACGCTCATAGTAATCGCACACGGCTTGCTTGAGTTCGGGCAGGTCGCGCAGGGCATACTTCCACATCTCGGGATCTTGGGCTGCCTGCGTGAGCGCCTCGACCACGTGGTCGTACGGCTTAAAGTCGGGCGTGCCCACGCTCATGTTGTAAATGGTCTTGCCCTGAGCCTTCAGCGCGAGAAGCTTGTTGTTGAGCGAGGCGAAGACCTCCGCGCCAAAGCGGTCGAGACGCTGCGATGCCTGCATGGTGCCACCTTTCGATATAAAAAACGCGGCGCTCCGACAAGAGCGCCGCGCGATACGGGCCATCAGATTGCAAAAGTGTAACGCTTGCAACCCCCGTATTGGTTCAATTTAGCCAACCTTAGTCAACTGGATTGAGCGCGTCGATCTGCGCAAGCCACAGACGCGAGCTAGCGTCACTCGGCATACGCCAATCGCCGCGCGGGCTGAGCGTCACCGAGCCCACCTTGGGACCATCGGGCAGGCAGCTGCGCTTAAACTGCTGGGCAAAGAAGCGACGGTAGAGCGTACGTAGCCACGTGTGGACGGTCTTGGCGTCGTAGACGCCCTCGAAGCTCTTGAGCGCCATGCGGTAGATCTTGCCAGGCTCAAAGCCAAAACGCAGCAGGTAGTAGAGGAAGTAGTCGTGCAGCTCGTACGGGCCCACCAAATCCTCGGTCTTCTGCGCAATCTCGCCGTCGCCCGTGGGCGGCAGAAGCTCGGGGGACACCGGCGTATCGAGGATATCGAGCAAGACCTCGGCAATGCGCCCGCCAAAGACATCGGCGGCATAGCGCACCAGATGGCGCACAAGCGTCTTGGGCACGCTCGCGTTGACGGCGTACATGCTCATGTGGTCGCCGTTATAGGTAGCCCAGCCGAGCGCCAGCTCCGACAGGTCGCCCGTGCCGATGACAAAACCGCCAGCCTGGTTGGCCAGATCCATCAGAATCTGCGTACGCTCGCGCGCCTGGCTGTTCTCGTAGGTCACGTCCTGCACGGCCGGATCATGCTCGATATCCTTAAAGTGCTGTTCCACGGCTGCATGGATCGAGACCTCGCGGAAGCTCACACCCAAGTCACGAGCGAGCGACTCGGCATTCGACTTGGTGCGATGCGTCGTGCCAAAACCTGGCATGGAGACCGCCGTGATACCCGTGCGCGGCAGCCCCAGCGCATCGAAGGCACGCACGGTCACAAGCAGCGCCAACGTGGAGTCCAAGCCACCCGAAAGGCCGATGACCGCAGCCTTGGTACCCGTATGGGCAAGGCGGGTCTTGAGGCCCGCGGTCTGCAGGTCGAGGATGGTCTCGCAGCGCTCAGCCAGGTCACCATGGTCGGCAGGCACGAAGGGCGCGCGGGGGAAGACGCGGTCGATATCGCAGGCATCGCGCAGGACAGGTTCTTCGGCCAGCACGCCCTCAAACGAAAACTCAACGGTCGTGGCCTCCGGCGCATCGTCGGTGCGCGTCCACGTCGTCGAGCGACGGCGCTCGGCAACCAGACGGTCAAGATCGACATCGGCCACCGCCATATCGCAGGTAAGCAGTTTAGTGGCGGCGAGCTTGGATCCGTTTTCGTAGATAAGGTTCTCGCCCGCAAAGACCATGTCGGTCGTGGACTCGCCCTCGCTCGCGTCTGCATAGGCATAGGCACAGTACAGGCGCGCGCTCTGATTGGAGATTAGGCTGCGGCGGTAATCTGCCTTACCGATAATCTCGTCCGAGGCCGACGGGTTGAGAATCACCGTCGCACCGGCAAGCGCCATCTCGGTCGAAGGGGGCGCCGGCACCCACAGGTCCTCACAGACCTCAACGCCCAGCACCAGGTCCTCGGCGCCCTCATCACAGCAACGGTAGACAAGCCCCGAACCCAGCGGAACCGGACCCTGACCGGCAAATTCAACCCACACAGGATCGGCGGGCGCCGGAGCAAACCAACGGCGCTCATAGAACTCGCCATAGTTGGGCAGATACTTCTTGGCCGTAAGGCCCAAAAGCTCGCCCGCGCAGCACACGGCGGCGCAGTTGTAGATATTCTCGGCAACTGCAACGGGAAGACCGATGGTAAAGACAATCGGCAGCCCGCGGGTTTCATCGAGAATATGTGCCAGTGCGGTCTCGCAGGCATGCAGTAATGTGCGGTTATGGAACAGATCAGCCGCGGTATAGCCGGTCAGGTTAAGCTCGGGCAACACCAACGCGCGAACGCCACGCCCGGCAGCATCGCGAACAGCCGCCAGCGCAACCTCGGCATTGCCCTCGACATCGGCCACGAGAATCTGCGGCGACGCCGCCGCCACACGCAAAAAGCCATCAGACTGAGAAAGGTGAAGATTCATAAGAATGCTCCCGTGCGTAGACGCCATTCACAACAATTAGCAAGCCCTATTGTAGTTCAACCGCCGAGTGCAACCGCATCCCACCAACTTGGTGAGCTATTGATGAGTTGATGGTATCTGTTAAATGTCACGTACGATTCACATCTGGTGGGTACTCTGATGGCTACATGAAACGAAGCAGACTTACACCGGGAGGGCCCCGCATGACAACCAAGTACACCGACGCGCCGCGCACGCGCGTCATGACACCGGCCGCGCTCAACAACGGCGTTCACGAAAACCATTCCATCGGACAGACCATGGCCATCGCGCCCAAAAAGGGCCTGTTCGACGACATTTCCATTCCCCAGATCATCGCCGGCGCCGCAGCTGCCGCCACGAGCGTGGCGCTTGCTTCAAAGATCGGCATTGCCGGCTCGGTGATTGGTGCCGCTGTGAGCTCAGTCATCACTGTTGTGTCCTCGCAGGTCTATCGCCACTTTATCTCCGCCAGCGCCAATGCCCTCAAAGGTACGTACGCTGACGTCGACTACCCCGCCGGCGCCTACGAGCCCGTTGAGCTTAATGCCGAGGAGCACCTGGGCGGCGCCGCGACTACGCAGGAGATGCGCCAGGTTGCGGGGCGCGCGACCACGGCGCGCGTCGCCCCCAACAGCTTGCGCGCCAAGGCGGCGGCAGAGCGCAGCCAGACGCAAAAGAAGGTCATCATCTTCTCGATCGCCATCGCCATTGTCGCAGTCATCGCCTGCGCTGGCGCCATCCTTATCACCACTGCCGGTGAGGGTCTGGGCGAGCGTCCCGAGCCAATCCTTTCGTCGCGCACGACCGAGAGCGATGCAAATGTCAACACCCAGTCGCAAGATCAGCAGGCGCAGGCGGACGGCACGCAAGACAGTTCTACCTCAGCCGATTCGTCCTCGAACACCCAAAACCAATCGCAGGGCACCGATTCCTCTACGGCCAACAGTGGCACGCCGTCCGACACGACCAACTCAAGCCAAACAACTGACGGTTCACAGCCGAACACGGGAGGCCAGACGAGCGACACCACGTCGGGAACGGGTGCAGCAGACAGTAGCAACACCAACAGCTCGAGCGGAACCGCGTCCGGCACGGCATCTGACAACTCGAGCCAAGGCACGGCATCGGGCAACTAAGCACATTTGCCTCTCATAGATAACCGACCTGTACAACGGGCGCGAATCGAAAGCGGTTCGTGCCCGTTTGCCTTGGGCGCCGCCATGGCGAACGCCATGCGATGGTAAGATGCTTTACATGTGTAAAGAGGAGATTTGCCATGAGCAAGACAATAGTTAGGCCCACGCTTTCGCTGGGCAACCACATCTATCTGTATCGCCTGCTGCGCGATGCGATTGGATGCGGCAAGCAGACGTTTATGACGCAGGTCGAGGAGGCGCTCGCCGCTGGCGACATGGCCGCTTATGACCTGGGCTTTGAGTCCACGCGCGAGCTGCTCGAGGAGCTCGACGACTGCACTAAGCTGACCGTCTTTAAGGGCGGTCGCCTGTATGCCACCGTCATCGCCAACGAGGCATGGGATGCCGCCCTTGCCAAGGGCGAGGACAAGCCCAAGGCTGCCAAGGGCGCCAAGCAGTCCTACAAAAAGAAGAAACGCGGTGAGAAGGACCTCAAGGCCGTGCGTCCCAAGCACGTTAAGCGTCCCGAGCCCGAAGCCATGGTTGAAGCCGCGCCGGAACCCGAGCCCGAGACAGAGATCGAAGTCGCTATTGAGGTAACGGCAGAAGCCGAAACCAAAATCGCCGCCACGACCGATTCCGAAGTCATATCCGAGCAGGAAGCCACTGTGGAGCTCAACGAAGCGCCCAAGTCGACAACCGAAGAAGCCGCTGACCAACCCGAGACGCCTGCGTTCCAAAACAGCGATGTCTTTGGCAACGAGGCCGAGGACGATCGGCCTGAAGAACTCGCAGAACAGGACGCTACCGAGGCGGCATCGGAGCCCGAGGCGCCGCAGCCCGCCATCTCGCTCACGGTCGTCTATGACCCCGAGAACGCCAATGCCGGCATCACCACCATGGCCTCCACACCGGTCGAGGCAAAGCCGTCTGTCGAGGCAGAGGACGCCCCGCAAGCCGACGCCAAAACCGAGACTGAAGACACATCCGTCTCCGTGGAACCGACAGATTCCGCAGTTAAGCCAGAACCGGCGCCCGAGTCTGCACCCGTCATCGAGTCCGCATCCGCACCTGTCTATGACCAAATTCCCGCACCGGTACCGGCTTCGGTACCCGCAGCAGCACCGGCCCCCGCACCCACAGCACCGACCATCCCCGAGGACTTCCCCGTCGATTTCGCAACCGAGGTCTTCTGCCCCGGCCCGTTGCTACACCAGCTGTCGACCTATCTCCCCTACGGCGCCGACACGCTCGGCATCGTCGGCGAGTACTACTGGATCGCCCGCGAACGCGGCACCATCGAGGCCGCGCGAAACCGCGCAATCTTCCCCCTGCGCTACACGCAGGCCGGCGAGCGCCACGAAGTCACCGTGCGCATCCGCCGCAACACCACCGGTGGCCTCGGATCCACCTGGGTCATCGATAAAGTCGAGCCTTCTACCAAGTAACAAAAAGGGACGATAACCCCAAGGTTATCGTCCCTTTCTCGTTAGGTCACCTGAGCTCGACTAATCGCGCGTCAGCTTGCGGTGAATACGATGCGGCTGGGCTGCGTCCTCGCCCAGACGCTCGATGCGGTTGGCCTGATAGGCCTCAAAGTTGCCCTCGAACCAATACCAGTTGCCCGGATTCTCGTCGGTGCCCTCCCACGCCAGAATGTGCGTGGCGACGCGGTCCAGGAACATACGGTCGTGGCTGATGACCACCGAGCAGCCCGGGAACTCGAGCAGCGCCGCTTCAAGCGAGGACAGCGTCTCGACGTCGAGGTCGTTCGTGGGCTCGTCGAGGAGCAGCAGGTTGCCGCCCTGCTTGAGCGTAAGCGCCAAGTTCAGACGGTTGCGCTCGCCACCGGAGAGTACGCCAGCGCGCTTCTGCTGGTCCTGGCCCTTAAAGCCAAAGCTCGCCACATAAGCGCGGCTCGGAACCTCGGTCTCTCCGACCATCATGTGGTCCAGGCCATCCGAGACGACCTCCCACAGGTTCTTGTCGGGGTCGATGCCGGAACGGTTCTGGTCGACGTAAGAAATCTTGACGGTCTCGCCCACCTCGAGCTCGCCCGAAGTCAGCGGCTCCAGGCCCACAATCGTCTTGAACAGCGTGGTCTTACCGACACCGTTGGGGCCGATAACGCCCACAATGCCGTTGCGCGGCAGGGTGAACGAAAGGTCATCGATGAGCACGCGGCCATCGAACTCCTTGTGCAGGTGATGGGCCTCGAGCACCTTGTTGCCCAGACGCGGGCCCACAGGGATGCGGATGTCGGTCCAGTCGAGCTTCTGGCTTGCGCGGGCCTCGGCCTCCATCTCCTCGTAGCGAGCCAGACGGGCCTTGTTCTTGGCCTGGCGAGCCTTGGGCGAGCTGCGTACCCACTCGAGCTCGGCCTCCATGCGCTTGGCGAGCTTGGCGTCGCGGTTGCCCTGCGCCTCGATACGGGCGGCCTTGGTCTCCAGATACGTGGAGTAGTTGCCCTTGTAGGGATAAAGGTGACCGCGGTCGACCTCGCAGATCCACTCGGCAACGTTATCCAGGAAGTAGCGATCGTGCGTGACGGCAAGCACCGCGCCCTGGTAGTTGTGAAGGAAGTGCTCGAGCCACAGGATCGACTCAGCGTCTAGGTGGTTTGTGGGCTCGTCAAGCAGCAGCAGGTCGGGAGCCTCGAGCAGCAGCTTGCACAGGGCCACGCGACGGCGCTCGCCGCCGGAAAGCACGTTGACCGGCATGTCGGAATCGGGCAGCTGCAGGGCGTCCATGGCCTGGCCGAGCTTGGAATCGATATCCCAGCCATCAGCGGCATCGATCTCGTCCTGGAGCTTGCCCATCTCGGCCATGAGGGCGTCCATGTCGCAGTCCGGGTCGCACATCTCCTCGCCGATCTTGTTGAAGCGATCGACCTTGGCAATCATGTCGCCAAACGCCATGCGCACGTTCTCGATGACGGTCTTGTCGTCGTCGAGCGGCGGCTCCTGTTGCAGGATACCCACGGTGTAGCCGGGGGTGAGCCTGGCATCGCCGTTGGAAACTTCCTCGATGCCGGCCATGATCTTGAGCAGGGTCGACTTGCCCATGCCGTTGGGACCCACGACGCCGATCTTGGCACCGGGGTAGAAGCTCAGGGTCACGTCGTCAAGGATTACCTTGTCGCCATGGGCCTTGCGAGCCTGATACATCTGGTAGATAAACTCTGCCATTTGCCTGTTCTATCCTTTCTACCTGCTGTTTCCCTATTCTTGATTCGCTTTAGTAGAAACGAAATGAGGAAACCAGCTCTGAAACGTAACGAAAAAGGGGCATGGTTGCCCACACCCCCTAATACTACCTGGGAAAAGTCCCCCGGAACATACTATGAACTGCGTACGCTAGTTTTCCGCAACCTTAACGAGCGGCTCGCTGCGATTTGCGCCACAACAGATACGAGTAGACGTAGACGGCTCCAACCGAACCAAACGCCAGAACCGCAATCACCGCGGCGACGACTTCACTCGAAAGCACGCTGCCTGCCACGCCCATCACAATCAGGCCAATACCCAGCACCATAAAGCAGGCGCCGCCAAAACGCTGCGTACGGCGCCAGTTCTCGGGATCGGCAAGCGCCCAAGGTGTCTTGATACCGAGCGTATAGTTCTGCTTCACACGCGGCAAGTAGTTGCCTACGCCGATGAACAGCAAACCGACAACACCGGAAATCAGCACGTTAACCGAACCGACCGCCGACACCACGCCCCAGACCGTAAGCTCTCCCAGCCAGCTTATGGCGCACATGAACAAGGTGAAGGCGATTACGAAGCCCTGATAGAACTTGCCCGAGGTTCGATATGCCTCGCCTTTGGGGTCGATGCGCGGCACCACGCAGAACATTGCGAGAAGCGCCAGAGGCAGCGCGCCGAGCGCGGAGGCCATCCAGCTAGGACCCCAACCGTCGACGGCGCCGTTCGCGCCCCAGTGCGTGGGAGTCTGCGCAGGCAAGCTCGGCATCACCATGAGGTGCGCTACGACATTGGCGACGCACAGAGCGGCCAGCGCAATCCACACGCGCGACGATACCCCCGTGGGGTGAATGCCCTTGTTTTCGTTATTCATCCTTATCACCTTCAGTGTTTGTAAAGCCCATAAACCAGCCAATTAAATCCTGCATGACGGTGGTGTTTAAGCTGTATACGATGTTTTGGCCATGGCGCTCGTCGGTCACCAACCCGGCATTTTTGAGCGTCGCCAAGTGATGGCTTAGCGACGGCTTACTGATATCGAAATGCTCGGCAAGCTCCCCCGCCGTGCAATTGCCCTCGCGCAGCAACTCCAAAATGCGCCGTCGCGCTGGATCGGCCAGCGCCTTAAAACCCTCTCCCGGCATAGAACCTCCTCTCGCTATCTCTCGCGACGTGCACACTATACTCATTATTTAGATGTTTGTCCAATTATCTAATAGCAATGTTCTGTATAGAACATTCGTTCGTTTTTAGATACAATGGGTCCAGAAGCAGATGGGCCAGCTCCCTCTTCCCAAGAAGGAGATGGACTATGAGTATTGATAATGTCCTGACGTTGTTATTGCTTGTAATCGCGGCTGTGGAACTCGGCATCCACATAGGAAGTCGAATGAAATAGCCGCCCCCGCGTAATGCGAAGACGGCCACTTCTCACGCTACAAACGTGTTTGGGAGTTGGCCAACCCGCTGCAACGGGTGCCATCTGCTTCATCTTATGCGAATCCTTGCCTCATTTCAACAAGCCCCTAGGGCTCAAATGGAATCGTGATAATACCTATAATGGTGATAGCTAAAACACGATTCGCTTCCCCATCGGAGGATGTCTATGACCGAAACCGCTGCTCTCGTCGAGACACGCGACACCAAACTCGAGATCATCATGGGCCGTGAGGCACTCGATAGACTCGCCAACGCCACGGTGCTGGTGCTCGGCTGCGGAGGCGTGGGCTCTAACTGCTGCGAGGCACTTGTCCGCGGCGGCATCGGTCATTTTGTGATTCTGGACAAGGATATCGTCGCGCCCAGCAACATCAATCGACAGACCATCGCCTTTCACAGCACCGTCGGCAAGCGCAAGGTTGACGTGATGGAAGCCATGATCCACGACATCAATCCCGCCGCCAGCGTTATCAAGCGCACCGAATACCTGCTGAGCGACAACATCGACGAGTTCTTCGCGGGCGTTTTGGAGCAGACGGGTGGCAAGCTCGACTACGTCGTCGACGCCATCGACACCATCTCGGCCAAGCTCACCATTGCCAAATATGCTCAGGACCATGACATCCGTTTGGTTAGCTCCATGGGCGGGGCCAACAAACTCCATCCCGAGTGCCTCCGCTTTGCCGACATCTTCGATACGGTACGTGACCCCATGAGCCGCATTATGCGCAAAGAATGTAAGAAGCGCGGAATCAAGAGCCTACACGTACTGTTTAGCTGCGAGGAATCGGTTAAGACACAGCCCCGCGATCCTTCCAACATCCACGAGCGCACCGAGCTGGGAACCGCCAGCTTTATGCCGCCCATCATGGGCCAGATGATCGCCGGCGAGGTTATCCGTCAGATCAGTGGCCGCGGCACCGAGCGCGTGCGCGCCGATGGCCAGCGCCTAGACTAGCGGAGCGCGCCGAGATGGAGCCCCGGTTATTTGATGCACACTGCCATCTTGATCAAATGGCTCACCCGGACGCCGTTGCCGGTGAGGCAACGGCGCTGGGCCTGATTCTATTTGACTGCGGCGTCGATCCGCACGACTTTGCACGCGCCAAGAAGCGCGTCTGCGGCCGTTCAAATATCTTTGCCGGCATCGGCCTCCATCCCTGGTGGCTCGCCGACGGACGATGTGGCAACGCTGAAATCAATCTGCTTTGCGAAGTCGCTGCACAAGAACGCTTGATCGGCGAGGTCGGGCTCGACTTTTCCGCTCGTTTTGCCGGAAGCGAGCCGCTACAAGTACAGGCATTTGACCGGCTCTGCGATGCACTCGTGCAGCACCCTCTTGCTGGGCGCGTGATATCAATTCACGCTGTTCGTTCGGCAGGAACCGTACTGGACGCCCTTGAGTCATATGGATTGCTCACCCCAAGCCCCAGCTCCCCCGCCGTCATCTTTCACTGGTTTAGCGGTACCTCGAACGAGTTCGTCCGTGCGCGAAACGCAGGCTGCTATTTTTCCGTGAACGAGCGTATGCTCGCCACAAAGCGCGGTCGCGAATATGCCCGACAGATTCCACTCGACCGTCTACTGCTCGAGACCGATGCGCCGGCCGAGCCAAACACAGAAACAAGTGTGCAATCGCTCATCAGATCGCTCGCAAGGACCTCGATGCACATTGCCTCACTCAAAAACTGTGACGCAAAGCGCATCGAGTCGGTAGTTTTAGCAAATGCGCACTCTGTTTTTGACCTTCGCTAACCCCTGTGGGCAAAAATGCCAAGGGACATGCGAATCGCACAACGCAGTCCCTATTGGCAGGCAGTACAATTCGGCAGCATTACACCAATTCGTGCATGAGATCACGGTTGCGTGCATACAATTCGTCAAAGATATGACGACGCGACGCATATAGCTCGTGGGCATCCATATCGGGCACGATTGTTTGTGCAACGCCAAGGACTTGGGCGAGTTCATCCCATGATGCATAGGCGCCACCTGCGAGAGCTGCCATGATGGCATCACCGAAGCATGCGCCCACCGTAACCTTGGCAACCGAGACCTCGCGCCCGCATACGTCGGCGATAGCCTGCATCCAAACTGGATTCTTGGTTCCACCTCCGACAAGCATAATGCGCCCAATTGGCAGTCCATGCTCTCGCTCGATAATGTCGACATGGGATGCAACGGTATACGCGACGCCTTCCAAGGCGGCGCGAACCATATGGGCTCGCGTATGCCTTCCGGTCAGGCCAAAGAAGACGCCACGTGCCTCGGGATCGTTGAGCGGAGTACGCTCCCCCGCAAAGTACGGCAGGCACAGGAGCCCATCGGCACCCGGCGCCACATCGGCGGCATCATGCGCCATGACCGAATATGCATCGGGGCCACCGTGGCCCTCGGCCTCCACGGCGTCGCGATACAGCTCTTGGCGCAGCCACGATGTGAGTGCACCCGCCGTATTGGTCCCCGCGCAGATCCCGTAAGTTCCGGGAATGATAAACGTCCCTGGCCACAGGCGGGCATCATCGACCATATGATCAGCTAGGTAGATGAAATACGCCGTGCTCCCCAACTGAACCATCATATCGCCGGGACGAAATACACCCGTCGAAATGGCCTCGGCACCAGAGTCGCCCGTTCCCACTAAGACAGGTGTCCCTGCCGCGAGCCCTGTCGCCTCAGCCGCGCGCTGCGTAATCACCCCGGCAATATCGGTAGCCGACATTACCTCCGCCATCTGGTCAGGCCGGCAGAAACGAGCACATTCCCGAGCATCAACCCTCCAAGTGTAGCGGTCGTATAGGGGAAGAAAATCCTCCGCCAAGTAACGGTCCACCGTAAAACGCCCCGTCAACTTTGCGCATAGAAACGATGATGCCGTCAGGAACTTCGCGGCACGTTCGTGCACCTCGGGCATATTCTCCTTAAACCATAAGATCTTAGGAGCAATATCTGATGAGCAGGGATCGTGCCCGAAAAGTTCGCGTGCGCGACCTGACCCATATTCGGAAAGGAGCTCGTCAATCTGCGGCTTCGAACGTGCATCGACTCCATACAAAATCGCGGGCGCCAGCGCGTTGCACTCGGTATCGACCGGCACACAGTCGCAACCCAATGCGGAAAGGCCCACGCATCCGATCTGCGCCGCGTTAACCCCCGATCGCATCACCAGCTCGCGCGACAAGCGGCAAAAATCGCCCCACCAAACTGCCTCAGCATCATGCTGGTACCATCCATCACACGGGTTGTCCGTCTCATGTCCACAAGAGGCTTGGCAAACGATGTTGCATCGATCATCGATTAAAACGCCTTTAGAGGCGCTTGTCCCAATATCAATACCCAGATAGAGCGCCATAGGTGCCTACTCCCCTCGCGCCGTACGAGCGGCAGCCATAAAACGAAACACCCGCTCAACATCAATCGGGGCATCCAGCTTTCCGTCGCGCTTTAAGCACGTGCCGACAAACGCGCCATCGTAGTGAGCAAATACGTCAGCCACGGTATTTTCGCGACAACCGGTGCCACATACCACGGGCACTTCGCCAACACGCTCGCGGACCTCGTCGGCAAGCTCGCCCGAAGCGCCACGACCGGCAGCCGAACCGCCGATGACCATCGCATCCGGTAGGCAATTAAAGAGAAGTGAATCGGCAATGTCCGCGGTCGTGCGGTCGTTGAGATAAACCTCGCCCTCGCTCGTGATGAAGTGAAAAAGCTTGAGGTCGTCCAAGCGCAGCGCCGCCTTGCGACGCATGGTGTGAGCGAAATCTCGGTTAATCAGCCCGAGATCACCGGCCCAGGCACCGCAAAAATTGCAGCGCGTGAACTGCGCGTCGACGGCCGCGCACAGCTCGATTGTGGCATCACCATCGTAAATTGCCTCAGCTCCCCAAGGAGTCGACAGATCATGGGACAGAGCCCCGATTACATAGCCCATCGATGCAAGGGTTGAGGGAGAAACATGCTGCTCATAGGGCATCGAGAGCTCATTGGTAATCAAAATGCCATCGACACCGCCCTGCTGCAACGCCTCGAGATCGCGCTTGGCGGCTTCCACGACCTGCGATACGCTTCCGCCCGGGTAATACAGCGGATCGCCCGGCAGAGGACGCAGGTGCAGCATTCCGATAACCGGCTTTTCGTTCTTGAACATCGAAGTTAGAAACGACATAACGTACTCCTTCATAGGGTTATTGCAGGGACGTTACTCCCCCAGCACCTCGACGTACACTTTTCGCTTCTGCGGACCGTCAAACTCCGCAAGATAGATGTTCTGGGCACTTCCGCACACGATGTGGCCATCTTGGACGGGAAAGAAGCAACTGCTTCCACAAATCATGCTCTTGATATGCCCACAGGAGTTGTTACCGGTGGCTCCATAGCTCGGCAGGAAGTGTGCATGCGCATAGGGGGCATCGAGTGGGGCGATGCGATCAAGCGTCTCCATAAGATCCGTCTCCACGCAGGGCAGCCCCTCGTTTACCACGATTCCGCAGGTCGTATGCGACAAAATAATCGCCGCCAAGCCATTGGTCACCGAGCTGCGTTCGATGGCAGCGTGCACGTCCTCGGTAATATCGATGAACTGGTCCGGAGCAGTCGATAGATAGCTCAATGTCTCGAGCGTCACCATGTTCACTCATCCCCTTCAAGAAAACGCAGGGCATTACCCCAGTAGAGCCTTTCTCGCGCATCATCGCGCATGGGCACGGTATCGAGCGCCCTCTTGAGTTTGAATGCACGGAAGCGCGGCGTATTGCTGGCGAACATCACTTGGTGCGATAGCGCGCGCTCATACCACAGCGGCCCCATATCGACCGTGAAAAGACGCTGCATCATCTCCTCGGGCGAATCGATGTAAGTGATAGAGGTGTCCGCGTAGCAGTTGGGATACTTGAGCAGCATCGCCACGGTCTCGCGCACCCAGGGCCAGCCAAAATGGGTCAAACTAAAACGCACATTTGGATGCGTTGCGATTGTGTGCTCAAATGCAAGCGGGTTACTGCGCGAGAGCTCTGCGC
Organism: Collinsella sp.; assembly: GCA_019414445.1. Taxonomy (GTDB): domain Bacteria; phylum Actinomycetota; class Coriobacteriia; order Coriobacteriales; family Coriobacteriaceae; genus Collinsella. The sequence goes on from DXMA01000006.1 coordinate 74,871, forward strand.
CCGGCTCCCAAGACATACCGGCATGGAAAACCACCGGCTTGTTATAGCGCTCGCACAGTTCGTAAAGCGGCTCGGCCACAGCATCATCGGGGGCAAAACCCTGCTTTGCAGGATGCAGGCAAAGCCCCTTTGCCCCCAACTCGGTAAAGGCGCGCTCCAATTCGTCTGCGGCACCGCTCACCTGCGGGTCTACGCTCGCAAATCCCCACAGACGATCGGGATGTGCGGCAACCAGCATGGCAATCTGGTCATTGGTGCCAAAGTGCCCTCCGCATGCCGTGGTTACATCGAGCGGCATGAGCACGCTCTTCTGCACATCGCAGACGTCCATCTCGACTTGAAGCTCATCCCAATCCATGGGGCCCATATGCCCCATACCAAATTCTCGTGACCAAAAACCGAATCCATCAGGCTCATCACCCGGCGTACAGATCTCGCCGTAGAGCATAGGATGGACCAACATGTCGATAACCATTTCGTACTCCTTTCCAGGCATTTGACCCTAGTACGGCTCAAACGAACCAATCACTCGGGACGACAGCTCAGCGCCCGCCTTCATACACGCCGGAATATCAAGGCCATCGATCACGCCCTTGGTAAACCCGGCGATATACGAGTCGCCGGCACCCACGGTATTAACGACCTTCTCCGCCGGCACGATCCCGCACTCATAGAAGCGCTCACCGTCATAGGCAATGCTTCCCTTCTCGCCAAGCGTGGCAACCGCAACGCGCGGCCCCAATTCCTGCGCGTGACGTACCCAGTCCCGCAGCTCCGGAGTGTCATCTTCAAACGACATAAATGCGTAGTCAACGTAGGGAAAATGATTCTCGCAGGCATATTCGGGATCCTGGCTGAACACCGAGAAGTCCATAACCACCGTCTTGCCCGCATCATGCCACTCGGGCAGGAGGTCCAAACAATTGCCAAACAGGTCGGTATGAATGATGTCATGCTCTAGGATAAACGCCCGGTCATCTTCATTCGGACGATATGTCTCCATTACGCCATCGATTGCCTCGAGATGCACGCGATCGACGCCGTCTTTCAATGCCATGAGCATCACCGAGGTGTCGCCATCCTCCACCCGCAGATGAGAGATATCAAACCCCTCGGCGGCCAGCGCCTCTCTCATCTTGTCTCCGTACTCGTCCTTGCCGACAACCGACACGGCGGATACCGAAACGCCCATTCGTGCAAGATGGATACCCCAGTCAATGCCATTACCAGTCGGATAGAACACGCCGATGTTTTGATAGACGTCCGCACAGCAAAAACCAGCCGCACACGCTTTAATACCCATGGTCTTCTCCAATGTTCAAAAGGGGACCCACCACATGGCGAGCCCCCTTTTCGCGTTTCGCTTATTGTTTTGCATCGGCTGTCCAAGGCCTCATAGCCAGACCGCCGTACGCTTTCTTAAGCTATTCGACGATTGGTGCTCCGTGGCCCCAAGAACCTTCCATGCCGCACACGGTCGAGGCAAACCCGGCAGCAAAGTCGAGCGCGCGCTCGATGGCCTCGGCGCCACCCTCACCACGCTTGACGGAATCGAGATAGCACATCAAAAACGAGGTGAGGAACGAGTCGCCCGCCCCCATGGTGTCCTTCATGTCCGTTACCGGTTTAGCCAGCTGGCGGTAATAACGCTCGCCGTCGTAAGCGATGCAGCCCTCGGCGCCCGCCGTAGCCGACACAAAACGCGGACCCAGATCCTTCACCCATGCCAGACGCTCGCGAATCTCGTCCTCACTCGCGGCATCCGCCGCACTAAAGAAAGCAAAATCGACATAGGGCGCAATCTGCTCGTAGTACTCGTCGGTGGAGTCGTCCGAAAAGTCAAAAGAGACCGTGACGCCCGCAGCCTTCAACTTGGGCAGCTCGCGCTCGATGAAGCAATAGTTGCCCGAATGAACCACATCGAACTGCTTCATGTACGAAAGGTCAAAGCGATCGAGAACATAGCGCGCATCGCCACGGATACCGCCCTCGTTGGAGCCGAGGAAGACACGGTCACCGTCAACGACGGTCACGCGAGCCGCTCCGTTCTCGCCAATCATCTGCTCGCACTTGTCAAGCTCGATACCCTCATCCGCGAGGCTTGCAATGACATGCTCGGCAGCGGCGTCATTGCCAAAAATGCCCATGTATGCAGAGCGTGCGGCACCGCATTTCTTGGCATAAACGGCGAAGTTCACCGCATTGCCGCCGGGATACATGGTGTGGATATGCTCGTAGCGATCGACGACGTTGTCGCCAAATCCGAGCGCGTTAACGTTAAATGCCATGGCCTTTGCCCCTTCTAGTACTCGACAACACCCATATAGCGACGGAAATCGGGATCGTGATCAAACACCTTGCCGCGTGCAGCACGCAGCTCGCAGTTCATGGCGTAGAACAGCACCGGGTCCAGATAGGCACGGACACTCGCCGGCACGGCTTCCATACCGTACTCCTTGGCATCGAGCACCATCAGCGTATCGGTATGCGTCTTAAGGAACGCAAGGGCGCGCTCGTCCATAGCACGGCACTCGCTGGAGCCCATCTGCAGGAAGTAAAAAACGCCATCCTGAGTAGCCTCGAAGGGGCCGTGGAAGTACTCGGCAGAGTGGATGTAGCTGCAGTGCTGCCACTGCATCTCCATAAGAGAGCAGATAGCGAAACCGTAGGTCTGGCTAAAGTTGGGACCGCTGCCCAGAATGTAGAAGAACTCGTGCTCCTGGCAAAGCTTGGCAAAACGATCGCCTAGCTCGGCATTTACCTTCTCACGTGCCGGGGGAAGAATCTTATCCATCTCGGCGATACCGGCATACATATCGGCAAGATCGGCGTAGCCCTCCTGCTGATCGAGCAGCTCGGCCGCAAGCGACAGCGAAATGCCAGCGGGGACCTCGGCCTGCGGCACGCCCTCGCCCCACGGGTAGACCCACGTGGTCCACTTGCCGGAGTCAATCTTGGATCCAGCGTTGTCGGTCTGGGCGATCACCGTAGCGCCGGCAGCAAGGGCAATCTCGCAGCCCTCGACGACCTCGGGGGTGTTGCCACTGTGGCTGCAAGCAATGACCAGGGATTTCTCGCCCAAGCGGCGCGGGCGCATGATATCAAACTCGCGAGCCGTATAGATATACGAAGTGAAGGTGGTTGCCTCGCGCTGCAGAAGCTCATGAGCCGGGATCAAATCGATCATGGAGCCACCGCAAGCAATCCAGTAGACGCTGTCGAACTTGCCCTTCTCGGCAATTGCCTCTTTGATCAGATCGTGTGCGTTCATATCCAGTTCCTTTCTTGTTTGGTCCGCAATCAATGACGTTGGCTGCGTGGCCGATAGTTGTTTTAGTCAATCAGATATTTCTCGAATGCGGCCATGTTCTTGGCATCTGCCGCCGCCGGGTCATCGTAGTAACGCCCGTCCGTGATTTCCTGGCCCAGCATGCCATCGAAACCATGGGCATTAAGCGTGGCGACGAAGGCGTCCATATCGTGCTTGCCATCGCCCCACACCAGATGGTCATACGGGTCACCGTCGATAAAGTGCATCTCGTGAATTGCCCCATCACCAAAGGCGGCAAACCAGTCCTCGAGCGTCTCGCCCGCAACGCCCATCGCGGTTGTATCAACCATGGGCTGTAAGTACGGGCTCGCGACCTCGTCAATCATGCGCTTCGCATCGGAAACCGTCGTTACAAGGTTGCTCTCCTCGGGACGCAGGCTTTCCATCGTAAGCACCAGACCGTGCTCACCGGCATACTCCGCCAGAATGGACAAGTGCTCGCGGCTGCGCTTCCAGGCTTCCTCGCGGTCCTCGTCCCAGTCGCCCCAGCCCGAGTTGACGGACATACGGTCGCACCCAAGTACCTCGGCAAGCTCAATGCCGTGCTTAAAGTACGCCAGGCTGCGCTGTTCATGCAGCGGTTTGCGTGCGCAGTACTGCCAAGGATAGACAACATTCTCGGGGCACAGAGTACGATACCTAAGCCCACGGTCTGCAGCCTTTTTCGCCAGGACCTCAGCCTCAAAGTAGCCCGTGTGGTCGAGCGTCACATGCGGCTCCGCACACCACAGCTCAATGGACTCAAAGCCCAAACGCTGCTGCACATCAAGGAAGTAATCGAGCGACCACATGATGTAGTGGATATTCATGCCCGCAATCTGTTCGCGGCGCAGCGTCGGTTTGGATTCAGACATCTTATGCCTCCTTATTTCGATCGAACACGATTTGTCCGTCCGACATCGTCATATCAACCGAAAGATCGCGTGCGTCGCGATAATCGAGGTCGAACACATCCCGATCGAGCACGCAGATATCGGCAAGCTTGCCGACCTCAAGCGTACCCAGTTCGTCTTCGCGCATCAGATCGTACGCGCCCCCGGCAGTCCAAGCACGCAAGAGCTCGACAAGCGTCAGCGCGTTGGCCTCATTCACGGGCAGTCCATCGTCGAAGTATCCACCGCACGCGCTGTAGATTGACTCGCCCAGGCTCGGAATCAGCAGTGGCAAATCCGTACCACAGCACACCGTGCATCCGGAATCTTCCATGCCGCGGCGATTCCAGCTGTGCATAAGTCGCGTCTCGCCAATTTGTCGACGCATCATCGACAGGCAATCCTCGCGCCGGTCCAGCGTCAAAATCTGCGGATAGACCTCGCAAATTCCACCTAACTTGCCAAACTCGACAAGATCGGTCGGATCAGAGTTCTCGAGATCGGTAATCGCATGGCGGCGAAGCAACCGTCCATGCTCGTCTCGAGGCAGCGAGGCATAGAGCGCCACGGTGCGACGAACGGCGCCATCGCCCTGGCAATGCAAGGAATATCGGAAGCCGTCAGCATCAATTGCGCGCAGCTCGTTCTCAATCAGATCCCACTCGGGCTCCTCGACAACCGTCTTGCCGGCAGCTCCCGCATCGGCCGTGTCCTCATAGGGGTCAATCATCTCGGCAAGCCCCGCCCATACGCCGCGATCGGTCATACGGTTGAAGCCAGAAAAACGAACGAACGGTCCCCGGAAGCGCTCTCGTGCCTCGCGAGCATACGACAGATTTGCACCGGCACCCACCGGCTGCGACATCATAGAGACGCGAACCGTCAGCTCGCCAGATTCTTCACGGCGAGCCATTTCGTCGGCAAAACCGTAGTAGTCATCAAACGCCATCTCCTTGATGGCGGTAACGCCGCGCTCGTTAAGCATGCTCATGTAGTCCGAATACCCCGCACGTACCTCGGGCAGCGCGAGGAAATCGCTCATCATGCGCCAGATCTTTTCGGCATAGCACGCCTGGGGCGTGAAGCCGTATCGCACACTGGCGGCAGCATTGAGAACGCAGGTCTCCGCACCCGGTGTAAAGCAGACGACAGGGATATCGCCAAAACAATCGTCAAACACAGCCGCCGTATTTGCGTTCTCGGCATCCGATGCCAACGTTTCGGGTAGGTTGTGGCCAAAAGCCGCCGCGCAATCCGGATGATCTTCTTTCCATGCACGCAAGAGCGACACGGCCTCTTTGGCATCAGCGATGCCGGACAGATCAGGCCCCAACGTCCGCAGCGCCCAGCCTGTATAGAAGGTATGCACATCGATCAGGCCAGGCATGACGGTGCGGTCGCCCAGGTCAACTACCTCGTCCGCCTGGGTCAAATACGAAGCTAGCTCACACTTGGTGCCAACAGCCTCAATTCGATTGCCACGGACCGCTACGAAACCTTCAAACGGCAGGTCCCCCGTACCGGTAAAGACGCTCTTAGACGTCAGGACCGTCAAACGATCAGACATCACAACCACCTACGCCGGAAGCATGCCAGAAATTGCCGTTACGATCAGGCCAAAGACGACCATGAAGATGAAGAACTTCCAAATGGTCTTCCACCATTGGCCAAACGAAATCCTAGCCACGCCAAGGCCGGCAACCGTCATGCCCGCCACGGGACTGATGGTGTTGATGGTCTGGTTGGCAAACTGGAGCGCGGTAACGGCCGCCTCGGGATTGAGGCCCATGAGCTCGGTCAGGGGGCCCATAACGGGCATGGTGAGTGCCGCCAGGCCAGAACTCGAGGGAACCAGCAAAGAGAGCAGGCCAAGGACGATATACATAAACGTGGTGTAGACGGCGGCGGGTGCACCGGCGAGCGCAGTAGCGAGCGCCTGGAGGATGGTGTCGATGATCATGCCGCCCTCGGCGATGACCAGAATACCGCGAGCGATACCGATAACGATGGCGGCGTACGCAAAGTCGGCAAGACCCTTAACGAACTCCTCAGCAATCGTCTGCTGGTCAAGACCGCCCAGGATACCGGCAAGCAAGCCCATGCCAAGGAACACGGCGGAAATCTCATTCATGTACCAACCCTGGGTCACAAGACCCCAGACGATAATGCCCATACCGCAAGCAAAATCGATAAGCACGAGCTTCTGACGGGTAGTGAACTCTTCCTCGATGGAGGCATCGGTCACGGAAAACTCGATACGCTTGAGCTTATCGTCCTCGTACGTAATGGACGACTCGGGGTTTTTCTTGACGCGCATGGCGTAGCGCATGGCCCATGCGATACCGACGGCAGTGAAGATGACCCAAGAAACGGCGCGCAGCCACAGTTGCGGATTGCCCTCGATGCCAATGATGCCCTGGGCGATCAAAACATTAAACGGATCGATGGTCGAAGCGCAATATCCCAGGTTAGGACCAAGGAAGCAGATGATGAATGCCGTCATCGAGTCATAACCGATACCCATCATGATGGGAATGAAGATGGCATAGAACGGTAGGGCTTCCTCAGACATACCAAACGTAGTGCCGCAAATGGACAGCAGCGTCATCGTGATGGGAATGATGAGGATGTCCTTGTTCTTGAGCTTTTTAATCACACGGCTCATGCCGGCATTCAAAGCGTTGGTCTTGGTGATGATTGCGAACGATCCGCCAATCAATAAGACGAACGCAACGACGTCGGCAGCCTCTTGGATACCCTTGGTGGGCGCTTGCAGGACCGCGAAGATATCCTGGCCCAGATTGATGGTCTCGCCGGTCTCGGAATCGGTATAGTTCTTATCGACCTGTTCATAGGTTCCAGCAACGGCGACTTCACGCTCGCCCGCCGCTGTCGAAATCGTCTTGCGCTGATACTGACCAGAGGGAACGATCCAAGTCAGGACCGCGAAGACAACGATCAGCAAGAACATGATCGTATAGACATGCGGTAATTTGAACTTAAAACGTCTGTTTGTCTTCTTCGCCTTCGTATCTGACATAGATACCTCCAAAGAACTCGAGACTGCATCGCATCTCGCTTCAACGTTTGCACAATGCAAACGTTCTATGACGTTCCATAGATTACCAGCAGCTTTTCTCGTCATCAAGATAATTTCAAACTGATTGCCGCAACGCGGTTGAACGGTTGCGTTTGCGCCGTGAACGGTATGGAAACGCCCGGTGAGATGATCCACCGGGCGTTTCCATTCGCAATGTCCTAGATGTCAAAAACGTAGCGAGACCCAACGATCCGCTGACGACCGATGATAAACGGCCGCCGCTGCTCATCGAAAAAGAAGGCTTCCATATAAAACAAGGGTTCGCCAACGGGAACTGCCAACAGTCGAGCGACCTCGGGCGACGCGCACGCGATCTCGAGCGTGCACGGGTCGGTAAACGCGGGTGTGCGGCCCGTCCGGTTGCACACGAACTCAAAAATGGATTGGTTAGATAGAGGTGCCGTTGATAGATAGGCGTTGTCCTCGTAAACATAAATGTTGTTCTCGAGCATGACAGGGACGCCATCGGCAGTGCGCACGCGCTCAACGCAAATCAAGTCAGTTCCAACGGGAACACCAAAGAACTGTGCTTCGGTGGAATCCGCCGGCAGTATCTTTCTCGAAATGACACACGCCCCCGGTTCCATTCCGTTAACGCGGCATGCGTCCGAAAAACTCTGGACGTCATCCTTCTGGCGAATCTTGCGCTTGAGCTTGGGGGCATTAACAAACGTGCCTTTCCCCTGTCGCTTCGTTAGATAGCCCTGCTGGACGAGCTCCTCAATAGCGCGCCGCACGGTAACGCGGCCAACTTTATAGCTCTCAGCCAATTCGAATTCGTTGGGTATCCGCGCGCCTGCCTTGTAGGCGCCGGAGTTGATTTCGTTTTTAATGATATCGATAACCTGTTGGTACAGCGGTATCGCTGCTTTACCGTCAGTTAGCCCTTCAGTCGGTGGCATATACCCTCTCCCAGCACAATTAAGTCAAAAGCGGGCTCAAGGGCATTCAACAAGCCCTTGAGCCCGCATTAGCATAAAGTATGCTTGCTGCCGCACCAAAATGTTGGCTATTTACTCATCTGACCCGAAAAACGCGCAACTACCGCGCTCCTAAGAAAGCGTGAGCAGCTCCGGCAGCTGGTCGATAATCTTGTCCGCGGCATCCTGGCTAAAGCCAAAGCGCTCCTCGCGCTTGGCAATGACTGTCAGGCCGGCTCGCTTGCCGGCAGTGATGCCGGGCACCGAATCCTCAACGCAGCAGCAGCGATTCGCGGGCAGCCCCAGCAGATCCAGCGCATGCAGGTAGATGTCGGGCTCGGGCTTGCTCTCCTTAAACTGCTCGCCGCTCACCACATACTCAAAGGCATCCGACAGCCCGCACGCGTTGAGCACTTCCTCGATGCTAACCATGGGCGACGAGCTGGCAAGCGCCACGCGAACGCCGCGGCGCGGCAGCTCTCGAATCGTATCCACGGCGCCTGGGTTAATCAAAGCCTGATAGTCGCGCGGACGCTTATGCGCCCACTCGTCCCAACGGGCCAACGCTTCCTCGCCAGTGAAGTGCCCTTTACCGGCGCGCTCAAACCAATCGACCAGCATATGCAGGAAGAACTGATGCGAGGTACCGACCTGTCCATTCAACTCCTCTTGAGTCAGATTAAGCCCAAGCTCCTTGGCAAACGCGGCAGTCTCGCCCAGGTAATAATACTCGGTATCGACAATGACGCCGTCCATGTCAAAGATAACGGCGTCGAACGGAAATGCGGACACGGCACCCTCCCTAACAAAAGGACGCCTGCAAGCAGGCGCCCGAACCATGCATTAATCGGCGATTCTAACCCAGCAGCTTATCCAGCGCCACTGCAATACCATCTTCGTTGTTATTGGCGGTCACCATCTGAGCAACTGCCTTAACCTCATCGACGGCGTTGCCCATGGCAACACCGGTGCCGGCCCACTCGATCATAGACTTATCATTCTGGCCGTCGCCAAACGAGACGACCTCGCTGGCATCGATGCCGAGCTTGGGCAGGGCACCCTCGAGCGCGCGGGCCTTGTCGATACCGGGCGCCGTGTACTCAAAGTACCAGTCGGCCGTAAACATGCCCGAAAGCGTCTGGGTAAAGGGCGCATACATCTCCTCGTAATGCGCCTGCAGGTATGCCGGGTCGCCTGCCGTCAGCAGTTTGTCTACGGGATAAGTGTCCACGACCTCATGTAAGCTCTCGACCTCGCGGATCTTAAGGTCGCAGGCATCGCGCTCGTATTTGACGATGTTTTTCTGCGAGCCATCCGGCAGCGTAATCATGCAGTGGTACGAATCCTCGACATGCAGATCGCGACCAAGCGAGATCATGGGGATCACATCATAGTTTTGCAGATGATCAATAAGACGGTGCAGTTCGTCAGCCGGCATGGCCTGGTCAAAAAGGACCTCATCGGTCTGAGCGTCGACCACATGCGCGCCATTAAAGGCAACTAGCAGACCGTCATGGTTTTGAAGGTCGAGCTCCTGCGCCAAGGCGTGCAGCCCCCATGCGGGACGACCCGAAGCCAAGATGAGCTTAATGCCCGACTCCTGCGCCGCGAGCAGCTTCTCGCGCGTACGCGGGCTGATGACCTTTTGGTCGTTGGTGAGCGTACCGTCGATATCCATTGCGATGGCTTTGATTGCCATATATGCCTCCCTGTCATTGAACAACCTTGTCTGAGCCATCATACAGAACACCCACGGCGGCGCTGTTTGCAACGGGAAAAATGTCATATTGTCCCAAACATGAACGGCGCGCCTTCGACGATTGCGATGCCCGTCGAGGCGCCTCCCGATACATTCCATTCTATCCAGATAGCAAAGGGCCCGCATCCCAACGGATACGGGCCCTTGTCGGCTATGCGTTAGTTTTCGCAGCGAATCCTACTTGCGGTGCGCGCGATAGAACTCGATGAGCGCCTGGGTCGAAGCGTCCTGCTCGGCCTTGGCGGCGTCGTCGTGGAAGGCGGGAGTGATCTGCTTGGCAAGCTGCTTGCCCAGCTCGACGCCCCACTGGTCGTAGGAGTCGATGCCCCAGACCGTGCCCTCGACAAACGTGATGTGCTCGTACAGGGCGATGAGCTCGCCGAGCGCGAACGGGGTCAGCGTGTCGCCAAAGATCGAGGTCGTCGGACGGTTGCCCTCAAAGCAGCGAGCCGGGACGATCTGCTCGGGCGTGCCCTCGGCACGAACCTCGTCGGCCGTCTTGCCAAAGGCGAGTGCCTTGGTCTGGGCCAGGAAGTTGCCCAGGAACAGCTCGTGCACGTCCTGACCGCTATCGGTCGCAGGGTTGGCGGTATTGGCGAAGGCGATGAAATCGGCCGGGACCACCACGGTGCCCTGGTGCAGCAACTGGTAGAAGGCGTGCTGGCCGTTGGTGCCGGGCTCGCCCCAGAAGATCTCGCCGGTGTCGGAGGTCACGGCGCTGCCGTCCCAGCGGACATGCTTGCCGTTGGACTCCATGGTGAGCTGCTGCAGGTAGGCCGGGAAACGGTGCAGGTACTGGCAGTACGGCAGCACGGCGTGGCTCTTGGAACCGAAGAAGTTGACGTACCAGACGTTGAACAAACCCATCAGCGCGACGGCGTTGTTCTCGAGCGGGGTGTTGCAGAAGTACTCGTCGATGGCGTGGAAGCCCTCGAGGAACTGCTGGAAGCGCTCGGGGCCGAGCACAACGATCAGCGACAGGCCCACGGCGGAGTCGACGGAGTAGCGGCCGCCGACCCAGTTCCAGAAACCGAAGGCGTTGGCCGGATCGATACCGAAGGCCTCGACCTTGTCGAGTGCAGTGGAGACGGCAACGAAGTGCTTGGCCACGGCCTCGGCGTTCTGCTCATCGGAGCCGTCGATGGCGCCCTGGGCCTTGAGCTGCTCGAGCATCCAGGTCTTGACCTCGCGGGCGTTGGTGAGGGTCTCGAGCGTGGTGAAGGTCTTGGAGACGATAATCACGAGCGTGGTCTCGGGATCCAAACCCTTGAGCTTCTCGGCCTGGTCGTTGGGGTCGATGTTGGAGATGTAGCGGCAATCGATACCGGCGTCGGCATAGGGGCGCAGAGCCTCGTAAGCCATGACCGGGCCCAGATCGGAGCCGCCGATGCCGATGGACACCAGGTGCTCGATCTTCTTGCCGGTAACGCCCTTCCACTCACCGGAGCGCACACGCTCGGCAAAAGCATACATGCGATCGAGGACCTCGTGCACGTCGGCGACGACGTCCTGGCCGTCAACGATGAGCTGGCCTTTCTCGCTCGCCGGACGGCGCAGCGCGGTGTGCAGGACGGCGCGGTCCTCGGTGGTGTTGATGTGCTCGCCGGAGAACATGGCGTCGCGGCGCTCCTCGAGCTTCACCTCGCGGGCAAGATCGCACAGGAGCTTGACGGTCTCGTCGGTCACCAAGTTCTTGGACAGGTCGAAGTGCAGGTCACCGGCGTCAAAGCTCAGCTTGTTCACACGCTCGGGATCGGCGGCGAACCAGACCTTGAGGTCGATACCTTCGGCCTCGAGCTTCTCCTGATGAGCCTCGAGCGCCTTCCAAGCGTCAGTCGACGTAGCATCGATAGGTGCGGCAACAGTTGCCATAAAGTCCTCCTCGGCATACGGGCGCACGCCTCTATGCGCCCGGACATTCAGATGCCACTATTCTAGCGCAGGTCAAGACTACAATCAGCGAGCGTTGCCAATTGGCCCCCAAACGGCAACCAACCAAAAAGGGACAGGTTTATTTTGGCAGGTCAAACGCTTTACCAACCAAAAATAACCCATCCCTTTATGCCAAATATTAGGCCGCGGCGCAGACGCTACCGAGCAACTCGCGCAGAGGAGACCCGATGCCCTCCAGCAGTTCGGGCGCGATGATGGCAAAAACGGGAACCTCGCCGGCACCCACAACGGCGGGCACTTTTCCCTCGGAGACGATGCATCCGTAGGGAACAAAGCCGTCCTCGCCGGCATCAAGCACGGCCATGCGACGAGCGAGTTCACGCGCAAAGCTCGCCGTATCGGCATCGCCGATCGCCAGGACAAAGTTCACGCCCTCATCGGTCGCCAGGGCTACGGCCTCATCGACCAAATCGTCTCCCCCGTCGCCCCCGACCAAACCGCAACGAAAGAGTACGCGTTCGAGCAGGGCGCGATCGAGCGAGCCCAGCGTCGCCGAGACGAGATCATCACGCGTGTGCTTGTCGCCTCCCAGCACGACCAGTGTCTTGGTGCCGCCATAGTGGGCAACCAATCGCCCGCACCAGCGAGCCACATCCCCATCCGCAACCAAGCGCGTCGGCATACCAAACCCATAGTTGACCATCTTTTCCACAACCTTTCCGTGCGTATAGGCGGTACCAATCGTTAGGCCCATGCTACGAAGCGAGGTTTTCCGAGCTGTTTCGCACTCTTTAGAGCTGCGTTAAAACCCAATCCAACCGCACGACCATACCTACCAAAACAAACCAGTCCCTTTTTGACAGGTTTTGACGATGTCCGGACGAGCGGGTATTATCGAACAGGTATTCGATAAGAACATGTGTTTGATGGGAAGCCGCGTGGGGCACGAGCGTCACACCTATATCTGCATCGACCTTAAGACGTTTTACGCCAGCGTCGAGTGTGTCGATCGCGGGCTCGACCCACTCACCACGTGCCTGGTCGTTGCCGACGAATCGCGTGGGCGCACGACCATCTGCCTCGCCATCACACAGGCCATGAAAGACCTCGGGATACACAACCGCTGCCGTCTGTTCGAGATTCCCGACGGCATCGACTACATCAAGGCCGTACCGCGCATGCAGCACTACATGGAGGTGTCGGCGGAAATCTACGGCATCTATCTAGAATACGTGAGCCCGCAAGACATTCACGTCTATTCAATCGACGAGTGCTTTATCGACGTGACGCCCTATCTAGACCTCTACCACACCGATGCCGAAGGGTTCGCCTGCATGTTGCGCGACGAGGTCCTGGGGCGCACCGGCATCACGGCAACGGTTGGCATCGGCCCCAACCTATTCCAGGCCAAGGTGGCACTCGACATTACCGCCAAGCACGTACCCAGCCGCATCGGCATACTCGACGACGAGACGTTCCGCAAGGAGATCTGGCCCCATCGTCCCATCACCGACATCTGGGGCATCGGTCCCGGCGTGGCGGCCCGCCTCGAAAAATACGGCGTCTACGATCTGATGGGCGTCGCCGCGCTCGACGAAAACCTGCTTTACGATGAACTCGGCGTCAATGCCGAATATCTCATCGACCACGCCTTTGGGCGCGAGCCGACAACCATCGCCGATATCCAAGCCTATCGCCCGCAGGCAACCTCAACCACCACAGGACAGGTGCTCTCGAAGGGCTATGCCTACGAGCAGGCCTACACCGTCTTGCGCGAGATGGTCGACAACGCCGTGCTGGATTTGGTCGATAAGCACGTGGTCTGCGACAGCATCTCGCTCTTTGTGGGTTATGCGAGCGAACGAGCCGACATACGCCGCCTCGACGCCAGCGGTACAGCGCAATATGTGGACGGATGCGGACACCTGCGCTCGAGCACGTCGAGTATCGAGCCTACCGCGACCGCCGGCCCCGAGCTCGCGCCCCGTGCGCCCAAGCCCGTCCAGCACGATGACGAACGGCGTCGTCTAGTGCGCGAGGCGCAGGCAATCGATGGCATCTTTGTGGGGGAACACGGCGGCAAACCGCGCGGTGGCTATGCCGCACTCTTCGCGCACTCCAACGCCTCGCGAAAACTGCCCGAGCGCACCAATTCGTTTAAGAAGATCATGGGCTATTTCGATGAGCTCTGGGCGCAGACTGTCGATCCCAAACGACCGGTCAAGCGCATCAACTTGGGATTTGGCAACCTCATGCCCGAGGAATTTGCCACCATCGATCTGTTCAGCGATATCGAGGCCGATGAGCGCGAGCGCGACCTGGCGCGCGCCGTCCTGGCCGTGAAAGGCAAGTACGGCAAGAACGCGCTCGTCAAGGGATTAAGCTTTACCGCCGGCGCCACCGCGCGCGAACGCAATGAACAAGTTGGAGGACACCGTGCCTAAACCCAAACAACAGCCCGTGCGCCCGCCGACCGCCTTCGAGCGCCTGGCGGACCCCGAGGGCAGACGCCGCGCCGCCGACCCCAACCTCACTGCCAACGGTGCCGTGCGCGCCAACCGCGCCGCACAGTTTATGCCCTTTGCCGCCCTCACGGGATACTACGAGCTCGTGCGCAAACAAGAGATCACTGTTGAGCCCAAATGCGAACTCACAGAAGAAAAAGCCCTCGAGCTTTCGAAAAAGCTCGAGGGTCTCAAACGTGGCGACTTGGTTCGTGTCACCTATTACGATACATACGGCTATCGCAGCCGCACCGGCATCCTCGACGAGGCGCTCCCCGCCTTCAAGCTCCTCAAGCTCCGAGACATCGCCATCGACTTCGACGACATCCAAGACATCGAACTGCGCGGACGAGCCTAGCCAAGGAAGCGCATCCAGAGCGACGCTTACAGCGTCATGATGTAGTAGCCCGCGTCTTTCACGGCCGTCTCGAGGACATCACGATCAACCGGCTGCTTAGAGCGCACGCGTGCCGTGTGGTCCGCATACGTCACCGTTGCCCACACGCCATCCAGTGCATTGAGGGCATTGGCCACATTCTGAGCGCAGCCGTCACAGCTCATGCCGCCGATGAGCAGCTCATCGCTATAGGGATAGTGTGACACATCGGTATCCACCACAACAACCTTTTTGGCCTTCTTGCCGCTCGCACCATCGCTGCAGCAACTCTTCCCGTGTGTCGAAGCGGCAATGCGACGCAGTCCAAAAAACATGCCGACGGCAATGACGGCCAGCACGATGAGATTCGCAGGGTTGAGCAAGTCACTCATGCGCTCCCCTTTCAAGTAGCACTATCTAAATACCCCCATGGGGTGTCCCCATCTTAACCCAAAATCATGTCTGTTCGGTCAATTAGTTTCCCTCTTCAAACTTTTTTGTTGACCATGGCTTACTTTCGTGTATAAGTTTTCCTAGGCTAACAGTTTAGATCCGTAAGGAGCCCCGTGACTCGAACCATAGACATCCCAACGTTTCAGGCAGCAGTCGTGCGCAACTGCTCCCCCACGCTCGCGGGAATCAAGCCGGCATCGCTCTTTACCTATCCAGGCACCTACGCCCACGGGGACGGCTCGACCGCAACAGAAACCATCGCAGAACGCCGAGCACGCCTGCTCAACGTTATCGCCCAGTGCAACCGCGAGCTTGACCCGCTTGGCATCCACCTGAGTGTTTTGGTCTGGCGGCCCTGCGGAGCGCTCGTGTACGTGTACCGAGCCAAAAGCCTCACCACCTATTTCGCGGACCCTCGCGCCAAAACGGCGCTCGCCTCGGAAGGCTACGACACGAGTGACCTTTCGACATGTCTTGTGCATTTGGCATCACGCATCACGCTCGCGAGCAATAACGTCGCGGAATGCGCCTGTAGCCAGACTCGATGCGCACTACCCCAGCAAGCTAGCTGCAGCAAAGACTGCACCTGCGAGTTTCCGCACGAAATAGGCTACTTCCTTGGATATCCCTACGACGACGTGCACGAGTTTATCGTCCAGCGCGGCGAGAACTACAAGGTCTTTGGGGCCTGGAAGGTCTACACAAATGTCGAGCAGGCACTTGCGACGTTTGATGCCTACCGTGCCTGCACCCAATACTTCACCTTTGTCTATCAGCAGGGCTGCAGCCTGGCGCAACTTGCCCAGACGACCCGATAGAACATAGAAGCCGCGGCAACCTGCCGCACAACTGAAAGGACTCAACATGAGCAAGATCGCCGTCGTCTACTGGAGCGGCACGGGCAACACCGAGGCCATGGCAAACCTCGTCGCCGAAGGCGCCACATCCGCGGGCGCCGAGACCGAGGTCATCCCCTGCGCCGACTTCTCTGCCGACAAGGCCGCCGAATATGATGCCTTCGCCTTCGGCTGCCCCGCCATGGGCTCCGAGGAACTCGAGTACGATGAGTTTCAGCCGATGTGGGACGAGGTCAAGGAGACTCTCGGCGACAAGAAGGTCGTCCTCTTTGGCTCTTATTCGTGGGCCGAGGGCGAATGGATGGACAACTGGAAGGCGGACGCCGACGAGGCGGGCGTCAACGTCGTCGATTCCGTCATCTGCTACGATGCACCCGACGATGAGGCAGAGACCGCCTGTCGCGCACTTGGAGCCGAGTTGGCATAGCAACGGCTCGGGTCCCGACAAAGCCGACCCTCGACAATGCACATTCGCGCCCCAACAAAAGCGGGGGCTGGATCCAATCCAGTCCCCGCTTTCTACAACGATTCTTTTACAAAGCAGCTATGAGATATTGCCCAAGAACGCCTTGGTGCGCTCGCTCTTGGGGTGGTCGAAGACCTCGCTCGGCGTACCCTCCTCCACGATAACGCCACCGTCCATAAAGACGACGCGGTCGGCGACGTCGCGGGCAAAGCCCATCTCGTGCGTCACGACGATCATGGTCATGCCGTCGCGGGCCAGGTCGCGCATAACGCCCAATACATCGCGGACAAGCTCGGGGTCAAGCGCCGACGTGGCCTCGTCAAAGAGCATCACGTGCGGGTTCATCGACAGAGCGCGGGCGATGGCCACGCGCTGCTGCTGACCGCCCGAAAGCTGACTCGGCATAAAGTCGATACGCTCGGCAAGACCGACCTTGGTCAGCTCCTCGACGGCAATCTTCTCGGCCTCTTCCTTGCTGCGCTTGAGCACCTTTTGCTGCGCGAGCATGACGTTCTTTTTGACCGACAGGTGCGGGAACAGGTTGAACTGCTGAAAGACCATGCCCAGGTGCGTACGCACTTTGTTGAGGTCGACACCCTTGGCGCACACATCCACGCCCTCAACGACAATCGAGCCGCTCGTGGGATGCTCTAGACGATTGATGCAGCGAAGCATCGTCGACTTGCCCGAGCCCGAGGGGCCCAGGACTACGACGACCTCGCCCTTGTGCACATCCAGATCGATATCGCGCAGGACCACGTTGTCGCCAAAGGCCTTCTGGAGATTCTTGATGCTGACGACGACCTCGTTCGAGTTATTGGTTTCGCTCATAATAGAACCTCCTTACAGACCGGCGATATGATCGGCGGGCGTCGCGACAACCTGTCCGGCGCTCTTGGTGGGACGCTTCTTTTTGGTTTCGGCCGTCCCCAGAAGTCTCGCCTCAAGACCGCTCACCAAGCGCGCAAGCGGCAGGGTAATGACCAGATAGAACAGGGCGGCGACCACATACGGCGTAATGGAGCCCGTCGTGGCCACGATGGTGCGGGCGTTCATGACGATCTCGACCACGCCCACGGCCGCGAGCAGCGACGTATCCTTGTAAAGCAGGATGAATTCGCTGGTCAACGTAGGCAGGACATTGCGGAACGTCTGCGGAATCATGACGTAGAGCAGCGTCTGGAAGGCGTTCATGCCCAGCGAGCGCGCGGCCTCGTTCTGGCCCTTGGGGATCGACTGAATACCGGCGCGGAAGATCTCGCACAGGTACGCAGACGAGTTCATGGCCATGACGATAACGCCCAAGACGTAGTCGTCAACCTTGACACCGGCAAGCGGCAGGCCAAAGAACGCGATATAGATCTGCAGGAATGCCGGCGTGCCGCGGATGATATTCACGTAGATGCCGGCAAGACAACGCAGGATGCGCGACTTGGAGATACGCATGAGCGACAGGGCAAAGCCAAAGGGGATCGCCAGCGGAAACGCCACAAGCACAATCGAGAGCGACATAAGGAAGCCCTTAAAGACGATCGGCAGGCTTTGGACCAAGATGACCGGGTTCAAGAACAGGCGCAGGAACATATTGGAGTTCCAGGCCTCGACCCACGGCTGCCCCTTAAGATCGGCCAGGAAGTTATCGAAGGCCGTCACGCCCTTGATCTCCACCGACGGAATCTTGGAGATCTTCTTGGTCGAACCATCGGCCAAAGTGTAGGTGCCGCTAAAGGCCTCGTCGCCGCCCTCGACGGGGAAGGTCACGCCGTAAACCTCGACACGGAAAAAGCCGCCGGCAGGCGCCGTCTCGCCAAAGTCAATCTTGAGCGTCTGGCCGTCAGCCTTGCACGTGGGTTTCATGGGCGTACGATCCATGAGGTCCTCGCCCGAGAGCATCGTCAATCGCGTGTCATCGGTACCAAACGTCGTGCCGTCGACAAACGTCAAAGAAAGACCGCTCAGCTCCTCGTCGGCATCGGCCTGAACTTCCCAGGTAATGCGCGTCTCGGTGCCGCCGACCACATCGCTGCCCGAACCGGTGTTGGGTCGGGCGGTAATCTTTGCGGTCTCAAGCGCCTGGGCGGTCGTGGGCGCATATGCCCCCGCGCACACCAGCGCGAGCGCCACGGCCATGACGCAGGCTAGCTTTTGGAGCAAGACGGGCAGTGGAAAACGCTGCTCAGCGGCCCCTTTGTTCAGTCGAGACAAGGTGGCTCCTATCGTAGAAGTTGCCGGCAAGACGAGACGGAAACGCTCTCCGTCAAGAGAAGCGCAAAGGCCCTCTCCGCAAAACGGAAAGGGCCCGCGCGCAATCAAGTAGTTATTTTACTTGATGTTGTACTTAGCCATGAGGGCGTCGACGGTACCGTCGTCGGTCAGGTCCTTGATGGCCTGGTTGATGTCATCCTTGAGCTTGGTGTTGCCCTGGTTGATGGCAATGGCGTACTCCTCGCCGGTGCTGATCTGCTTGATGGTCTGGCAGGTGTTGAACTGCTCGGCGGTCAGCTGGCTGGCAACGGAGCGGTTGGTGACTACGGCGTCGCCCTTATCGGACTGCAGGGCGCTGAAGCACTCGGTAGCGTCCTTGTAGGGGACGATCTTGGCCTTCGGGAAGTTCTCCTGGGCAAAGGCCTCGGCGGTCGAGCCAGACTGGACGATGATGGTAGCGTCGGCGTTGTTGAGCTTCTCGCTGAAGTTATCGGCCGTAATGTCGGTGTTATCGACCTTGGTCACGATAGCCTGATCGTCCATGTAGTAAGAGTCGGAGAACGCGACTTCCTTCTCACGCTCGGGCGTGTCAGTGATAGCCGCGATGGCGGCATCGTACTTGGCGCCCGAAGCAACGCCAGGGACGAGCGTGTCGAAGTCGTTGTTGACGTACTCGACATCCAGACCCAGCTTGTCACCGATAGCCTTGATGAGCTCAAGGTCAAAGCCCTGGTAATCGCCGTTGTCATCCTTGTACTCAAACGGCGCGTACTCGGCAGAGGTGCCGACGGTGAGTGTACCGTCCTTGACGAGTGCATACTCCTTGGAGCCGTCGACCTTCTCGACCTTCACGTCATCAGAGCTGCTGGAACCGGCATCGGAACCAGAGGTGGCGTTGGACGAACCACAGCCCGTCAGTGCAAGAGCGAGCGCCATGGCGCCCGTGGCTGCAAACGCGCCAAGCTTCTTGAGCTTCATAATCAGTCTCCTTCCAGTGACCCCGTTTGATTCAGAGGTCTGCAAAAACTGTTGGCTATTATGCACCCGGAATTACAATTCTGCAATGAGAAAACTGATTGAAACAAACCCATAACGTGAATGGAATACTCCACTTAGCAACAGTCATTACTGCTGCAATGACCTTAACAGTTTGATTTCAGCTGCATAACCTGCAAGTTCGTTCGGCGTCTCCAAAATAAATGGAAGTGCACGCAAGCGGCTATTCGATACAATATTCTGCATAACCTGCATACCGCCGCCAAACTCTTCACTACCCAGGTAGCCCTTGCCGATGCACTCGTGGCGATCCTTATGGGCGCCGCAGGGGTTCTTGGAGTCATTGATATGCACGGCGCGCAAGCGCTCGATACCCACCACGCGGTCGAACTCGTCGAGTACGCCGTCAAGATCATGGATGATGTCGTAGCCGGCATCGCTCACATGGCAGGTGTCCAAACAAACGCCCAGCTTATCGGACAGCTCTGGGCACTTGGCGGCAACGCCCTCGATAATGCGCGCCAGTTCTTCAAAGCTACGGCCCACCTCGGTGCCCTTGCCCGCCATGGTCTCAAGCAATACCGTCGTCTGCTGTCCCTCAAACATCACCTGGCACAGCGTGTCGACAATCATCTGAATGCCGGCGTCTGCCCCCTGTCCCACATGCGCACCGGGATGGAAGTTGTAGTAGTTGCCGGGCAGTGCTTCCAGACGCTGCAAATCTTCCGCCATAGCCTCCAAGGCAAACTCCCGCGCCCGCTCCTTAGCGGAGCAGGGGTTATAGGTATACGGGGCATGCGCCACCAGCGGTCCAAAGTCGTTTTGCGCCATAAGCTCGCGCAGAGCCGCCACGTCATCCATGTCAAGGTCTTTTGCCTTGCCACCGCGCGGGTTGCGCGTAAAGAACGCAAAGGTATTGGCACCAATGGACAACGCCGTCTCCCCCATTGCCCGATAGCCCTTCGTCGTCGAAAGATGACACCCGATCGTCAGCATCTCCAACTCCCCCTCATCAGTTGCGGTGAAATACGGTCTATTGGTGCCTTATTTTGGCGCAAACAGACCGTATTCCACCGCAAGATATAAAAGGGGCATCAGGGGCAAGGTCCGCCGAGCCCCCTTGAGCACCAGCACCGCAGCCTAGAGCGTCAAGCGAATCGCATCGATAATCTGCGCACAGCGCTGCGTGGCGGCAAGAGGCATAACGGGGCTTTCAAGCTCTCCCGTCTGGACGAGCTGCGTCGCATGCTGAATTTCGCCGTAGAAATCATCGACCTCAAACGGGGCATTAATTTCGAGCATTCGTCCGTCGGAGTACTTCACATGGGCGAGCTCGGGGCGATGGAGGCGCTCGATTTCCACCGAACCCCGTTCGCAGGCAATCGTTAAGCGGCTTTCATATGCTGCTTTGCCGTCGCACACCATATGAATGGGTATACCGCCGACACTCATATGGATCTCATCGGTCCAATCCACGCGGCCGCCCAATACGTCACGCCAGCGAACTTCACGAGACGAAACATCGCACGCACCCGCAAGCAGATCCTCAAACCACCCGACCGCATAGCAGCCCATGTCATATAGACAGCCACCCTGCAACGGATCGAGCAGATAACTCGAAGGGGACTCACCATAATCGAGTTTTTGCACGCTTTCGATCGAGACGATACAGCCGAGCTCGCCCGACGCAAGCAAGTCCTCCACGCGAGTGCGCATCGGGCAAAACCGATTCTTCATCGCCTCCATAAACAGCACGCCGCACTCGCGAGAGGCGGAGGCAATCGAGAGAGCCTCTTCCTCACTCAAAACGGCCGGCTTTTCGCACAGCACGGCCTTTCCGGCGCGCAGCGCGCGACAGGCCCAACGCGTATGCATACCATGCGGAAGAGCCAAGTAGATTGCGTCGACATCGGGGCCGGCAATCAGCGCATCATAAGCCGCATCGCCGCCATCGTCAGCCGTGACATAACTGTGCGCAGCATCGATCGAAAACGCTCGACAAAATTCCTCGACATGTGCAGGAGTGCGGCCGGCCGCAGCCACCAGCCGTGCCCCGTCGACCTTCTTGAGCGACGATGCAAATCGATGCGAAATGTGCCCAGCGCCCAAAACGCCCCAACGAACCTCACGCAAATCATCACATGAATCCCGATAGCCCACGACAGCCCCCTTCAGTTGCGACGAAATAGTTCCTGCTATCGCCCTATTCTGCCGCAAACAGGAACTATTCCATCACAAGATATAAAAGGGTCATGAGGAGCGAGTTTTGCTGAAGACTTTAAGCGCGGCCGTTACGGGGCCAGGCTGGAAACGTCGGCGCGCGTCGTCGAGACGCTCGGGGATATCGATGTGTTGCGGGCAGTGACGCGCACATTTGCCGCACTTGACGCAATTGCTCACGAGCTTGGGCTCGCTCGTGCGCACCGCGCTCGCCGTAAAGTATTGCGACAGCCCCGTAAACCAGCTGTGCGCATAGCTCGCGTTGTAAGCGGCAAAGCAGCCGGGAATGTTAATACCCTTGGGACATGGCATGCAGTAGCCGCATCCCGTGCAGGGCACGCGATTCGATTTTTCAAACTCCGCCAGCACGCGTGCGATGGTATCGAGCTGAGCGGCTGTCATCGAATCCGGCAGGGCCCGATCGGCCAGCACCGCGTTCTCGTCCACCTGCGCGGTATCGGTCATGCCCGAAAGCAGCATCGTGACTTGAGGATGGTTCCACACCCACGAAAGGCCCCAAGCAGCCGGCGTCTTCAGGTACGGATCGCGTACGTCATCGAGCACGGCGCGGGCCCGCGGAGGCAGCTTGCCCGCCAGGCGTCCGCCCAAAAGCGGTTCCATCACAAACACCGCGAGCCCGCGCTCGGCGGCTGCTATAAGTCCCGCCGTTCCCGCTTGGTAGCGCTCTCCAGCGTAGTTGTACTGAATCTGGCAAAAATCCCAGTCATACGCGTCGAGCATCGTGAGGAAGTCCGCCGCACTGCCGTGATACGAAAAACCTATCTGGCGAATACGCCCCGCAGCCTTTTGGTGCGCAATCCAGTCTTCGATGCCCAACGCCACCACGCGCTCCCACTGGGCGGGCGAAGTGATGTTGTGCATAAGGTAATAGTCGATATGGTCGGTCCGCAGGCGACGCAGTTGCTCGTCGAAGAACCGGTCGAAATCCTCCGCGCACTTGCACGAAGCGTGCGGCAACTTGGTCGCCAGCAACACCCGGTCGCGCAGCCCCAAGCGCTCAAGTGAGGCGCCCACGCACGCCTCGTTACCGGGATAGAGATACGCAGTATCCAGATAATTAATCCCCTGCTCCACCGCATGGGAAATGATGGCATCGGCTGTCTTCGCATCGGGGTGTCCCGGCGAACCGGGAAACCTCATGCAGCCCAGACCCAGAGCAGATATTCGGTTACCACTTTTGGGGTCAACGCGGTATTGCACGGCCCCTCCCTTCGCCATCAGCGCCCCGGCAAGGCGAAACACAATGGTCACGCGGCCGAAACAGCGTGGAATCGCAATCGAGAACGTATCGTAACGCAGCAGAAATCGAGCTGTCACGGCACCGCTTTAACATCAGCAAAAAGCCCGATGAAAGGAGTCACCCATGCCCGCGCTCGACCTTTGGAACCTCGCATCCCAGCTCAAAAGCACCGATTATCGCTGGGTTGACCTCACCCATACGCTCTCGTGCGACACCCCGCACTGGTTTGGCTTTGAGCCATTTGAGTCCACCAAGCTCTTCGACTACCTGCCCGGCACGCCCGAAGATATGCTCGCGCCCATGCGTTGCTTCCAGTATTCGGTCGCCTCGCAGTACGGCACCCACGTCGACGCGCCGCGCCACTTCCATGTCGATGGCCGCTCCCTTGGCGAGATCGAACCTATCGAGTTTATGCATCCGCTCTGCGTCATCGACAAGCACGAGGAGTGCGCCGCAAACCCCGACTTTATCCTGACCATCGATGACCTCAAGGCTTGGGAGGACGAGCACGGTCGCATTCCCAAGGACGCTTTCGTCGCCTTCCGCTCCGACTGGTCCAAGCTCGCCGACCTCGAAAACAAGGACGAGGACGGCCAACCCCACTACCCCGGCTGGGACCTCGATGCCATCAAATGGCTTGTAGAAGAGCGCAACATCGGTGCCATCGGCCACGAACCGGCAGACACCGACCCCGCAACCGTGACCACACGCGAGGATGCCTACCCCTACCCCGGCGAACAGTACATCCTCTCGGTCGACCGTTACCAGATTGAGGTCATGGACCATCTGGACGAGCTTCCCGCCACGGGCGCCGTCATCTTCTGCACCTTCCCCAAGGTGCGTGATGGCGTCGGATATCCCGCACGTGTCTTTGCGGTCTGCCCCGCGTCATCAGTTCCCATGCGTTTGTTCTTCTAAATACGGCCATCCGGTGCACGCGACATGGCCCGGCGGCATACAATCCATCAGACGCCCCATACGCGGTCGCCTTTTTATGGGGAGATGATTCACATGCAGATCAACAAGGTCGCCTTCATCGGCAAGGGCGGCGTGGGCCTGCTCTACGGCAGCATGATCGCCCAAGCGCTCGGCAACGACGCCGTCGAATACGTTATGGACGACGCGCGCTTTGAGCGCCACGCGGGTGATGCGCTCACCGTCAACGGCAAGCCCTGCGCGCTCAAGTCCGTCCGCGCGAGCGAGGCGACGCCCGTCGACCTGGTCATCCTCACGGTCAAGACAACCGGACTCGACCAGGCGCTCAAGACTATGGAACGCATCGTAGGGCCCGACACGCTCATCGCATCCCTATGCAACGGCATCACGAGCGAGCAAAAGATTGCCGAGCGCTTTGGCTGGGAGCACACCGTCCTCGGAATCTGCCAAGGCATGGACGCTGTGTTTCTCAACGGCGCGCTCACCTTTACCAATGCGGGCGAGATCCGCTTTGGTGCGGCCGCCGGCACCGACCCCGCGACCGTCACCGCTATCGACGGGCTCTACACGCGCTGCGGCATCGCCCATACCGTCGAGCACGACATCGCACATCGCATGTGGGCCAAACTCATGCTCAACGACGGCATCAACCAGACCTGTATGGCCTACGGCGGCACCTACGGAAGCGCTACGGAGCAGGGCTCCGAGCAGCTCCGCAGTTTTGTCTCCGCCATGCGCGAGACGCTTGCAGTCGCCAATGCCGAGGGCATCGAGCTCACCGAGGAAGACCTGACGCAGATGGTGCGTCTCATAAAAGGGCTCGATCCCGCCGGCATGCCCTCGATGGCGCAAGACCGCATCGCTCAACGCAGAACCGAGGTCGAGGAATTTGCGGGTACCATCTGCCGCCTCGCGGCCAAGCACGGTATCCAGGTGCCGCAAAACGAATGGCTCTATTCGCGCATCCGCGAAATCGAGGCCAGCTGGTAACGCCGCCGCACCGCATCCAACAGTCTCAATAGCAAAAACCGCCGCAAAGGGCACTCCCCTTGCGGCGGCTTCCTTCTTCATCTATGGGCAAAACCAGCTTCACAACGGCTAGCGCCGCACCTGCGGCGTCTCGTCCTCGTCATCGCGACAAAGGGTCACGCCCGCACTTCCCAGCAGCGCTGCTGCGATGAGCGCGCCGACCACAATAGGAGCAGCCCCGCACGAGCCCTGCATGCCTGCGACAAACGCAGCTGTAGGGCCAAGACAGCCAAGTACCAATGCGACGGCGGCGATAGCGATATCTCGAGCGTTCATGAGACCACTTCCTCCACGAGAAAGACCTTATTTCTCATGAACCAGTGTGCCCCGTATGCATACGCCCAGCGTACCGCCACGGTAAGGGCTCTGTTAGCTCAAACGCACATAAAGAAAGGGCGGCTTTACGTTGCCTAAAAGCTCAGTAAAGACGCCCGCCCATCATGTGCCTATTTTGCTCTGATAGCAGATTACCAACCGGTGTAGTAATCGGTGGTTCCGGCGGCGCAGCCGGAGTCATAGACCTTGCAATCACCCTTGGAGCCCGTAAAGGTCGAGCCCTGGGCCATATCGCCCGCGGCAACAACGTAATAGCCGTCGGAATCGCGCCAGAAGCCCTCAGAATCCTGAGTCCATTCGCCCGTGCGATAGTGATAAAGCACATTGCTGCTGTAATAGGTCTCGCGGCGCCCGTTGTAGTTATTGACACCCGCAGAGCGCGTCAGGCCCGATCCGTTCGCGTAGGACGCGGCAGACGCGTAGGACGGAGTGTAACCGGCGTTGTAGTACGAAGCCTGGGCGGCCTCGGCAGCCTCCGCCTCGGCTGCGGCGGCCTCGAGCGCTTCGCGCTTGGCATTCTCAAGCGCAGTGCGCAGCTCATCGAGCTCGGTCGACTTCGCGTCGACCTCCCCCATCGTCAAAAGGCTGCCCGCACCATCGATACAACCCTGCAGCACAGCGTGCTCGTCATCGGTGGCATAGTCACCATACATATTCATAATGATCTGAGCGCGCATCTCAAGGGAATCGCGCTTGGCCTCCATCGAGGCGTTCCACTCCTGCATGGAACCATAACCATCGCCGCGATAATCAACGGGCTGTACCAGCGTCGCCTCGGACGGCGTAGATCCAACCGTATCGGACAGTGTTGCCGCGTGGGCATCAGTTGCGCCGGCGCCTGCCAAAAGTGCCACGGTCAGAGCGGCGGAAAGGGCAGCGGCTTTCGGTTTTCGTGAATCGATCCTCATGTAGCTGGAAACCTCCGTAGTGCGTTTTTGCTGCGTTTGAGCTGCGTGTGATTCGATCGCGCTGCATAGTACCTCGAGCAAATCGCGACCTGCGGTTTTACTCAAAAGGCGCACGTCAATTGCGTAAAACTCACATCCTCTCAACAGGAGTTTTCCACAACTCGAATGCATAAAGCATGCCAAAAACCCTGTAATAGCGCCCTTCCTATGCAAAAAAGACGCCTGCGCAACCATTGCTTGCGCAGGCGCCTTGAGCAGGCATTTATGCAGTTATACCTATCGAGTCGCAAGGGGTCCTTGCACAAGTCGCCTTACTCGTCCAGCGCGGTGAAGGCCTGCTTCAGATCCCAAATGATGTCCTCGGCGTTCTCGGTACCGATGGAAAGACGGATCGTGGAGGGCGTGATGTTCTGCTCGGCGAGCTCCTCGGCAGAGAGCTGGGAGTGCGTGGTGGTAGCCGGGTGCACGACGAGCGACTTGACGTCGGCCACGTTGGCGAGCAGCGAGAACACCTGCAGATGATCGATGAACTTCCAGGCAGCCTCCTGGCCACCCTTAATCTCAAAGGTGAAGATCGAGGCGCCGCCGTTGGGGAAGTACTTCTGATAGAGCTCGTGATCGGGGTGCTCAGGCAGGCTCGGGTGGTTCACCTTGGCAACGTGGCTGTCGCCGGCAAGGAACTCAACGACCTTCTTGGTGTTCTCGACATGGCGGTCGACGCGCAGCGACAGGGTCTCGGTGCCCTGGAGCAGGACCCAGGCGTTGAACGGGCTGATGCAGGCGCCCTCGTCGCGCAGCAAGATGGCGCGGACATAGGTCGCGAAGGCAGCGGGACCGGCAGCCTCGGCAAACGAGACGCCATGGTAGGAGGGGTTGGGCTCGGCGATCTGCGCATACTTGCCGCTCGCCTTCCAGTCGAAGTTGCCGCCATCGACGATCACACCGCCCAGCGAGGTGCCGTGGCCGCCGATGAACTTGGTTGCGGAGTGGACGACGATGTTGGCACCATGCTCCAGCGGACGGAACAGATACGGGGTGCCGAAGGTGTTGTCGACGACAACCGGCAGACCATGCTTCTTGGCGATCTCGGAGATGGCGTCGATGTTGGGGATGTCGGAGTTGGGGTTGCCGAGCGTCTCGAGGTAGATGACCGTGGTGTTGTCCTTGATGGCCCCCTCGACCTCTTCCAGGTTATGGGCATCGACGAAGGTGGTCTCGACGCCAAACTGGGAGAGCGTATGCTCCAGCAGGTTGTAGGAGCCACCGTAGATGGTCTTCTGAGCCACCACGTGGTCACCGGCCTGGGCAAGAGCCTGCAGGGTATAGGTGATGGCAGCAGCACCGGAGGCGACGGCGAGACCCGCCACGCCACCCTCGAGTGCGGCGATACGGTCCTCGAAGACGCCCTGGGTGGAGTTGGTCAGACGGCCGTAGATGTTACCAGCATCGGCAAGACCAAAGCGGTCGGCGGCGTGCTGGGAGTTGCGGAACACATAGCTCGTGGTCTGGTAGATAGGCACGGCGCGGGAGTCGGATGCGGGATCGGCGCTCTCCTGGCCAACGTGAAGCTGCAGGGTATCGAAACCAAAGGTGTGCTCGGGGTTGTTGATGAGCTGGCTCATGATGATCTCCTTGATCGAACAAAAGTAAATAAAAAGAGAGAAGTAAGTCGCTGTCTCCTGATCACGCCGACGGGCGCAAACAGGAGCCCGGCATTCGTCTTGGTAAGCAATTCATATGCGGGCCTCCTTTCGCATCCCGGTTCCGTGGTTGGCTTAATTACCTACCGCCTTTGTGTGTTTTGAATAGTACGAGCATTGTTTCGCTCGGTCAATCACTTAAAAGCGCTAACCTGTTATCGTTTTTATAGATCACAATCGGAAGGATTGCGTCGATGACCCTCCAGCAGCTTCGTTTT
The DNA here is from genome assembly GCA_019414445.1 of Collinsella sp. Taxonomy (GTDB): domain Bacteria; phylum Actinomycetota; class Coriobacteriia; order Coriobacteriales; family Coriobacteriaceae; genus Collinsella. The sequence goes on from DXMA01000006.1 coordinate 103,211, forward strand.
CTGATCGCCGTGGCAGAGTCCGGCTCAATCAACGCCGCAGCTCAGCGCCTCTATACCGCTCAGTCCAACATCTCAAACGCCGTCAAAAGCCTGGAACAGGAGCTCCATCTGGAGATCTTTACGCGCTCCAGCCGCGGCGTCACGCTCACCAACGACGGCACCGAGCTTTTGGGCTATGCGCGTCAAGTCGTAGAGCAGGCCGATATGCTCGAGGCCCGCTACGAGGACGGCGGCACGCCCCAGGCGCGCCTTGCCATCTCGGCCCAGCATTACGCTTTTTCGGTCGAGGCCTTCGTCAACGTCGTCGAGCGCTGCCGGGACAGCAAGTTCGAATTCATCATGCGCGAGACCACCACGTCGCAGATCATCGATGACGTCCGCGCGTTTCGCAGCGACATCGGCATCCTCTATCTGGACGACTTTAACGCCCGCATTCTGCAGAAGGCCTTCGCCGATGCCCGCGCAAGCTTCCATCCCCTCTTCGACGCGACGGTCCACGTCTTCGTTAGCGAGCGCCACCCGCTCGCACGCCGCCCGCAGCTGTCCCTTGCCGACCTTACACCCTATACGCGCTACAGCTTTGAGCAAGGCACCTCGAGCTCCTTCTATTACGCCGAGGAACCTTTTAGCTATATCCCTTGCGACCGCAACATACGAATCTCGGACCGCGGAACACTTACTAACTTACTTATCACGTCGAACGGTTACACCCTGTCGACCGGTGTCCTCTCCAATGAAATGCAATGGGGTATGGCATCGATCCCGTTAGCAGACGCCCCAACGATGCACGTAGGCTATATCATGCACGACGAGCGCAAGCCCTCTCCCCTCTTGCAGCAATACCTCGACGAGCTCAACCGCATCATCCGTGCCAACTAACTGTCGGAAGACGGGGTAGAAATCGTAGATTGCTAGCCCCCGGCGGGCATGGCGCTACAATGGTCACTCACACGAAACGTACCCAACGAAAGGAAGCCCGTGAAGGTCATCATCTATACCGACGGCTCGGCCCGATCAAATCCGGGACGCGGCGGCTACGGCGCCGTGCTCAAATACACCAACCCCGCCGGCAAGACCTTCACCTCCGAGCTTTCGCGCGGCTACGCCAAGACCACCAACAACCGCATGGAGCTCATGGCGGTCATCGTGGCGCTCGAGGCACTTAACCGCCCCTGCGAGGTCGAGGTCCATTCCGATTCGCAGTACGTCGTCAACGCCTTCAACAAGCACTGGATTGACGGCTGGAAAAAGCGCGGATGGAAAACCGCCAACAAGCAGCCCGTCAAGAACCGCGACCTGTGGGAGCGCCTACTCGCCGCCAAAAGCAAGCACAAGGTTGAGTTCATCTGGGTTAAGGGTCACGCCGGCCATGAGCTCAACGAGCGCTGCGATGAGCTCGCCACCACGGCGGCCGACGGCAGCAACCTCGATATCGATACCGGCTTTAACGAGAGCGACCTGTAACGGCGTTTTCGCACGCTATTTCCTGCCCCCTCGCGCTACACTCATCCTGTAAACCGAACGGAACGAGGGGGATACATGCTGCGTATAGCGACCATCGGCACATCTATGATTACCGACGACTTTATCCAGGTCGTCAACGCTAACGACCAAGCCGCGTTTGTGGGCACGCTCTCGCGCGATGCCGAGCGCGGCGCCGCCTTTACCGCCGAACACGGCGGCGAGCGTAACTTCACCGCACTTGACGAGCTTGCGTCCGCCGACGACGTCGACGCCGTCTACATCGGCAGCCCCAATGCGCTTCACTACGAGCAGGCCCTTGCCTGCATCGCCGGTGGCAAGCATGTCATCGTCGAGAAGCCCTTCTGCGCCACCGAAGCGCAGGCGCTGGAAGTCTTCCGCGCTGCCGAGGCAGCAGGTGTCGTGGCCCTCGAGGCCATGCGTCCCCTCCACGATCCCGCCTTCCACGCCATCGAGGACGCCCTGGGCGAGATCGCCCCCATCCGCCGCGCCTCATTGCGCTTTGGCAAATATTCCTCGCGCTACAACGAGATTCTCGCGGGACGCGCCACCAATATCTTCGACTGCAATATGGCATCGGGTTCCCTCATGGACATTGGCGTCTACACCGTCGAGCCCATGGTCGAGATTTTCGGCATGCCCTCCGGCCTTACGAGCATGGCTACTCTGCTCGACCCCACCACGCAACAGCTCACGCACGGCCCCATCGATGGCTGCGGCTCCATCCTCGCCAGCTACGGCGGTGGCCGTATCTCCGTCGAGCTCGCGCACTCCAAAATTACGAACGACCTGCTGCCCTCGCAAATCGAAGGCGAGCGTGGCACTATCCAGATCGACCATCTGTCCACGCCCCGCAACGTCCGCATCGACTATCGCGGCGACGTCGTACGCGGCTCGGCGACCGAGGCACCGCGCGAACAGGGAGACAACGGCCGCGTGCTCGACCTGCCCAAATCGAGCAACACTATGGAATACGAACTCACAGACTTTATCACCGCCATCTGCGGCATCGATAACGTTAAGGAAGAGATTTGGGAGACCCCGGCGGGACGCCACGAGCTTGGCCACTACCGCGATGTCACGCTCGTCTCGCTGCGCATCATGGATGCCGTGCGCCAGCAGGCCGGCATAACCTTCCCGGCCGACGCAGGCAAGCAGGCATAGCGATGGGCCTCTTCGATACGTTCTTCTCCAGCGTCACCGGCGGCAGTCGAGAGCCTCAAAAACCATCAAACATTGAGCTCGAGTTGCGCCGCAGGCTTACTGTGCTCGCAAGCGACGAGGCCACTCAAGACACTCCCCTGCGCTATTTCCTGCGCTGGGCGGGGCAAGTCCAGGGCGTTGGTTTTCGCTTCACCAACACCAACCTCGCACAGGCACGCGCACTCACCGGCTGGGTGCGCAACATGGAAGACGGCTCGGTCGAGATGGAGATACAGGGAGCTCCGGCAAACATCCTATCTCATCTCGAGGCGCTTCATGCCTCCTACGAGCGCATGGGAACGCGCTTTCGCCTCGTAGAAGCCCAGGCCCAAGCCCCACTTGCCAATGAAGACAGCTTCATTCCTCGTTATTAGTATTGTGTGCTAAATACGGTATCATTTACCTACAACCGTTTGTAGAAAAGAGGCGAGGCGCATGGCGGTGCAAAGAAGGAATACCAGGCAGCGAAAGCTGGTTCTTGACGCCGTGCGCCAAAGCTACAACCATCCCACCGCCGACGAAATCTACAACGTCGTGCGCGCACAGGATGACAAAATCAGCCGCGGTACGGTCTACCGCAATCTCAATCTCTTGGCCGACGCCGGCGAGATCCTCTCCATCAAGACGCCGGGCGGCAGCCGCTTCGATCGCACGATCGAGCCGCATGCGCATATCATCTGCACCTCATGCAGCCGCGTCATCGACGTACCGCTCCCCTTCGATGCCCAGCTCGACGCCAAGGCGTCCGAGCAAATCGGCTGGCACGTCACGTCGCACTACACCATCTTCGAGGGTCTCTGCCCCGACTGCCGGTAGATGTTTGGGACATGCCTACTCAGCAAGTAGACGACGCAGCTCCTCTTCGACCGTGCGCACGTAGCGGACACGGTCATTGACACCGCGCATGCTGGGATTGCAGCTCTCCATCAGATAGGGATGGCCCACCACGTTGAGCATGTCGCGATCGTTTTCGTTATCGCCAAATGCCATCATCTCGTTGGGTGAGATCCCCAGCACACGGCCATAATCGGCAAGCGCAGAGCCCTTACCCGAATCAAAGCCGATAAAGTCCGTCCACTCGGTTCCCGACGTCATCACATCAACCCGATCGCTAAAGCGACGCACAAAATACTCCAGCGCCGCCGGCTGATTCACCTCGGGCGTCTGGAAGGCAATCTTAATGACGTCCTCGTCAATGTCTTCGGGACGGTCGACCACCGCCACATCACAATGGACCTCATAGCGCAAATGGTCGACGAACGCATCGTTGCCGCTCATGGTGTAGAGGTGCCCCTCGCAAGAAAGGGTTACGTCGGCATGGGGGTAGGCGACCACGGCATTCGCGATATCCATCGCCAGGTCACGCTCCATAGAGCGCTTGACAACGGCACGCCCCTCGCTCATCACCAGGGCTCCGTTTTCGCATACATAGGCGAGCTCATCGGCCACCGGGGCAAACAGATGGCGCAAGCTCGCATATTGACGACCGCTCGCCGGCATAAACACGATACCGCGACGATGCAGCTCATCGATAAGCTCAAAGGCCTCGGAACGCGGCTCGCGCTCCCCCGGATGCAGCAACGTGCCGTCCAAATCGCATGCAATCAGTTTGATTCCTTCAAGACCCATATGCTTCCCCCCACAGCATCTCATCAACAGCAAGACGGACTTTGATTGGTCGCCCCTCAAAGCCCGTCTTACACATACGCGCGCTTAGCCGCGCGTCTTTTTTACGATGGTAAAGTCGGGAGCCATGCTCACGACGACCTCCGCCGCACTCGACGCAAAGCGCCGGGCCGCATCGAGTTCACGGGTAACCACCGAGAGCCGAACACCCTCGACACCCCGGAGCATGCGGCCCAAAACAGGCTGCACCGGCGTATACATGCGCACGGTATGCTCGTCCGAGTCGCCTCGGAAAAGCGGCGCGTGCATATTGCCGATCTCCCAGCACGCATGCGCGAGCGCAATCGGGTCCATGCGGTCAACTTCGACTAAATAAACCTCGGCGCTGCGCAGGCGCACGACAACCGCCACGGGCGCCATGCCCGAACGGTCAATGGCGAGCACGTCGCCGTCGGCAAGACGACCGCCGTCGGAAGCCAGCCGAACATCGACCGTGCGCCCCAGCCCCGTCACGCCCGCAAACGCGCATACATCAGCCTGGTCCCAATCGAGCAGCAGCTCGTCAACTTCAAAGACACCACCCAGCTCCCGGCGAAGCAGGAATTCATAGGACGGATCGTTGAGATTTCCCAAGCGCTCCGTAGATACCAGGTCCACGGACATCAGCTAGTCCTCGACCTCGACGAGCTCGATATCAAAGTTGAGATCCTTGCCGGCGAGCTCGTGGTTGGCGTCGAGCGTCACGGCCTCGGGCGTCACGTCGATGACCACGGCGGGAACGGGCATGCCGCTCGGCGTGGACAGGAAGAGCTTCATGCCCTTCTCGATCTGCTCGATGTTGGGAACCTGTTCGGCCGGGAAGGTCAGGACCATCTCGGGGTTGTGCTCGCCGTAGGCATCGGCAGCCGGGATATGCACAGTCTTCTTCTCGCCCACCTGCATGTCGACCACGGCGGCGTCGAAGCCCTTGATCATCTGACCGGCGCCGCAGGTGAACTCTAGCGGCTCGCCGCGATCGTAGGAGCTATCGAACTGCGTGCCGTCATCGAGCGTGCCGCGATAATGGGTCTTGACCTTCTTGCCCTGGTTGGACATGGTAACCTCCGTGATAAGGGCGGCGCACAACGCGGGCCGCCATGAACATATGGCGCTAACTATACCCTAGTCATACAATTCAAGGACAGTTTGCAAAGAAACGCTGCAACCGGAGGAACTATGGCATATCCCGTATTTGACCTACACTGCGACACCGCCGACCGCATCGGCTGGGCCACACTCGATCTCGACTTGCGCTTCACCGCTGGCACCGACGGTTATTTCCCCGGCGACGAAACGCATCCGCAAGATTTCGACCTCATCGAGGGCAACGCCTGCGCCATCTCGCTCGCAAAGATCGGCAACACGCCGTGGGCACAGTGCTTCGCCACGTTTGTCCCCGACGAGATTCCCACCGCCCACGCCGCGCGCTTCCAGGCGCAGATCATGGCGCACATGAGCGGCCAGGCAATGCTTAACCACGACCGCATGGTCAACGTACGCAGCGCGGCAGACATTCGCCCTGCGCTCAAAGACGGCAAGGTCGCCTGCATCCACACCATCGAAAACGCTACGTTCTTTGCCGAGGACCCCGCGCTGATCGAGGTACTCAAGAGCCTGGGCGTACTCATGTCATCACTCAGCTGGAACGCGCAGGGGCCGCTCGCGAGCGGCCACGACACCAACGCCGGCCTCACCGCCGCCGGCATCGAGGCCCTTACGCAGATGGAGCACGCCGGCATGGTGCTCGACGTCTCCCACCTCAACGATGAGTGCTTTGACGAGGTTGTCGCCCACGCCACGCGCCCCTTCGTCGCCAGCCACTCCAACTCCCGTACCGTCTGCGGCGTCAAGCGCAACCTCACCGACGACCAGTTCCGTACCATTCGCGACATGGGTGGCATCGTCGGCCTCAACTACTGCAGCGAGTTCCTTTCCAACGACGCAACCGACGAGACCGCCGCAGACGTCACCTTCGACCAGCTAGCGGCACATATCGAGCACTGGCTCGACCTGGGCGGCGAGGACGTCATCGCGCTCGGCGGCGACTGGGACGGCGCCACGGTGCCCGCTTTCCTCTCCGATGCCAGCAAGATGCCCGAGTTCCAGAACATGCTCTCCAAGCACTTTGGCAAGACCGTGATGCAAAAGCTCTGCAGCGACAACGCGCTTGCCTTCTTTGAGCGTTATTAATTTCACATCCCTTGAGCGGGCCGGCATGCCGAACGGTCGACATGCCGGCCCGTCCCCAATCCAAAGGACCGCTTTTGACGCAGCAGTTTACGATTTCCGCATCCCGACCGGATGGGACGCCCATCCCCGTCGTCGTTACCAAAAAGTGCGTCAAGAACTTCAACCTACGCGTCACTTCGAGCGGTGAGGTCCACGCCAGTGCACCGCTCGGTGCCAGCCGCGAGCGTATCGAAGCGTTTGTGAAGCGCAACAGCGCCTGGATTATCAGCCGACTTGCCCAGCGCGAGCAACGTCAGGCGACGGCGCGAGAGCCGCTCAGTCCCTCGTCCATCATTGCGCTTTGGGGCAAACCCATCACCGTTCAGGATGCACTCGACCACAACTTTGCATCACCCGCACCGCGGCCCAAGCAGGCCACCTTCGCAAGTTTTATGGGTGCCGACGAGCCAAGTGGGTGCACGCAGGCAAAGCAGCGCACAGCCCTCGACGGCCTAACGCCCAAAGAACTCCAGACCCACATCGATCAGCTCTATACGTCCGAAGTCACATCGACGCTACGTGATATGGTGCACGCATACGAAATCGCAATGGGCGTCGCCGTATCCCGCGTTTCCGTGCGCGGCATGAAAACGCGCTGGGGATCATGCACGCCCAAGACCGGAGCCATTCGCATCGCACGCGAACTTGCCGCCTATCCCATCGAATGCCTCGACATGGTTGTCGCCCACGAGCTCGTCCACTTGCTCGAGCCAAGCCACAACCAGCGGTTCCACGTCCTGCTCGACACATACTGCCCCAACAATAGAGCACTGTCTCAGCGACTCAAAAAACCACCTGTCAACGAGTTGTAGGGCCAGTTAGCGCACGCGCTCGATCTCGACACCGCAGCTTGCCAGGGGAAGACCGACGGGCGCCCAAGGCTTATCGAGCTTAACGCGCACGCCAAGCAGCAGAGGGTAACGACGCAGCAGCATCTGGGCTGTCCCCTCGGCTGCCGCCTCGATGAGCTTAAACGTATGCTCGCGCAGATAGCCATCGACATCATGGCACACCGAGCCGTAGTCAATCGAGGCATCCAGGCTATCGTGCTCCCCCGCTGCACGCAGGTCGGCATAGAGCACCAGGGACACGATGAACTTCTGGCCCAGCGCGTTCTCTTCGGGATACACGCCGTGGTTGGCAAAGACCTCGAGACCGTCGATAGTAATGCGATCGGCATGGCGAAGATCGTCATAGCCCACGTGGGGCACCGGCGCTGCAGTGGATATTTCGCCCCTTTCACGGCGAGCGAGCTCGGCGCCTTCAGTCTTGGTGGCATTCTCGGGCAGTTTCTTGTTACTCATCGCGATCGTCTCCTTCGTTTAGAACCCCGACCGCGCAAATCAACTACACGCGAATCGACAGGTTCTTTTTATCATCGCTCCAGTTGCAAGCATTGCGCGCGGGGCATGCAAAGCAGGCGCGCGACGCTTTGTCGGCTGCATAGAGCAGACGCTCAAGCGGTTGGCTGTTCACGCGCAGCTTTCGATGGCCCAGAATGGCCGTCTTAATGGCTGCGGCATCGGCCGGCTCAAACGCCATGTCATCGGGCATGCCACCGAGGATCGCATCAGCGACGCGTTCGCTTGCAACATCATGGGATATACCCGATTCATACTGTTCATCTTTGCCGATATCGTGAAGAAGTGCCGTGGCGTAGATGACCTCGCGGTCAAATTCGAGCTGCTCCTCGAGATTCTTAATCCACATAATGCGAGCGACATCGAGCAGATGGTCAATACCGTGGCGGCAGAAGATGCGCCCCGATTCCAACTGTGCAATGTTGCCCAGGTGCCGCCGGAACAGCCCGTTGGCACAAATGTAATCAATGCGAGGCATGGCGCCAAAGGGGGCCAGGCCCGAAGCCATAAAGCCGCGACGCGACGTCCCCTCATCGGTCTTCGATGTAAAGTCGTTGACGACTCTCATGGTTAGCGGCCCAGCATCCTAAAGAAACGCTCCTCGAGCGCGGGATCGGTCTCAAAGACGCCGCGGCGAGCGAGCGTCACGGTCTTGGTGCCGGGCTTTTGCACGCCACGCATCGTCATGCACATATGCTCAGCTTCCATGAGCACAATCGCTCCCTGGGGAGCAAGATACTCCATGAGGGCATCGGCAACCTGTGCGCACAGTTGCTCCTGCAGCTGCAGACGGCGGGCATAAACCTCAACCGTGCGAGCAAGCTTGGAAAGCCCAGCCACCCGACCGTTAGGGATATAACCAATGGCGGCCTTGCCATAAAACGGTAGCAGATGATGTTCACACAGCGAGTAGAACGTGATATCGCGCTCGATAACCAAATCGTCCGAAGCGACGGCAAAGGTTTTGGACAGGTGCTCCTCGGCACTCTGGTCCATACCGCCGGCGATCTCACCATACATACGGGCAACGCGCGCCGGGGTCTCCAGCAGGCCCTCACGAGTTGGGTCCTCGCCTATGCCCTCAAGCAACAGCTTAATGGCGGCCTCGACTTTTTCCTGATCGACCATCTGGGCCTCACTTTTCCGATTTCACGTTCGCGCTATGGTACCACGCCCTCCGGCATCGACCACAAGCTACATAGTATGGGTCGAATAGACCGGATCATCACGCCAAAGTTCAACCGCATCACAAAGCGCAACGCCCTCGCGCTCAGCACGGGCGCGCGTGGCATTCATATCGATCACGCGCTGATTGCTCGAGCCCCTAAAACGCAACGAGATATCGTACAGATCTTGAACAAACGGGCCGTCCACCAACATGTCAAGGCAGGCAAGGATGCGATCCGTCACCTCGGTATGATGGCGACCGCCCGGCATAAGCTCCTCGAGCACGTCACCGGTAAAGCACCAAATAGTCTTCCCCGACTCCACCGGGTAAGCCGTGCGCACGCGCTCAATGAAATCAACGAGTCCCGCCTGATTCTCGGGCTCCATAGGCTCGCCGCCCAGAATCGTCAGACCATCGATAAAGGGATGATCGAGGCTCTCGATAATCTTGTCCTCGACGGCACGATCAAAGGGCTCGCCCGCAGCAAAGTCCCACGCAACAGAGTTAAAGCAATTCTTGCACCCACGACGGCACCCGCTCACAAACAGAGAAGTACGAACGCCTTCCCCATCAGCAATGTCGAAATACTTAATGTTCGCGTAGTTCATAAGTAACCTTCCTGGGGGTCTGGAGCATATCATCCCGTCCTCAAACATTCTCGGCCTGCGGCCTGCGAAACTGCGGGCGGAACGATATACTCCAGACCCCTCGCGAGCGACACTCAATGAACGAAGCGAACATCGAGCATAGGGTTCGAGGTCCAATAAAAACTCTGTTGCAGCTCAACCGTCGTTCCAAGCAAACCGTTGTTGCAGGTCGACTCATTTCCGCTAAGAACTTCGAGGAGTGAGCAGACCGCGAGCCGCATCTCAGCTACGTCAACTTGGCTGAGCCGAGAGGGCCGCTTGGGCTTTTGCTCGATATGAGTTCCGCACGCAAAGAAGGCCACTTAATGTGGCCTTCGTCTTGCGCAGGACTGTCCGAAATAGCGAGCAAAAGCCCAAGCGGCCCTCTCGGCTCAGCCCCGGAGCGGTATTAGAGATGCAGCACGCGGTCGCGGATCTCCTCGGTTCGACCCTGGTTCCAGAACTGGGTACCGATGTAGCCGCACGTGCGACGGGCGACATTCATCTTCTCCTGGTCTCGGTTGCCGCAGTTGGGGCACTCCCACACCAGCTTGCCATCGTCCTCAACAATCTTGATCTCGCCATCGTAGCCGCACACCTGGCAGTAGTCGCTCTTGGTGTTGAGCTCGGCGTACATGATGTTGTCGTAGATGTACTGCATCACGCGGATGACAGCCTTGAGGTTGTCCTGCATGTTGGGAACCTCGACGTAGGAGATGGCACCGCCCGGCGAAAGCTGCTGGAACATGCCCTCGAACTTGAGCTTGTCGAATGCGTCGATCTCCTCGGACACGTGGACGTGGTAGCTGTTGGTGATGTAGCCCTTGTCCGTCACGCCCGGGATGATGCCAAAACGACGCTGCAGGCACTTGGCGAACTTGTAGGTCGTCGACTCAAGCGGGGTACCGTACAGCGAGAAGTCAATATCGCTTTCGGCCTTCCACTCGGCGCACTTGTCGTTCATGCGCTGCATGACGGCCATGGCAAACGGCGTGCCCTCCTTCTCGGTGTGGCTGTGACCCGTCATGTACTTGACGCACTCATACAGGCCGGCATACCCCAGGCTGATGGTGGAGTATCCGCCCACGAGCAGCTTATCGATCGTCTCGCCCTTCTTCAGACGCGCTAGGGCGCCGTACTGCCACAAAATCGGTGCAGCGTCAGAAAGCGTACCCATCAGGCGCTCATGACGGCACAGCAGGGCGCGGTGGCACAGCTCAAGGCGCTCGTCGAAGATCTTCCAGAACTTGTCCATGTCCTGATGCGAGCTCAGCGCGACATCGGGCAGGTTGATGGTCACAACACCCTGGTTAAAGCGACCGTAGTACTTAGGCTTGGTCGGGTCATAGTTCAGCGCGTTGGCGACATTGTTAAAGCCGTTGCCCGAACGGTCGGGCGTCAGGAAACTGCGGCAACCCATGCAGGTGTAGCAATCGCCGTTGCCGGCAGTCTCGCCCTTAGACAGCTTGAGCTCGCGCATCTTCTTCTCGGAGATGTAGTCGGGCACCATGCGCTTGGCGGTGCACTTGGCGGCGAGCTTGGTCAGATAGAAGTACGGCGAATCCTCGCGAATGTTATCGTCCTCGAGCACGTAGATGAGCTTGGGGAATGCCGGGGTGATCCACACGCCGGCTTCGTTCTTAACGCCCTCATAGCGCTGACGAAGCGTCTCCTCCACGATCATGGCAAGGTCGTGCTTCTCCTGGGGCGTACGGGCCTCATTGAGATACATGAAGACCGTCACGAACGGCGCCTGGCCGTTGGTGGTCATAAGGGTCACGACCTGATACTGAATCGTCTGGACGCCGCGACGGATCTCGTCACGCAGGCGGTCCTCAACAACCTCGCGGACCTTTTCGGGAGATGCGGAAACGCCGAGCTCCTCGAGCTCGCGGGCGACCTCGCCGCGAATCTTTTGACGGCTCACCTCGACGAACGGGGCAAGATGGGTCAGCGAAATCGACTGGCCACCGTACTGGGAGGAAGCAACCTGGGCGATGATCTGCGTCGCGATGTTGCAAGCCGTCGAGAAGCTGTGCGGCTTCTCGATCAGCGTACCCGAGATAACAGTACCGTTCTGGAGCATATCCTCCAGGTTCACCAGGTCGCAGTTATGCATGTGCTGGGCAAAGTAGTCCGAATCATGGAAGTGGATCAGACCCTCATTGTGAGCATCCACGATCTCCTGGGGCAGCAGCACACGCTGAGTCAGGTCCTTGGAAATCTCGCCGGCCATATAGTCACGCTGGACGGAATTGACGGTCGGGTTCTTGTTAGAGTTCTCCTGCTTGACCTCTTCGTTATTGCACTCGATCAGCGACAGAATCTTGTCGTCGGTCGTGTTCTTCTGGCGCTTCAGGCTCTGAACATAGCGATAGATGATGTAGTGGCGAGCAACCTCGTAGCAGTCGAGACGCATGATCTCGTCCTCGACCAAATCCTGGATCTCCTCGACCGAAACGGTGTGGCCCGCGTTCTCGCATGCCTCGGCGACGTTTTGTGCCGCGTAAACCACCTGGCGGTCGGTTAGACGAGAGCTCTCCTCGACCTCCAAGTTGGCGGCGCGGATGGCATTGACGATCTTATCGATGTCAAAGACAACCTCGGTGCCGCTGCGCTTGATGATCTTCATCCTCTTGCCTCTTTCGCGTCGTAGTCTCATTGCGCTTCAGAGCCAAACGATGCCCGGCAGGGCCTGTCCCTGTCTTGCGGCGCCGTCGCGCAATCTGTGTTCTCGATAAACCATAAGCCTCCATGCGGACATTCCCAGGAGCCGATCAAGCGGTTCAAGGACACGTTCAAAAGAGGCAGTTAAGGTCTTCGTTCTCTGTCCGCCATCTATCATACGACAAAGAGGCATCTATATCCTGTATTCTTTTTTTAGGTCAAACACAACATATAGTGTTTCAGCAGGTCAAAGCAATTGGTCATTTTGCAGACGCATTAAAAATGAGGGGTATTTGACAAGTCGGTAAAACGTTACCAACACGGCTACCTGCATGGCAGTTATAAAACCCCCTTAGTCAAGCCGCTGACAAATCCTACCAAAACCAAGCCGCTCACGCCAAAAGAATCCAAAAGATTATGCTTGACCAACATGTTGCGGTCGTGCCTTGCCGAGCCCCATGTAACCGCTGCACGAATCCTTGAAAGATATGTGTATGCAAACAGAGAAGATGAGAGTTTTCTCGGATGACTACTGAGAAGCATCCCAGAAGATCAAAAAACTCGAAATATGGTGACGTATTTGGCGACCCATTTGGCGACCAAAACAAAACAGCCCAGAGGGCATAGCCTCTGAGCTGCGAACATTTGGTGGGCGTTAGAAGATTTGAACTTCTGACCTCTTCCGTGTCAGGGAAGCGCTCTCCCCCTGAGCTAAACGCCCAAATGGAGCGGACAACGGGGCTCGAACCCGCGACCCCAACCTTGGCAAGGTTGTGCTCTACCAACTGAGCCATGTCCGCTTACGAGGATTAATCTTACGTGATACCCGCATCCTATGCAAGAACTTTTTTTAAAAAGTTTTGCGACGCCCTCGCGAACCTCGCGAAGACATCAGCCACCAAGGAAGGCGCAGGCAAACGCAAACTCGCCGCAAGAGGCCCTTACATCTCACCGAGCATGATCCAGGCAGAGCTGTCCTGCGCGAGCCTGCCGTCTGCAAGCGGTGATGAAGTGAGCAGGACCCTGCCCGCCGGCAGCTCCACGGGTGCTGCACCGAAGTTCGTCACACACGCCCAGCCGTTATCGCGGCGATAGGCAATGACGCCGCCCTCAGCGCCCTCGGCACCATCCGCAAGACCGGTGCGCCCGTCAAGATCGAGCCACGCAAGATCGTTGGCGCACCCGCGCAGCTTGCGCCGCAGCCAGAGGGCGTCACGATAGAGCGCAAGCATCGATGTCGGGTCCGTTTCTTCCCTATCGGCAGCATAATAGGAGAACCATGCAGGCTGCGGCAGATGAGGCGCCGCATCGGCGTCTGCCGGCGAAAACCCAAACGATCCGCCCTGCGCGGGATCGTCCGCCGCCACCCACGGCAGGGGCACACGACAGCCGTCGCGCCCCTTCTCGCGCTTCGGTCCGCGCGTATTGGTCGCAGTAGGATCTTCGAGTGCAGCCCACGGAATGTCAGCCACCTCAAAAAGGCCGAGCTCCTCACCCTGATACACGTATGCCGAGCCCGGAAGCGCCAGCTCGAGCAAAAGGGCCGCCCGCGCGCGGCGCTCGCCGAGTTCACGGTCCTCGTCATAAGACGACCCGTCGCGTAAGAGCCAGTCGAGCGCAATCTGGTGGTAGCGCGTCGCCTTGATTTGCGGCAGGGCATAGCGCGTCGCCACGCGCGGCACGTCATGGTTGGAGAGTACCCAGGTCGAGGCAGAATTGGATTCGATAGCCGCCTTCAAGCCCTCCTCGATTGCAGCGTGCATGTCATCATAGGTCCAAGTGGCCTTGGCAAACTCAAAGTTGAATGTCTGGCCAAGCTCGCTGGGACGCGCGTAGAGATACTGGCGCTCGGGCAGCACCCACGCCTCGGCAACGGCGCTGCGTGGCGGATTATAGCGGTCGAACACGCGGCGCCACTCGCGATAGATCTCGTGAACCTCGTTGCGATCCCACAGCGGATGGGTGCCGTCGTCAACCATGTCATCGCCCTCGGCGAGATGCCACTGGTCGAGATCATCGCGGTCGAGATCCTTGGCGAGACCGTGTGCCACATCAATGCGAAAGCCATCGACGCCTCGATCGCTCCAAAACGCCAGAACATCGCAAAAGAACGCGCGAACCTCGGGGCATGACCAGTCAAAGTCCGGCTGCTCGGGCGTAAACATGTGCAGATACCACTGACCGTCCGCAACACGCGTCCAGGCGGGGCCGCCAAAGTTGGCATTCCAATTGGTGGGAGGCAGCTCGCCATGCTCGCCGCGACCATCGCGGAAGATATAGCGGGCGCGCTCGGGCGATCCGGGGCCGGCGGCAAGAGCGGCTTTGAACCAGGGGTGCTGGTTGGACGAATGGTTGGGCACGATGTCGACGATGACCTTGATGCCGCGCGTGTGAGCCGCGGCGATCATGTCATCGAAGTCGTCAAGCGAGCCGAGACGTTGGTCGACATCGCAGTAGTCCGCCACATCATAGCCGCCATCGACAAGAGGCGATGGGTAAAACGGGCTCAGCCAGATGGCCTCGATACCCAGCCGCTCAAGATAGTCCATCTGCTGGGTAATGCCCGCGATATCGCCCAAACCCGAACCAGTCGAGTCCTTAAACGAGCGCGGGTAGATCTGATAGATCGCGGCATCGGACATCCATGGGCGCGACGAGGACTTTTCTGTAGCCATGGGATGAGTCTCCCTTGCAACGAGGTTTTGCGAGATGCCCACGATGATACGCCCAAAGCGGACATTCGCGGCAAACAACGCCACAGCCACGCCCCAAAACGCTCCCTCTCGGGTTCGAGCCTCCTGGGACGAATCGATCGATTAGTGAAAAGAACGGAAGACTTACTCCCCGGCCACGACAGACACTATGACCCAATCCAGGGGCACGGAAACGACAGGAGCCCCCGCTCGTGACCGCGGGTCGGGGCTGCGACAATGTTGTTGAAGTGCCAGAGGCGCAGCCGCGCCGCAACGAGGTTGGGAGGCTCCCGTGCCTAGATATTCTACCGCCTTCGGAATGGACGTACACCTCAGGTCCACCACCGTCTGCGCGCTCGACGCGGAGACGGGCGAGGCCGTGACGAGGAGGTTCCGCGGCAACCCCTGGGGCGAGGTCGCGGAGTGGATGTCGGGCTTCCCCGGCCCGTCGCTCGCCGCCTACGAGAGCGGCTACCTCGGCTTCGCCCCGCAAAGGGAGCTCTCCGGGCTCGGCGTCGACTGCGTCGTCGCGGCCGTCTCCAAGGTCCCGAGGTCGGCTGCCGACCTCTCGTCCAAGAACGACCGCAACGACGCGGCCAGGATGGCCAAGGCGATACTGTCGCACGACGTCACCCCGGTATGGGTGCCGTCCCCCGAGATCGAGGGGCTCAGGGACCTCGCCGCCGCCCACGACGCGGCGACCGCGAGGCTCGCGGCGGCGAAGCAGCGGCTCCTGGCGTTCCTAGCCCGCCGCGGCTATGTCTACGGCGGCACGACGCCGGCCGGCAACCCCCGGAAGTACTGGACGTACGGCTTCCTCAGGTGGCTCGACGGCATACACCCCGCCGACGACGGAGGCATCCGGGCGCTTGCGGCGCTGAGGAACGAGGTCGAGGCGGCCGACGAGACGAGGGAGGCCCTCCTCGCCGAATACAGGGCCGCCGTCGCGGCGGGCCCCCTCTCGGCCGAGGTCGAGGCGCTCCAGTCGATCAAGGGGTGCGGGTTCGCGCTCGCCGCCGCCTTCGCGTCCGAGGTCGGCGACTTCTCGAGGTTCCGCTCCGGCAGGCAGGTGACGGCCTACTTCGGCCTCGCCCCGAAGCAGAGGTCGAGCGCGGACTCCGTGCGCCTCGGCGGAATCAGCGGGGCCGGCAACGCGCTCGTCAGGAAGCTGGCTGTCGAGGGGTGTTAGCGTCAATATATTTTTCACCATTTTCACCAACGTATTTTCGCCAATCGCG
>DXMA01000007.1 GCA_019414445.1 Collinsella sp.
GCAGCAGGGGCTCTCAATGTTTTTATGTCCTGCTCATATCGTCTCTGCCGACAGTGGGGGACAGTCCTTGCAGCTTTTTGCGAAGAGTGTCCCCAACGACTAGTCATTTAAGAACATCCCCAGTGACTGGCCAATGACTAGGCGAGGGCGTCCATGATGGTGCGGGCGACGCCGTCGTGGTCGTTGTCGTATTCGGTGATGGCGTCGGCGGCCTCGCGGTCTTCGGGCTCGGCGTTGATCATGGCCATGCCGTGGCCCGCTGCCTGCAGCATGGGAATGTCGTTGATGTTGTCGCCGAACGCCCAGGCGTCGGCGAGACGCTCGCCCAGATGCTCGCATAGCCACGTGAGGGCCGTTCCCTTGGTGGCGCCCTCGCCCATGACCTCGATATTCATGGCGTAAGAACACGTGACCTCAATGCCTCCGAGCGTGTCGAGCGCCGTCGCGATGGCGTCGCGATCGGCCGGGTCGTGCCAGTACATGGCGATGCGTTCGAGCGTCTCGACCTCGTCGATCTTGCTGTCGATATCCATGTCGATCGGTGTTCGTGTGCGCTTGAGCGAAGCCGCGATGTGGGGGTCGCCGCCGCAGAATTCGTCCAGGCGCGTGTAGAGCGAGCGGGGGAGGAAGCACTGCCCGTCCGCGAAGATATCGAAGGTCACATCGTGGCCGGCGGCGATGCTATGGACGCGGTGGGCGATGGCGCGGTCGAGCGGTCGGCTCAAAATGCGCGTAGCACGTGAGGCATCGGCGGGCGTACCGTCGTCGAGCTGCCAGACGCTGGCACCGTTGGCGCAGACCGCGTAGTGTACGGCGGGGTGGGCGAGGATGGGCTCAAAGATGCCCGACAGCGGGCGTCCCGTGCAGGGTACAAACTCAATGCGGCGGCGCGCAAGCTCGTCGAGCATCGCCCAGGTGGCGTCGCTCATCTGCTTATCACTCGTCAGCAGCGTTCCGTCCATATCGGAAAACACAATCATTTGATGCAGCCCTTTCTGTTGGCATAAAAAGCGTGGCCGAGGGCGGCGATGCCCTGGCCACGCTCAAGATCTATATCGGTCCGCGTCCTAGCGGTCGGCGAGTGGCTTGTACTCCAGCGGTTCGATAACCGGGCGGTAGGCGGGGCGGATGATGCGGTGCGCGCAGAAGAGCTCTTCCATGCGGTGTGCCGACCAGCCGGCCATGCGGGCGACGGCGAACAGCGGCGTAAAAAGCGTCTCGGGCACGCCGAGCATCTTGTAGATAAAGCCTGTGTACAGGTCGATGTTGGCGCAGATGGGCTTGGTCATGCCGTGGTCGCGCATGACCTGGGGTGCCAGGCGCTCAATGCGCTCGATGAGTGCGAACTCTTCGCCCAAGTCCTTCTTGGCTGCCAGCGAGCGCGCGTAACGGCGGCATACCTCGGCGCGTGGGTCGCTCAGCGTGTAGACGGCGTGGCCCATGCCGTAGATGAGGCCGGTGCCGTCGAAGGCCTGCTTGTCGAGGATCTTGCCCAGGTAGGCCGCGACCTCGTCCTCGTCCTCCCAGTTGGAAACATGCGCGCGGATGTCCTCGTGCATGGACACGACCTTGGCGTTGGCGCCACCGTGGCGCGGACCCTTGAGCGAGCCGATAGCCGCAGCGTAGGCAGAATACGGGTCGGTGGCCGAAGAGGACAGCACGCGGCAGGCGAACGTGGAGTTGTTGCCGCCGCCGTGTTCGGCATGCAGCATGAGCATCACGTCGAGCAGCATGGCCTCATCGCGGGTGAACGCCATGCCGCCGCGCAGGACCTGTAGGATGGTCTCGGCGGTGGAGAGACCGGGCGTGGGGTGCGGCACGTGAACCTCGGAGCCGCGAAGCTTGGCGATCGAGGCCATGTGTGCGAAGGCGGCGATGCGCGGGAGACGTGCGAGCATGGAGATGGCGACGTCGATTTCGTGTTCGGGTGTAATGGCGTCGGGCTCGGCGTCGAAGGCGTAGAGCAGCAGCACGGCGCGCTGAAGCACATTCATGATGCTCGACGACACCGTGGTCATGGGGAACTCACGGACGTATTCGTCGCTCAGGTGCCTAAAAGCACCCAGGCGTCCGCAAAAACCGTCGAGTTCCTCTTTGGTGGGCAGCGAGCCCGTGATGAGCAGATAGGCGACCTCTTCGTAGCCGTAGCGGTTCTCGGCCTGGGCGTTGTTGACCAGATCCTCGATGCTGTAGCCACGAAGCGTGAGCTTGCCCTGATCGGGCACGACTTTGCCGTCGACCTTGTTGTAGCCGTGCACGTCCGAGATGCGGGTAAGGCCCGCGACCACGCCCGAGCCGTCGGCATTGCGCAGGCCGCGCTTGACGTTGTGCTCTACGAACAGGTCCTCGTCGTACGGGGCGGTCGGCAGGCCGTGGTAGAGGTTTTCGCTTTCGGGCGAAATCTGACGGCTCGCCTCGTAATCCAGAACCAGGCGGCTCAGGTGATCGTCGAAGCGGTAGTAGTTTTTCTTGGCGTCGTAGGCCATGCGCGCTCCTCTCCGGTCCGCTTTGGGGCCGCGCGCTTGGACGATATGACGTCAAGCTGCCCCGAGCGGCTTGTTCGCTACAGGCGGTACATAAAGTTAAAGACGTCCTCGCGCTGGATGGACACGTTGACGCCCGAAAGCTCGCCGGCCTCGGCCAGCGCCTTCTGCAGCTCGGCGAAGTCGAGCTTGGACTCGGCGGTGTCGGCCAGCATGGTCATGGTGAAGATGCCCTCGATAATGGACTGCGTGATGTCGCGGATGTCGACGTTGGCCTCGCCCAAAACGCGGGTGACGCCGGCGACGATGCCGGGGCGGTTCTTGCCAAGGACGGTGATGACGATGCGGGAGGACGAGATCTCGGCCATGGGAAACCCTTTCGCGTGGTTGCGGTGCGCGCGGGGCGCTCCGCTACGGTACAGTGTTCATCATTGTACCTGTCTGGCGCAAAAAGGGGTGTGCTTACTGCGGCGTTACACGTCTGCAACATGGGAGAAGGGGCAACAGGGTGCGTGTCCGCTGCGGTTGGTCACGCCGCGTTGCACAAAGACCGTGAACCTTTTGTGGGACGCGCGGCGCCGTGGTACCATAGCCGAGTTTGTTGTCTTGGTCGGAAACCAAGACGCCTTATGCGCTGATCGGTAACCAGCGCCTGACCAATAAGGAGTCCTACCATGAAGCAGGGTATCCATCCCCAGTATGTCGAGTGCACGGTGACGTGCTCCTGCGGCAACACCTTCAAGACGCACGCTACCGTGTCCGAGATGAAGGTCGAGCTTTGCAACGAGTGCCACCCGTTCTACACCGGCCAGCAGAAGTTCGTCGACACCGGTGGACGCGTCCAGCGCTTCGCCGACAAGTTCGGTGGCGCCGCTGCCGCCCAGCTCAAGAAGGCCGAGGAGGCCAAGGCTGCCAAGGCCGCCAAGGCTGCTGAGGCCGAGGCTGCTCGCAAGGCCGCCGCTGAGGCTAAGGCTGCCGAGAAGGCTAAGCGTGCTGCTAAGTTTGCCGAGGAGGCTGCCAAGCAGGCCGCCGAGGCTCCCGCAGAGGCTCCCGTCGAGGAGGCCGCTGCCGAGGCCGAGACCACCGAGGCTGCTGAGTAAATAGCTCGCCGCGGAATCACTCGCATTCATGGCATAAGGGCCGTGCATCCGTTTGGGTGCGCGGCCCTTTTCTTTTTATTGGTGCAAACCAACCTGCCCCCATTGCACCAAATGGCAGAGAGGCAGCGTTTGCCCAGATAAAACCCGCCAAAATTAACCTGTCCCATTGTGGCAGGTTGGTCGTAGTTATTACGTGGCGGTCGAGGTCGACCGTATAGGCCGCGCCTTGTTTGGCTAAAGTACAATCATCTGTGTTTAACTCGCCCGCAGCTGCACGGCGTGGGCGATGGCCAAAAAGGAAAACCACATGGGATTCATGTCAAAGCTGCTGTCCTTTGGATCCGATAAGGACCTTAAGCGCTACTACAAGATCGTCGACCAGATCAACGGTCTTGAGCCCCAGTTTGAGAAGATGACCGAGGAGGAGCTCCGCGGCCAGACCGATAAGTTCCGCGAGCGTTACGCCAACGGCGAGTCGCTCGACGACATGCTCCCCGAGGCCTTTGCCACCGTGCGTGA
Organism: Collinsella sp.; assembly: GCA_019414445.1. Taxonomy (GTDB): domain Bacteria; phylum Actinomycetota; class Coriobacteriia; order Coriobacteriales; family Coriobacteriaceae; genus Collinsella. The sequence continues at coordinate 4,103 of DXMA01000007.1, forward strand.
GGCTTCCAAGCGCACCATGGGTATGCGCCACTTTGACGTGCAGCTCATTGGCGCCATGGCACTGCACGAGGGCCACATCGCCGAGATGAAGACCGGCGAAGGTAAGACCCTCGTCTCCACCTTGGCCGGCTATCTCAACGCTATTGCCGGCAAGGGCGTGCACGTCGTTACTGTCAATGATTACCTTGCCAAGCGTGACTCCGAGTGGATGGGCCGCATCTATAAGTACCTGGGTATGACCGTCGGTCTGCTCCAGAACAACATGCCGCTCGAGCTCAAGCGCCCGGCCTACCAGGCCGACGTCACCTACGGCACCAACTCCGAGTTCGGCTTTGATTACCTGCGCGACAACATGGTTACCCGTCCCGAGCAGCGCGTGCAGCGCGGCCACAACTACGCCATCGTCGACGAGGTTGACTCCATCCTGATCGATGAGGCCCGCACCCCGCTGATCATCTCGGGCGCTGGCACCAAGTCCGCCAGTACCTACAAGGACTTCGCGCGTGCCGTGCGTGGCCTTGAGCGCGGCGAGGACGTGTCGCACGACATGCTCACCGCTACCGAGGACGTGGAGCCCACGGGCGACTATGTCATGGACGAGGCCAAGCACACCATTGCCGCCACCGAGCGCGGCCTTAAGAAAATCGAGCGCCGCCTGGGTATCGATGACATCTATGCCGATCTCTCCGGCCAGCTGGTCAACCACCTGCAGCAGGCGCTGAAGGCCCAGTACATGTTCCACCGCGATAAGCAGTACGTGGTCACCAACGGCGAGGTCAAGATCGTCGACGAGTTCACCGGCCGCATTATGGAAGGCCGCCGTTACTCCGAGGGCCTGCACCAGGCCATCGAGGCCAAAGAGGGCGTGCTCGTACGCGAGGAGAACCAGACCCTGGCCACCATCACCCTGCAGAACTACTTCCGTCTGTATGACAAGCTCTCCGGCATGACCGGCACGGCACTTACCGAGGATGCCGAGTTCCGCGAGATCTACAAGCTGCCCGTCGAGGTCATCCCCTCTAACAAGCCCGTGCAGCGCGTGGACCACGAGGACCTGGTGTACCGCACCATTCAGGCCAAGTACAACGCCGTCGCCGACGATGTCGAGCAGCGTCACGCCAAGGGCCAGCCGGTCTTGGTGGGCACCGTCTCCATCGAGAGCTCCGAGAAGCTGTCCGCCGCCCTTACCAAGCGCGGCATCGCACACGAGGTCCTCAACGCCAAGCACCATGAACGCGAGGCCCACATCGTGGCCCAGGCAGGACGCTACGGCGCCGTGACCATTGCCACCAACATGGCCGGTCGTGGTACCGACATCTTGCTGGGCGGCAACCCCGACGAGCTGGTGCGCGAGCGCCTGGAGTACGAGGGCCTGACCATGGAAGATGTGACGCCCGAGCAGCTCGAGCAGTTTAACGCCGAGGCCAAGGAGACCTGCAAGGCCGAGCGCGAGCGCGTGCTTGCCGCCGGCGGCCTGACCGTTATCGGCACCGAGCGCCACGAGTCCCGTCGTATCGACAACCAGCTGCGCGGCCGCTCCGGTCGTCAGGGCGATCCGGGCGAGACCCAGTTCTACCTTTCGCTCGAGGACGACCTCATGCGCCTGTTCGGCGGCGACAAGATGGACCGCGTCTCCAAGATGATGGTCACGGCCGACATGGGCGACGACATGCCCATCCAGCACAAGATCATCTCCAAGGCCGTCGAGAGCGCCCAGCACAAGGTCGAGAGCATCAACTTCTCCATGCGTAAGAGCGTCCTTGAGTACGACGACGTCATGAACAAGCAGCGCCAGGTCATCTACGCCGAGCGCAATAAGATTCTGGACGGCAAGGACCTGACCGACCACATCACCGAGGTCATGCACGACACCGTGTACCGCTGCGTGCAGGAGTTCTGCACCAAGGACAGTCACGATGGCGAGCGCGACCTGGAGGGCCTGCGCAAGTGGGTTGTGGAGCTCACCGGCCACATCGATACGCCGAAGTTCCCCGACGAGGATTATGAGGCCCTGGCTGCCGATGTCCTGGCTTACGTAGAGAAGTGCTACAACATGAAGGCCGAGCGCTTGGGCGAGGACCTGATGCGTGAGCTCAACACCCAGGTCATGCTGCGCGTCATCGATACCCGCTGGATGAACTACCTGCAGGAGATGGACTACCTCAAGACCGGCATCGGCCTGCGCGGCTTTGGCCAGCGCGACCCGCTGGTTGAGTACAAGACCGAGGCCTACGGCGCGTTCCAGATACTCGTCGATACCATGTACGAGGATTATCTGCGTACGGTTCTGCGCATCGAGATCAAGGCTGCCCCGCGTGCCGTGGAGCACAAGGAGGAGCCCGCGCTCGAGGGTGCGCACTTCTCCGGTCCTGCCGAGGTCGATGGTGACAACGGCGGCTCGGTGCTGCGCAAGCAGGCGCAGGTGCAGGCCCGCACGGCTGTCCAGGGTGGTCCGGCTGCCGTCAACAACGGTGGCAAGGTGACCACCTATCGCAAGTCCGAGAGCGACGATCCGTACGTCAACGTGGGCCGCAACGACCCGTGCCCCTGCGGTAGCGGCAAGAAGTTTAAGTACTGCCACGGCAGGAATCGTTAATGGCTGAGGCTTTAGAGGTAACGCCCGCCGAGCTGGACGCGTTTGCGGACCGGCTCGGTGAGGTCGAGTCGTATCTCCACCTGGACGAGAAGCGTACCCGCGTGTCCGAGCTCGAGGCCAAAAGTGTTGCCCCTGGCTTTTGGGATGACGCCGACGCCGCCCGTGCCACCATGGAGGAGATCGCGCGTACCAAGGAAGATATCGCTGCCGTGGACACCGCGCGCGGCGAGCTTTCCGATGCCCGCGCCGCGCTGGAGCTTGCCGAGGAGATGGGGGATGACCCCGACGCCGTCGCCCTTCGCGAGGAGGCTACAGCCACGGCTGAGCGCCTGGCCCGTGCCATCGATGAGCTTGAGCTTTCGAGCTGGTTTACCGGTGAGTTCGATCACGGCGATGCCATTGTGACTATCAAGCCCGGACAGGGTGGTCTGGAGGCCCAGGACTGGACCTTCATGCTCTTTAAGATGTACATGAAGTACTGCCAGCGTCGCGGCTGGAAGGTCACCATCAACGACTGTCCCGCGGCCGAGGTCATCGGCATCGACCGCGCGACCTTTACCGTCGAGGGCAAGGACGCATTTGGCATGCTGCGCGCCGAGGCCGGCGTCCACCGCTTGGTTCGCATTAGCCCCACCGACGACAAGAAGCGCCGCCAGACCACGTTTGCCGGCGTCGAGGTCATCCCCGTGCTACCCGATGATATCGACATCGAGATCAGTCCCGACGACATCCGCGTGGACGTGTACCACGCGAGCGGCCCGGGCGGTCAGGGCGTCAACACCACTGACTCCGCCGTGCGCGTGACGCATTTTCCCAGCGGCATTGTGGTCACCTGCCAAAACGAGCGCAGCCAGATCCAGAACAAGGCCGCGTGCATGCAGATCCTCAAGGCTCGCCTGTACGAGATTGAGCTCGAGAAGCGCGCCGAGGCCCTGGATGAGATTCGCGGACCCAAGACCACGATTGGTTTTGGCAACCAGATTCGCAGCTACGTGCTCTACCCGTACCAGATGGTCAAGGACCTACGCACGGGCGTGGAGACCAGCAATGTCGAGGCCGTTCTTGACGATGGCGACCTGGACCCGTTTGTTATTGGCTACCATCGTTGGGCCACCGGCAACGCTGACGCGGAGACCCCGTCTGCATAAACCGCCCGGTTTATGTGCAAATGGATTAAAACCCTCCGAGCAGGGTGGTTTTGTATCCAGAACAAACCCTGCGCAGGGGTGGTTTTTGTTCGGCGAATCGGTAGAATCGAATACAGCAAGAAGTTCGAAGCGCATCCGTTTGGGTGCGCTTTTTTGAGGGAGGCAGCATGGCATATCGTCTGGACATCAAGCGCATTCTTTCGATGAACTTCTTTCACGATCTGCCCCAGATCATGTTGGGGTGTGCTCTGGCTGCTATTGCGACCGACCTGTTTTTGATTCCCAACGGCCTTGCTGCCGGTGGCGTTACGGGCCTTGCCACCATTATCCAGGCAGTCGGCGCAACGCGCGGCCTATCACTTCCCGTTGGTATTCAGACGATCGTGATGAACGCCTTGCTGTTGCTGGTCGTTATGCGCGAGGGCGGCATGTTCTACGTGGTGCAGACCGCGACGGGCTTTGTGCTGCTGGGCTTCTTTACCGATCTGTTTGCCCCGTTCGTAGCACCTCTGGCGGATGCGGACCTGATGCTTCCCGCTATGTGGGGCGGCATTATTACGGGCATCGGTTACGGCATGGTGTTGCGCGCCGGCGCCAACACCGGCGGCTCGGACACGATTGGCCAAATCATCTCGCGTAACACCTCACTGCCCGTGGGCTCGACCGTCATGGCGATCGATGTTGCCGTATGCGCGCTGTCGGCTCCGGTCTTTTCTATCGAAAACGCGCTATATGCAGGCCTTTCGATGGTCATTAGCGGCTACGTGATCGATGCCGTGGTCGATGGCGGCAACAAACGCCGTATGGTACTCATCATCTCGGATAAGTTCCCTGATATCGCTGCCGATATCATGTATGGCCTGGGTCGTGGTTGTACCAAGTTTAAGGCGACTGGCATGTATTCGGGTGCCGAGAAGCCGGTGATTATGGTCATCGTGAGCCGTCGAGAGCTCAATACCCTCAAGACGATCGTGCGCGAGCGCGATCCTCACGCCATTGTGACGGTCGCTGACGTTACGGAAGCCTTCGGCGAGGGATTCAAGGACATTAGCGCGTAGGGTCGACTGCGTTCCATCCAAAAGACGTTCACATTGATAAACCGTTTCATCAGCGGTTCTGCCTGCTAAATTGTTCAAATAATGATAAAAACTCTGGTAAAGCCATCAGTTTCCAGCATAATGAATGACGTACGTGCATTGCGGCTATGTTGTGATTACCTTCGGTGCCGTGCGCATTTTGTCTAATGAGGATGAAAGGAAGGCACAATGAGCGACGAAGAGCTCAAAAAGGTTGCCAACGAGGTAAGGAAGGGCATCGTCACCGGCGTGCACGCTGCCAAGTCCGGCCATCCGGGCGGTTCGCTCGGCGCTGCCGACATCATGACCTATCTGTACTTTGAGGAAATGAGCGTCGACCCGGCCGATCCCCGCAAGGCCGATCGCGACCGTTTTGTGCTCTCCAAGGGCCATTGCGCTCCGGGCCTGTACGCCGTGCTCGCCGAGCGTGGGTTCTTCCCCAAGGAGGATCTCGAGACGCTGCGCCATATCGGCAGCCACCTGCAGGGTCATCCCAACATGAACGACACCCCGGGCGTCGACATGTCCACCGGCTCGCTCGGCCAGGGTATCTCCGCCGCCGTGGGTATGGCCGTTGCCGCCAAGCACTGGGGCGATACTTACCGCACGTACGCCCTGCTGGGCGATGGCGAGAGCGAGGAGGGCCAGGTCTGGGAGGCCGCCATGTTTGCCGGCAACCAGCAGCTCGATAACCTCTGCGTGATCGTCGACCACAACGGCCTGCAGATCGACGGCCCCGTCGAGGAGGTCAACGACCCCATGCCGCTCGCCGACAAGTTCCGCGCGTTCAAGTTCCACGTGGTGGAGCTCGCCGACGGCAACGACTTCGACCAGATCCGCGCCGCCTTTGCCGAGGCTCGCGCCACCAAGGGGCAGCCGACCGCCATTATCGCCGAGACCCTGAAGGGCAAGGGCGTGTCCTTTATGGAGAACCAGGTTGGTTGGCACGGCAAGGCCCCCAACGATGAACAGTTTGAGCAGGCCATGGCAGAGCTCACGGCCGCCGGAGAGGAGCTCTAGGATGGCAGACGTCAAAAAAATCGCCACGCGCGTAAGCTACGGCGAGGCCCTCGTCGAGCTCGCCAACGAGCACGATGACTTTGTGGTCCTCGACGCCGACCTGGCCGCCGCCACGCAGACCGGCAAGTTCAAGGCCGCCTGCCCCGACCGCTTCTTCGACGTGGGTATCGCCGAGAGCAACCTGATGGGCGTCGCCGCCGGTATCGCGACCACCGGCCGCGTTGCCTTCGCGAGCACCTTTGCCATGTTCGCAGCCGGCCGCGCTTTTGAGCAGGTCCGTAACTCCATCGGCTACCCGCACCTCAACGTTAAGATTGGTGCCACGCACGCCGGTATCTCGGTGGGCGAGGATGGTGCCACGCACCAGTGCTGCGAGGATATCGCCCTCATGCGCGTCATCCCCGGCATGACTGTGATCGTTCCTGCCGACGACGTCGAGGCCCGCGCCGTGACGCGCGCCGCCTACGAGTGCGACGGTCCGGTGTACATGCGCTTCGCTCGTTTGGCCTCGCCGGTTATCAACGACCCCGAGACCTACAACTTCGAGTTGGGTAAGGGCATTGTCATGCGCGAGGGCGCCGACGTCACCATCATCGCCTGCGGCCTGATGGTCGGCGAGGCTCTCGAGGCCGCCGAGCAGCTCGCTGCCGAGGGCATCGACGCCGAGGTCATCAACATGCACACCATCAAGCCCATCGATGCCGACCTGATCGTCAAGAGCGCCACCAAGACCGGCCACGTCGTGACCGTCGAGGAGCATTCTGTAATCGGTGGCCTGGGCAGCGCCGTTGCCGACGTCCTGTGCGAGCAGTGCCCGACGCCCCTCAAGAAGATCGGCGTCAACGACACCTTTGGCGAGTCCGGCCCGGGTGCCGAGCTCTTGCACAAGTATGGCCTGGACGCCGCCAACATCGTGGCGACCACCAAGGAGTTCTTGGCATAGAGCAACCACCGCTCAAATCGGCCACAAGCCAATAGCAAATAGACGTAGACAGGGACGCCCTCAAAAAGAGGACGCCCCTGTTTTTATATTTCAGCAAAATCAGTGCCGCATCAAGCAAGGCCTTCTTCGGGAAAAGGGCCCAGTACGGCAACGTGCAATTCAGCCCTCCCAACTTTGTATGTGCAGCACCCCAAGATCACGCGGCGACCCCATAGTAGCCGCAGGCCGCGCACAGGGTTACCTCCCAAATCTTTCCGCAGGACGGAGGCGCCCCCGCAGCGCGAAGCGCGCAGCGGGGGCGCCGACATGTCCGAGGACGATTTGGGAGGTAACCCCTGTGCGCGGCCGGTGGGACCAAACCCCGCCATGCTTCTTATGTGCAGCAAAGCTAATGCTGCTAAAATACAAAGCGCTCATGTAGTTTAAACGCACGACGATAAGGAGCACCAGTGGGTAACCACTTCCGTACCTCCGGTGCGGGCGATGATGCCCCCAAGACGCAGACAGGCGTCCAGGGCAGTCGTTTCGCCACTCCGGATTCAGAGGGCCAGCCTGTTGCTCAGGCCCCCACTCAGCCGGCAGATCAGGCACAGCCGGCATCCGATCCCTTTGCCTACAATCCCACCAGCGATGTCGCGCTTTCCGGCACGGCGGGTTTTGAGCCCGTTCAGGCCGTGACCGCTCGCGTGGAGCAGCCTCAGGCTGGCGCCGCCACGCCGCAGCCTACCATGGCCGGCATTCCCGACCCCATGGCCCCTGCGACGCCGGTTCCTCAGCCTGCGCAGTCCGGTCTCTTTGCCGCTATTCCCGATCCCACGCAGCCTGCTGCCCCGGTGGTCGAGAGCGATCAGGCAGCCGAGGTCGCAAGCCTCGATAACGCGCTCAACAACCCCGATTTTACGTCGGTGTTTGCGCCCATCGATCCGCAGGCCAGCCGCAAGAAGATGGCCAAGCAGGCCGGTGTCGAGCCCGTCATCCTTATGGAGCATGTCACCAAGATCTATCCGGCACAGCCCAACAAGCCTGCACTTGACGACATCAACATTGAGATCTATCCGGGCGAGTTCGTCTTCCTGGTCGGTCATTCCGGCTCGGGTAAGACCACGCTGCTGTCGACGCTCAACCGCGACGTCAAGCCGACGAGCGGCCGCATCTTGGTTGCCGGTCAGGACCTCATGAAGATCAAGAACCGCAAGGTTCCGTTCCTGCGCCGCCAGATTGGCGCCGTGTTCCAGGACTTTAAGCTTCTGCCGCAAAAGACCGCCTACGAAAACGTGGCGTTTGCCCTGCAGTGCATCGGCAAGCCCAAGGGCGTCATTCGCAGCCAGGTGCCGGAGGTGCTGCGTCTGGTCGGTCTGGCCGATCAGATGGACTCGCTGCCCGACCAGCTTTCCGGTGGCGAGCAGCAGCGCGTCGCCGTCGCCCGCGCTATGGTCAACCGTCCGCCGCTGCTGATCTGCGACGAGCCCACGGGTAACCTCGACCCGGCGATCTCGCTGGGCATCATGAAGCTGCTCGAGCGTATTAACCGCACCGGCACCACCGTGATCGTCGCTACGCACGACCGCGAGATGGTCGATAGCATGCACCGTCGCGTGATCGCCCTCGAGGGCGGCCACGTAATCCGCGACCAGGAGAGGGGAGGTTACGGCAACTATGGCACCAACTAACGTGGGCTACTCGCTCAAAGAGGCAATGAGCCACTTCTTCCGTAACTGGACCACCTCGCTCGGCGCCGTCATCACGATCTTCCTTTCGCTGTTTATCATCGGCCTGTTCATCATGGGTTCCGCGATGCTGAACTCCGTGATCGGCACCGTCGAGGATCAGGTTGTCATTAACGCCTTTATTAGCGATGACGCCGATCAGGCAGACGTTCAGGCTTTTGAGGCCGAGCTTAAGACGTGGAATAACGTCAAGTCCGTGACCTATAAGGACAAGGACGACGCGCTGGCCGAGTATACGAGCAAGATGTCGGGCAACGCCGACGCCACCATGAGCGCGCTCGATGGCCAGAACCCGCTGCCGGCTTCGTTTGCAATTGAGATGGACGATCCGTCCAAGGTCGAGAGCACGGCCCAGAAGCTCAAGAAGAACGCCGACTTCCAGAAGATCGCGGATGACGGCGACGTCAACGCGAGCGTGCTGTACGGCCAGGAGGAAGTGAGCCGCCTGTTCCAGGTGACCAACTACATCCGCATCGCCGCCGTGGTGCTCGTTGGCCTTCTGACCTTTATCGCATTCATCTTCATCAACAACACGATTCGCCTGTCCATCACGGCGCGTCGTCGTGAGATTGCGATTATGCGTCTGGTCGGCGCCAGCAACGGCTTCATTCGCGGCCCGTTTATCACCGAGGGCGTACTGCAGGCCATTTTGGGCTCGCTGCTTTCCATCGGCGTTCTGGAGCTGCTGCGCAATCTGATGATTCCGCGTTTGCAGGAGAGCATCGGCTGGATGTCGTTTGCCCTGCCGATGCAGTACTACCTGGTGACCTATGCTGCGCTGATTCTGGTCGGTGTGATTATCGGTCTCTTTGGTTCTGCCATAGCCATGCGCCGCTACCTGCGCGTGTAGGCATGCCTGGAATTCATCCCTTCCAACGGGTCGTCTCTTATGGGGCGGCCCGTTTTTTGATCCCAAGGGAACGGCAGGAAAGCGAATCATTTGGGTAGACTCTTTGGAGTTCGTCATCGATAGCAAGGAGGCGCCATGGGGCGCAATAACAAGCATAAGCGCGGTGCCCGCAATAAGCGTGGGCCGGTGCGCAGCGAACGCCGTCCGAGCCTGACCGGGCGCGTGCAGCTCCATGAGCATGGCGCCTATGTCATAACCGAGAGCGGCGACTACAAGGTTATGGGCCGCGGTAAGCGCGAGATCATGGATGGCGATACCGTTGCCGTGAGCATTAAGAACAGCCCGCACGGTGAGCGGCGCGCCGTGATCGAAGGCGTGGTTGAGCGCGCAGCCATAAGCGTGGTGGGTACGTACCAGACCGCTGGTCCGCTCGGTGTGATCGAGCCGCTCGATTCGCGCCTGAAGGCCGACTTCTTCATTCTGCCCGAGGATACCTCGGCGGATCGTCTGGGCGTCCACCCGGGTGATGCCGTTGTCGCGCGCATTTTGACCTACCCGACGCGCCTGGAATCGGGCACCGTGACGATCGAACGCCGCATTGGCGGAGATGACGCGCCCGATTTGGGCGTTCAATACGTGATGGCGCGTTACGGCTATACCGATAGCTATCCCGAGGCCGCGCTGGACGAGGCCGAGGGGCTTTCGCTCGATGTGTCCGCGGCGCTTAAGGACCCGCTCCGCCGCGATCTGCGCGACCGCTTTGTCATCACGATCGACCCGGTCGACGCGCGCGACTTTGACGATGCCATTTCGCTTGAGCGCACGCCCGAGGGTGGCTACAAGCTGGGTGTGCATATCGCTGACGTTTCTCACTATGTGGCTTGGGACGGGCATATCGATCTTGAGGCTCGCCATCGTACGACATCGGTGTATCTGGCCGATCGCGTGCTTCCCATGCTGCCCGAACGCCTGTCCTGTGACCTGTGTTCGCTTCGCCCTGACGAGGACCGTCTTGCGTTTACCGTTGACATTGAACTCGATGCGCAGGGTCGCGTGCGGCATTACGATCCGTACCCCAGCGTGATTCGCTCGCGTGTGCGTATGGACTATGACGGCGCCGAGGCGCTGCTGGTGCGTGCCGGCGCGGTGGAGTATGGGGTGCTGGAGGGTGCGGCCGAGGATGTTGCGGCTGCTGAGGCCTCGCGCGAGGAGGCGCTTGAGCGCGGTCTTGCGTGCGAGAAGGCCGCCCGCGGCTGCAACGTCGACCTCGGCAATTTCCTTGTCGCCGCCAACGAACTCGCCGAACTTCGCCGTCGTATTCGTCGCGTCCGCGGCTCAGTCGATTTTGACACGGCCGAGATTCGCGCTCTATTGGATGAGGACGGAGTACCCGTGCAGATTGTGGCGCGCGAGCGTTCGTGTGCCACGTCGCTTATCGAGGAAGCCATGCTGCTCGCCAACGAGTGCGTTGCAGAGTGGCTGGCAGACCGTGATATCGAGGCCTGCTATCGCGTGCATGAGGATCCGAGCCCCGATAGCCTGCACGGTGCCGCCGTTGCGCTGGCGCAGCTGGGCATCATCGACGATCGCCGTGCTGCCGGTATTGCCCTGGGGAGTCCCGATGAGCTGCAGGCTGCAGTTGATGCTGCCGCCGGTACGGCCAACGCACCGCTCGTCAACACGCTGCTTCTGCGCAGCATGCAGCGCGCGCTGTACAAGCCGCGCAACGAGGGCCACTTTGCGCTCGCCGCGCCGTGCTACTGCCACTTTACGAGTCCCATCCGTCGCTACCCCGATCTGGTGGTGCACCGCGTGCTCAAACTGCAGTTGGCCTATGAGCAGCTCGGCGGCAAGGACGCCTTGGTCCGTACGCCGCGGCTGATCGGCAAGGGGCGCGAGTCGCTGCCGCGCATTCTGCCGCAGATTTGCCGTGCGTGCAGCGATGCGGAGCGTGCGGCCGATGCCGCCAGCCATGCGACGCAAAAGATCAAGATTGCCCAGTACTATGAGGATCGCCTGGGCGAGCGCTATGCCGGAACGGTCTCATGGGTCAGCAGCATGGGCCTCTTTGTGCGCTTGGACCTGACGCAGGTCGAAGGCTTGGTTTCGATCAAGAGTCTGGGCAACGAGTGGTTCGAGTTCGACGACGATGCGCTTACGCTGACGGGCGCCGACACGGGGACTCGCTATGAACTGGGCCAGCGCGTGATTATCGAGGTCTCGCGCGTCAATACCACGCGTGGGCACTTGGACTTTAAGCTTATCCATTAGCCAAATCTCGACTCATGGCGGGAGAGCGGAGGGCGGTCTTTCGGGGCCGCCCTCCGCATTTGGATCATGGCTACCTTGCCGTCTGCTCGGCCGCCCGCTTACCTGCTATTCGAGAGGTAAAACCTACCAAAATAAACCTGTCCCTTTTGGCAGGTTTACAAGAAAGCGGGGATGAGATGGCGACGGTGTACGGTTATGCGCGGGTGAGTTCGCGCGATCAGAATCTTAATCGGCAGCTGGATGCGCTGGGCGCCTATGGCGTGGGCTCGGCGAATATTTATGCCGACCATGCGAGCGGCAAGGACTTCGATCGACCGCGTTATCGCGAGCTGCTGCACGTCCTGGGAGACGGGGACGTGCTGGTGGTGCTTTCTATCGACCGACTTGGCCGTAATTACTCCGAGATTCTTGAGGAATGGCGACGCATTACCAAGGTGCTCGGGGTTGCCATTGTGGTGTTGGATATGCCATTGCTTGACACGCGCGCCAGGGCCAGCGGCGCGCCGGATGTGACTAACACCCTGATTGCTGATATTGTGCTGCAGCTGCTGAGCTACGTGGCGCAGGTGGAGCGCGAGAATATCCATCGGCGCCAGGCGGAGGGGATTGCAGCGGCGCGGGCGCGAGGGGTCCGTTTCGGTCGACCTCGCAAGCCATGCCCTCCTCAGTTTGAGCTGGTGCGCGATAGCTATGAGGCGGGCGATATTACCCGCAGCCAGGCAGCAAAGTGCCTGGGCGTGTGCGTGGGGACGTTCGATCGCTGGATGCGCGAGGCGGGGTAGGGTTTTGCGTCGCTTTGTCGCTTCCTGTTGCGATTCAAATTTTGATACGGTGACGATGCCATTTGGGGCTACACTCGCTGATATTCAAAAAAGGAGGTTGACCCTTGGCGCGCGTAAAACAAATAATCGGATGGACCGCGATCGTTCTGTTCGCTGCAACGCTGGCGGGCATCTGGGTGCTGACGGAGCAAAATGCGGTGGAGACGTCGTTGCTGAGCGAGTCCACCGCGCGTGTGGTGGAGGGTCAGGCTACGGGCGTTCAGGCTGTCGATGCCACGGGTGAAGCTCAGGCGGAGAACGGAATGACCGGGGGCGCCGATTCGGCTGCCTCGAATGTCCGGTCTGGCCGACTTGCTTCCATTCGCATGTGGGTGGGCACGAACGTCCGTCGCGTTGCCCATACCGTAGAGTTTTTCTTCGTCGGATTGTTCGCCTCGGTGGTCGTGGCTTGCTTTTCCAGGCGTCCGTGGAGCGTATGCTCCCGTTGCGTGCCCGTATTGCTCTTTTGCGCCGCCTGCTCCGTTGGCGATCAGGTACATAAGATCTTTGTTCCCGGCAGGCATTTCGACGTTATCGATTTAGGATTCGATGCTGCGGGCTATGTCATCGCCATGCTGTTGGTATTGCTGACGGCGGCGTTGGTGCGCCATGCGACTCGGCCGATCGGCGCCCATGCGAGGCGCTAGCCGGTAACAAACCCGTTTCTGATAATGCGACCTTGTTGAATTATTTTGTGTCGCGCGTATTTCCGAGCGGTCGGATTTGAGGGGCGAGCGGTAGAACGCTCGCCCTTTGTGCGCCACGATGCGGCACAATGTACCGCAAAAGCTGTTTGTATCCGGTACGAATCGTTCGTTGGTCTTTAATTCTTCTCAACGGAGGTGTTTGAGATGGCAAACGGATTGCTTTTGCGGCTTCGCGAGCGTGAGCTCAGCGCGTGCCCGGCGGAACGCAATGTCATCGCATATGTAAGCGCTCATCCGCACGAGGTGGTCGGGCTGTCCGTCCGCGGTCTTGCCGATGTCACGTTCTCCTCGCCCTCGAGCATTTTGCGCTTTTGCAAGCGTTTGGGTTTTGCGGGCTACAAGGAGTTCCAGCGCGAACTGATTGCCGAGCTGGCGCTCTTAGGTGACAAGAAAGACGTAGCCCTCGAGGACATCTCCATGGATGACAGCGTCGAACGTATCGTGGGGAAGGTGATGAAAAGCAACGTGCGCACGATCGAGGCGACGGCGCGAACGCTCGATTACACCGTCTTGGAGCGATGCGCGGCCCGTCTTAAGCGGGCACGCGCGGTCAATCTGTTCGGTATTGGTGCCTCTCGTTTGGTCGCGCACGACCTGGCGCAAAAGCTCATGCGTGTCGACAAAGAGTGCCATCTGTACGACGACTGGCATGATCAGCTCTTATGTGCCAAGAACATGCATGAGGGCGATATGGCAATCGCCTTTAGCTACTCGGGCTTGACGTAAGAGGTGCTGGACTGCACCGTCGAGGCTCAACGTCACAACTGTCCCGTTGTGGCCGTTACCAAAGTAGATGGATCATCCAAGCTTGCCACCATGGCCGATGCCGTGCTCGGCGTTGCTGCGAGTGAACCCTTGGTCCGCAGCGGTGCCATGGCTTCGCGTATGGCCCAGCTTATGGTTGTCGATGCCCTGTACGCTGCTTACGTTGCCAGCGACTACGAACGGGCGACGCATGTCATTAAGCAAAACTACATCGAGAAACAGGAAAGATGAGGTGAATGAAATGCTCGATTTAACAAAATTCACGACCGAACAGCGTAATCAAAGGTCAATGGACCTCGATACGATGACATCGCTGCAAATCGTCACGACGATGAACGATGAGGATCTTCGTGCCGTCCAGTCGGTCACGAAAGTGTTGCCCCAGGTTGCCACAGCAATCGACTGGGCTGCTGAGGCACTCGAGCGCGGCGGGCGCGTCTTTTACATGGGCGCAGGCACCAGCGGTCGTCTGGGCGTACTCGACGCTTCGGAGTGTCCGCCCACGTTTGGCGTGTCACCCGATCTGATTGTCGGGCTCATTGCCGGAGGCGAGACGGCGTTTATCAAGGCTGTCGAAGGTGCCGAAGACAGCGATGAGCTTGGCGCGAACGACCTGCGAGAGCGTGGACTCTCGGACAAGGATCTTGTCGTTGGCCTGGCGGCAAGCGGTCGTACTCCTTATGTGGTGGGCGGCCTTGTGTACGCCAAGGCAGCTGGGTGCAAGACCATTGCAATTGCCTGCAACCAAGGGTCGAAGATCGGGGAGAGCGCAGATCTTGCCATTGAGCCCGTGCCCGGTCCCGAGGTGCTGACCGGCTCAACGAGGCTCAAGGCGGGAACGGTTCAAAAGCTCATTCTCAACATGATTTCGACCGGTGCCATGGTCAAGATCGGCAAGGTATACCAAAACCTGATGGTCGATGTGCAGCAGACGAACGAGAAGTTGGTGGTGCGCGGCCAGAACATCGTGATGGAGGCGACCGGCTGCACGCGCGAGCGCGCTATTCAGGCGCTTGCAGATGCCGGCGGCCACGTAAAAACCGCTATTGTCTCGGTACTGCTGGGCTGCGATGCCGAGCAGGCTGCGGTAGCTCTTGAGCGAGCGAGAGGCCATGTCCGTGCTGCGGTGAGTGGCCATGAGAAGAGCAATGCCGATGCCCAATAGGTGCGCGGCGTGAGCTGATATGACATCCAGACGAGATACCCAATACAAGGAGGAGTTATGACGAACAAAGAGCTGGCTCAAAAGCTGCTGGACCTTTTGGGCGGTAAAGACAACGTGTTGGCAAACGCGGCGTGCATGACGCGCCTGCGCGTGACCGTCAAAGACACGGGCAACGTCGACACGGAGGGTATTAAGGCACTCGACGGCGTGATGGGCTTGGTCGAGGACGACACGATGCAGATCGTGCTGGGTCCGGGCAAGGTGAATAAGGTGCTCGAGGAGTTCTCCAAGCTCACCGGCCTTGCGAAAGGCGTTGCTGACGAGAGCGTGGTTGACGCTGCGGCCACAAACAAGGCCGCGCAGAAGGCAAAGTACGAGTCCAAGCCGGTTCAGGCCTTCCTCAAGAAGATTTCCAATGTCTTCGTCGCCCTGCTTCCCGGCATCATTGCGGCTGGCCTCATCAACGGTATCTGCAACGTCATTAACGTCTCGACGGCAGGCGCGCTTGCGGGCGAGTGGTGGTACCAGGGCATTCGTTCCATGGGCTGGGCCCTGTTTGCCTATCTGCCCATCTTGGTGGGCTATAACGCGGCACGTGAGTTTGGTGGCTCCGCTGAGCTGGGCGGCATCGCCGGCATGATGTGTATCGCCAACAGTGCCATGCCCCTGCTTGCGCCTGGCGCGGCCGATCCTGCCACTGCCATTCTGCTGCCGCTTACCAATGCGCAGTACAACCCCGCAGCGGGCGGCATGATCGCGGCTCTTATCGCTGGCGCATTTTTTGCCTGGATGGAGCGTCAGATTCGCAAGGTTATGCCCAACGCACTCGACACATTCTTGTCCCCGCTGCTGGTGCTCATCATCGGCGCCTTTGCTCTGATGCTCGTCATCCAGCCGGTTGGCGCATGGCTGACGACTGCCATCTTTAGCGTTTTGACCTTTATCTTCGAGAAGCTGGGCGTCCTGGGCGGCTATATCCTGTCGGCAGGCTTCTTGCCGCTGGTTTCCGTCGGCCTGCATCAGGCGCTCACGCCGATCCACGCTATGCTCAACGATCCCGACGGCGCTACCAAGGGCATCAATTACCTGCTCCCCATCCTTATGATGGCTGGCGGCGGTCAGGTCGGTGCCGGTCTGGCGCTGTACTTTAAGACCAAGAACGCCAAGCTCAAGAAGTACGTCGCAGAGTCCATTCCCGTTGGAATCCTCGGTGTGGGCGAGCCTCTGATGTATGCCGTTACGCTGCCGCTCGTTCGTCCGTTTGTGACGGCCTGCCTGGGTGCCGGATTTGGCGGCGCGCTCGCGGCGCTGCTTCACATCGGCACGGTTTCTCAGGGCGTTTCCGGTCTGTTTGGCCTGCTGATCGTCGTTCCTGGCCAGCAGCTCGGCTACGTTGCCGCTATGCTGCTTGCCTATGCCGCCGGCTTTGTCCTGACGTGGTTCTTTGGCGTCGACGAGCAGAAGATCAACGAGTTCTTTGGCGAATAGTTTGATATCGCGAGCCGTGTTGCTCGGGGTTCGCGGCGCGCGGCAGATTTCTTGATGCTATGGTTGTGCCGGCGGGGCTAACTGCTCCGCCGGCCTTTTTTAAAGGAGCGTTGTAGCGTGAAAACGGGTATTTCGATTTATCTTTCCAGCCCTTTGCAGGATATTGAGCGGACGATTGAGCACGGTGCCGCGGCGGGTGCGCGCTATGCGTTCACCTCACTGCATATTCCCGAGGATGGGGGAGCGGCGTATGCCGATAAGGTCCGTCATGTGCTGTCGCTGCTCTCCGCCCGCGGCATTGCGCTCATCGCCGATGTGGGGCCGCGCACGTGCGATTTGCTCGGGCTTGAGCGCATCGAGGACCTGCGCGATCTGGGGTTGGAATACCTTCGTTTGGACTATGGCTTTAGCGCCCAGCGGGTCGCGGAGCTGTCTGGTGTATTTCGCATTGTGGTCAATGCATCGACGGTGAGTTCTGATGAAATCGCATCGTGGCGTGAGGCCGGTGCCGATGTGACTCGTTTTGCCGCCTGTCACAATTTTTACCCCAAGCCTTATACCGGTTTAGCTCTGGAGGACATTGCTCGGGTGAATCTTCGTCTTGCGGCGCTTGGATTCGAAATCATGGCTTTTGTGCCGGGTGATGCCAACGTTCGCGGGCCGGTATTCGAGGGACTGCCGACGGTCGAGGCGCAGCGCGGTCGCGCGTCAAAGGTTGCTCTCAATATGCTTGAGCTTGCACATGGCGCCGATTGCGACATTGCGTTGGTCGGCGACCCCGATCTTTCCGATGCGGGCTGGACGCAGTTTGCTCATGTTTCCGCCGGATACGTGGACCTGCAATGCGAGCTTGAGCCCGGTTATGCCTATGTACGTGGGCAGATTCATCACGACCGACCCGATTCGAGCACCCTCATCTTTAGGTCTCAGGAGTCACGTACGACGCATAAGCCGGATTCCGTGCCGACGGATGCCGGAGCCGGCCTGCCGCGAAAGGCGGGGTCGATCGCTGTGAGCAATAGCGGATATGGGCGCTACGAAGGCGAGCTTGAGATTGCGCGGGTCGATCTTCCCGGTGACGAGCGCATGAACGTTGCGGGCCATATCACGCCCGAGGCAATGGAGCTGCTGCCGTTCATCAAACGCGGATTCGGGGTACGGTTCGTTTAGCGTGTGACCCGTGGGCTACAATTGGCCCATCATACGAAGGCGCCTCGTGTGGCGTGTGCCTGCGTTGGCCGATCTATATTCGGAGGATTCCCATGACCGTACTGTTTGTTGAATATCCCAAGTGCTCGACCTGTAAGAAGGCCAAGGCATGGCTGGACGAACACGGGGTAGAGTATATCGACCGCGATATCGTTTTGGACAATCCCACGGCTGATGAGCTTGCGACCTGGATTGCTCGTTCGGGACTGCCGGTGCGGCGCTTCTTTAATTCGTCGGGCATGAAATATCGAGAGCTGGGCCTGAAGGCGCGTCTAGATGCGGGCATGACGGATCGGGAGTGCTACGAGCTGCTGGCGACCGACGGCATGCTGGTCAAGCGTCCGCTGTTGGTGGGCGACGACTTTGCGATTCCCGGCTTTAGGGAAGCAGCTTGGACCGAGGCGCTGCTGTAGCGGCTGCGGAAAGTGCGACCCGTTTTGAGCGCTCGGGGTGGGACGTGTTTTCCATCGGAGGGCTCGCTCGGCTCAATCCTTGAGCTGTGCCCATTCGTGCGGACCGTAGACCTTTACGTGCTTGTTGGGCTTGCCGCTCCAGTACTCCTCGTCCATAAAGGGCAGATATGCCTGAACACCGGGGCAGATAAAGGGAATCCGCTGCTGTTGTAGTCGCTCGCGTTGGCGCTGCTCCAGGTGCGCCTCGGATATGACAGTCGGCATACCGGACAGCTCGACGAGGCTTGCCTGGATTCGCTTAAGGTCGGGGAGTCCCGCGTGCCATGACATCCGCATGATCAAAAAGGATGCACGGCGGTATTTTGCCTGCATCACCGTGATGGCGGGGCGCAGGGTGGGATGGATTTTGTCCCGTTCGGGCCAAAGGTCAGCAGTGATCTCGAGGCCCAGGGTCTCCCATAGGTAATCAAGCTCTTCGTCCATGGCGCCTCGATATCCGTGTAATGATGACGGTTTGATTGTGCCATCAGCCGTGAGTGCTGCATTGTTGTAATCTACCAGCGGTAGATGTGGGATGTTTTACGGGCTTTGGCGCCGTACGTGTCGCTGGTGCTTCACAGGTCCTTCACGTGTCGGCCGTATTTGACTGAATTTCAAAAAAGTCAAAATTAGGGCTTGCGTCACGGCGGGACTTCCCGTATATTTCTTTCTTGCGCAAAGGCACAGCCGAGCGCAGCGATGCAGTCATTGGGATGTCGTCTAATGGCAGGACAGCGGATTCTGGTTCCGTCAATGGGGGTTCGACTCCCTCCATCCCAGCCATTGCATTTGCTACATATGGCCCGTTCGTCTAGCGGTTTAGGACGCCGCCCTCTCAAGGCGGAGATCACCAGTTCGAATCTGGTACGGGCTACCAAAATTGAACGCCCGGGCCTCGTAAGAGACCCGGGTTTTGTGTATTGACCGATATTTAAGGCGCGCGTTGAGTCTGCCGCCCGGACCGAGGAGTTGTCATGGACCTGCCTATCAGCTTGGAAGACATCACGTATGCCGAGAACTATCTGGCGCAGGGCGACCTGGCTACGGCGACGCCGCTGCTTGAGCGTCTGGTGGAGCTCGCCGAGGAGTATATCGACGCTGAGTGCAAGACGGAGGAGAAGCGCCAGTACTTTAGCTTCGACAGCAAGTTTGAGCGCCTGGCCTATCGCCGCGTGGAGAAGGATCCGCGCGAGCTGGTGCAGGTCGAGGTTCCCTTTGACCGCCTGTACTCCGACATGGCGTTTGCCTACATTCGCCAGCAGGATTATGTGAGTGCTCGGAATGCCCTGATGCAGGCCGTGCGTTGGGATCCCATGAACTGCAACTATCGCTTGGACTTGGCCGAGCTGTTCCGCGCGCTCGAGGACAAGCAGGAGTGGGCATCGCTCTCGTTCTCGGTGCTGGAGCGCGCGAGCGACGGTAAGTGCGCCGCACGCGCCTACACCAATTTGAGTCAGTACTTCTTGGAGCCCGAGACCGAGAACATTTCGGCTGCCGTGGGCTGCGCGCGTCTGGCGCTGCGTCTGGCGCCCAATGATGCGCATACGACGCGCCTGCTCAACAAGATCCATACCACCTATCCGGATGCCGCGGACGAGAGTGACGACCATGTGATGGGTGAGCTCGCCCTGCAGGGCGTGCCGACCTCGCCTTCGGCCGAGATCGCCATCTGCCTGATCATGTGCGCGACCGATGCTGCAAGCGACGGCGACAAGCAGGAGGCTACGCGTCTGACGGTCCGTGCCCGCGACCTGGTGGGCGAGGAGGCATGCGCGGCGATTATCAAGCTGGTGCGCGAGAGCGATGCCGAGCTTAATGCCGAGCGCAGGGCAAAGCGCGAGGCTGCGGGCTCAAACGCCGATGGCGCCAAGGAGGCCGGCGATGCCCAGTAAGCGCGAGCGCAAGCTCATTTCCAAGAATCGCTCGGCACATCACGAGTACTTTATCGATGAGACGTTTGAGTGCGGTATTGAGCTGAGCGGTACCGAGGTCAAGTCGATTCGCGAGCGCGCGTGCCAGATTACCGATACCTTCGCACTGATTCGTGGCGGTGAGTGCTGGCTCGTCGGCCTGCATATCCACCCTTATAGCCATGGTGGCGTGTGGAATCGCGATCCCGACCGTCGGCGCCGTCTGCTGCTGCACCGCAAGGAGATCGACTTTCTTGACGGCAAACTTCGCAACCGTGGTTATGCGCTGGTTCCGTTGGAGCTCTACTTTAATACCGACGGTCGCGTAAAACTGCTGCTGGGCCTGGGTCGCGGCAAGAAGCTCTACGACAAGCGCGAGGACATGGCCAAGCGTGATGTCCAACGCGAGATCGACCGCGCCCTCAAGGAACGCAACCGCTGACCGTCCTTCATAAGTTGCGGTGGAATACGGACTGGTTTGCCTGTTTGAGGGGCTATTCAGTCCCTATTTCACCGCAGCTGCGGGTGTCTCATCTTTCTTACTGTTCTGACACATATGTTTCAAAGGCGGCGTCCGTTATGGGCGCTGCCTTTTTTGTGGGTACATACATCCATGAGGTTCCAACCCGAGCTAGGGGAGTGATCGTTATGGACAAAACTGCGTTCTTTACCATGCCGAGCGGCCTGTACGTGGTGAGCGCCGCGGCAGACGGGCTGCGTGCCGGCTGCGTTATCAACACAGCGGTGCAGGTGACGTCCATGCCGCCGCGCATTTCGGTTGCAGTGAACAAGGACAACGTCACCTCGGGCGTCATCGCTTCGGCCAAAGCGTTCGCGCTGACCGTGATCGATCAGACCGCCGATATGCTCTACATCGGTAACTTTGGGTTCCGCACCAGCAGCGATTATGACAAGTTTGCCAAATACGAGACCCGCGAGACGGCTCTGGGCATGCCCTATGTGCCCGAGCACGCGGCGGCCCTGTTTAGCTGCCATTTGATCGACACTGTGGATGTTGGCACGCATCTGCTGTTTATCGGCGAGGTCGAGGATGCCGAGCGCTTGAGTGACGAGACGCCGCTCACCTACGATTACTACCATAAGGTCCTGAAGGGCAAGACGCCTCCGAAGGCGTCCTCGTATCAAGGCTAGAAATGTTTTAAAAATACTTGCATTATATTATTGAGAATCTATACTGATAAATGAAGTACATCACCAGTCGCGTTCGAGAGGAGAACATCATGGCTGAGGAGAAGAAGACGTATAAGTTCGTGTGCACCGTTTGCGGTTACGAGGTTGAGGTCGATACGCCCGAGCTGCCCGAAGATTACGTGTGCCCGGTTTGCGGCGTCGGTCCCGATCAGTTTGAGCTCGTCGAGGAGTAACTCGCAGACACACGGCTCGTATCAACGCATAGCTCTGTCCAAGGGCCTCGGTCGAATTCTCGGCCGGGGCCCTTTTCCTCCGTCCCCAAGGGATCACGGTTGCTGTTGGCCGATCCTGTCTGTTGTGAGTCCGGTCGACCTTTTGTCTTAATCTGTAACGTCTAACGGCTCAAAACGGGTCTTCCTGTTACAGATCGAGACAAGCCAAAACCGTCCGGCAGAAGGTCTCAATCTGTAACATCTAACGGTGGAAATTGGGTCCACTTGTTACAGATTGAGACAAACGGAGCTGTCCCTCGGAATGATCTCGATCTGTAACATCTAGACATCAAAAGCGGGTCTTCCTGTTACAGATCGAGACGTTTGCCTGGGTAGGTGCCCCGTCCCATTACATCCCTGTCAACAACACGACATCGAGAATCGTCACGATGGCACCAATCCCTACGAGCAGCGCGTTGAGCGGGCGCGAATTGGCGTATTTGCCCATAACGCGGGGTGAACTGGTGAGCCGTATGAGCACAAAGACCGTAATCGGCAGCTGAAGCGACAGCAGTGCCTGACTCCAGATGAGACCTTCAAAAGGATTTGGGACGACCAGGCACGCCGTCACTGCGCCGACGAAACAGGCCGCCACCCCGATCGAGGAATGTCGGTCGTGGATATCGTATTCCTCGTCGAACATGCCCGCAGTGATGGTTCCCGCCGCCATGCCCGCCGTCACACTACTCGAGAGGCCCGCAAACAGCAGCGCTACCGCAAAGATGGTCGAGCTCGCCGGGCCCAGAATGGGGGAGAGCGTGGCCGCTGCGACGGCGAGGTCGTCTACGACCATGCCGTGCGCAAAGAAGGTCGTTGCGGCCAGGATGACCATGGCCGAGTTGATTGCCCAGCCCACGCCCATCGAAAAGAGCGTGTCAAAGAGCTCGTAGCGCAGACGTTCTTCGATAACCTGCTCGCCTTGGCCTTCGAAGTGCATGGATTGGATGACCTCGGAGTGCAGAAAAAGGTTGTGTGGCATAACGACCGCACCCAGGACACTCACGATAATCGTTGCCGAGTCGGCAGGCATACTGGGCGTGATCCAGCTTGCGGCGGCTTGCGGCCAGTCGACCTTGACTAGTGCAAGCTCGGCCAAAAACGAGAGTCCTACCACGCCTACGAAGGCGATGATCCAGCGTTCGGCATGCTTGTAGGAGTTCGTCATGAGCATCGCCATCGATACTGCCGCCACGATGACGCAGCCCGCGCGCACGGGCAGCCCAAAGAGCATTTGAAGGGCAATCGCGCCGCCCAGGACTTCGGCCATGGCGGTGGCGATGGTCGCGAGATAGGCGCTGGCGAGCACCGTACGCCCGACGAAGCGGGGGAGGTAACGTGTCGTGGCCTCGGCAAGGCAGGCGCCCGTGGCGATACCCAGGTGCGCCGCGTTGTGCTGCAGCACGATGAGCATAATCGTGGACAGCGTGACGATCCACAGCAGCGCGTAGCCAAACTGCGAGCCCGCGGCCATATTGGAGGCCCAGTTGCCCGGGTCGATAAAGCCGACGGTCACGAGCAGCCCGGGGCCGATATGCCGCGCAATGTCTAGGCCTCCGTGACCACCGGTGCGTCGGGAGCCAAAGTGTTGTTTGAGATGGTTGAGCATGGTGCGCTCCTGCGTGCCGTTTGCTTGACGCCGCAAAGGATACCCGTTTTAGGCTAAGAAGTTAACCAAGACTAACAAAATTGTTTTATTTGAATAGGGCGGTGAAGGGGGGCCGCCGAAATGTCTTGATCTGTAACAACTAGGGATGGAAATTGGGTCTAGGTGTTACAGATCAAGACAGGAAGAAATGGTCCTATGGAAAATCTCGATCTGTAACAGCTGACCGCCAAAACCGGCCCTTCGTGTTACAGATCGAGACATTCGGAACCGTCTCTCGAAAACATCTCAACCTGTAACATCTAAGCGCCAAAATTGGCTCCTCCTGTTACAGATTGAGATGTTTGAAGCGGTGAGCTTACAGGTCGAACTTGGGGCCCTTGTTGTCGCCCTTGAGGTCGGCGGTGTCCACTCGTAGGGCGTGCGTTACGCGATTGTTTCGAAACGGGCGGGAAACACAACGGGCCGGCGATGCACCTAGTATGCCTAGTCAACTGACTGTCTAACACCTAGGGGAGGATCGCGATGCAGGCAGATTCCGCTCAGCAGCAGGGCCTTTATCGCCCCGAATTCGACCACGATGCATGTGGCATCGGCGCACTTGCCGATATCAACGGTGAGCGCCATCACCAGATTCTGGACGACGCGCTGTCCATTCTGGTCAACTTGGAGCACCGCGGCGGCACGGGACTCGAGAAGAACACCGGCGACGGTGCCGGTATCCTGTTCCAGGTTCCGCATCACTTTTTTCGCAAAGAGGCTCAAAAGTGCGGCCAGATTCTGCCGGCAGAGGGCGACTATGGCGTGGCCATGCTGTTCTTTCCGCAGGACGACAAGGGCGTAGAGGATGCCCGTCGCGTGTTTGAGGAGGGCTGCGCCGAGGCCGGCGTGCCGCTGCTCTTTTGGCGCGAGGTGCCCGTCGACCCGCACGACCTGGGCGAGACGGCACGCGCCTGCATGCCCACCATTCTGCAAGCCTTTCTGGGCCGCCCCGACGATACGCCGGCGGGTGACGCCTTCGAGCGCCGCCTGTACGTGTGCCGTCGCACTATCGAGAAGAAGGCCGATGCCGAGTTTGCCCTGCGCGACAAGATCTTCTACGTCTGCTCCATGAGCTCGCGCACTATCGTGTACAAGGGCATGCTGGTCGCCACGCAGATGCGCCGCTTCTTCATCGACCTCAACGACGCCGCCGTCAAAACGGCCGTGGCGCTCGTCCACTCGCGCTACTCCACCAACACCACGCCCAGCTGGGAGCGCGCACATCCCAACCGCTTTATCATCCACAACGGCGAGATCAACACTCTCAAGGGCAACGTCAACTGGATTCGCGCCCGCGAACCCAACCTGTACAGCCCCGTGCTGCAGCACGATCTTGAGCGCGTGATGCCCATCATCAACCGCGAGGGCTCCGATTCCGCGATTCTGGACAACGTACTCGAGTTCCTGGTCATGAACGGCCGTCCGCTCACGCGTGCCGCGTCCATGCTGCTGCCCGAGCCGTGGGACCACAACGACAGTCTGAGCGAGGAGCGCCGCGCCTACGACGCCTACCAGTCCATGCTCATGGAGCCGTGGGATGGCCCGGCGGCCATCGCCTTTACCGACGGTCGCACGCTGGGTGCCGCCCTCGACCGTAACGGCCTGCGTCCCGCCCGCTACTATGTGACGCGCGACGGTCGCTTTATGCTGGCAAGCGAGGTGGGCACCATCGAGGTGCGCCCCGAGAACATCCTGACGAGCGGCTGTCTGGGGCCGGGCCAGATGCTCGAGGTCGACTTTGCCCGCGGCCGCGTGATCTACAACGACGAACTGCGCGCCCGCTATGCCAAAGAAAAGCCCTACCGTGATTGGATTGCCGAGGAGACGCTGACCGTTGACGCGCTCGATGAGCCCGTTGCGGCAACGCCCGCCGAGGACGCCGAGGTGCCCGCCGCCGTACGCATGGCCAAGCTCGGCTATCACTGGGATGATGTTGACGAGGTCGTGCGCCCCATGGCCCAGCAGGGCAAGGCCCCGCTCGCCTCGATGGGCATCGATGCGCCGCTGGCCTGCCTGTCCAAGAAGACGCGCTCGTTCTTTGACTACTTCTATCAGCTGTTCGCCCAGGTCACGAATCCGCCGATCGATGCCCTGCGCGAGCACATGGTCACCTCGACCACGCTCTACCTGGGCAACCACGGCAACCTGCTCGAGGACTCCCGTACGGCCTGCCAACTGGTGCGCCTGGAGCGCCCGTTGCTCAACGAGGAGGAGTTCGAGCGTATCTGCGCCATCGACCGCGTGGGCTTTAAGACCCGCCGTTTCCGTGCCGTCTACCGCCGCGATGCCGGCGAGGGTGCGCTGCAGGCTGCGCTCAAGCAGCTTGCAGAGGACGTTGAGGCCGCGGTCCGCGACGGCGTGAACATCGTGGTGTTGAGCGATCGCGCCGGAGCGGGCGAGGTGCCCGTGCCGTCGCTGCTCGCCGTGGGCTGCGTGCACAACCACCTGATCCGCGCCGGCGTGCGTACCTTTGCCGACATCGTGGTGGAGTGTGGCGACGCCGTGTCCCCGCACGACTTTGCGGCGCTGGTGGGCTATTCCGCGAGCGGTATCTATCCGTACAACGCGCATGCGTGCATCCGCGACTTGGCGGCGCACGGCGATCTGGACGTGACAGCCGAGCAGGGCATCGCCAACTACAACAAGGCCGCGACGGCGGGCATCGTCTCCATCATGTCCAAGATGGGCATCTCCACGGTGCAGAGCTACCACTCCGCGCAAATCTTTGAGGCCGTCGGCTTTACGCCGGAGTTCGTCAACGCGTACTTCGCCGGCACGGTGAGCCGTGTGGGCGGTATGGGTGTCGAGGACGTTGAGCGCGAGCAAAACGAGCGTTACGACGCCGCGCTCGCTATCCTTAAGAGCCCGGCTCCCGATCAGCTGCCCACGTTGGGTCTGACCAAGTGGCGCCCGCTCGGCGGCGAGGATCACCTCATCGATCCGCAGACTGTCTACTTGCTGCAGACCGCCTGCCGTGAGGACAGCTACGACACCTTTAAGGAGTACAGCGCCCGCCTGCACCGCACCGGCCGTGCCGTGCGCCTGCGCGACCTGCTGGACTTTGATGCCGGCGGCCGCACCCCGGTGGCACTCGACGAGGTCGAGCCCGCGCTCAATATCGTCCGCCGCTTTAACACCGGCGCCATGTCGTACGGTTCCATCAGCAAAGAGGCACACGAGTGCATGGCCATCGCCATGAACCGCCTGCACGGCCGTTCCAACTCCGGCGAGGGCGGCGAGGATCCGCGCCGCGAGACCCCGCTGGCCAACGGTGACTCCAAGAACTCCGCCATCAAGCAGGTGGCAAGCGCGCGCTTTGGCGTGACGAGCCGCTACCTGTGCAGCGCCTTCGAGATTCAGATCAAGATGGCCCAGGGCGCCAAGCCCGGTGAGGGCGGTCACCTGCCCGGCAAGAAGGTCTACCCCTGGATTGCCGAGGTCCGTCAGTCCACGCCCGGCATCGGCCTGATTTCGCCTCCGCCGCACCACGACATCTACTCCATCGAGGACTTGGCAGAGCTTATCTTCGATCTTAAGAACGCCAACCCCGGCGCGCGCGTGTCGGTCAAGCTGGTCAGCGAGGCCGGCGTCGGCACCATCGCCACCGGCGTGGCCAAGGGCGCTGCCGACAAGATCTTGATCAGCGGCCACAATGGCGGCTCGGGTGCCGCGGCGCGCGACTCTATCTGGCACGCGGGTCTGCCGCTGGAGCTTGGCCTTGCCGAGGCCCAGCAGACGCTGCTGCAAAACGGTTTGCGCTCACGCGTGGTGCTCGAGGCCGATGGCAAGCTCATGGACGGCACCGACGTCGCCGTCGCCTGCCTGCTGGGTGCCGAGGAGTTTGGCTTTGCGACCATGCCGCTCATCTCCATGGGCTGCCTCATGCAACGCGACTGCCAGCAGGATACCTGCCCGGCCGGCATTGCCACGCAAAACTGTCGCTTGCGTCGCGGCTTCCGCGGCAAGCCCGAGCACGTTGAGCACTTTATGCTCTTTGTTGCCGAGCAGCTGCGTGAGGTCATGGCGAGCCTGGGCTTCCGCACCGTCGACGAGATGGTCGGCCATCCCGAGTGCTTGCGCCAGATTGAGGTCCCGGGCAACCGCAAGGCCAACCTGCTGGATCTGTCGCCCGTGCTGGCGAGCGCGACCTGCGAGTTCGGTGCCCATATCCCGGGTGCCGACGGCCGTCACTTCCTGCCCCAGATGGCTGCGGACAGCGAGCTCGACAAGACGCTCGACTCCACGTTGTTTGTGCCCTATACGGCCGATGCCCGTGCGCACCTGCGTCCGATTCGCTTTCGCGCCGATATCGCCAACGTCAACCGCTGCGTGGGCACCATCTTGGGCAACGCGGTGACCAAGGCGCATCCCGAGGGCCTGCCCGCCGGCTCCATCACCATCGATTGCGATGGTTCGGCCGGTCAGAGCTTTGGCGCCTTCCTGCCGCGCGGCATTACGCTCAACGTGTGCGGCGACGCCAACGACTACTTTGGCAAGGGCCTTTCGGGCGGCGAGGTGTCGGTGCGCCCCAACCCGCATGCGACCTACAAGTTCGACGAGAACATCATCGTGGGCAACGTTGCGTTCTTTGGCGCTACGAGTGGCCGCGGCTTCATTAACGGCCTGGCCGGCCAGCGCTTTGGCGTACGCAACTCCGGTGCCACGGTGGTGGTCGAGGGCTGCGGCAACCATGGCTGCGAGTACATGACGGGAGGTCTGGCGCTCATCCTGGGCGAGGTCGGGCAGAACTTCGCCGCCGGCATGACGGGCGGCGTGGCTTACGTCTTTGACCAGTACGGCACCCTCGATGCCCGTGTGAACCACGAGAGCGTTGAGCTCAAGGCCCCGACGGCCGGTGAGCTGGCACAGATTCGCGAGCTCATCCAGGAGCACGTGGACGCGACGCAGAGCCCGCGCGGCATTAAGCTGCTCTACAGCTTTGAGACGATGAGCAAGCACTTTGTGAAGGTCATTCCAACCGAGTACGAGCGCGTGCTGGCGATTGTCGCCGCCGCCGAGGCCGTCGGCAAGACGCATGCGCAGGCCGAGGAGCTGGCGTTTGACATTGTGACCGGTCGCGCCGACGCCGCTGATGTCGCTCGCTTTGATGTGGCGGGTGGTGTCGCTGGCGCTGTGCCCGCCGCCGCCAGCTCTGTTGCTTCGACCAAGAAGGAGGCGTAAGTGCCATGGGTAAGCCCGGTGCTTTTCTTGATATCGATCGCGTGACCCACGAGCTGCGCCCCGTGGAGGAGCGCAGCCGCGATTTCGATCCGCTGTACGTGGAGCTCGACGACGATGCGCGCCGTGCCCAGGCGAGCCGCTGCATGATGTGTGGTGTGGCGTTTTGTCAGATGGGCGCGAGCTTTGGCAAGGCACGCCCGAGCGGCTGCCCGCTGCACAACCTGATTCCCGAGTGGAATGAGCTGGTGTACCGCGGCCGCTGGGATGAGGCTGTCGAGCGCCTGTCGCTCACCTCGCCCATGCCCGAGTTTACGAGTCGCGTGTGCCCGGCGTTGTGCGAGGCCGCGTGCAACCTGGGTTCGGTCGATGGCCAACCCACGACGATCCATGACAACGAGCGTGCGATCAGCGACCATGAGTGGGCAAATGGCGGTCCGCGCCGCTTTGAGCCGGCAGGGGAGGATGCACCCACGGTCGCTGTGATTGGCTCTGGCCCGGCTGGCCTGGTGGCTGCATGGGAGCTTGCACGTCGCGGTGCCCGTGTGACGGTATTTGAGCGTGACGACCGCCCGGGCGGCCTGCTCATGTACGGCATTCCCAACATGAAGCTCGAGAAGTCTGTGGTCGAGCGTCGCGTGGCACTCATGCGCGAGCTGGGCATTGTGTTCGAGCTGGGTGCCGACGTGAGCGATCCCAAGGTTACCGCCAAGCTCGACGACTTTGACGCCGTCGTGGTGGCTGCCGGCGCCCGTGCTCCGCGTGGGCTTTCGGCTGCGAACATTGATGCCCCGGGCGTGGTGTATGCCGTGGACTACCTGACGGCTTCGACCGTCTCGGTGCTCGATGGCGGCGAGCCTGTCATCGATGCACGTGGCCTGGACGTCGTCGTCATTGGCGGCGGCGATACCGGTAACGACTGCGTGGGCACCGCGGTACGTCAGGGTGCGCGCAGCGTGCGCCAGTTTGAGTTCTTGCCGGCTGCGCCCGATAAGCGCGCGGCGAGCAACCCCTGGCCGCAGTGGCCCAACGTTAAGAAGACCGACTACGGCCAGCAGGAGGCTATCGCTGCGATGGGCGGCGAGATGCGTGCCTGGGGCGTGGATACGCTCGAGGTGCTGCTGGACAAGAAGGGTGCGGCTGCGGGTCTGCGCGTGGTCGATTTGGACTGGTCGGCGGGAAAGCCCGAGCGCATCGCGGGCTCCGAGCACGAGGTACCGGCGCAGCTGGTGCTCATCGCCTGCGGCTTTACGGGCCCAGAGCACGGTGTGTTCGACGCCGTTGGCGTGCCCGTTGCCACTGCTGGTCGTCCGCTGCCTGTGATGGCCGCCGAGGGCTCGCATCTTGCGGCGCGTGTCGACGGCGTCGCCGCGGATGCCGCGCCGGTGTATGTTGCCGGTGACGCTCGTAACGGCAGCTCGCTCGTGGTGAACGCTATGGCCGACGCCCTGGCCTGCGCAGCCGAAGTCGCCGAGGCGCTGGAGCTGTAAGGCGGCTGTCCACAGCTGAATCGACAAGGGCTGTCCCCAACGGCTGGCCCAAATGGAACGTCCCCAAGTGCCGGCAGCTGGGGACGTTCCTTATGTGCCGGCATTCGGGGACACTCCTTGCGGGTTTGCGACCGATTTGTTCGTTTGCCGACGTACGGGTGTTCATTTGTCGACTTCTTGGGCTGTGGTCACCTGTTGTTTCTGTGGTGGCTACGGGCATCTGGTTCAAAAGAGCGGGTTGGCCGTCTATGTTTACCTGCGGTTTTGTTGCGGCGCGCATATTCGGTCAAGTGTCCCGTCAAGTGTTTGGTCAGCAGTTGGTTTGCAGCCGGCGGCCTATTTTGTCCGTGCTGACAGTGGCTGCCCACCCTCCTCGTAAGCTCAAATTGAGGTTCATCAGTTTGAGGAGGATGCCGTGACTGACCACGTTTTAGACCGAGCTCATCTGGCCGAAGCCGTCGGCAACGATATTGCCGACATGGCCCATTTTTGGATGCTGCGGAAGTTTCAGTTTTTGGAGCCGGCGCGCGAGCAGTTTGAGATTATTGTCGACCCGTGGCTCAGCTATCGCACCGAGCCTTCCCAAAACGAAATCATGGCCTACAACATGGCGTTTACCGATTGGCTGCTCTTCGAGCGCCCCTATCGCCATGGCAAGACGCTGCTCGAGCTGTATGTTGATGAGCCGCCGGCATCGTTTTCGCCTGCCTCGCTTAAGCGGCTCGAGCAGGTGCGCGACACACAGTATTTCTCGCGCTTTGGCATTTTGGACAAGGATCCTGCGAACGGCATGGTTGCGCTGAAGGATACGCGCGCCGACCTTCGCTTTGATGTCTACGACCCGCATATCGTGCAAAAGGAGCATTGGAGCGACGGCGCGATCGCGGTGCGCCTCGCCTGCGTCGACGATGTCTGGCTGACGGCGGGACAGCTCTATCTGTATGACATCGCGCGCCTGAGTGACACGGCGGTCGATGGACCGGGTGCGGTGCATCCCGAGGATCTGCAGGACGGCTTTGACACCTCGTGCGTTAGCTTCTTTTTGCGCCTGGTCCGCGACATCATGGGCGCCCAGGGGCGCTACGTGAAGTCCCTCAACATCTACGAACAAGAATGGGAGTAGGGGATGTGACTGGTGCCGCCCTACAGCCCTGACTTTGTCTCAATCTGTAACGTTTGGCGGCTGTTTGGGCCCGTAACTGTTACAGATTGAGACGGAAGGTTGGCGGCTGCCGAAAGATCTTGTTCTGTAACAACTAGAGGCTTAAAGACTGTCTTCCTGTTACAGATCAAGACATTTGCCAGCGGAGGCAACGGTGACGATGGTCCATTTGTCTGACGTGGTGGTGATGAAAGTGTCTAATACCGTTCTCAAACACAAACATGCGACTCGCAACACGTTGGCGCGGAATAGGATGCTCGCGCGGCTCACGGAGACGGCCAAGCAAGGTGCGCTGCTCGCAACGCATGACAATACCGAGCTCATGTGGCTGCGACGCCATGTTGGAACCGACGATATCGCGGAGCCCGAGCCGTACCTGTTCTGTTTTCAGCATGATTGGGATGCATTGACGCCGGCGGAGCGAGCGCTGAGGACTATCAAAGGGCTTGCGGAATTTCATCCCGATTGGGCGTTTTGGGGTTATGACGCGGCACTTTTGTGGGGCCTGGAGGTGCCGAATGATCTGCTCGGGCCGCGTTTTCTTGTTAAGACGGGTTGTTCGGTGACGTTGAGCAGCGGGTGCAGGTTGTTGCGTCCTCAGATGGCGGGAGCGCTTGAGCGCGTCGACGGCGTGCGGGTGACGTCGTTTTGGCGCACGGTGGAGGATTGTCTGCTGCGTGCGCCGTTTTCGTATGGTCTGGCGATCGCCGATTCTGCATTGCGGGCGAAGGGCGTATCACGTGGGGATTTGTGCGAGCGCCTCCGCGCTGATTGCGAGGGCAGGCGAGGGTATCGCAGGGCACAGGCGATTGCGTCGTATGCGGACGGGCTGTCCGAAAACGGCGGCGAGTCTCGGTTCCGAGCGTTCTTTATTGCGTACGGCTTTCCGGTTCCGGAGCTGCAGGCGGAGTTTCGCGACCCGCTCGATCCGAGCCAGGTGTTTCGCGTCGACTATTTTTGGCGGCTCGAGGACGGGACGTGTGTCATCGGCGAGCTCGACGGAAAGGGGAAGTACACCTTGCAGAACGGTGAGGGCCGGGAGTCGGTCGACCCATTCGTGGCAGAGCGTCAGCGGGAATCTCATCTGACAATGCTCGGGCATAAGGTGCTTCGGTTTACGTTTAACGAACTCAAAGACCCGGGGAAGCTGGTCGAGAAAATGAGGTTGGCGGGTATTCCTCGGCAGGCTGAATTGGCTGAGGAGTGGAGACGCCAGTGGTATGGGCGCTGAGAGGTTTTGTCTCGATCTGTAACGTTTAGAAGTTGTTTGAGTTCGTAATTGTTACAGATCGAGACAAACCGGTGAAACGTCGACCGAATGTCTCGATCTGTAACATCAAGGGGCCCAATAACCCTGTACCTGTTACAGATCGAGACATTCCCCTGATGTTGCTGGGGTGGGGCTGCAACGTATTCCGTCCCCCACATCCCCTCTTCCCTCCGTTAACCGATATGCTCGACTTTAGGTCGCTGCATTAGGTGATAATGGACAAATGTTCATGTTAATCGTGAGGGAGGAGCTCGATATGGCGTCTGCCGATCGTCCCACGTTGTTTATCAATGCGACCGTCTTGGATGGCTCGGAGCATATGGAGCCGCAGCCCGATATGGCCGTGGCCGTTGAGCGCGGTGTCATCACATGGATGGGGCCGAGTGCTGTGGCGCAGGCGCCGGCGGGCGCCGAGGTCATCGACCTGGCAGGGGCGTATCTCATGCCGGGCCTCATCAATATGCATGTGCATCTGTGCGGTTCGGGCAAACCGGTTTCGGCGGGCGATGCGGGCGCGCTGATGAAGAAGCTCGATAATCCCGTGGGGCGCGCCATCGTGCGCCATATCCTCAAGGGCAGCGCTCAGCAGCAGCTGGCAAGCGGCGTGACCACGGTGCGCGGCGCGGGCGACCCGCTGTTTGCCGATCTGGCCGTGCGCGATGCTATCGATGCCGGCAAGTATCAAGGTCCTCGCCTGGTGGCGCCGGGAACGGGCGTCACGGTGCCGGGCGGCCATGGTGCGGGCTTGTTCGCCCAGGTGGCAAACAGTCCCGCCGAGGCAGCCGAACAGGTGCGCGACCTGTATGCGCGCGGTGCCGACGTCATTAAGCTGTTCGTAACGGGCGGTGTGTTCGATGCGACCGAGGTGGGCGAGCCGGGCGTGCTGCGTATGCCGGTGGAGGTTGCCGCGGCGGCGTGCAAGGCGGCGCACGATATGGGCCTTCCGGTCATGGCCCATGTCGAGAGCACCGAGGGCGTGAAGGCCGCGCTTGAGGCCGGCGTTGACACGATTGAGCACGGCGCTCCGTTGACACCCGAAATCTTGGAGCTGTATCGTGGCGCCGCGGGCACACAGCTCGAGGGGCGTGCGCCGAGTGTGACCTGCACTATCAGCCCGGCGCTGCCGTTTGTATTGCTCGACCCGAAAAAGACCCATTCTACCGATACGCAAAAGAAGAACGGCGACATCGTGTGCTCGGGCATCATCGAGAGCGCCCGTGCCGCACTGGAAGCTGGCGTTAAGGTGGGCCTTGGCACGGACTCGAGCTGCCCGTTCGTGACGCAGTACGACATGTGGCGTGAGGTGGCCTATTTTGCCAAGTATGTCGGCGTGGGCAACGCCTTCGCGCTGCATACGGCCACGCAGGTCAATGCCGAGCTACTGGGGTTGGGCGGCGAGACCGGCACAATCGAGTGCGGCAAGGCCGCCGATATCCTGGTGACGCGCAAGAATCCGCTCGATGACCTGTGCGCACTGTGTGAGCCGACGCACGTGATGTGTCGCGGTGATCTGGTGCGCAAGCTCAAGGTGAAGCGTATTCCCGAGGTGGACGCCGAGCTCGACGCGATTATGGCCATGCCTGCCGAGGCGTTGGCCGAGGAGCTTGCCCGCGATGGCGTGGCGTAAGCGCGCGATATGGCGATGCGACAAAGGGACAATCCTTTTGTCATAATCAGAAAAAGCCGAGGTCCCAGTGCGAGGCCTCGGCTTTTATTTGTCCCATGGTATGGCGGCTATGAGCGCGTCTCCATCTTGGCATGGCACTTGGGGCAGGTGACGCGGATCTTGCCTTTGCCCTTGGGAACGGAGAGCATCTGGCCGCAGTTGGGGCACTTGAGATAGGCCGTGGTCTTGCGGCCCTTCCACATCTTCTTGGCTGTGCGCTTGGCACGTTCAAAGTCTTCCTTGCTAGTACCGGCTGCGCGCGAGGCGTTGGCCGCTGCAGCTCCGCCGCCCAAGCTAGCTACAAACTTGCCCAAGCCGGGTACGTTTGCAGTCGCGGCGACAAAGGCCTCGTTCTCCTTGTGACGTGCGTCGATATTTTTGGACAGGCCGCGCAGCACGCCAATCACGATTACGGCGATGGCAATCCAGCTGAGCCACTGGATGCGGGCTATCGATCCGATCATCGCGATGACGATGCCGGCAAAACCCATCACGATGGCGAGTTCATCGGCACCATTGCGACCCTTCATAAAGTCATTCATGCAAATTGCCTTTCGTTCGATATGCTGCACGCCTTTATACCCGATTTAGAGCAAGGGGGACAGGTTAATCTGCACCAATGTGGTGCAAACATACCTGTCCCCGGAATACCAAGACGGTGCAAAGAAGTCTGTCCCCAATGCCCCAATTACTTGGAGAGCTTGTCGACGACGCGTTCGATCTCGGCGAGCTTGGCGGCTTTGAGGTCTTCGTCGCCCGATTCGATTGCCGAAGTCACGCAGCCCTCGATATGCGCCTTGAGCACGTCGGCGTTAATGCGCGCGAGGAGCGCCTGTGTTGCCATGAGCTGCGTGGAGATGTCGACGCAGTAACGGTCCTCCTCGACCATTCGCAGGATGCCGTCGATCTGTCCGCGTGCCGTCTTGAGCATACGGGTCACCGATTTATGGTCTGCCATCATGGCGGGTCCTCGTTTCTGGTCGGGGGAGGGGTGCGTTCAGGTCGCTACGCGGCGGTCACAGACAGGGCGTGGAATTTCTCGCCCGCGGCCTCGACAGCGGCGGCGAGTTGCTCGGCGGTTACGGTGTCGGCGCACTCAACCTGGACGGTCTGGGTCTCGTGATCGGCGTCGGCGTCGGTCACGCCGGCCACGTTGAGCAGCGCCGTCTCGACGGTGGCATCGCAGTGGCCGCACATAAGGCCGGAAGTCTTGATCGTGTAACGCATGGGTATTCCTCTCTGTTGTGTCGGCTTTCCCGGGCACCCGATCTTGACCTTCAAGTCGTCGCTCGCGTACCAAAGTACGCGTCGCTCCTCTTTCAGGTCAATCTCGGGCACCTGGAAAACCCGTTATAAATGGACTTAATGGTGAGCCTATTTTGCCACTTTAGGCTTAAAGGATTTTAGGCGCAGCGCATTGCTTACGACGCAGACACTCGACAGGCTCATGGCCGCGGCGCCAAACATCGGCGAGAGTTGCCAACCGGTGAGGGGGAAGAACACGCCCGCGGCGAGCGGAATGCCGATGCCGTTGTAGAACAGCGCCCAGAACAGGTCCTGCTTGATGTTGCGAATCGTGGCGCGCGAAAGCTCGATGGCGCGGGCGACGTCCATGAGGTCGCTGCGCATGAGCACGACATCCGCCCCCTCCTTGGCGATGTCGGCGCCGGTGCCGATCGCAAGGCCCACGACGGCGCGCGCCAGGGCGGGGGAGTCGTTGATGCCGTCGCCCACCATGGCGACCTTGCTGCCCGCATCCTGCAGCTCGCGCACGTGGCGCTCCTTGTCGGCGGGGAGGACGTCGGCGATGACCTGTTCACTGCTCAGCCCCACGCGGCGGGCGATGGCCTCGGCCGTCACGCGGTTGTCGCCGGTGAGCATGCGCACGTCGACGCCAAGCGAGCGCAGTGCGACGATGGCCCCGGCGCTCGTCTCCTTGACCTCGTCAGCCACGGCAATGGTGCCAGCAAGCTCGCCGTTCTTGGCAAAGAACAGCGGCGTCTTGCCCTCGGTGGCGAACTGTTCGGCAAGGCCGGCGGGCACCTTCGCGCCCAACTCGTCCATCAGGCGCATATTGCCGGCGGCAATGGCGTTTTGCCCCTCGCGCGCCGTAACGCCTCGCCCGGGCACGGCGGCAAAGTCCTCGACCATGCGCGCGACGATCCCGCGTGTCTCGCACTCGGCCATAATCGCCTCGGCCAGCGGGTGCTCGCTTGAGCGTTCCAGCGCGGCGGCCAGCTTGAGCAGCGCCTTTTCGCTCATGGCGGGCGAGCCGTCAGCGCGCGTGGCTACCACGATATCGGTCACGGCAGGCTTGCCGCGGGTGACGGTGCCCGTCTTGTCGAGCACCACGGTGCCCACGCTGTGCAGGTTCTCCAGCGCCTCGGCGCTCTTAAACAGAATGCCCATCTCGGCGCCCTTGCCGGTGCCAACCATAATTGCGACGGGCGTGGCCAGGCCCAGCGCGCACGGGCAGCTGATCACCAACACGGCCACGGCGGAGGTGAGCGCCTCGTTTATGCTGCCGGTCAGTGCCATCCACACCGCAAAGGTCACGGCCGAGATCACAAACACCACGGGCACAAACACGCCGGCGACCTTGTCGGCCAGGCGGGCGATGGGCGCCTTGGTGGCGTTGGCGTCCTCGACGAGCTGGATGATCTTGGCGAGCGACGTGTCGGCGCCCACTCGCGTGGCACGGAAGGTAAACGATCCGGTGCGGTTGACCGTGGCGGCGTTGACGGTGTCGCCGGCGGTCTTTTCCACGGGGATGGACTCGCCGGTGAGCGCACTCTCGTCCACGGCCGACGCGCCCTCGAGCACCACGCCGTCGACAGGGATAGACTCGCCTGGGCGCACACGCAGAACCTGGCCGGGTAGAATGGCGTCGACGTCCACAGCGGTCTCGGTGCCGTCGTCGGCCACAATGGTCGCGGTCTTGGGCGCCAGGTCGATCAGCGCCTCGATAGCGCCGCCGGTCTTGGATTTGCTGCGCGTCTCGAGGTATTTGCCCACGGTGACGAGCGACAGGATGGTGCCGGCGCTCTCAAAATACAGGTTGTCCATGCTCGTCATCATGGCCTCGTGCACCTGACCTGCGGCCAGCTGGTCGGCCATGATGAACATGGCGTAGAGCGACCAGGCGATCGACGCGGTGGCGCCGACGGCGATGAGGGCGTCCATGGTGGGCGCGCCGTGCACGAGCGACTTGAAGCCGTTGATAAAGTACGCGTCGTTGACGTAGACGATGGGGATGAGCAAGACGAGCTCGGTGAGGGCGAGCGTCATGCTATGGGTGTGATCGGTGAAAATGCCGGGCAGCGGCCAGCCGAGCATGTGTCCCATGCCTATGTAGAACAGCGGAATGAGAAAGATGATTGAGATGATGAGACGGGTGCGCATGGCGGAGGCAGTGGCCTCCAACTTTTTGGTCGGCGACTCCATATGGGCGGCGCCGGACCTGGCTTGCGCGCTGCCGCTTGAGTTGGCGGCATCGGCGCCCGTGCTGACGGGCGAGGCCGAATAGCCCGCGCGGTCGACGGCGGTGCAGATATCGTCGGGGGAGACCTGTGCGGGGTCATAGTCCACCAACATGGAGCCGGCGAGCAGATTGACCGCGACGCTTTGGACGCCGTCGAGCTTGCTTACGGCGCGGTCCACATGCGCCTGGCAGGCGGCGCACGTCATGCCGCCCACGTCGAACTTATCTTGAGCCATGGCTTCTCCTTTCTATGGTGTAGTGTTGGAAATGTTAACCCGCCGATACTATACACCCATACCCCCTGGGGGTGTCCAGTACAGAAAGAAATGTATGACATTCCGATACAGATGAGGGTGGCTGCCGGGTTGGTGCACCATCCCCACCCTTCATCTCAATCTGTAACATCTAGCAGGGAAAATGACCTCTAACTGTTATAGATTGAGATGTTGTTTTACGAGGTTTTGGTTTGTCTCGATCTGTAACAGCTGGACCGGTTTTTGCTGAGTATCTGTTACAGATTGAGACATTTCATCGAGCCACAGCTCAATATCTCAATCTGTAACAGTTAGGCCGGTTTTTGGGTTCCAGGTGTTACAGATCGAGACGAACCTTCAGCAAAAATCTTAATGTCTCAATCTGTAACATGTAGCTCCGATTTTGCCGAGTTGCTGTTACAGATTGAGACAAACCGTCCGACGATGACTCAATATCTCGATCTGTAACATGTAGACTCGATTTTCCTGAGTAGATGTTACAGATCGAGGCAAACGCCGGGGCCGGAAGCCCCGCCGCAGTCCACCGTCCCCTAGATACAGAACCCGGGGATCACGCAGGTCCGCTTCTTGGGGTTGTCCGCAGGCGTTGCGTACGTAAAGACGTCGCCGTCGTGTCCCACGCGGTTCATGTAGAGCGTGCCTTCGCTCTCCGATGTGTCGGGGCTCGCCGTTCGTTCCCACCAACAGGCGTCCTTGCCCTTCCACTGGCGAACCAACATCTCGTTCGTGGTATACGGACTTACCTTGAGCTCGCGGAAGAGCTGATACTCCTTGCCCTCGCCGTTGTAGATGTCGGCCAGGTAGTGAAAGTTCTCGGTAAATGACTCGGGTGGCTGATTGCCACAGAGCTCGACCATGGCGGGAAGCCAAAGGGTCGCGGGCAGCTCGCTCAGACACGATGCGCTTCTGGCGGCGCCAACGTTATTCGAGACCTTCTTGACCCCTTTGATGAGTGCGCGCAGCTCGTTGGGCAGCAGCTTAAGGCCGTCGCCGTCGAGCCATTCCCGCAGCTCGCAATCTGCCCAGCCGGCGCTCAGCGGTTGGGCCGCGGCGTCGCGTTCGGCAATGCCGGCATCGAACATAAACGTCAACCCTGCCTTGCCCGTCTCGTCCAGAAGCTCGTCGTGGCGGATGCCCACAAGCTGTGCGCCGACCTCCAGCCCGTTGGTGAGCTTCACGCGTTTGGTGCACGGATAGGGGATATGCCCATCAGCGTCGAGCAGATGATAGCGCTTGGCGATCTCGCACGCCTCATTACGCG
This sequence comes from Collinsella sp., assembly GCA_019414445.1. Lineage (GTDB taxonomy): Bacteria > Actinomycetota > Coriobacteriia > Coriobacteriales > Coriobacteriaceae > Collinsella. The sequence goes on from DXMA01000007.1 coordinate 43,103, forward strand.
TCTCTGCCGCCTTGATCTTAAGCGAAATCTCCTGCAGCTGATCCCAGGTGTAGTCGTCAAGGGAGCTGCGGATGCCGTCGAGGTAGTCGGGAATGCCAAAGCCGTGAGTGGCGGCTCCAATGACGCCGAGTCCCACGACGGCAGCGGCGACGCCGCCGATAATAAATCGGCGGCGTGTCATGGCATCGTGGCGGGCCTGATTCAGGATCTCTCGTGCGCGTTCGCCGGCGACGTCGACCTTAAGGTGCGTGCCAGAATCGATATCAATCGCGGCCTCGTCTCCTGTGCCTTCGCGGCCCTCGGATTCGGCATCGGTGAGGTATGCCGAGAGCACCTCGAGCATCTGCTGCTCGGTGGGACGATCGCACTGCTCGACTGAGAGACCCTTCATGATGATTTGGACGAGCGCTTCATCGCCCTCGCAGCGCGGCTCGAGCGGCGCCGGCTTGGTCTTGGTCTTTACGAGATAGAACGAGCCGGTTGCAGCGGCGTCCGTCGACTCAAAGTCAAACGGTTTGCGACCGCTGTAGAGCTGGTACAGAATGCTCGAAAGCGCATAGACGTCGATTGCCGGCGAACGGCGAAGGGCCGCGATGCCTTCGATATCCTGCGTGAGCATCTCGGGCGCGGCGTATGCGGGCGTGGCAAAACGCCAGATGTCGGCGCGCCGGGTGATCGTGTCGTCGCCGAGAGCCATGGTCGCGGAGCCCATGTCGATGAGGCAGGGGTCAAAGGAACAATCAGCAATCTGCTGCTCGAGCGTTCGGCTAGTGGTGCGGAACATGATATTGGCAGGCGACAGGTCGCGATGGATGACCGGATTCACGAGGCCTTGGGTCATCAAGAGCGCACGAAGCACGGCGTTTCCGACGGCGGCGACCATCTGGGTGGTCAGCCCGCCCGAGGCGTCGTGCGGAAGCAGGGGCAGCGCCTGCTTGAGCGAGGTGCCCTCGACCCACTCCATGAGGATGAGAGGGTCATCCTCGCACGATCCGTAGCCATAGACGCGCGGAAATCCGCGCAGGTGCGAGACGGTACACAGATGACGGTACTCCTCGAACAGCGCGGCGGTGCTGGCCAGGTGCGCTGCCGATTGCTCGGCGGAGCGGTCGGGGGCTTGGCCGGAAAGGATGGCGTTGTCCTTGAGTAGCTTGACGGCAAAGACCTCGCCGCTCGTGTTGGTCGCGCGCAGCACGTGTCCGATGTTGCCGTTGTTGCGGTGGGCCGTCTGGAGAATAAGCGTCATAAACCGACGCTTGGCGTCGTCCTCGGCGCTGGGGTCGACCGCCACGGCGGTGTCGAACGTGTCAAGACGGATGAGTTTGTCGCCATAGGCGCTATTGGTAGTATCCATGGCGTTCCTTTGTCTGGCATGGGTTGCCGCGCGTATACGTGAGCAGTGCGGATATCGGTAAAGAACCATGATAGCCGCACTGCCCACGCATACCGCTGAGTATTGTCGTTTACGACGCAGAAGGTAGAAGACGAAAGACGGACGGCGACCGTCTTCCGATCGCCGTCCGCGCTAGTCCACAATGACAAGGAATGTCGTATAGAGACCCAAATGAAGTCTGTCGCTGTTGGCGATTTCCACGGGGGGATAGATCTTGCCGGGCTCGCGTTGGTCGCGCGGCGGCTCAATCACAATATCGCCGTCGCGCGCGCCCGATTCGAGCACCGTGCCGTTGGTCGATCCAAGGCCCTGGGCGTACCAGTGCTCACCCTCGAGCCAAATACGAAGATGCTCGCGCGATGCGTCGGCGCCCACATCGGTGATGCTGGGCGAGGTTTTGGGCAGAGAACCAATCACGGTGCCGTGCGGATCGCGTGTGAGGGGATGGATTTGCATGTCGGCGCAGTTGTCGGCATGGGTTCTGAGCAGACCGAGGTTGGGGGCGACGGTGCGCGGCTGCTCCAGGCTGCTCATAAAGCCACGTCCGACGGTAGTTTCGGTGGTGCCAAAGTGCTCGCCCGTCTTGCTGTCGCAAAAGCGCTCGACGGTGGCCACGCCCTGAACGGGATCGGCGAGCGCCCCCGTTGCCACAAAGAGCATCAGGAAGAGCGTGCTCTTTTCGCGCACGGCATTGCCGTCAAAGTTGTCGATGCGATTGAGGGCATTTGCATATAGGCGGCTGTCCAGCTTGTAGCTAGCGAGAGCCGACATCATTTCGTTGGCGGCCGGACCGCGATAGTGCTCGGCGATTGCCCGATAGGCGGACTCGCCGCCGCCGAGCTTGTTGCAGATTGCCGCGGAAAGGTTGAGCGTGGTGACGGTAAAGTCGCTGTAGATGGCGGGCGCGCACTGGTCAGGCTTGCGATGGACGATGTAACGGGTGAGATACGAGCGGTTGGAAGAGCATTTCTCGAGCAGGGTACTGCCGAGATAAGAGTTTCCATTGATGAGCATTCGGGCGATCTCGAGATGTTTAAGACCGCCGAACGAGCGAATATCGTTATAGAGGACCGAGCAAGGCGTCTCTGCTGCCACGGATACCTCCTTTGATTGCTTCCAAGCCAATATGGCGATAGGAATTAATGGCCCCCGGTGGGCGACGTATTAAATGGCTGCGCAATAAATAGTGTAACCAAAGCAACATTATAGGCCACATGTTCGAAATTGCAGGAAGACTGAGAGATTTGGTTTGGACTTGACGGAAATCCCCCTCTGTCTTGATCTATAACAATTAGGGCCGATTTTACTCGGTAACTGTTACAGATTGAGACGTTTGTGAACTGTGTCGACCGTTTGTCTCGATCTGTAACACGTAGAGGAAGATTTGCCCTGTAGATGTTACAGATTGAGACAATCAGCCGGGCCCACCTCGTCCGCCTCGTCATCTGTGGTTTACGTGGGGGCATGCGAAGCACGGGTATACTAACCGGCGGCGAATCTGCTCCATCGCTTAGAGCTGCTGCGTCTGGACGGCGCGTGATAGGGCTGCCAAAGCGATCGCCAGCGTGCTGAGCAACGTCCTCTCTGTGCGCACCCGTTTTTGTATGTATTAGCGCACTACAAAGCACGCCCGCGCGGCCGCATGCCGTGCCCATTGCGCGTGCAGATAAGGAACAACAACATATGCGTAATTCTGTATCCGACGTCACGGACGCCGAGATCCTGGACGAGACCCGTGAGGCCATGACCCAGGCTGCCTTCGATGCCGCCGATGAGGCAAATGCCGCCCAGGCCGTCGAGTCCGCTACCGATAGTCTGCCCGCCTTTGACGAGCTGGGACTTTCGGACGAGATGCTTCGTGCTATCGAGAACCTGGGCTACACGGCGCCGACGCCTGTCCAGGCTGGCTCGATCCCCGTGGTGCTCGAGGGCCGCGACTTGCTTGCCGCCGCCCAGACCGGCACCGGCAAGACGGCCGCCTTTTTGCTGCCGACTATGAACAATCTGGAGCACATCGCTCCTCCCAAACCCGTGCGCGAGCGTGGCGGCCGCAACCGCCGTCGCGGTGCTAAAAAGCCCGAGGGCAACGGCCGTGGCCCCGTGATGCTCGTCATCACCCCCACGCGCGAGCTTGCCCAGCAGATCGACGAGGTCGCAAGCAAAATCGCCGACGTCACGGGCCACGTTGCCGTGACCGTCGTGGGCGGCGTGAGCTACAAGCCGCAGACCGCGGCACTCAAGTACGGTTGCGATATCCTAGTTGCCACGCCGGGTCGTCTGGTCGATCTGATCGAGCAGGGTGCCTGCCATCTGGACGAGGTCAAGGTGCTGGTGCTCGACGAGGCCGACCGTATGCTCGACATGGGCTTTTTGCCTGCCGTCCGCCGCATTGTGCGCGAGACGCCGGCCGAGCGCCAGACGCTGCTGTTCTCGGCGACGCTCGACGAGGAGGCCGTGGGCGAGATCACCGACCTGGTGAGCGACCCGGCGCGCGTGGAGATCGCGCCCGCCACGTCGACCGCCGACACCGTCGACCAGTTTGTGTTCCCGGTGTCCATCGAGGCCAAGAACAACCTGCTGCCCGAGTTCCTCAAAAAGGAGGGCCCGGAGCGCACTATCGTCTTTATGCGCACCAAGCACCGCGCCGACAGCTGCTGCCGTCGTCTGGAGCGCAAGGGCATCAAGGCCGCCGCGATTCACGGCAACCGCAGCCAGGCCCAGCGCGAGCGCGCGCTTTCTGCCTTCCGCGACGGCACCGTCGACGTACTGGTGGCAACCGATGTTCTCGCCCGCGGCATCGACATTAGCGACGTGCGCTACGTCGTGAACTTTGACGTGCCGGCCGAGCCGACCGACTATATCCACCGCATTGGCCGTACGGGCCGCGCCGGCGAGCTGGGCTGGGCCATTACGTTTGTGACTGAGCAGGACGTGGACGAGTTCTACGAGATCGAGAAGCTCATGGACAAGACGGCCGATATTTACGAAGCCGGCGACCTGCACGTGGGCCCCAACCCGCCCGCCGTTGACCCCGAGCGCGATCCTGCCGCCTTTAAGGTGAAGAAGAAGACCAAGCGCGGCAAGTCCAAGAGCAAGAAGAAGCTTGAGCAGGCACGTCGCGACGGCAAGCGCAACGGAGATGACTACGGCGATGTGGCCGGTCGTTCCAACCGCGGTCGCGACGAGCGTCGCGGCGACGGCGAGCGCCCGAGCCGTCCTAAGCGCGGCGGCAAGACCCGCGTGCGCGAGGGCGTTCAGGCTCGCGTGGACGAGGCCGTGGAGAGCGTGGCTCGCGAGGTGGCTGCCGAGGAGCGCGCTGGTGCTGGTGCCGCTGAGCAGCCTGCGCGCGGCAACCGTGCCGAGCGTCGTGCCAAGCAGTTCCAGGGCGAGGCACACCGCCGTCGTCGTGAGGACGAGGACCGTGGCGGCCGTCGTCGTGTCGAGCGCGAGGACGAGGGCCGCGGTTCGCGCGGTGGCAAGCGCGGTTCGGGCGACCGCCGTCGTTCCGGTCGTGATGACGAGCGCGGTGGCCGTGATGAGCGTCGCGGCGGCGAGGGTCGCGGTGAGCGAGGTGCTCGTGGCGGTGAGTCCCGTGGCGGCAAGCGCTTTGAAGAGCGCGTTAGCCGCGGCGGCGAGCGTCGCGAGGGCGCTCGCGGCAATGGCGGCCGCGGCGGCGCTGGTCGTTCGAATGAGTCGCGCGATCGTCGTGACCCGCGTGCCAGCCGCGATCGTCGCGATGACTGGCGCAACTACGACGATACCCGCGAGGAGCGTCGTGGCGGCTATCGTGGCGGGCGTGGCGGCAACCAGGCCGGCTCCCGTGGCGGCCGTGCCGGCGGTCGCGATAACCGTGGCAGCTATGGCAATAGTCGTGGTGGCAAGCGTGGCGGCAGCTCCCGTCGTCCCGGTGACGGCGGCGGCAAGCGCAAATAACACACGCATCGCCCGCTAGAGCGAGGTGAACCAAGGGCCCCGAGCAACTACGCTCGGGGCCCTTTTTGTTTGCCGTATCCGATCGCTAGTTCAAATGTGATTTCCTCGGGAATGCGTCTAGAGGATGCCGTGGGCCTGTTTCCTACCATGCGGCAATGGGTCCCATGGGGTGCGCCGTGCATTTTTTGGAGTATTCTGCAGTTCGAGTTGTCTGCATATGATTTGACGTCGCCAACGGTGGCTTTCGGATATCCCTAGCGAGCGTTCTGAGTCAGATTTCGTCGTTTTCCGGAGCAGGGGCGCGTCATTCTCGCCATGTCGGAACCCAAAATGACGCAGCGCCCTAAAGGTTTGCCCGCTCGGGGTATTGCTGACGCGGTCACGTTGCAGAATACTCCGTTTTTTGCACGGGCCAGGATGGGGTACCTCGGGAGAACACGGCGGTATCCCGTAAATATATACAATCTGTACCGTAATTTATACAAAACGAAGAGGCAGACAGCGTAGGGTTGGTGCATTGGGGTGCTTGATGCACCAAAATGGGGATCCCACGTGCCGTATACTCTGGCTGGATGTGAAAACGGCTTGACGCGTTGCCAGACGTAGGGGGAGGGTGTCTCGATGAGCGTATTCGAAATTGTGTTTAGTCCGACGGGTGGAACGCAGAAGGTGTCTGGCCTTGTGGCCGGGGCACTGGACAAGAATACCGTTACCGTCGATCTGACCGATAGCGGGCTAGATTTCAGCGCTGTCTCGATGACTGAGGACGACGTGGCCGTAATCTCTGTGCCGGCGTATGCCGGTAGAATCCCGGCTGTGGTGGCTGACCGGTTGGGCATGGTTCACGGCAACGGAGCGCGGGCCGTTCTGGTGTGCGTCTACGGAAACCGCGCGTTTGAGGACACGCTCGTAGAGCTGGAGGACGTTGCGAAGCATGCGGGATTCCGGGTGATCGCGGCAGTTGCGGCCATTGCAGAACATTCCATTGCGCGACAGTTTGCTGCCGGTCGTCCGGATGCGCAGGATGCGGCGCAGCTCGCAGAGTTTGCGCAGCAAATTCAGCAAAAGCTGTTGGCCGAGGATACATCCGAGCCCTCTATTCCCGGCAATCGTCCTTATAAACAAGCCGGAGGTCACCGCATGGCACCCGAGGCAACAGGGGATTGTGTCTCCTGCGGTGCATGCGCCGCGGCGTGCCCCGTTTGCGCTATCGACAAGAGTGACCCCAAACGAGCAGCTGGCGAGGCGTGCATCTCCTGCATGCGCTGCATCGCCGTATGTCCGCGAGGTGCTCGCAAGCTTGATTCCAACAAACTATCCGCTGTTTCCCAGATGCTGAGCAAGGTTTGCGTCGCGCGGAAGGAATGCGAGCTCTTCATCTAGCGCAAGTGAGATTGGTGCAAACAAACCTGGCCCTTTTGCACCAAAAACGATCCGTTTTCCTCCGTTCCCAAGGGATCATGTGATCCGAAGGGGACGGAGGAAAACGGATCAAAAAGGAAAAATAGTAAGGCGCTCTTTTTCACATTGAATATTGCAATTTGGTAACGCGTTTTATCAAATATGGCATTTATCTGCGGTAATGTTCTATTTCACCGCTGAGGGTGACATTTTATACCGCCTGCCGAACCGTATGGAGACCTCACAACTTTCTAGGTCAGTGTTGTGCGTGTAGCAATTTCGCCCGGCCTCGCCTCCGGGCTGCCATGTGAGAGGGGATCTTATGGCTCGACTGCACGTAATGGAACGCAGCCACGCTCAGGCCGTCATGGACGACCTGCACGATGCGCTCGGACGTCGTCTGGCGGTGAGTTCGCTCGCCCCGTGTCCCGTTGAGTTTACGGCAGCGCTCGTCAACCTGTGCTCCACCCAGAGCTGCGGCAAGTGCACGCCCTGCCGCGTGGGCCTGAGCGCGCTGAGCGATCTGCTCGCCGATGTGCTCGAGGGCCGCGCCGACGAGTCCACGCTCAATCTGATCGAGCGCACCGCCCGCACCATCTATCTTTCGAGCGATTGCGCCATCGGTTACGAGGCCGGCGCCATGGCGCTTACGGCTATCCGCGGTTTCCGTGACGATTTTGAGCACCACATCCGCGAGCACTCCTGTGGCTTTGACCGCGAGGCCCGCGTCCCGTGCGTCTCGGGCTGTCCGGCGCATGTCGACATTCCCGGTTACATTTCGCTCGTCGAGGCCGGCCGCTATGCCGATGCCGTCAAGGTCATCCGCAAGAATAACCCGCTGCCGCTCGTTTGCGGCCTGGTGTGCGAGCATCCCTGCGAGATGCATTGCCGCCGTGGCATGGTCGACGACCCCATGAACATCCTCGCCCTCAAGCGTTTTGCCGTTGAGCACAGTGACCTCAACGACCACAAGCCGCATGTAGTGGACAACACCGGTAAGCGCGTCTCCGTGATCGGCGGCGGCCCGGCTGGCCTTTCCTGTGCCTACTACCTGGCCGTGATGGGCCACAAGGTGACCATTTTTGAGCAGCGCCACCACTTGGGCGGCATGCTGCGCTACGGCATCCCCAGCTATCGTCTGCCGCGCGAGCGCCTGCAGGCCGAGATCGACTGGATCTTGAGCGCCGGCATCGACGTTGAGCTCGATCACTCCGTGAACGGCGAGGAGCTCGCTCGCCTGCGCGACGAGTTCGATGCCGTCTACCTGGCCATCGGTGCCCATAGCGACAAGAAGCTCGGCCTTCCGGGTGAAGAGGCGCCCGGCGTGGAATCGGCCGTCAAGATGCTGCGCGCCATCGGAGACGACGAGCTGCCCGACCTGAGCGGCCAGCGCGTGTGCGTCATCGGTGGCGGCAACGTGGCCATGGACGTGGCGCGCTCTGCCGTGCGCTGCGGTGCCGAAAAGGTGAGCATCGTCTACCGCCGTCGCATCTGCGATATGACGGCCCAGGACGCCGAGATTGCCGGCGCCCAGGCCGAGGGTTGCGAGGTTCTGGAGCTCACGGCGCCGCTCGCCATCGAGACGGGCGAAGATGGTCGCGTGAGCGGCCTGCGCGTGCAACCGCAGATTATCGGCGAGCCCCGCCGCGGTCGTCCGGCTCCGCGTGCCGCCGCTACGCCCGAGCGCGTCATCCCCTGCGAGCGCGTGTTTGTCGCCATTGGCCAGGACATCGATTCCAAGCCGTTTGAGGACATGGGCATCGCCTGCAAGTGGGGTTGCGTGGTCACCGACTCGGACGGTGCCGTGCCCAACTTCGATGGCCTCTTTAGCGGCGGCGACTGCCAGACCGGTCCCGCCACCGTCATCCGTGCCATCAACGCCGGCCGCGTGGCTTCGGCAAACATCGACCGCTATCTGGGCTTCGACCACAAGATCAAGCTCGACGTGGAGCTGCCGACCGTGCAGTTTAAGGGCAAGCACGAGTGCGGCCGTTGCGAGCTGGGCGAGCGCGAGGCCGGCGAGCGCATTCACGATTGGAATCTGGTCGAGCAGGGTCTCACCGAGGAGGAGGCGCGCCAGGAGGCGAGCCGCTGCCTGCGCTGCGACCACTTTGGCTTTGGCGCGTTCCGCGGAGGGAGGAACCTGGAATGGTAGAGCTCAACAAAACCACCGTCGGCGACAACAGCGAAAACGGAGCGCACAACATGGTCAAGCTCACTATCGATAATTGCGAGGTCGTGGTGCCCGAGCACACCACGATCCTGGACGCGGCCAAGTCCGTCGGCATCCAGATTCCCACCCTGTGCTACCTACGCGATCTAAACGAGATTGGCGGTTGCCGCGTGTGCGTGGTCGAGGTTGAGGGCTGCGACCAGCTGGTTGCCGCCTGCAACAACTACGTGCTCGACGGCATGGTGGTCCACACCAACAGCCCCAAAGCCCGCGAGGCGCGTCGCACCAACGTGCAACTGCTGCTGTCCCAGCACGACTCGCGCTGCACGAGCTGTGTGCGCAGCGGTAACTGCAACCTGCAGACCATTGCCAACAACCTGGGCATTTTCTATCTGCCGTATCAAAGGCATTTGGCGGGCGAGGGCTGGGATTTCGATTTCCCCATCATCCGCGAAAACGACAAGTGCATTAAATGCATGCGCTGCATCAAGGTGTGCGAGAGCGTACAGGGCCTAGGGATTTGGGACCTGACCAACCGCGCCACGCATACCGCCGTGGGCACCCGCGGGCGCGTGCCGATCGGCAAGACCGATTGCGTCGCGTGCGGCCAGTGCATCACGCATTGCCCGACGGGCGCGCTGCGCGAGCGCGACGACACCGAGACCGTGTTTGACGCGCTTGCTAATCCCGACAAGATCGTGCTGGTGCAGATCGCGCCTGCCGTGCGCAGCGCCTGGGGCGAGGAGCTCGGCATATCTCGCGAGGAGGCAACCGTCGAGCGTCTGGCCTGCGCACTGCGCCGCGTTGGCTTTGAGTACGTGTTCGACACCGATTTCTCGGCCGACCTCACCATTATGGAGGAGGGTTCCGAGCTGCTCGAGCGCCTAGGCGCCGCCGCTAAGGGCGAAGGCGACAGCCGCGGCTGGCCCATGTTTACGAGCTGCTGCCCGGGTTGGGTGCGCTTTGTGAAGGCGCGCTATCCGGAGTTTGTCGACAGCCTGTCCACGTCCAAGTCGCCGCAGCAGATGTTCGGCGCCATCGCCAAGACATACTACGCCAAGGTGCTGGGCGTTGAGCCCGAGCGCTTGTTCGTGGTGTCCGTGATGCCGTGCACGGCCAAGAAGGCCGAGTGTGCGCTGCCGAGCATGGTGGGCGAGGACGGCACGCCCGACGTGGACGTTGCGCTGACGGTGCGCGAGATGGTGCGCATGATTCGCGCGAGCCACGTGAGCGTGGACACGCTGGTCGAGGAGCCGCTCGACACGCCGCTGGGCTTTGGCACGGGCGCGGGTGTGATCTTTGGCGCCACGGGCGGTGTGATGGAAGCTGCTGTGCGCTCGGCCTATTACCTGGTGACGGGCAAGAACCCCGACGCCGATTTCTTTACCGACGTGCGCGGCCTGGACGGCTGGAAGGAAGCCGTGGCCGATATCGATGGCACCAAGGTGCGCGTCGCCGTGGCACACGGGCTGGGCAATGCCGCCCGCCTGCTCGACGCAATTCGCGACGGCCGTGTGAGCTATGACTTTGTCGAGGTCATGGCGTGCCCCGGCGGCTGCGTCGGTGGTGGCGGTCAGCCCATTCACGACGGTTGCGAGCTGGCTGCCGAGCGTGGCCAGGTGCTCTGGGGCCTCGATGCGAACGCCGAGATTCGCTTCTCGCACGAGAATCCCGATGTCCAGGCGTGCTACCGCGAGTTCTTAGGCGAGCCGCTCTCGCCACTGGCCGAGGAGCTGCTGCATACCGACCATCACGCATGGACGATGCCTAACGAGGGGACGTGCTAGCGATGCGCGCGTTTGATGTTGAGATGTCGCGCCGGGGGTTTGCCTCGGCGCTCGCCGCGGGCGCCCTGTCACTTGCGCTCGCGGGCTGTGGCGGCGGGGCTGCCGGTGCCGGGTCCGCCGCGGGCTCGGTTGCCACGGACGGCGCCGGTGCTGCCGCAGAGCCGGTCGAGGTGCACGTCGCCTCGCTCAAGGGTCCGACGTCGATCGGTCTGGTGCAGTTTATGGACCAGGCAGCCGATGGCGAGACGGACAATGAGTTCGACTTTGCGATCAACACTGCCGCCGACGAGATTGTGCCCAAGGTCATTCAGGGCGATATCGATATCGCCCTGGTGCCCGCCAACGTGGCGAGCGTGCTCTACAACAAGACCGAGGGCGCGGTGCAGGTCATCGATATCAACACGCTGGGCGTGCTGAACGTTGTGACGGGCGACGCGAGTGTGGCCTCGTTTGGCGATCTGGCGGGCCATACTGTCTATATGACGGGCAAGGGCACCACGCCGGAGTACGTCATGAACTACTTGCTGGAGCGCGCGGGCCTGACCGGCCAGGTGGCGCTTGAGTTTAAGAGCGAGCCCACCGAGGTGCTGTCGGCGTTGCTTGTCGACCCGTCCGCCGTGGGCGTGCTGCCGGAGCCGTTCAAGACCGCTGCCATCGCCAAGAGCGAAGGCAAGCTGTCGGCGCCGGTGAGCCTGACCGATGTGTGGGATGAGCTAGCGGGTGACACGGGTTCGCGCCTGCTGACGGGCGTGACCGTGGTGCGCCGTGCCTTTGCCGAGGAGCATCCCGAGGCCGTGGCGGAATTCTTGCGCTGCCATGAGGCGAGCGTGAAGGCCGTCAATGCGGCGCCGGCAGATTGGGCACAGGCCGTGGTCGATGCGGGTATCGTCGATAACGCCGCGATTGCTGAAAAGGCGATTCCCGGGTGCATGCTCGTGTGCCAGACGGGGAAGGATATGAAGGCGGCGCTCGGTGGGTACCTGCAGGTGCTGGCCGATGCGGGCGCGAGCGCCGTGGGCGGCAAGCTCCCGGCTGATGATTTCTATTACATGGAGTAGCCCGTGCGTGCGTTTGCTCGACAAATGACAGAGCGTATGAAGGCGGTGACGGCAGCAGGTGCCGTTGCTGCCTTTTGGCTTGCCGTGTGGGTCTTTGCAGCAGCACTGGTGGCGCAGCCGTTGATTTTGCCGGGGCCAGGCACTGTTGCGATGGCGTTGCTGCGCCTGGTGTGCGATGGCGGTACCTGGGCGATTTTGGCGGGCTCGGGCGCGCGGATATTGGGCGGGCTGGCGCTTGCCGCGGTGTGCGGCGGTGTGCTGGCGGGGGCCTCGGTGCGGTCGCGAACGTTTGCCCGCCTGGTGGCGCCGGCGCTTTCGTTTGTTAAGGCGACACCGGTTGCCTGCGTGGTGGTCCTGCTGCTCATTTGGTTGGGGTCGGCGCGCGTGAGCATTGCGGCGGTCTTTTTGATGGCGCTGCCGGGCGTGTATTTTTCGCTGGTTGAGGGTTTGACGCAAGCGGATAAGCCACTGGAGCAGATGTTTCGTCTGCATGGCGTGCGGGGTTGGCGTCTGTTTTGCGCCCACACCTGGCGCGAGGTCCTGCCGTTTGTGCTTTCGTGTTCCCGCGCCGTGATTGGCATGAGCTGGAAGGCCGGCGTGGCGGCGGAGCTCATCGGCATGGCGACGGGCACCGTGGGCGAACGCATCTATCAGGCGAAACTGCTCATCGAGACGGCTGACCTGCTGGCGTGGACCGTGCTGGTCGTTGCCGCCTCGTGGGCGTGCGAGCGTGTGCTGGTGTGGCTGCTGCGGGTTTCGGGGCCCGTAGCGTGGCGCGCTGCCGTGCGGGCGCATGGGTGTGGTAGTCGCGGACGTGCGGGCGGCTCTGCTGGCGGCAGGGCTGCTGCGGAGCTTGCGCTCGCCGTGGGCGACCGAGCGCCCTGGGCGCCGGCGCTCGATGGACTGGTACTTCGCGTTTCTGCTGGTGGGCGCACCTGCGTGATGGGCGCTTCGGGCGTGGGCAAGTCGACGCTGCTTGCGCTGGCGGCGGGCGAGTGCGCGCCGTGCTCCATGGTGTTTCAGGATGTGTGCCTGGTCGAGGACGCTTCTGCCTTGGATAATGTGCTGGTGTGCGCCGACGCGCGCGTGGATGCCTCGAGTGCCGCAGCCCTGTTGCGCCTGCTGGTACCGGGGATCGATGTGCATGCACGCGTGGCTGAGCTCTCGGGTGGGCAGCGTCGTCGCGTCGAGATTGCCCGAGCCCTGCTGTGCCCGGGCGGCGCAGTGATTCTGGACGAGCCCTTTACCGGTCTAGACATCGCTGCGCGCGACGCATGCACCGAGGTCGTGCTCGACTTGCTCGACGGCCGTATGCTGTTGCTTGCCACGCACGATTCCGCTGACGCTCGGGCCCTCAATATCTCGGACATCATCACGCTCTAAAGACTTACTCAGCAACAAATTGATCCGTTTTTTCTCCGTCCCCATGGGGTCGGGTATGGTATTCTATCTACGGGGTAATACTTAGGAATACCAAGTAATACCAACGCCGTAGAACAAACTCCAGATGCGGGCCAATCGGGTTGCCTTCACAGCCCGTCGCCCAGCCGCGTGGCCCGCATCCATCCGCACCACCGTCGTTTCAAGAAGGAAGCGCCATGGCAGAACACATGACCCCGGTTGTCGCGAAGGTTTTGCCCGAGGAAAAGGCGGCCTTCGCGGCGGCAACCCAGCTCGTGGGCACCACACCGTCCAACGCCATCCGCATGTTCATCGCCGCTTTCAATCGCTGCGGCACCTTCCCGTTCGACATCTCGCCGAGCGGGGCTTTTGGCGCTGCGCCCGATTCTCATCAACAATGACTGTCCCAAACTGCCGGCACTTGGGGACGTTCCTTTTCAGCCGGCAGTTAAGGAACGTCCCTAAGTGCCGGGTTTTGAGGAGGTTGGCATGCTCAATGCGATGGCGTGGGCGCTTGCCTGTTTTGGCGTTGTCGCTGCCGATATAGCCCTGAGCGTGGTTCTGTTTTCAGTTCTCGATGCCGTGTCGGTGCTGACGGGTTTCCCGATCGACAACCTCGATATTCAATGGTTCCAGGCTGCCGCTCAGACGGCGTCATTTTTGATGGCGCTGCTGTGGTGGCGTTATCTGTGGCCCCGCTCCTTCATGGCGCGCCGGCAAGGCGAGCGCCCGCTCGGTGGGGGAGCAAGCGCGGCATGGAAGCGCATTGTCTGCGTTGTCGTGATCGGCCTATCCATGCAGGTGGTCATTAGCTACCTATGCGACGGCGTGCTGTCGCTGCTGCCCGAGGTCGCGGCAGACTATAGCGAGCTCGTCGAGGAAACGGGCATGGGCGATACCAGCCTTCTTGCCGTCCTGACCACGGTGCTCGGCGCGCCGTTTTGCGAGGAACTGCTGGTGCGCGGCATCATCTTTGAGTTTTCGCTGCGTGCGTTTAATCCACAGTGCCGTTCGCTCTGGAAGCGCCGGCGCCGCGCGAACGCGCAGGACGGCGCCATAGTGCCCTGGGCGGCCCCGAGTACCTGGGGCGTCGCCGCGGCAATCGTGCTGCAGGCGGCGGTCTTCGGCTTTATGCACATGAACTGGGTGCAGGGCTGCTATGCGGGCGCCGCCGCCCTCATTTTTGGTTGGGTGCTCGTGACCACCGGAAAGCTCCGCTACACGATCCTGCTGCACTTTGCCTTTAATGCCGGGTCGTATCTCATGACGATGCTCTGGCTTGTGAACACGCCGCTCGACGTGGCGGTCACGGTTGCCATCGCCGGCATCATCCTCGTGGAGGCGATGCGCTTACTGCGCCACGCATGCGAGACGGACATAGCGACGGCACCGCTGCCTTAGTTGCGCCTGCCGCCGCCGTTGGCACCCTGACGCCCCTGGGCCGCGCGGTTGCGGCCGGCAGTGTTCTGCGCGCGCGACATGCCGCCGTGACCCTTGCTGCCCTTAGGCCCCTTGCCGGCGCCGCCAGCGCCACCGTGGGCCTTGCCGCCCTTATTGCCGGTCCCATGTCCGCCGCCAGCAGACGTCTCGCCCGGGCGCGGCGGTACGGGACGGATCAGGCAATGCTTGGTGTAGCCGATCAGGTCACGACGCCCGGCCTTCTCCAGCGCCTCGCGCACGAGCTTGTAGTTCTCGGGTTTGCGATACTGAATCAGCGCGCGCTGCATGGCCTTCTCGTGCGGGTCGCGCGCTACATAGATCGGCTCCATGGTGCGCGGATCCACGCCGGTGTAGTACATGCACGTCGACATGGTGGACGGGGTGGGGTAGAAGTCCTGCACCTGCTCGGGCATGTAGCCCATGTCGCGTACGGCCTCGGCAAGGTCCACGGCTTCCTTCATGGTCGAGCCGGGGTGGCTCGAGATCAGGTACGGCACCACGTACTGCTTAAGGCCGTATTCACGGTTCAAGCGCTCAAATTTGCGACAGAATGCATCGTAGACGGCGCGGCTCGGCTTGCCCATTACGGAGAGCACCGCGTCGCTCACGTGCTCGGGTGCCACGCGTAGCTGGCCCGAGACATGGTGCTCCAGCAGCTCGCGCAAAAACTCGTCCGAGGCATCGGCCATGGTGTAGTCAAAACGGATGCCGCTGCGGACAAAGACCTTCTTGACGCCCGGCAGCTGGCGCAGGTCGCGCAGCAGCTGCGTGTAGCCGCTCTCGTCGACCACCATGTTCTTGCACACGCTCGGCCACAGACAGCGCTTGTTCTTGCACACGCCGTGTTTGAGCTGCTTGTCGCAGGCCGGGCGGCTAAAGTTGGCCGTCGGTCCGCCCACGTCGTTGATGTAGCCCTTAAACTCGGGATCGCGCGTGAGCAGCTCGGCCTCGCGCATGATCGAGTCGTGGCTGCGCATCTGCAACACGCGGCCCTGGTGGAAGGTGAGGGCGCAAAACGAGCACTCACCAAAACAGCCGCGGTTGGAGCTTATGGAAAACTTGATCTCAGCAAAGGCCGGCACGCCGCCCGCCGCGTCGTAATCGGGATGCCAGTCGCGTGCGTAGGGGAGTTCGGCCACCTCGTCCATCTCATCGGTAGTGAGCGTCGCCGACGGCGGGTTTTGCACCACATAGACGCTGTTGGGGTAGGGCTCTACCAGGCGATGCCCGGTGATGGGGTCCATATTCTGTTGCTGCACGTTAAAGCTGCGCGCGTAGTTGAGCTTGTCGGCGGTAAGGTCGTCCCAGCTGGGCAGCAGATCGTAGTCGTAGACCTCGTCGAGCGAGCCTGTGCGGTAGACGGTGCCGTTGATATAGGTGATCTGATCGACGGGCAGTCCCGCGTCGAGCGCGTCGGCGATCTCGACGATCGCGTGCTCGCCCATGCCGTAGATGAGGATGTCGGCGCCCGAGTCGAGCAGTACCGAGCGCTTGAGCTTGTCCTGCCAGTAGTCGTAGTGAGCCAGGCGGCGCAGGCTTGCCTCGATGCCGCCGATGATGATGGGAGCGTCCTTGAACGTCTGACGGATGAGGTTGCCGTAGACCGTGACGGCACGATTGGGGCGGTGCCCCTCCTCGCCACCGGGGGTATAGGCGTCGGTATGGCGACGGTGCTTGGTCACCGAATAGTGGTTGACCATGGAGTCCATGTTGCCGGCGCTGACCAAAAAGCCCAGGCGCGGCTCACCGAGCACCGTGATGCTGGCGGGGTCGGTCCAGTCGGGCTGGCAGATGATGCCCACTTTGTAGCCGTGCGCGTCGAGGACGCGGCTGATGATGGCCATACCAAAGCTGGGGTGGTCCACGTAGGCGTCGCCGCAGATGTAGACAAAGTCGCACTGGTCCCAGCCGCGCGCATCCATGTCGGCGCGGCTGACGGGGAGGAACTTATCGCGGCCCGGGCGCCAGGGGCGGGCGGGCGCTGCAGAGGCATGCGTGGGTCGCGAGCCCTGCGCCTTACCGCCGCGCTTTTGCTGCTGGCCCTGTTTGCCCTGCTGTTCGCGTTGGCTGTTCTGAGCGTGCTGAGGCTTTTTTGCCACGATCCCTCCCGGTGTCTGTATGTTGCACGTAATTGTAACCAGTCTTTTTGGGACGGCGCTAAAAAGACTGGTGGAGTACATGAGCTGGTGAGTGAGAGCGTCGCTGAGCCAGTCGTTTGTTTCCAGACTGTGTATCTGCGCGTTGGAGAACCCGTCTCGCGCGCACGCCATGTTGTCAATGGGTTACAGTATGAACGGCGGTTATGTTTCCGCCAACGCACGAGAGGGTCGTCAACAAGGAGGATGCACGACGATGCAGCGTGCCAAACAGATATCAGAGTCCATCGAGCTTGGCATTATCTTGGCGCTCGCCGGTGGCTTTATGGACGTCTATTCGTACATTGGGCGCGATCATGTTTTCGCCAACGCGCAGACAGGCAACATCCTGCTCGTGGGCGTGAGCATCTCGGAGGGCAACTGGGCACTTGCGGGACGCTATTTCTTCCCCGTGGTGTCGTTTGCCGTGGGCATTATGCTTGCCGACCTGGTACACGAACGGTTTGGCAGCGTGATTCACTGGCGCCAAGTGACGGTGTTCTTTGAAGCCGTTATCTTGCTGGGCGTGAGCTTTATCCCCGGCGGCAATTTCAACCTGCTCGCCAACTGCCTCACCTCGTTTGCCTGCGGCATGCAAGTTGAGAGCTTCCGCAAGATCCACGGTCACGGCATCGCTACGACCATGTGTATCGGCAACTTGCGCAACGCGCTGCAAAACGTGGACGATTACATCATCACCCACAGGCGCGGCTTTTTGGAAAACGGCCTGCTGTACTTTGGCGTGATCTTTACCTTTGTGTTTGGCGCCGTGTTGGGCAACTGGTGCATTGAGCGCATGGGCCTGCACGCCATCGTCGTGGCGAGCTTGCTGCTGTTTGTCGCGTTTGCCATCATGTTCATCGACCGCGAGCGCGACTTGCGCTTACGCTGGAAGGTTGCGGCCGAGGCTTGGAAAGAGGGCTGCCGAAAGTAACCGAATGCGGCAAAGGGGCTGTCCCTTTGCCGCAATATTTTTCATTGTCTGTTGAAACGCTTTAAATAGTTTGACGTTCTCACGCGTTTTTTGTTTCAAAAGCGTTAGGATGGGACTCATAGCGTGGGGCGTAATGGATGCCCCGCACACGATGGGAGGCTATCAATGGCTAATCGTTTCGTTCTCAATACCATCTCTTATCATGGTTCCGGCGCCATCAAGGAGATCCCCGGCGAGCTCCAGCGTCGCGGCTACAAGAAGATCTTCGTCTGCTCCGACCCCGATCTGGTCAAGTTTGGCGTTACCGCTAAGGTGACCGACGAGCTCGACGCCGCCGGCATCGCTTGGAGCCTCTACTCCGAGATCAAGCCCAACCCCACGATTCAGAACGTCAAGGACGGCGTCGAGGCCTTCAAGGCCGCCGAGGCTGACGCTATCGTGACCATCGGTGGCGGCTCCTCCATGGACACCGCCAAGGCCATCGGCATCATCATCAACAACCCCGAGTTCGCCGATGTCCGCAGCCTCGAGGGCGTTGCTCCCACTAAGAACCACGCCGTGTTCACCATCGCCGTGCCGACGACCGCCGGTACCGCTGCCGAGGTGACCATCAACTACGTCATCACCGACCCCGAGAAGGTCCGCAAGTTCGTGTGCGTCGACACCAACGACGCCCCCGAGGTCGCCGTCGTCGACCCCGACATGATGGCTTCCATGCCCGCCGGCCTGACCGCCTCCACCGGCATGGACGCTCTGACCCACGCCATCGAGGGCTATACCACCAAGGGCGCTTGGGAGCTCTCCGACATGTTCCACTTTGAGGCCATCAAGCTGATCGGCGAGAACCTACGCGACTCCGTTGCCGAGGCCAAGTCCGGCCAGCCCGGCTCCGGCCGCGAGGGCATGGCCCTTGGCCAGTATGTCGCCGGCATGGGCTTCTCCAACGTTGGCCTGGGCATCGACCACGCAATGGCTCACACCCTGTCTGCTCACTACGACACCCCGCACGGCGTCGCTTGCGCCATGCTGCTGCCGATCGCCATGGAGTTCAACAAGCCGGTTTGCGCTGAGCGCCTGGCCAAGGTTGCCCTTGCCATGGGTGTTGACACCACGGGCATGAGCACCGACGAGGCTGCCGACGCCGCTATCGCCGCCGTCAAGCAGCTTTCCGCCGACGTGAATATCCCGCACGTCTGCGAGGCTATGAAGGCCGACGAGATCGAGGTTCTGGCCAAGGACGCCATGGCCGACGCCTGCTTCCCGGGTAACCCGCGCGAGGCAACGCTCGACGACGTCATCGAGCTCTTCAAGAAGATCTGCCCGGCTGCCTAGCCCAGTTTGGTGGTCCTTCGCCCGTAGGTGTATGGTCTTTTGACGTGCCGCTGGCCCCGCCGTGCTACGCACGGCGGGGCTTTTTGTGCTGCGTCGATGCCCTGAGACGGACAAAACCAAGGCGTACTGCCCGCTGCGGATAGGTGGTGCACTTCCCAGCGTGCATTTTTGGGAGTATTCAGCAAGCTCTTAAAAATGCATAACGTTTTGAATGGCCCGTAGTGGCCCGCAGGCGCCCATCGACAGCCATTGTGGGCGGGCTATCGATGAGTGGAGGGGGTTGTTACTGAGTTTTTGCTTTGCGACGACCTGCAACACTGCTGTAACCACGTCGTTTTGTCGTTCGTGATGGGGCCGTTGGGGCCCACGGTGCTGAATACTCCGTTTTTTGCACGGCCCAAGGTGGGGTACCCTGAGACGAAGCAAAAAGACTCCTCATTTCTATGCAGATACCGATAGGATTTATGCAAGATTGGGATTGTAAGCCGTGCGCGTGCGCAAAATCGGCGCGAGGACGTCTGGAGGTGGCTCGGCTCCCAGAGCCTTGCGCGTGCAGAACGGTTAAAATCGGGACTCGGTCTTAGTTTTGCTTGGAAGGATGCACATGGCTTCTGTAATCGATGCTTCTCTAGAGGAGACGCTCTCCTATATCGCGGGACAGCTTAAGACACTGACTTCTATTGCTTCGCCGACGGGCTATACCCGTGCGGCGACTGATTATCTGATGGAGACCCTGCGCGATATGGGGTTTGGGCCTGAGCGTTCCAATAAGGGTAACGTGCTCGTTGAGCTTGGTGGCGAGGGTGAGCCGCTCGTACTGGCGAGCCATGTCGATACCCTGGGCGCCATGGTGCGTTCCATTAAGGACAATGGTCGCCTGCGCCCCACGACGCTCGGCGGGCATCAGTGGTCTACGGCCGATGGCGAGAACTGCACCGTCTACACGCGCGACGGCAATGTCTACACGGGCGTGGTCCTCAATACCGAGCCTTCGGCGCATGTGGCCGACGAGCCGGTCAAGACCATCGAGAAGAACATGGAAATCCTGCTCGATGAGAATGTCGACAGCAAGGACGATGTGCTTGAGCTGGGCATTCAGACCGGCGACATCATCGCTATGGATCCGCGTACCACGGTGACGGAGAGCGGCTACATCAAGAGCCGCTTCCTGGATGACAAGCTGTCGGCGTCGATTCTGCTGGGTCTGGCCCGCGCTGTTGCTGACGGCGAGGTGTCGCTTTCGCGCAAGGTGTCGCTGCTCTTTACCGTGTACGAGGAGGTCGGCCACGGCGGTGCTTTCGTGCCGGCCGACACGCGCGAGATGATCAGCGTTGACATGGGCTGCGTGGGCGACGACCTGGGCTGCACCGAGCGCATGGTGTCGATTTGCGCCAAGGATTCGGGCGGTCCGTACAACTACGACCTGGTAACCACGCTGTCCAACATCGCGCGCGAGCTGGAGCTCGATTACGCCATCGATGTGTATCCGCACTACGGCTCGGACGTTGAGGCCACGCTCTCGGCCGGCTACGACATCCGTCACGGCCTGATCGGCCCCGGCGTGTACGCGAGCCACAACTACGAGCGCAGCCACATCGACGGCGTGCGCAATACCTACGAGCTGGTCCGCGCCTACGTACAACGCTAGCGATGCAGCGGCCTCGGCTGATACGGCAGTACCGACCGAGGCCGTCCTCTCTAAGTTGCGGTGAAATAGGGACTGTTTGGCGGTTTTAAACGCTTAAACAGTCCCTATTTCACCGCAATTTATGAAGGGGATGGGGCTACTTAAGTGCGCCGGTCACCGTGCCGCCGCCGAGGACGATGTCGCCGTGGTAGACTACAACGGCCTGGCCGGGGGCGATGGCTCGCTGCGGCTCGTCAAAAGTCAGCAGCATTTGCCCGTCTTCGCCGCGCGTAAGGGTCGCTGCTTGGTCTTTCTGACGGTAACGGTACTTGGCGCCCACGCGAATGCCGCCGGCATCGAGTTCTGCCTCCATGCGGTCGGCAGGGGCGCTCCAGATCCAGTCGTCGGCCGTGAGTGCTGTGGCCGTTAGGTCCTCGGCCTCGCCCAGATGCACGGTGTTGTTGGCGGCATCGACGCCCGTCACATACACGGGATGCGCCATCGCGACGCCCAAGCCCTTGCGCTGGCCGATGGTATAGCGCAACGCGCCGTTATGGCGTCCGACCACGCTGCCGTCGCGCCACACAATGTCGCCCGGTGCAGCGGGATGTCCGCAGCGGCGCTCGATATAGCCCGCGTAGTCGCCGTCTGGAATAAAGCAGATGTCCTCGCTTTCGGCCTTTTGGGCGTTGGTAAAGCCCTGCTCGGCGGCTATGCGGCGCACGTTGCGCTCTTTGTCTAGGCCCGCCAGCGGAAAGATCGTGTGCGCCAGGCGCTCCTGCGTAAGCGAATACAAAAAGTAGCTCTGGTCCTTTTTGGAATCTTCGCCGCGATGTAGCTGCCAGGTGCCGTCTGCCGCCTGGCTTGTTTTGGCGTAATGTCCCGTTGCGATGTAGTCGCAGCCCATGTCCAGCGCCGCATCGAGCAGCGCGCCAAACTTAATGTGGCGGTTGCAGATAATGCACGGGTTGGGCGTCAGTCCCTCCTGGTAGGCGTTCACAAAGCGCTCGATAACGTTGCGGTCGAACGTCTGCTGCAGGTCGAGCACATGATGGGGGATCCCCAGACGCTCGGCGACGGCCTTTGCGTCGGCGATGTCGCGGTCGACCTTACTCATGCCCGTGATGGGATCGGGTGCGGGGCAGGTGAGGCGCATGGTGGCGCCGACGCATTCGTAGCCCTGGCTTTTGAGCAGGTACGCGGTCACGCTGGAATCGACGCCGCCGCTCATGGCGACGAGCACGCGCTTGTTGTGCATGGGGAGGTTCTCCTTGGTGGCATGTGGCCAAAAAAGAAAAGCGGCGCGGGAGGCTGGTTCCGCGCCGCAGACATTGTAGCAAGTTCGGACGTCTCGTGGGACACCCTAACGAGATGAGCTCAGGCCGCCAGAAGAGAGGGTAGACCGGCGTGCCTTGGGCCTATCGACAAGTGACGGGCCCTTAGTCCTGGAACAGTGCCGTGGACAGGTAGCGCTCGCCGGTGTCGGCAAGCAGGGCCACGATGGTCTTACCCTCGTTCTCGGGACGCTTGGCCAGTTGCAGTGCGGCCCACACGGCGGCACCGGACGAAATGCCCACGAGCACGCCCTCCTTGTGGCCCACGGCGCGGCCGGTGGCAAAGGCGTCGTCGTTCTCGACGGGGATGATCTCGTCGTAGACCTGGGTGTCGAGGACGTCGGGCACAAAGCCGGCGCCGATGCCCTGGATCTTGTGCGGACCAGCCTGGCCCTTAGAGAGCACCGGGGAGGTGGCGGGCTCGACGGCGACGACCTTAATCTCGGGGTTCTGCTCCTTGAGGAACTCGCCCACGCCGGTCACGGTACCACCGGTGCCAACGCCGGCGACGAAGATGTCGACCTTGCCGTCGGTGTCGTCCCAGATCTCGGGGCCGGTCGTGGCCTTGTGAATGGCCGGGTTGGCGGGGTTCACAAACTGGCCGGCGATGATGCTGTTGGGTGTCTCCTTCTGCAGCTCCTCGGCCTTGGCGATGGCGCCCTTCATGCCCTTGGATCCGTCGGTGAGTACGAGCTGTGCGCCATATGCCTGCATAAGCTTGCGGCGCTCGACGGACATAGTCTCGGGCATGGTGATGATCACCTTGTAGCCGCGAGCCGCCGCCACCGAGGCGATGCCGACGCCGGTGTTGCCGCTCGTGGGCTCGATGATGGTGTAGTCGCCGCCGCGCACGAGCTTGCCGGCTTTCTCGGCCTCGTCGATCATGTTCTTGGCGACGCGGTCTTTGACGGAGCCGGCGGGGTTGAAGTATTCCAGTTTGACAAGCACGCGGGCCTTGAGGTTCTCATCGGCCTCAAAGTGAGTGAGCTCCAGAAGCGGAGTGTGGCCGATAAGCTGATCGATGGACGTGTAAACATTGCTCATGGTGAACCTCCAAAGTGTTCAAATGACTGGATACCGTGTGGTTTTACGGTGTGTGTAGCAGCGAAACCCACAAACCTTATGGGTTGTTCGTTTTGCTGTTGGCAAGCATAGTAGACAGTAAAGCCTAGTAACGCAATAGGAAATAGAAGATTATTACGAGTCGATTAACCATCTTGACCGGAACGGGTATTTCCAAAACCAATATTTCGGCTAGAATTTCTACGGACTAAATGACCGAAAGGCAGCACTATACATGTTGGTTTCTACTAAGGGCAGATATGCCCTGCGCGTTATGGTCGATCTGGCCGAGCACCAGGCAGCCGGTCGCATCCCACTCAAAGAGATCGCGGCGCGACAGGGGATTTCCGAGAAATATCTCGAGAACATTTTGGCTACGCTCGTGCGCGCCAACATGCTCTCGGGCATGCGCGGCAAGGGCGGCGGCTATGTGCTCACGCGCCCGCCCGAGCAATACACGGTGGGCGAGATCTTGCGCCTGACCGAGGGCAGTCTGGCGCCGGTCGCCTGCCTGGATGGCGACTGCAAGGGCTGCTCGCGTTCGGATGAGTGCCCCACGCTCGACGTGTGGAAGAACCTGGACAAGCTCATCAACGACTACCTCGACGGTGTGACGCTCGATCAACTTGTCGCTCCCAACCATGGCTACGACTACGTCATCTAACCCACACCTGCATTTGGGGACGGGGCGGAAATGGTAGATTTTCTCGCCCTTTGAGACTTGGCAAATAAGAAGGCCGCCCATTTTTGCGATGGGCGGCCTTCGTTTTGGGCTGTTGAGACGGACACGGCCGGAATGGCCGTTTTAGTCCTCGGCGATGCTGTCGAGGATGCTGCGCGTGATGGACACCAGGATGCTGCCCATAAAGGCCGATCCAAAGCTGGCGATGGAGATGCCGACGCCCAGCAGGTTGACCGACAGGTAACTCGCGAGCTCAAGCATAAAGCTGTTGACTACGAGCTGAAAAACACCAAGCGTAATAATAGTGAGCGGCAGTGAGATGACGGTCAGGAACGGCTTGACGAGCGAATCGACAATGTTCAGGAACAGTCCCACAAAGGCAAAGCAGACCCAGGTCTCGGCAAAGCCGAAGGGTTGGATACCGGGGACGAGGAACGTGGCGATCGCGATGGCGATCGAGGTGAAGAGCCAGTTAAGCATAAAGCGCATGGCGTGAATCCTTTCTTGCGCCGGGGTTGCTGGCGTCGCGTGAAGCGGCTTGCGGCGGCGACCTGGATGGTTGCGCGGGCGCGCCGCGGTGTTTGGGCGCCCATTGTCTCAAATATTCGTGGAGCTTACGTGCGCATACGGTTTCTAAACGGCGTTCGTCCTGAAAAACGCGCCGCTGGCAGAGAGTCTTGTCGCTTTAGTTTGGTGGTGTGCTACACTGCTACGGGCAAAAGCCACAGGCGTTGCCCTATTGCATAGAACGGGTGAACGATGCCCGATGTCAGTATCAACTTCGATGCCTTTTGGCGGGTTTGGCGGTGATCGATGAATATCGAGAACATGTTTGACAAGCCTGATGTCAAGCAGCTGGTCCACGCATTTAGCCTTTTGAACGACGAGAAGGATATCCAAGCGTTTTTGACCGATATCTGCACGCCGCGCGAGATTTGCGACCTTTCTCAGCGTTTGCAGGTTGCGCGCTATTTGGACGAGGGCGAGCCTTATGTTGAGGTTCAGGCCCGTACCGGCGCTTCGTCCACCACGGTGAGCCGCGTTTCAAAGGCGCTGAACGGCGAGTACGGTGGCTACCGCAAGATCCTCATTAAGTTGGAGGATGGCGAGTAGGCCAGCGACAACATTGAATTACGAAGAACCGTCCCTCCGGGGGCGGTTTTTATATGCCTGCAATCGGCTGGTGCGTTGGGTTCAGGTTGCTTTGTACCAAAAGATGGAACTGCGGTGGCAATGTGTCCGCTTGGGCGGGTAGGATGGATGCATTGATTATTGCGAACGGTTTGAGCGGAGGACCATGCCTGTTCGAATCTATACCACCAATGCCGGCACGGATTTGAGCGATGCCGAGTCGGCGCTGCTTGCCGACCTTATTGCCCGTCACGGGCGTGCCGTGTTGCTGGCACCAACGTTTGCCGAGCTCGATCTGTGCCGTCATGATGCGGCGGAAGCCGGCATTTCGCTGGGTATCGACTACAAGACACCCGCATCGTGGCTTCGCTCGCTTTGGGAGCTTTTGGGCGACGGGCGCGGTTTCGTCGACAACCTGCAACGTCAGATGCTGTTTTCGGATATGATTGCCCGCCGCGACGATGCCGACCTGCAGCCGCTTTCGCGTAGCCAGGGCACGGTGCGCATGCTCGCGCGCATGGCCCGCGATGTGCTGCCGGGTGTGGCGGGGACGACGGCCGAGCGATGCGGTGGCAACAATTGCCAGCCTGAGCCAAAAAGCGATGCCGAGGCTCGTGTGTTTGAGCTTTTGCGTGCCTACGCGGGCGGTTTGGACCGTCGAGATATGGTCGAGCCCTGCGAGGCAGCCGACATTATGGCCGGTGCCCTGGCCGATAGCCTGCCGGCGTGCGCCCGCGCCGTATGCGTGCGCGGTACCACGTCGTTTACGCACGGTCTACTCGAGCTGCTGTCTGCCGTGGCGAACAATGGGGGAGAGGTCGTCGTGCTGCTTGCCCGCGAGCAGGCGGCGATGCGCGAGGAGCTTGCCACGGCATTTGATGCCCGCGGTGTGCTGTTTGAGATCGCGCCGCTGGGGGAGGACGCCGTCGCGTCTGATGTCGCTTGCGGGGCCGCCGCTCAGCCTGCCTTTATTGAGGTCGCCGGCCCCCATGCCCGTGCTCATGTCTATGCGGACGCCATCGATAAGTTGGTGAAAGCGCACAAGGAGTCCAAGGCCGATAAAGCTACTGCAACGCCCGCCGACCCCGTGCGCGTGCTCGTCGTTTCTGCCCGGGCACCCCAGCTGTTCGGCGAGCTCGCCGCCCGTTTGGCGGCGCGTCACATTGCGGCCGAGACGACTGAGTTCACGGCGTTTTCCCAGTCCATCGCGGGCAGGCAGTTTACGGCGCTCGCCAACCTGATCGAGCGTATGAAAGCCGCCGACGAGGGCACCGCTTCCAAGACTGAGTGGTGGCCCGCGCCGGAGCTTACCGACTGGATCTACAGTCCGCTTTCGGGCGCTGATGCCGTCAATGCCCGTACCTTCGATAAGAATATGCGTCTCTCGCGCAGCAAGACTACCGCGGGCGTCAAGAGCCTGCTGCAGAGCGTTCAGGGCCAGGTGAGGGGCGCGCGCAAGGCGACGAGCGACGATAACTGGTTTAAGAACGTACCGTGTGTGGTCTCGGACGTGTTCCAGGCGCTGTGGCGTGACAAGCCCGTGACGGCGCTTAAGGCCATGCTTGCCGTTGCCGAGGCGTTGCCCGATCGCGCTCTAGGCGGCCTTGACGGCCAGGCCCGTCGCCAGGCAGAGACGGCTTTGCTGCGCCATGCCATCGACATCCTTATGAACGATGCTCGCGCGCTCGACGTGTCGCAGGCCGCGACCGTGCCGGTTCTCGACGGCGTTCGAACCAAGGTGGACAAGCGCAGTACCGCCTACGATTACGAGACCTATGAGGTCGATCGCACACCACGAGCACAAGTGCGCTTCGCGTCGCTTGCCGATGCGTCGGTTCTTCGCCCTGGCAGCTACGATGCCGTGCTGTTTGCCGATGTCGACCTGGACAGCTATCCGCTTTCGCACGAAGAGGGCCCGCTTGCCACGTTGACAGCCGAGCTGCGCCGCGACGGCGTGTCTTTGGAGCCCGCTGCCCTGCTGCGCGTGCGCTTTGGCCGTGCGATGCAGGCGGCGAGCGGTCCGGTCGCGCTCGCCCGTGTGACGCACGATCGCCAGGCACGCGAGTGCTACCCGGCAGCCGTATGGACCGAGCTGTGGGCACATGCCGAGGCCGCTGGCGCTGCCAAGCCCATGCGCGTGGGCGAGGGCGATATCATCGCCGACTTTGATCCCGCGGCAGGTGAAGGCCTCAAGCGCGAGCGCGTGACCTGTGAAGCCCCTCAGCATCTGAGTGCCGAGGCCGTGCCGTATTTGGTCCTGCGCCGTCGCGATGGCGAGGGTGAGGACGCGCCGCTCGTGCCGCGTCTGACGTCCGCCTCGCAGATCGAGGCCTATTCGACCTGCCCGCTATGCTGGTTCGTCTCGTACCGCGTGAAGCCCCAGTCGATCGACGCGGGCTTTGGCAACATGGAAAAGGGCAACTTTGTCCACGACGTGCTGGAGTATCTGCATGCCCGTCTGCCCCAAGAGGGCATGGAGCGCGTGACGCCCGAGAATCTGCCGCGCGCACAGGAGCTGCTGCACGAGGTCTTTGACGAGACGTTGGCCGAGCACGCCGGCAAGCGCGGCACGGAGGGCCCGCTGGTGCCGCTCTCTGCGGTGGAGGAACGCCAGGTGGCCGAGATCTTGCCGCAGCTGGAGGGTGTGCTTGCCTACGAGTCCGAGGCGCTTGCCCCCTTTGCCCCGCGCTACCTGGAGTTCGCCTTCAACGAGCTCAAGGTCGAGTATGCCGGTTGGCCGCTTGGCGGGCGCATCGACCGCGTGGACGTGGACGCCGAGAATCGTGCCGTGGTGATCGACTACAAGCATCGCACGGGCGTTGAGGAGTTTAAGCTCGCCGACCCCACGGTGCGCGACGAGGAATCGGGCACGGCGCCCATCGACGATCCGCGCTGGTTGCCACCACATACCCAAACGCTCATCTACGCCCAGGCCATGCGTCGGGCGCTGGGCCTAGATACCCGTGCTGCGCTCTATTTCTCGACCAAGGGCGGCAAGCCCGCGCTGCGCGGCGCGGCGAGTGCCGAGTTGCTCGAGGAAGAGCGTGGTGACGGTCGCATCCCGGGCCTCAAGAAGGGTTTCCCGGGCGAGGGCGGCAGCATGGACTTCGATGCCCTGCTCGACCGCGTGGAGACCGGCATTGCCGAGCGCCTGCGCGAGCTCGAGGCAGGTGACGTCGCCGCTGTCGACCCGACATCGGCGCAAGCCGCGCATGCGCGCTGTTCGTATAACCACCAAGGAACGTTTGTAAGGAGGGGCGTGTAGACCATGGATCTTTCGACTTTGATGCCGCAACAGCTGCAGATCGTCAAGACGCTCGACCGTCCGCTGTTTGTCTCGGCGGGCGCCGGTTCGGGCAAGACCTTTACCCTCACGCGCCGCATCGTCTACGCGCTCTCGCCCGAATCCGGTCCGTTCGTCGAGCATCTGGACCAGGTGCTCGCCATCACCTTTACCAAGGATGCCGCGGCCGAGATTCGCGACCGCGTGCGCCGTGCGCTTATCGACGAGGGCATGGACGAGGAAGCACTGACCGTCGACGACGCGTGGATTTCGACCATTCACGGCATGTGCTCGCGTATCCTGCGCGCGCATGCGCTGGAGCTGGGCATCGACCCCGAGTTCACGGTGCTCACCGATACCGACGAGCTTATGGACCAGGCTGTTGAGCATGTGCTGGCCCGCGCGACGGCGCCCGATGCCGCCCCCGAGCTCGCGGCATCGCTCAAGGCCCTCTATGCCTGGTATCCCATGGCGGGCGAGGGCGGTTCCTTTGGCACCGGCACGACCATCAAGGGCCTGGTGCGCGACCTGCTGGAGCTGTCGAGCCAGTTGCCGGGCGGTATGGACGACGTGTGCGTGGCGCGCGGCCAGGCCGATACCTCGG
Organism: Collinsella sp.; assembly: GCA_019414445.1. Classification (GTDB taxonomy): domain Bacteria; phylum Actinomycetota; class Coriobacteriia; order Coriobacteriales; family Coriobacteriaceae; genus Collinsella. The sequence goes on from DXMA01000007.1 coordinate 71,813, forward strand.
CACTCGCCGATGCCTATCGCGCAGCGCTGGGCGCAAGCAAGGCCGCGACCGAGAAGGCGCAGGTGGCACTCGACGCCATCGACGCGTTTGAGGCGAGCGGCAAAACCATGGAGGATGCGGCGCGACTCATGATGTCGTGCAGTATGCCTCGGGCGAGCAAGGCGTTTCCTAAGGAGCAGGTGGAGCTACTCAAGGCCGAGGCCGCCGATGCGTTTGTCAATATCGTGCTTGCCTGCGGCGGCCCGGCGCTCGATGCGCTGGTGGGGCTTGCCCGTGCCGTAGAGGCGGAGTACCGTGCGCTCAAGGCCGACCAGTCCGCGCTCGATAACAATGACCTGCTGCGCATGGCGTACGAGGCGCTGCGCGACTACCCGGCTATTCGAGCTGCCTATGAGGGCCGCTTTAAGATGGTCATGATCGACGAGTTCCAAGATACCGACCAGATGCAGGTCGATCTGATTCGCTATTTGACGGGTGCGGGCGAGCGCGCGCTGTGCACGGTGGGCGATGCGCAGCAGTCGATCTATCGCTTCCGTGGTGCCGAGGTCGAGGTGTTTCGCCGCCAGGAGCGCAAGGTGGGTTCGACGACGGCGTCCGAGACGGTCACCACGTCCGATGCTCCCGCCGGCGAGCTCGTCAAACTCGTGCGCAACTTCCGCAGCCACGACGAGGTGCTGCGCTATGTGGCGCGCGTCTTTGACGGCGACACCGGTGGTTTGATGCAGGGGTTCTTGGATCTTGAACCGAGCGACAAACGCAAGGACATGCTCAAGGCAAAGGCTTCGCGCCGCCAGGCGCTGTTCGTTGCCGGCGGCAGTATGCAGGAGCGCACGCAGGCCAAGGCCCGTGCGATCGCCGAGCGATTCCATGCGCTTGCCGATGCCGGCCAGCCCCAGGGCGGCATGGTGCTGCTGCTGGGTCGCATGACCAATGCCGGCGTCTACGCGCAGGCCTTCCGCGACCAAGGACTCGACTGCGTCATCGCAGGCGGCTCGGTCTTTGCCCAGGCGGCCGAGGTGCAGACGGTGCGTGCCCTGGTCTGCGCGCTCGCCAATCCGGCCGATACGGCCCAAGGCCTTATGCCGTTGCTGGCCTCGCCGATGTTTGCACTCGGCGCCCAGGAGTTCCTGGCGCTGGCGACCAAGCTCGACGAGCAGACGGGCGAGACGTCGCGCCGCAATATCGATGTGGGCATCATGAGCGATTCCGATGTGCCGGGTTTGCAGAACCTGCCGCTCGTGACGCGTGCCCGCGAGGTGCTGCGCTACGCGCTTCGTCGCGTGGGACGCGATTCGTTCGCCGCCATCGCGCGCGATGTGGTCAATGCCTCCGGCTGGTTCGTGCGTCTGGCGCAGCGCGGCCCCGAGGGCAAGGCCATTGCCGCCAACGTGCTCAAGGCGCTCGACGCCGTGGCCGAGGCAGAGGCCGAGCTCGGCAATTCTCCGCGCTCCATCGCGCTCGCCTTCGACCGCTTCTTGGCGGGCAAGGAGGCCCCGGGCGCCCTCAACGAGGAGGGCGACGGCGCGGTGCGCATCATGACCGTGCATGCGTCCAAGGGCCTGGAGTATCCGGTCGTGGCGGTTGCCGAGTGTTTTGGCGTGCGTAAGTCCTCGGGTGCGGCACAGATGGGCCGCGTCGAGGGCGGAGCACAGGTCGTGGCACTGCCGGCGCGCTTCGACGGCGTTAAGCTCGCCGACGGTACCTTTGTGAAGGGCGACGACGTCAAAAAGCAGTTTGAGCATGCGTTTAAGGGCAAGGGCACGTCGCTGTGGCTGCCGCCGGAGCTCATGGAGGACGTCTGTGCGACGGGTTCTCCCGCCGAGGCATTTGCTCGCCTGTGCAACGACGACCTGCAGCTTTCGCTCGAGGAGCGGGCCCGCTTGCTCTATGTTGCCATGACGCGTGCGCGCGAGCTGGTGATCTTGGCGATGGATACCGGCGTGAGCCGTGGCAAGGTGACGGCGCCGACCTTCGACGTTGAGACCGATCTGACCTACGATGTGCTGCGCCGTATTTTGCCGACCGACGCTCTGGACATGCCGCAGCTCGATGCCGACCGCCTGGTGTTCGACAACTCCCAGCCGGGCGACTACGAGCTCATTTCGCTCGCGGGCTTTACCTTTGGCGAGCAGGCGTTTGAGGCCAACGCTTCGCTGGATGCCGAGGGCAGGCTTGTTCGTGGCGATGCCGATACAGATGCTGCCGACGATTCGGCCAGTACAATCGTCCCCGGTCCTGCCGACCCCAAGCCCGATTCGTTTGAGCTCGTGTATCCCCAGGCAGTGGGCGTGCGCATGGGCATCTGTCCGTTCCCGGTGCGTGACTCGTATAGCTACTCGTCAATTGCCGTGGCGCTGCATGCCGAGTCCGAGGACCGTGCCGCCGAGGCGCTTGTTCCCATGGACGAGTCCGGCGATGATGCGGAGTCGGATGGCTCGGAGATGGCCGATGCGGACGTGGCTGCTGTCGAGCCCGCCGGCAACCCCATGGCGCTGGGCTCGGCCTTCCACGCCGCTTGCCAGTGGCTCATCGAGATGGGTGCCGATGCGCTGCCCGTTGAGCGTGCCGACGCCCTGGCTCGCTTGTGGCGCCTGACGCCGGAACAGCGCGAGCGCTTCGATGTCGCTCTGGATCGCTGGCTCAAGTCGTCGGTTCGTGCCGAGCTGCTCGCGTGGCCGTGCATCCGTGCCGAGGTGCCGTTCTTCTCGCTGGGCTGCGAGGACGAGGATATCGCCCGCTACGGCGCCTATGCCGAGGGCGCCATCGATGCCTTGGCAACCGACCCGGCGGATCCGTCGCGCGCACTGGTCATCGACTACAAGACGGGTGGCACGCCGGATGAGACGCCGGAGCAGCTGCTCGAGAAACACGCCTTGCAGGCGCGCGTTTACGCCGACGTTCTGCACAAGGCGGGCTTTGAGGTCGTGACCGTCAAGTTCGTTCGCGTGGAGCGGGCGAATCCAACCATCTTCGTCAATCCCGCCGAACCTCAAGTGGTCACCTACAATCTCTAGTCCTCAGATAACTTGCGGTGGAATACGGACTGTTTTGGTCAAAAAAGCCGCCAAACAGTCCGCATTTCACCGCAACTGCAAGAGGAGCCGTGTGGGTTTGGGCTAGGTTCGGGTGCCGTCCGCGCTGTGCGGTAGAATCGTAACCCTAAGATCACGAACCCGCATCGGAGCTCATTACATGGCATTCGTCCATCTGCACAATCACACTGTTTTCTCCATGCTCGACGGCGCAACCCGTATCCAGGATATGGTCAACCGTGCCGTTGAGCTTGGCATGCCCGCCGTTGCCATTACCGACCACGGCTACATGTATGGCGTGCCCGACCTGGCGCTGGCCTGCGACGCCGTTAACCACAACACGCCCGAGTACAAAACCTGGAGTCACGACAAGGCCTTCTTGGAAAAGGACCGCCGCGACGAGCTGGTGGAGCCCGACCCCGAGGCAAACCCGCGCGAGCATGCCCAGTACGTCAAGGACATGGCCATGTGGGACGAGAAGGGCAACATCGACGAGCTCAAGCCGCCCCTGGTCATTAAACCCATCTTTGGCTGCGAGGTCTACTTTACGCCGGACGAGACCCTTGCCCGCGACCACAAGCCCGAGCTCTACCATATGATCCTCCTGGCCAAAGACCAGGAAGGCTACGTCAACCTGATGCAGACGGTCTCCGAGGCCGCCGTGCAGGGCTTTTACTACAAGCCGCGTGTGACGCTCGACAACCTGCGCCGCCATGCCAAGGGCATGATCTGCACGAGCGCCTGTATCGCGGGCATCATCCCCAAATACATCGACCGCGGCGACATGGAAGGCGCCATCAAGTGGGCCGAGACCTTCCGTGATACCTTCGAGCCCGGCGACTTCTACATCGAGATCCAGGAACACGGCATCACCACCGACAACGGCCTGACCGACGAGCAGATGGACCGCACGCTCATCGATATCGCCAAGCAGGTGGGCGTCAAGGTCATCGCCACCAACGATTTCCACTACCTGCGCCGCGAGGACGCGCCGGTGCAGGACGTCATCATGTGCATTGGCATGAACGCCAAGGTCGACGACCCCAACCGCATGCGCATGACCGGCTCGGAGTTTTATATGAAGACCGAGGAGGAGATGCGGGCGATGTTCCCGTATTGCCCCGAGGCCTGCGACAACACACTCGAGATCGCCGACAAGTGCTACGTGGAGCTGGACTGGGATTCCATCATCCTGCCGCGCTTCCCGCTGCTCGATCCCGGCGAGACGCACGAGAGCCAGTTCCGCCGCGAGTGTGAGAAGGGCCTGCGCCAGCACTATGGTGACGACTGGGCCACGCGCGAGATCGGTGGCGTCAACATCAAAGAGCGCTTTGAGTACGAATACAAGGTCATCTGCGACAAGGGCTTTGCCGCCTACTTTTTGATCGTCGCCGAGTACGTGCAATGGGCCAAGGACAACGGCATCGGCGTCGGCCCCGGCCGTGGCTCGGCCGCCGGCGCTATCGTCGCCTACGCCATGAACATCACCGCGTTCGACCCGCTCGAGAACGGCCTGATGTTCGAGAGGTTCCTGTCCCCGCAGCGTACCGAGATGCCCGATATCGATATGGACTTCGACGATGAGCGGCGCCTCGAGGTCGTGGAGCACGTTCGCCAGCTCTATGGCCCCGAGAAGGTCACCCACGTCATCACCTACTCGACCATCAAGGCTAAGCAGGCCATCAACGACGCCGCGCGCGTTCTGGATTACCCGGTCTACATGGGCCAGCGCCTGTCCAAGATGGTCTCGAGCGACCCCAAGGTCAAGCTCAAGCAGGTGCTCGAAAAGCAACCCGGCAAAGAGGATCTGTTTAACCCCGACTTTGCCGAGGCCTATAAAAAGGATGACGACGCCCGCCGCATCATCGACACGGCGCTCTCGATTGAGGGCCTCACCCGTGGCGAGGGCGTGCACGCGTGCGCCGTTCTGATCTGCCGCGACCCCGTCAACGAGCACGTACCCACCAAGCTCGATACCAAGGGCGGCGTCGAGATTACCCAGTACGAGGGTCATACCGTTGCCGACATGGGCCTGCTCAAGATGGACTTCCTGGGCCTGCGCACGCTGACGGTTATCTCTAAGGCCAAGGCCAACATCAAAAAGAACTTCGGCATCGACATCAAAGAGGAAGAGATTCCCTTTGACGATCCCGAGATCTTTAAGCTCATGGGCTCCGGCCACACCGCCGGCGTCTTCCAGGTCGAGTCCGCCGGCATGACGGCCACGATCAAGAACATGAAGCCCACCGAGTACAAGCACGTCGTGGCATTGATCGCCCTGTACCGCCCGGGCCCGCTGGGCGCCGGCATGGTTTCGTCCTACATCAACCGTATGAACGGCAAGGAGCCGGCCGTCTCCTATGACGACCGTCTGGACGACATCCTGGGCGAAACCTACGGCACCATGGTCTACCAGGAGCAGGTTATGCTCATCTCCGTCGAGATGTGCGGCTTCTCCAAGGGCGAATCGGACTCGCGTATCCGTAAGCCCGTGGCTAAGAAGAAGATCAAGCTGCTCACGTCGACGGTGCTCCACTGGGAGGATGGCTCGGACGAGACCACCTACGACCACTGGATGAACGGCGCCATCAAGAACAACTACACGCGCGAGGTCGCCCAGAAGATTTGGGACGATGTTCTCGAGTTCGCGTCCTACGCCTTTAACAAGTCGCACTCCGCCGGCTACGCCATCCTGGTTATGCAGACGGCATGGCTCAAGGCGCACTATCCGCACGAGTACATGGCGGCCGTTCTGACGTCCTACACGGGCAAGACCGACAAGATCGTTCACTACGTCTCGGCGTGCCGTCACGACGGCATCCCCGTGCTGTCGCCAGATGTCAACGAGTCCGGTACCGAGTTCACGGCTACCAAGGAAGGCGTGCGCTTTGGTTTGGCCGGCATCCGCGGCGTGGGCACCGGCGTGGCGCAGGCGATTATCGCCGAGCGCGAGGCGGGCGGCCCGTTTAAGACGCTGCACGACTTTGTCGAGCGCGTGGACTCGAGCCAGGCTAACCGTCGCGTGATCGAATCGCTCATCAAGGCAGGCGCCTTCGACTCCACGGGGTATCCGCGGCGCCAGATGATGCACTTTGTGGATAAGAACAACCCCGAGAACATCATCGATGCAGCCGTGAAGCGCCAGAAGGATCGTGCGAGCGGCCAGACGTCGTTCTTCGACATGTTCGGCGACGTTGAGGGCTCGGGCTTTGAGGTGAGCGTGCCCGATCCGGATGGCCAGGAGTGGGACCGCCACCTTAAGCTGAGCCAGGAGAAGGAGGTTCTGGGCATCTATGTCTCGGACCATCCGCTGCGCCCGTTTGAGTATGCGCTAGCCAAGGCGCGCGACTTCTCGTTCTCGCAGATCGACACCGGCTACGAGGTGCAAAACCCCACGGGCGGTACCATCAACCAGGAGATTCCCGAGGGTAAGGCGCTGTGGTGGGCCGGTATGGTCTCGAGCGTGTCCAAGCGTGTGACCAAAAACGGCGACCCCATGGGCATCGTGCAGCTCGAGGACATGGAAGGCGAGGCCACCGTCGTCGTGTTCCCCAAGACCTATAAAGAGGCCGAGGGGTACCTGTACGGCGAGGTCGATCCCGAGACCGGTGCGCAGCTGTCCGATGCGTTTGTTCGCATTAAGGGCAAGCTCGAGCGTTCGGACCGCGGCGACCAGATCATCGCGCAGGAGATCGTGCCGCTTGAGCTTAACGAGGAGAACAACAAGCCCAAGGTGTTTGAGGTCATGGTGCCCAACAGCCGCTTTAGCCAGGGCAATATGGCGCGTCTTGCCACGGTGCTTACCGCCAACCCGGGCGGCGACCGCGTGGAGATCTTTATCGAGCAGGTGGACGGGCGCGTACTGCGTGCCGAGGTGCCGGCCAAGGTCAATGCGCGCTCGATTCCACTGCTGGCCGAGGCCAAGGCCATTGTGGGCAACCAGGGCCGCGTGACGGTTATCTAAAATGATTTTGCTGGGGTAGCTAATTTGGGACGGGGCTATTTTAGCTACCCTTTGACTGACGGCGAATGAGCCAGGGTCGGAATACATCTCAACCGACATATGGGGGTAGCTAAAATAGCCCCGTCCCAAATTAGCTACCCTGTGTGGATTGGAGGAAGTGATGGCGCAGGGGACGTTTGTGCAGGCGCTTCGCAAAGAGGCGGCGTTGAGCGGCACCTTTATGAAGGGGCGTTCGCTCATGCTCAACGGCGCCGTGCTGTCGATTGAGGACAGCGGCTCGCGCTTCTCCAAAAACGTGACGGTTGAGGGCTCGGTGCGCGGTTCGCGCGGCGACCTGTACAAGACGCATGTGGCGCTCGACATGGACGAGCACGAGGTGATCGACTACGACTGCGATTGCCCCGCCGCCTATCGTTACCCCGGTATGTGCAAACACGCCATCGCCACAGCGCTGGCATACCTGGACGCCAGCGGCATTGAGCCTGTTGAGGGGCTGCGCACACCGGTTCGCACGTTTACGGCGCAGCCGAAACAGCCCGTTCGCACCGCGCCCAAAGCGCCGGCCGTCAACCCCAACTTTCCCTTTCCGGCGCCCGTCCCCACGAGCCCCAGCCTCATGGCGGCACTCTCCGATCTTTCGGACGCGCGCATGGATGAGCTGGCGAGCATGCGCCGCAAGCTTGCCGGTGCCGTTGATCCCGACGCCCCCAAAGCGGCGTTGGAGCCCTCGCTGGTGCCGTACTACAATCCACTGTTTGCCGACCGCTTTAGCTGGGCGCTCGAGTTCCGCATTCGCTGCGGTTCGGTGTCCTACGTGGTCAAGGATATCGACGGCATGGCCGACGCCTATGTCCGAGGCGGCACCTTCTCGTACGGCAAGAAGCTCACGTTTGTCCATACGCCCGAAGCCTTCGAAGACGTGTCGACAAAGCTGCTCAACCTTGTCGTGACGACAGTTGCCTATCTCGATGACATCACAAGCTCGCGTTCGGCGTCGTACGACTTTGCCCGCAGTGGTTTTGTCGCCGAGCGTCAGTTGCCGCTGTCCGAGCATAGCATCGTATATGTGCTGGACCTGTTGCGCGGCCAGACCATCTCTTTTGAGCCCGCCTGGTCGCGGGGGACGACGATGCATCGCACCTATGACGTGGCGGTTGAGATGCCTCCGGAAGGGGAGGACGAGGCGCTGTCTGAGCGCCCACCGCTCCTTGCCGCCAAAATCGCGCCGGCGGCTGGTGGCAGCTACGATCTACGCCTGCCGGCCGATGCATACTGCTTTGCTTCGGGCGACGTTGCCTATCTGGTCGACACCCGCCGTGCGCGCCGCGCCGATGTAGCGTTTGCCCAGCATGCGGCGCCGTTCCTATCGCGCTTACTGCCCTGTCGCACGCCGATCCATATCGCTGTCGACCAGGTGGGGGAGTTCTGTCGTATGGCGCTGCCCATTTTGCGCGACTATACCGACCTTACCGCGCCCGCCGCGCTCGATACCGTGGCGCCCGAGCCGAGCTTTGCTATGGCGATCGGCGTCGACGATGGGCTTGTGACCTGCAAAATTACGGTTGCCTACGGCGACTGGTCGGCAGATCTCTTTAGCCTGGGCGCTCCGGGCAGCCCCTTCGAAGAGCAACGCCCCGGCGTGCCGCCCCGCGACGAGGTGGCAGAGTTTCGTGTTATGGACACGGCGGCCCTGTACTTCGATTTCTACGAGGGCGGTCTGGCGTTTGAGGAGCGCGATGACGAGAGCTTGTTCTGCCTGCTGACCGAGGGCCTGTCCGCCCTGTCCGAGCTGGGTGAGGTCATGCTCAGCGACCGTCTGCGCCAGATTTCGGTGCGACCCGCGCCCAAGCTCTCGGTTCGTGCGACCGTCAAGAGCAATCTGCTCGACGTCGAACTGGGCGCGAGCGGGCTTTCGGCCGCGGACCTTGCCGTCTATCTCGATTCGTACAAGCGCCATCAAACGTTTGCGCGCCTTACGTCCGGCGACATCATTCGCCTGGACGAGGGTGCCCGAGCCGCGTTTGGCCTTGCCGAGGATCTGGGGGTCGATGCTGTTGACCTGCTCGACGGCGTGTCGCTTCCCGCGTCGAGCACCCTGTTCGTCGATAGCATGCTCGCGCGCACGCCCGCGCTCGAGGCCGATCGCGACGCTGCGTTCCGCCGTACCGTCGAGCGTCTGGACACGCTCGGCAAGATGGACTTTACGGTGCCGGCATCGCTCAAGGCAACGATGCGCGGCTACCAGGTCGACGGATACCAGTGGCTCGGCTCGCTCGAACACCTGGGCCTTGGCGGCATCTTGGCCGACGACATGGGCCTGGGCAAAACGCTGCAGATGATCGCGCATATCCTGGCGCGCGTGGAAGCGGGGGACATTAAGCCCACGCTTGTGGTGTGCCCTGCGTCGCTCGTGTACAACTGGACTGCCGAGCTGGAGCGCTTCGCCCCGTCGCTCGATGTGTGCGCCATCGTGGGCGCCAAGGCCCAGCGTCGCGTGCAAATCGCCGGCGTGGCCGAGCATAACGTGGTCGTGACGTCGTATGACCTTATGCGGCGCGATATCGACGAGTACGTCGAGCAGGACTTTGCCCGCGTGGTACTCGATGAGGCCCAGTACATTAAAAACCCGCTCACCCAGGTGGCGCGTGCCACCAAGCGCCTGCCGGCCGGCGTGCGCTTTGCCCTGACGGGCACGCCCATCGAAAACCGCCTATCCGAGCTCTGGAGCATCTTCGACTTTTTGATGCCGGGCCTACTTGGCACGCGCGAGTCGTTTGCCAAGCGCTTCGAAAGCCCGGTCGAGCATGCCGAGGGCGACAGTGCCGCTCGCCTGCAAGCGCTCGTGTCGCCGTTTGTGCTGCGCCGTGTCAAGGAAGACGTGGTGGCCGACCTGCCCGAGAAGATCGAGGATACGGTCATGGCGCAGCTCACCGGCGAGCAGCGCAAGCTCTACCTGGCCAACCAGGACCGTATCGCCCAACAGGTGCAGCACCGCGAGTCATCCGAGTTTAAGAAAGACAAGCTCAAGGTGCTCGCCGAGCTCACCAAGCTGCGCCAGATCTGCTGCGACCCGCGTCTACACTACGAGGATTACAAGGCGGGGAGCGCCAAGCTCGATACGTGCATGGAGCTCGTGCACGGCGCACTCGACGGCGGACATCGCATCCTATTGTTCAGCCAGTTTACGGGTATGCTCGATATTATCGGTAAGCGCTTGGCCAAGGAGGACATCGCCTTCCTTAAGCTCACGGGCGCTTCGTCTAAGGAGAGCCGCGCCAAGATGGTCGCGCAGTTCCAAGCGGGCGAGGTTCCGGTCTTTTTGATTTCGCTCAAGGCGGGCGGCGTGGGCCTTAACCTGACGGCGGCCGATGTGGTCATTCACTACGACCCGTGGTGGAACGTGGCCGCGCAGGACCAGGCGACCGACCGCGCGCATCGTATTGGTCAGCAGCATACCGTGACCGTGTACAAGCTCATCGCCAAGGACACGATCGAGGAGCGCATTATGCAGATGCAGGAGTCCAAGCGCGACCTGGTCAACAGCGTGCTCGGCGGCGACGGCATCTCGTCGGCGTTGTTTACCCGCGAAGATGTTCTGGCGCTGCTGGGCGGCGACGGGCGCTAGCCGCGCGCGGGGTGGGACTGCTGGAGTGGGCAGGACGGTCGACGCATTTTGGCCCGACCGCTTGCCTGATCCGTTATGTGTTCATTTGCAATGCCGTGGATGGTTTGTCTGCCTTTGGGCATAAGAACCATCGAGAACATTGGCACATCAGCAAAGGAGAACATCATGGCGAAATTCTTTAAGGACCCCGACGGCAAGCTCATCGCTGCCCTTGGCGACGGCGTTGCGACCCCTGCCGGTTGCACGGAGCTGACTGCAAACACTGAGGACGCGGCGCACGAGAAGCACGTGCCTGTTGTCGAGACCGAGCGTGACGGTCACGTGATTCGCGCACGCGTTGGCTCGGTCGAGCACCCCAGCCTGCCCGAGCACTACATTGAGTGGATCGCCCTTGAGGCCGAGGGCCGCTTAGAGGTCCATTACCTTGAGCCCGGCATGAAACCCGCGACGTTTTTCGCGGGCGGCTCCAAGACCGGTACCGTCTATGCCTACTGCAACCTGCACGGGCTGTGGTCCGCGACATTCTAGGAGCGCGCCCCCGCTCGGGGTATCATAGCTAGCATATGCACATGCAAGCGCCGACTGCATTATGCGGCCGGCGCTTTTACTACGATTTCGATGGTTTACGACGGAAAGGGCTGAGCCATGAAGCTCGCGCTTGCACAGATCGATATGCGCCTGGGTGATATTGAGGGCATTTGCGGCCGCATCGAGGACCAGGCTCGTCTGGCCCACGAGCGCGGGGCGCGCGTGCTGTGCGTTCCGGCTCCGCTCTTTATGGGCGCCATGCCCGGTGGCCTGGTGGGCGCTGCCGACTTTGAGCACGACATGCTTGCCGGCTTGACTGGTGTCGCCGAGCGTATCCAGGAGCTTGACATGATCTGCATCGTGCCCGCGGCGGTTTCGTTTGAGGGCCAGCCGCTGCTCGACTACATGATGCTCAAGGACGGTCATGTGGTGCCGGCGCGTTCGAGCATTGCCCTGCAGCGTGGCGAGAACAGCGACACGCGTTGGGCGCCGCCGGTGTTCGACGTGGACGGCGTGCGCATCGCCGTGATTTTTGACTTGGACCGCGAACTCGAGATGTTGCCGACCGGTGTTGACCTCATTGCGTATTTCCAATTCAACGCGTTTGACATGACCGACCGCGAGACTGCTGCCATTGCCGCCGTTCGCAGCGGCGCCTACCGCAAGATCGCATCCAAGCGCAGCGTGTGGTTTGCCTGCATAGCGCCGGTCGGTGCCTATGACGAGTCGGTGTATACCGGCGGTTCGTTTGTGCTCGACGACTGCGGCCGCGTGGTGGCCCAAGCGCCGTGTTTTGAGGAGAGCCTACTGGTTCAGGAGATCCAGCGCGGTGTGATGCTCGATGCCCTGGAAGACCACGAGCTGCCCGAGTTTCGCTCCGAGGAATGGCTGTGGCAGGCGCTGGTGCTTGCCGTTCGCGATAACGCCCGCGCCCGCGGTGCGTCGCGCGCCGTGGTGGCGCTCGAGGGCGACTTGCCGTCGTCTTTGCTGGCGGCGCTGGCCGTCGACGCTCTGGGCCCGCGCAATGTGATTGGCCTGGTGCTGGGGCGCAACCGTATCTTTACTCCGGCGCAGGAAGAGGCCGAGGCTGCCCGCTGTGCCGCCGTCCGCGCCATCGCCGAGCGTTTACACATTCGCACTGTCGAGCGCGATGCACCGGATGCGGCGCGCGTGCTCGATCGCGACGTGTCGGCGGGCGATGCCGAGCGCCTGCGCTCGCGCACGCTGGGCCTGATGCTGGAGGATACGGCGCTCGAGCTGGGTGCGATGGCGCTGAGCCCGCTGTCCAAAACCGAGTACGCGCTGGCGGCGCCGGCGCTTTGCGGCGGCTACCAGGGCGACTTTGCGCCCTTTGGCGATGTGTACCTGTCGACGCTTGAGTTTGTGGCGCGTGTGCGCAACCGCACGTCTGCCGTGGTGCCCCAAGAGCTCGTGACGCTCAACGCAGTGGAAGATTGTATGGAGCGCGTGCTGGCGCAGGCGCTCTCGACGCTCGACGGTCCGGTCGATATGCTCGACCGTGCGGCACAGCTGCTCGGCGGGCTTGAGCCGGGTGAGGTCGATGGCGCGCTCGAGGCGCACGTGGACCGCAATCGATCTTTCGACGACATCCCGATGGCCGCTGGCAAGCCCGAGGCCTGCTCGCTGCTGCTGATGCTCGTTCGACAGGGTGAGGCTGCCCGCCGCATGTTGCCGATGGCGCCGATCGTCTCGGCCCGTTCGTTTGCCGAGCGTGCCTGGCCGTATATGCTCGCGTGGTCCGACCTGGGGCTTAACGGCAAGGAGCGTATGACGGTCGATTCGCTGGCGCGCGCCGAGGTGCGCCGTTTTGCTGACGAGGATACGAGCGAGCGCGTGCGAAACGAGATGATGGGCGTGCTGGGCGAGCTACTGGGTATTTCGCCCGAGCAAATTGAGGAGCTGCGCTCTGAGGACGGTCAGCGTCGTTTACACGAGGGAATGAAAAAGTTCGAGGGCGAGGTTCAGGACGCCATCGATAAGATGATGGGCGGCCAGGGTGGCCCGCAGGGTGGGCCCCAGGGTGGCCCGATGCCGCATCCGCCGGTTGATCCCCGACAATTTCCGTTCTTCTCTCAGAACTAGGTCGCTGCGCGCCCGCCAGAGCGGCAATCTGCCTTTCAATCGTCGGACATGACCGCCAGGTCAATGCCCTCCTCTTTCAAGGCACCTTGCCGCTCTGGCGGGCGCTCGCTTGCGTATACTCAACCTACAATTCGATCTCGGCTGACTTATAGGGCTAGCGTTGTGTTATTCTAGAACAGACGTTCGTGAATGATGCGCGGGGCCTTGTCTTGCGCTGTGCTTGTGGCGAGGGGAGGTCGGCTTGGTTATCTTGGGCATTGACCCCGGTTTGGCTCATACGGGTTGGGGGATTATCGAGGAGCGGCGTGGCGAGGTTCGCTGCCGTGCCTATGGCTGCATCGAGACCAGTGCCGGAAGTCCGCTCGCGGTGCGCCTGTCGCATATCGCCCATGACCTTAAGGATGTCGTTGAGCGTTATCGACCCGACACGGCTGCTGTCGAGAGCATCTACTTTGGCGCCAACGTTCGTTCGGCCATCCCCACGGCGCATGCCCGCGGTGCTGCACTCGTCGCACTTTCGGAATGCGCGCTCGAGATTGGCGAGTACACGCCCATGCAGATCAAACAGGCTGTGGTGGGCACTGGCGCCGCGGACAAGCGGCAGGTCGCCTACATGGTACGCACACTCACACAGCTCGATCACGACCCGCATCCCGACCATGCCGCCGATGCCCTGGCCTGCGCCATCTGCCACGTAAACCTCAGCCGCACCCGCGCCCTCACCGGTGGCGAGTTCTATCAACAGAGAGGAACCGGATACTGATGATTTCCCAGCTCCACGGAACGCTTGTCGAGGCCACGATGAGCTCTGCTGTCGTCGATGTGTCGGGCGTTGGCTTTGAGCTCGGCATCTCGGGCAGCACTGCGGCCACGTTGCCGACGCCCGGTGGCGAGGTCTGCCTCTACACGCGTATGCAGGTGCGCGAGGACGCCATGACACTTTTCGGTTTTTCCTCAAAGGATGAGCGCATGATGTTCGACCGGCTCGTGTCCGTTTCGGGCGTTGGCCCGCGCCTGGCGCTTGCCGTGCTTTCCACCTATACCGTGGGGCAGCTGTATTCGCTGGTGATGGCCGAGGACGACAAGGGCATGGCCAAGGTACCCGGTGTGGGCAAAAAGACAGCTCAGCGCCTGATCCTGGAACTCAAGAGCACCTTTGCCAAGGATAAGGGCTTTGTGCCGGTCGACGTGATTCCCGGACAGGTTGCGATGCCCGTGCCCGCTGCCGCTCCCTCGGTGATCGATGATGCTCGTGCGGCGCTCCTTTCCATGGGCTTTAGCCCGCAGGAGACCGATGTTGCCCTGAGCGGGTATGATGGGCAGAATATGCGTGTCGAGGATCTGCTCGGCGCGGCGCTTAAGCGACTCGGAATGGATGCGTGATGTGGGAAGCCGATGACTCTCAGGACTTGTGGGCGACGCCCGGTAACTCGCCGGCGGCATCCATGGCGCACGGCGAGCGCATGGTGGGCTCGGAGCTGACGGCCGAGGATCTCGATGTCGACCGCACTTTGCGCCCTCAGCGCCTGGACGATTACTGCGGCCAGGAGCACATCAAGCAGAGCCTGCGCGTGTTGATCGAAGCGGCGCAGAGCCGTGGCGAGACGCTCGACCACGTGATCTTCTCGGGTCCTCCGGGCCTGGGCAAGACCACGCTGGCCACCGTTATCGCCAACGAGCTGGGCGCTCAGATCAAGACCACGAGTGGCCCTGCCATCGCGCGCACGGGCGACCTGGCGGCCATCCTTACTAACTTGCAGCCGGGCGATGTGCTGTTTATCGACGAGATCCACCGCCTCAACCGTTCGGTCGAGGAGGTCCTGTACCCCGCGATGGAGGACTTTGCCCTCGATATCGTGATTGGCAAGGGTCCGGCGGCGCGCTCGATTCGCCTGGATATCCCCAAGTTTACGCTGGTGGCGGCAACGACCCGCTCAGGCATGTTGACCGGCCCGTTGCGCGACCGCTTTGGCATTTCATATCGCCTGGATTACTACACGGTCGAGGAGCTCGCGCAGATTGTGACGCGCTCGGCGACTATCCTGGGCGTGACGATCGACCATCCCAGTGCACTCGAGATCGGCTCGCGTTCGCGCGGCACGCCACGTCTTGCCAACCGTCTGCTCAAGCGCGTGCGCGATTACGCACAGGTGCGCGGCAACGGCCCCATCGAGCTCGATATCTGTCGCCAGGCGCTCGAGTTCTTCGAGATCGACGAGCTCGGTCTGGACTGGATGGATATTCGCATTTTGGAGACGCTCGCCAAGACGTTCTCCGGTCGCGCCGTGGGACTTACGACCCTTGCCAGCGCGGTGGGCGAGGACCCGGGCACGCTCGAGGATGTCTATGAGCCCTATTTGCTGCAGTGCGGATTGATGATTCGTACGCCGCAGGGCCGTCAGGCAACCCTCCGCACCTTTGAGCACCTGGGGATTGAACCTACCGTTTAGGGCGTTTTGTTTTGGCGGGCTGTTGGACTATCGCTGGGCATCGGGTAAACATATCGCCGTTCATCGGTTATGGGCGTTTTACTATTGCGCGCCCGTGCTATGCTGAATTGGTCTTTTTCTCATTCGGTAACGAAAGGACCGCCCATGCCTACTGACATCGAAATCGCACGTTCTGTCACGCCGCTGCCTATTACCGAGGTGGCCAAGAACGCCGGCGTTGACGTTAAGCACCTTATTCCGTACGGCTTCGACAAGGCTAAGGTCGACTATTCACTGCTCAACGAGCCGACTGATCACCAGGCCAAGCTCGTCCTCGTGACCGCTATCAACCCAACGCCCGCGGGCGAGGGCAAGACCACCACGACCATCGGTCTGGCCGATGGCCTGCGTCGTCGCGGTGTCAAGAGCGCCGTGGCCCTGCGTGAGCCTTCGCTCGGTCCCGTCTTTGGCGTCAAGGGCGGTGCCGCTGGCGGCGGTTGGGCCCAGGTCATTCCCATGGAGGACATCAACCTGCACTTTACCGGCGACTTCCATGCCATCGGTGCTGCCAACAACCTGCTGGCCGCCATGCTCGATAACCATATCCAGCAGGGCAATCAGCTCGGTATTGACGTTAAGCGCATCACCTGGAAGCGCGTCGTCGACATGAACGACCGTCAGCTGCGCCATGTTATCGATGGCATTGGCGGTAAGGCCCAAGGTGTGCCGCGCGAGGACGGCTTCGACATCACCGTTGCCTCCGAGGTCATGGCAATCCTGTGCCTGTCCACGAGCATCAACGATCTTAAGGAGCGCTTGGGCGAGATCGTTGTCGGCTACAGCTATGCCGGCGAGCCCGTCCGTGCCCGCGACCTCAAGGCCCAGGGTGCCATGGCCGCGTTGCTTAAGGACGCGCTCAAGCCCAATCTGGTGCAAACGCTCGAGGGCACGCCCGCGTTTGTCCACGGCGGTCCCTTCGCCAACATTGCCCACGGCTGCAACTCTATCATGGCCACGCGTATGGCGATGCGCTTTGGCGATGTTGCCATTACCGAGGCCGGCTTTGGCGCCGACCTGGGCGCCGAGAAGTTCCTCGATATCAAGTGCCGCATGACGGGCGTTCGCCCCAGCGCCGTCGTGATCGTCGCGACCGCTCGTGCGCTGAAGTACAACGGTGGCGTCGCCAAAGCCGACCTCAACGAGGAGAACCTCGAGGCACTCAAGGCTGGCATGCCCAACCTGCTGCGTCACGTCGACAACATCCAGAACGTTTATGGTCTGCCCTGCGTGGTCGCCATCAACCGCTTTCCGACGGACACCGAGGCCGAGCTTGCGCTCATCGAGTCCGAGTGCCAGAAGCTCGGCGTCAACGTTAAGCTTTCCGAGGTCTGGGCCAAGGGCGGCGAGGGCGCGCTCGAGCTGGCCGATGAGGTCATGCGTCTGATTGAGCAGCCGAGTGAGTTTAAGTTTGCCTATGAGGACGGTGCCGATGTGGCCGACGCTCTCGAGGCCATTGCCACCAAGGTCTACCGCGCCGACGGCGTCGACTTTACGCCGGCCGCCAAGCGCCAGCTCGCCGAGCTGCGCGAGAACGGCTTTGGCAACCTGCCGGTGTGCGTCGCCAAGACGCAGTACAGCTTTAGCGACAACGCCAAGGCCCTGGGCGCTCCCGAGAACTTCCGCATCACGGTGCGTGAGCTCAAGGTTTCTGCCGGCGCCCACTTTGTGGTCGCACTGACTGGCAGCGTTCTGACCATGCCGGGCCTGCCCAAGATCCCCGCGGCCGAAAACATCGACGTCGACAACGACGGCAACATCACCGGCCTGTTCTAAGCTCGCTGCTCATAGCCGCTTGCACGCCCCGTCGCGCCTACCAAGGCCCGGCGGGGCCTTTTGATCCTTAGGCCCGCGCATGTCTTGTAGATACCGACGGACTCTGCCCATCATAGGCTTTTGCGCGGGTAGAATGCATGGATAACTTGAGGCTCACGCGCGACGGAAAGGAATCGTTGCATGGATCAGGACAAGACAACCGTGATGGGCGGCTACGGTTCCGCACAGGCTGGCGGTAGCGCCGATGCGACCCACGTTGTTCCCAACCCCGGTTATGCCGACCCCGCCGCGACGCAGCCTTCTGCCGAGCCCACGCGAGTTATGGGCTATGGCGACTCGGCGCAGGATTCTTACGCTGCATCTTCGCAAGGCCCCTATGGCAACGCAGCTCCGGACCCGTTTGATTACGCGCCGCAAGATTCTTATGCTGCCTCGACGCCGAATTCCTATGATGACCTGCCGCAAAATCCCATTCCGCAGCCTCAGCAGACGACGTATATGCCTCGCACGGCGCAGCCTCGCTACGAGTCGCGCGAGCCGTATCGCGAGTACCCCAAGTCGATTCCGCAATATGGCGAGGACGAGGAGAAGAAGCCATCGCGTTCGTCGAGCGTGATCAAGAAGATCATCATCGTGCTGGCGATCTTCTTTGCGCTGTCGGTTGTGTTTGCCATCGTGTCGGGCATGCTCAACAAGCGGGGCGCCACGACCGATGCCACGACCGAGCAGGCCGAGACCACCCAGTCTGCTGCCGTCGACCTGAGCGATATCCCGGGACAGTACTGGTCCAACGCCAAGAAGCTCCTCAAGTCGCGCGGAGCCGACCTTTCGAACGCCGTGATCCTGACCGACGATGGCTCAACGCCCGTCATCGATTCCAACTGGGTTGTTACGAATGCCTACTATAACGACAACGGCAACCTGGAGATTCAGCTCACGCACAAGAACAGCTATGGCAACTCGTCCGGCGGCCAAAGCGGTACCGACAGCTCGAGCTCCAATACGCTGGAGGACTTGAGCAACAAGGCGCAGGAGTTGGGAGATAAGGCGCTAGAGCTGGGCGATACGGCACAAAACCTGGGTGATACTGCTCAGAATCTGGGCGATATGGCTACCAATGCCTGGGACGCGCTGCAAAACGGCATCTCGGGCGCGCAGGGAAACTAGCTGTTAAGCAGACTACAGCTGCTCGGCCGGACGGTCGGGCGAGCTAAAGCCCGAGTCAAACGTAACGACGCATGAGGCATCGGGCCGGCGCTCGTGCACGATGCGCGTGACGAGCTCCAGCAGCTCTTCGTCGGATATGTCAAAGCCGTCGGGACGCACCAGGTCAAACGAAACGAACCCGTTGTGCTCGTGCAGATCGTGGATGGAGAGCGCGGGATCGATCTGCATGACGCCGCGCTTGACCCAGCCGCGCAAGTCATCGCCGGTTGTCGCGATGGGGTCGCAGTGCAGCGTGATACCAATGCCCATCTGGCGCTTGATGTCGTGCTCGATGGTGTCCAGAATCTCGTGGTGCTCAAACGCGTCGCCCTCGCCGGGCATCTCCACGTGGGCGCTGGCAAACTGACGACCGGGGCCGTAGTCGTGCACCATGAGGTCGTGTGTGCCCAAGACCTGCGGATAGGACATGATCTTGTCGCGGATTGCCTGGACGAGCTTGGGGTCGGGCGCTTGCCCCAGCAACGGGCTGATGGCGTCGCGCACCAGGCCCAGACCGCTGATGCAGATGAAGATGCCCACACCCAGGCCTGCCCAGCCATCGAGATCAAAGCCGGTCGTCTGCGAAATAAGCGCCGCCACCAAGACCGAGCCCGAGGTGATGACGTCGTTTTTGGAGTCCTGCGCCGTGGCGATGAGCGTCTCCGAGTCGATGCGATCGCCCAGCGTGCGGTTGAACGCTGCCATCCAGAGCTTAACGAGCATGGACGTAGCCAGTGCCGCAAGGGAAATAAACGTGTAAGCGGTGGGCAAGGGCTTGATGATCTTGGTGACCGACTCGAGAATCAGGTTGATGCCGACGGCGCAAACCAGGACGGCGACGAACAGGCCGGCTAGGTACTCGTAGCGGCCGTGACCATAGGGGTGGCCTTCGTCTGCCGGGCGGCTGGCAAGGCGGAAACCGAGCAGGCTCACAATGTTGCTCGAGGCATCGGAGAGGTTGTTGAAAGCGTCGGCGATGAGGGAGACGGAGCCGGCGAGCAGGCCCGCGATGCCCTTGGCCAGGCACAGGGTGATGTTGAGGCCAATGCAGACGAGGCTTGCGGAAAAGCCCGCGTTGGTGCGGCAAGATGCATCGACCGGCTCGCTCTCGCTGCCGGGAACAAGCGTATGTACCAGCCGATTTACAAATAGCATAGCGGTCGTCCTCACAATCATGTTTAAGGGGATAGTGTAGCTCGCGCGGGGGCGCCGTGCACCGATGCTCAGAAAATGCAGCAATAGTCTGCCGGTGCTAACGAGCGAGCCTTCTCGTCTGCCTGGGTGGTCCATTTTGGGCCACATGGGTATGGGCATGTGCCTGCTTGCTCGACATACTTAATGTCGACAGCCCCTGTGCAAAGGAGGACGTTTCCATGGACGAGATGTTTGCCATTAAATGTCAAAACTGCGGCGGCCCTATGTACTCGCACCAGGCTAAGCGCAGCTTTGAGTGCGCCTATTGCGGCACGGTCGTTCCGTGGCAGGCCGATGCGGGGGAGCCCAAGAGCGCCCTGGGCATTCGCCATACGCCGCTAACGGTGGTGGATGGACTGCTCAAGCTCACGCATGTGTCGCAACTCGAGCGCCCGGAGGACCCGGACTGGTATTTCTTCAATTCGCACTGGCGCAATCAGTCAGTTCTGGAACATCTGCTGTGGGAGGATCGCGGCACGGCGCAGGAGTTCCAAGAGGCCACGCATGTGAGCATTCCTTGCCCCTTCTGTGGTGCGTCCTTTGAGGGCGAGTCGACCCAGCGCGTGTTTGAGTGCCCGTCCTGCGGCAATAAGATCGGCATTGCCGACCTGCTCAAGCCGGGGACGTTTAGCAAGCGCCTGACCATGGGCGTAGGTGCGGAGTATGTACCTGGGCAGGGTATTCCCTGCGAAATCTCGCCGCAGCAGGCACGTGCCAGCGCACTGCAGCTGGTGCGCCAGTATGCGGAAGCCTTTGCCGGGCACGACGTGGAAGATGCGATCCAAAACGACATGATGCTCTTCTATTTCCCCATGGCGCTGGCGGACCTGCGCATGATGGCGTCCTTCCCAGGCAAGGGCCTGAGCAAGGAGACCTTGGTGTACTACGAGGTGCTCGACTGGGCATACCCCAAGGCAAACTACCTGGACGTTCGCCTCATGGGCATTTTGGAGCCGTGGGACTTTGCCAAGGTTGGGCCGTTTGACCCGGCCATGCAGGAAAGTGACTTTCGCGTTGTCTCCGTCGATGCGTCTACCAAGGACCAGGTGGTTATTGATAAGTTGGCGCTCGACGTTGCGGGCAACGACGCCGAGGCTGTACTGGGGCTCAATAAAAAGAGCATCCGCACGTGGGCATGCAAGGCCCGCAAGCACAAGGACGGCCTAGTTATGGTGCCAGTGTACTTTGTCGACCGTCCGGCAACGGACAGCCGCGACGGCGAGCAGGTGCGCATCGCCGTAAACGGCCAGACGGGTCGTGCGGCCGCGGTGGTGTTTAGCGACAAGCGCGAAACGCATATCGTGGCGCCGCTCAGCTCGAGCCTGCATCTGTCCGGTGAGAGCACCGTGCACGCCACGCCCGTCGAGATCAAATATGTTAAATCACCCTTCCTGTACCAGATCGTGCGCCGTGGAGGCGGCGAGCAACCGCGCCAGGTTGCAGCGGTTGCCGAGGGTTCCTACCGAGAGGAGAAGCCCAAACGCCGCGGTCTGCTGGGTGCGCTATTTGGGAAGTAGGGGAGCGGTGCTGGTTAGTCTTATGACGCGATAGCCAGGGATATGGGGCGGCTCTCAGGAGTGCGGGCTGCCGTCTGATTGTTTGAGGGTGCCAGATATAAATAAACGGTGGAACGGCTGCAAAAGAGCCGCCCCACCGGGTAAAATCAGGTTGTGCCGCGGAACCCGCTCCTCAGCTAGTCACACTTCGGAAGCGCGGGCAACGCAGGTATTATCGTCTAAAGGGCCGGCTGCAACCGGCCCTTTTCTGTGGCAGCCAATGGACCCACATCAGACGAAGGCCGCGTCTTTGCCTGTCAGGTCACGCTCGCCAGCCACGGCTAGAATGTCGTTGCCGGCGTCCATGACCGGTATTGTTTCGTAGCGTGCGTCGCAACCGCGAGTGCGCCTGCGACGGCTGCGGTGGCTTCGGTCGCAACGTGCTGCTACCCTTGCGTTTCGCCATTAGTCGCTTCGTTGATGGCGCGGTACTCGGCGCTCAGTTCGCGCGCCAGCTCTTCCTTGCTTGGAAGATACGGCAGGTATTTGGCGGCAAACACTTGGTCGTTGTCTTCGGGCAGCGTGTACTCGACAATCGAATCGCTTTTGTCCGCGCAGAGCACGATGCCTATGGGCGGATTGTCGCCTTCGTTCATGAGCTCGCGCGTGTAGTAGTTCACATACATTTGCATCTGGCCCAGGTCCTGATGCGTAAGGTCGTCCGTCTTAAGGTCGATGAGCACGAAGCAGCGCATCAGATAGTTGTAAAAAACAAGGTCAATATAGAAATGGCGCCCATCAAAGGTGATGCGCTTTTGGCGCGCCTCGAAAGCGAAACCACGGCCAAGCTCCAGCAGGAACTTCTGAAGATGCGTGATGAGCGCCTGCTCTAGATCGCTCTCGCGAAACGCAGTATCGTCCGAGAAACCTAAAAACTCCAGTACATATGGGTCGCGGATGATATCCTCGGGGCGACGAGCCGGGGCGCTCTTTTGGATTTCCTGGGTGACGGCCTCCTTGTCCTTGCTGGCAAGTAGGCGCTCGCGGAACATGGTGTTGATCTGGCGTTCGAGCTGACGCGTGCTCCAACGAGAATCGGCGCATTCGTTCATGTACCATGTTCGAGCATCAGGGTCGGTTATACGCGATAACCTGCGGTAATGTGTCCAATTCAATTCGGAACGCAGCGCGTTCCGGATTGGGAACGCAAGATAAAACTGACGCATGTATCTTAAGCTTCTGGCGTTGAAGCCTCTGCCGAAATCCTTAGTCAATCTAACGGCAAGTTCGTCGATCGGTGCATCGCCATACTTGGCGCGCTCCTCTCCGCCCTGTTCATCAACAATACTCTTGCCGATCTCCCAATATGCCTCAACCATCGCAAAGTTAACAGCGGTATAGGCCTTGTCGCGAGCGGCGTTGAGAATCGAGGAGACCTGCTTGTAAAAACCTTCGGGCACGATTGCCGATTCTCCACGGTTTACCAGTTCGCCCATCACTGTCGCCCCGCTTTCCTCTTGTGGAATGCATCTTTATCGAATTTAGTTTAAAGCCTCGCGCGGACACGAATTGCTGTGCTGTCTGACATCATCGCATGGGGCCTTGCGGTGACTAAAATGTGGCCATAGGGACAGTTTTAACGAACCCCACGGGAGTGACGTGTATGGACAGCAACACGCTGCTATTCCAGGACAAAGATTCGGGTAGGTATAAAGACGTCAAGATCTACCCTAACCGCATTGAGGTACTCAAGAAGGGCACTTTTGGCGGCAAGCACACCGAGATTGTCTACCTTAAGGACATTACGGGCGTCAATAGAATCAAAGGCCGCGATGTTTTTCTGCGCAATCGTCTGTTGACCGCTTGCGTCTTTAGCCTGAACAGCCGTGCGAAGGCCCAGGAGTTTGTTAACGCGCTGAACATGGTGATGTAGCCGATAGCGGCGTTCGGGCCAAGGTAAAAATCGGGGGCACAGAACGGTGTTCTGCGCCCCCGATTGAGTCGATGTGTCTAAAAGGCCGGCTTGCCTATTCGCTACCGTCCCCAGCGTTTTTGCGGTCACTGGCAAGCATTGCTGCGCCGGCGACCGTCGTCGCCATGGCGGCAGCGGCGAGCCCGGCGGCAATGCCGGAGCCGTCGCCCGTGTCGGCGAGTTTTCCGCCCGAGCCCTTGCCCTTGTTGCCCTTACCATTCTTATCAGCGCTGCCTGCGTTGGAGCCCGTGCTGCTGCCGGTGCCGGCGCCGCCTGCACTGCCCGAGGCCGCTACGGTAAAGCTTGCGGCTCCGTCGCTGGCGAGCGTGTAGTTCTGCGCCGCGTCGCCCAAGAGACCGTTCACGCGCACCCAGTACGTTCCTGCGGCAAATGTTTCGCCCTCGGCCATTGCTGTGCCCGGAGCGCCGTTCGCGCCGTGCATAAACTCGAGCTGGGCCGTGCAGGCATCGGTTTCGAGCTTGCCCTCGAGTGATGCCGCAATCTTGGCGCGCACGTCTTCGCCGGCCTTAAGGCCTTCGAGTCCCTCAAAATGGGGCGTCAGCGCGCGTGGATCGATATCGATGGGCACAGAGCCCTGCAGCCCCGTAACGGTCTCGTTGCCCAGGGCGTCGACATCCACGTATTCAATGGCAAACGCATGGCCCGAAGCTGTCGCGTTGAGCGCGTTGCTGCTGTCGGCAAGGCGGAAATGACCCTCGCCAACGGTCTTGCCATCCTGGAATGAGGCATCGCTCAGCGAGTCGCCGTACGTCATGCGCATGCGGGTCGGGAGATAGTACGGGAGATAGTACGAAGCCGTCTGCTTGTGTTCCGTATCGTAATTGCGCTGATAGATGCTCCGGGCCAGCGCCGCATCAACAAAGTCGGATGCGATGATGCCAATGTGCTTGAGGTAATCTGACTTTGTATCCTCGATGCCGCTGGGATTGATGTACGGGCTCTTATACAGATGCTCGTTGACTACTCGTGCCGAGGTAAAAGGATTGCCTCCGTGCGACAAGCCCGTGCAGCTGGTGTAGTTGATAGACCAGCAACGCTCCAGGACTTTCTCCTTGGCCCCGTTATCGTCCTCGACATCTACCTCGTTGCGCGTGCGCCCGGACGTTTCCTTCAGCGCATTATCGACCCAGCTGAGCTTGTCGGTTCCCGTGAGTTTGTACTTGTCCTGGGCGTATACCTTGGTGCAATAGGGCTCTTTGTCGCCTGTTTCCCCCGCGGCTTCAAAGCCCCGCGCGTCTTGGACGAGACACATAGTGGCGCTGTCGGAGTGAGCCTTGATCTTGTCATCCCATTCGGTAAGGTCGAGGCCCCACGTGTGGCCGCTTACACTGTTGCCCGCGAGCCTAAATCGACGCAGCAGAACGATCTTTCCGCGAACCTCGCCCAGCGTGGGGACATGGCTCGACGTGTAGAACAGATCGGGATTATCGCCCATAACCTTGGCGAAAGCCGTCGTAACACTGTCATCGGTAGCCTCGTCGTTGCCTCGTGATACAAGCATGATGAGCGCTTCTGTCGGGTTTTCGTTCAAAAACGTTTTGAAGTAGCCTATGACATCGGAAAGATGCATAAAGTACGCGTCTTTTTTGAGCAGGTAGTAATCCCCGTGGTCGATACCGGGGTTGTCGCCCTTTCCGAGCCGGATATCAAAATAGCGAATGCCTTCGAGCAACTGCGTGGGAATGTAATCCTGCTGGCATTTTACTTGCGAGGATTGGGGCTCGGTGTCGTTGTCCACGCTACAGGTGCCCGAATCGTGCGTACCCGGGATGCTCAGCTCGTCGAGGAACTTGTTGTCGTCGACGTATTTCATCCAACATGGCCCATCGACGTAGCTGCTGTACGTGATCCAGTCGAGGCTGCTAACCGTGGCATCGTTCTTTTTCATGTCGTAACCGATAAGTTCGAGCTCCCACGGAATGCTCTTACTCTTATGGCAGATCTTATTGTTGTCCTGGTCTTCGCCGTTCGATTCTATTGCCAGGTACTTAATGTCTTTTTCTCGGTTTCTTTCTCGACCGTGCGGTCTCGGATGATATAGGTTCCGTTTGATTGACGCTCGAACGCAAAAGAGCGGCTGGGCTTGCCGTCATGCTCGCCACTCCATACGTGGATGACCTTTCCGTCTTTGTCCGAGTCGCCATCGACCGACCAAATGCTGTAGCCCGTCTTTTATGCTCTTCGAAATTGAGCAAGGTGCGGATAGCATACCAGTTTGTATCGTCATTCTTGGTCGTTACGTTCTCAAGGATGAGCTTGCTGGACGTGCCGTCATTAAACAGATGGCAGACGTTGCCGATGACGTTGCCGTCTTCGTTAACGCTTGCGGTACGAAAATAGCCCGCGGGGCGAAGGCGAATGACGAAATTGTCGAGGCTGACCGACGCTGTGGCAGCGTCGTCTGCAAATGCCGCTCGTGGGCCAATGCCCAATGCCGCGGTTTCGGGCAGGCTTGCAAGTGGCGACAACGCCGCGAGTCCAAGGCCCAACGTAAATGCTCGGCGGCTGATGGCGTGGTGTTCGGTCATAACTTCTCCATTCGTAGGGTTCGGTTATGCGATAGTTTTGGTCACTATACTGCTCAGATGTTTAAAGATGCTGGTTTAATTGTCTGCGCGGCACAATAAATCGGCGGGCGGACGTGTTGGGGCGTTTGTCGTTTTCGTACTGTTGCCACATTTGGGGCGGTTCCGACGTCCGGCATCCTCGCGTTCGTCGGCTACCGGCATAAGAAAGGGAGGGTCGGTTTACCGGCCCTCCCTGGGTACGAAGCGCTGGGGTACCGTCGCTTGTTTGCACTGCGACCGTGTTTCCCGTTGCGCTTGCCAGTCGCTTAGCGCTTGATCTCGATATCGTCGAGCTTGACGTTCATGGCCTCGGTCTTGGCCTCGGCGATGTCGTCGGCAAATTCCAGAGACTTCATCATGGTCTCGACGGCGTCCTTGTGTTCCTCGACGTTGTCGATACGCACGTACACACTGCCGCCGTCAACGTCGGTGAAGTATTCGGTCGTTACGCCGCCCGAGTGCGTAAAGTAGGCGCTGCGCCAGGTCTTGCCGTTGTACTTAACGGGATCGCTCTCGGTCCATCCGGAGTTGGCCTTCCATTTGGCCTCGTAGTCGAACAGTTCATCGGCGTTCTTGTCAGAGTCGAAGACGGGGATGAAGCGATCGCTGGCGTGCTCGCTCTCGGTGAACTTAAACTGGGCCCTGTCGGCGGTGTCGCCGGCAACGTCGGTGATCTCGACGCCCTCGGGCACCTCGACCTTAAACCAAATGAAGTCGGTCCTCATATCCACGGCTGGCTTTTCTGCGCCGCCGCCACCGCCACTGCCGGTAGCGCCGCCGCTTCCGCCGCAACCCACCAGGGCAACCGCGGCAAGGAGACTGATGCAGAGTGTGAGAATCGCAAAGGCCTTCTTTTTCATGGTCGTGTCCTCCTCGATCTGTAACCGCCCATGGATTACCTGCCTTTACTGTACGCGTGGACGGCTCGCTAGGGTGGGCCATGTGTCCCATTCTGAGGGCCGGATTTGCGCCGACAAGTGGCAATATGCGCGGGTCCAAAAGAGGGGAGGGCCGATGCCTGTCGGCCCTCCCCGGGGTTGGGTGCCCGTTGCTTTAATGGGGCGCATGTGCGCAGGTGCGCGTAGGCGCGTGCGGGTGTCCCGTTACTTGAGCTCGATGCTCGAAATCTCGACTTCGCGCGCCTCGGAAACTGCCTCTGCCATGTCATCGGGGAACTCGATGGAGTTGAGGAGCGTCTCGGCTTCTTTCTTGTGCTGGTCGAAGTTCGAGATGAGGACGTAGACGCTTCCCGGCTCAACGTCGGTAAAAAGCATGGTTGAGATGCCGCTGTTGTCCTCGTATGTTCCGACGAGCCACGTCCTGCCGTTATACTCGACGGACCCGCCATCCTTCCACTGGAACGTATCCCCCTTCTTTTCTGCCTGGTCGGCGTGGGATTCCTCGGCTGTCATCGCTTTTTTCCAAACGGGGATAAAGCGATCGGCCGAGGCGTTCTCGTCTTCGGGGAAGGTGAGCTGGACCCTGTCGGCATTCTTGCCGGCGGAGTCGCTTACGCCGACGCCCTCGGGCATCTCGACCTTAAACCAGATAAAGTCGGTCTTCTTGGCGACGGGGGCCTTTTCCTTGCCCTCGCTCTTGGATGCGCTGCTGCCCCCGCCCGATGCGTTCCCGCCGCAGCCGACAAGGGCAAGCGCGGCAAAGAGGGCGATGCAAAGGGAAAGGATTGATAGGGTCTTTTTCTTCATGGTGGCGTCCTCCTTGTCTGTTAGAGGCATCGTGTGTCGCGGATCGCCGGTCGGCGCTTGCGCGCGCACATGATGGCTTTGTTTGCTGTGCGGTGATTCCTCCGTTCTTTGTCCGGCGCCGTGGCGGGCGTTGCCCCAACATGGGGCTCCTTACTTATATGTATGCCCCAGTTGCCGCCGTCCGAGAGTCCCGAAACGTGGGTCATGTGTCCCATGTTTGCGTCGCTGCCGCCTATCGTGTGTCATAGAAATCCGCGATGGCCAGGTGCGCTGACGCTCGAGTACTTATGGGCTAGACTTAGCACCATTATGTGATCGATGCGGTTGGCCGGCGGTTGCCACCCGACCGATGTATACGACTTGAGGGTGCATGCGTATGAGCCAAGAGATGATGGACAAGACCTGCCGCGGGTTCGCCGAGGCGCTGGCCGCGCGCGAGCCGGTTCCCGGCGGCGGCAGCGCGAGCGCCTTTGTGGGCGCGCTGGGTGCCTCGCTTTGTGGGATGGTTGCTCGTTATGGGGCGACTAATCCCGCGCTTGCCGATCGCGCGGACGACCTGACGCGCGCATTTGCCCAGGCAGACGAGTTGGCGCAGGAACTTGTGGACCTGGTCGCCGAGGACGTTCGCGCGTACGGCCAGGTGTCCGCTGCGTACGGTATTCCGCGCGAGGACCCAGCTCGACCTGCGGCGATTCAGGACGCGTTGCACGTGGCGGCCATGCCACCGTATCGGATCATGGATGCCTGCGGCCGCGCGCTGGCGCTGCTCGAGGACATGGCCGATAAGGGCTCGCGCCAGCTGTTGTCCGACGTGGCCTGCGGCGCCGTGTTCTGCCGCGCTGCCATGCAGGGTGCGAGCCTGACGCTCTTTGCCAACACCACATCTATGAAAGACCGGGCGCGCGCCGAGGAACTCGAGGCGGCGTGCGATGAGCTGCTGGATACGTGGCTGCCGCGCGCCGATGCGCTGGCGCGCCGCGCCGCCGACGCCGCAAGGAAGAGGGGATAGCCATGGCCGAGCTATTGAAGGGTGCTCCCGTCGCCCGCGCGTTGGCTGAGGAGCTCGCTGCTCGCTGCGCGGCTTTGCGTGAGCGCGGCGTTGTGCCGACGTTGGCCATGGTTCGCGTGGGCGAGCGCGAGGACGACCTGTCCTACGAGCGCGGTGCACTCAAACGCTGCGAAAAGGTGGGCATCGAAGCTCGTCGCGTGTTGCTGCCTGCCGATGTTTCGCAGGATGAGCTGCTGGCGGCTATCGAGGGCATCAATGCCGACCTGGCTGTTCACGGATGCCTGATGTTTCGCCCGCTGCCCGCCGGGCTTGACGAGGATGCGGTTGCCGCGGCACTCGATCCCGCCAAGGATGTTGACTCCATGACGCCGGCCTCGCTGCTTACCACGCTTTCGGGGCGAGGCGAGGGCTTTGCTCCCTGCACGGCCGAGGCCGTGCTGGCGTTGCTGGACCATTACGGCGTTGAGCTGGATGGGGCCAAGGTCGCGGTCGTCGGTCGATCGCTGGTGATTGGTCGTCCCGTTGCCGCCATGCTTACGGCTCGCAATGCCACGGTGACGACGTGCCATACGCATACGCGCGACTTGGCTGCCGAGTGTCGTGCGGCTGATATTGTGGTCGCGGCCGTTGGACGCGCGCGCACGATTGGCGCGGATGCGGTTCGCGAGGGCCAGACGATCATCGATGTGGGCATTAACTGGGACGAGGCCGCCGGCAAGCTGGTCGGCGACGTCGATTCTGATGCTGCGGAGCCGGTCGTTAACGCCATCACGCCCGTGCCGGGCGGCGTGGGCGCTGTGACGACGGCGATCCTCGCCAAACACGTGATCGAAGCGGCCGAGCGCGCATCGAAATAGGCGTTTTGGGCTGTTTGAGGGGTTAGTTCTATACCCCGTGGACAAAAAATGCCAAATATGAGTACTGTTGCCAAGATAGTCACATATATTTTAGGTCAAATAGGCTCTCTAACGATATTTATTATCGATAGAGAGCTTATTTTATTGGACCTATGAGGAATTACATCATCTAATTTTTGAACAAATGTAGACTTTCGACACCCATACGTAGCAAAATTGCTGTTACTAAATTGGTGACAGTACTCATATTTGGCATTTTTTGACCACAGGGGTTGCCAGCGCCGCGGTTTCGCCCTTTCTGCGCCGAAGCGATACACTGTTATCGTTTGATTTCTTCGCTCAAGGAGGATGCGCATGCCGTGCACAACGATTTTGGTTGGTAAGAACGCGAGCTACGACGGGTCGACGTTGGTTGCCCGCAACGAGGACTCGTCCAACGGGGTGTTTGAGCCCAAGCGCATGCGCGTGGTGCATCCCGACGAGCAGCCGCGCGTCTACACGAGCGTCCTGAGCCACCTGACCGTTGAGCTGCCCGATAACCCCATGCGCTACACGAGCGTCCCCGATGTTGTCCCGGGCCACGGCATCTGGGCCGAGGCCGGTTTCAACGAGCTCAATGTCGGCATGTCCGCAACCGAGACGCTCACCACCAACGAGCGCGTCCGCGGCGCCGACCCGCTTGTGGACTACCTGCCCGCCAAGGGCAACGAAGGCGAGGATGGATACGTTCCGGCGCAGCCCGGTGGCTTGGGCGAGGAGGACATGGTGACCCTGGTCCTGCCGTATGCCAAGTCCGCTCGCGACGGCGTTCGTATCCTGGGTGATCTGCTCGAGCGCTACGGCACCTACGAGAACAACGGCATCGCCTTTAGCGACGTGGACGAGATCTGGTGGCTCGAGACCATCGGCGGCCACCACTGGATCGCCAAGCGCGTGCCCGATGACGCCTATGTGACCATGCCCAACCAGCTGGGTATCGACAGCTTTGACCTGGACGACGCCGACGCCGCCCAGACCGACCACATGTGCTCCGCCGACCTGCGCTCCTGGATGGCCGAGTGGCATCTGGACCTGACGCTGGGCGTCGAGGGCGACGGTCCGGCCGCGGTCTTCAACCCGCGCGAGGCCTTTGGCTCGCACAGCGACAGCGACCACGTCTACAACACGCCGCGCGCCTGGTATATGCAGCGCTGCCTTAACCCCAGCGATGTGTGGGACGGTCCCGAGGCCGACCACACGCCCGAGAGCGATGACATCCCCTGGAGCCGCGTGCCTGAGCGCAAGGTGACCATCGAGGACATCAAGTACGTGCTTTCGAGCCACTACCAGGGCACGGAGTACGACTGCTACGGCAGCAAGGGTACGCCCGCCACACGCGGCGCCTATCGTCCCATCGGCATCAACCGTAACAGCCAGCTCGCCGTGCTGCAGCTGCGCCCCTATGCGCAGCCGGCCTACCGCGCCGTGCAGTGGATGGCCTTTGGCTCCAACTCGTTTAACGCGCTGGTTCCGCTGTACGCCAACGTCGAGACCATGCCCGAGTATTATGCCGACACGCAGGCTCGCGTGACGTCCGAAAACTTCTACTGGGCCAACCGCCTGATCGGCGCGCTGGCCGACGTCCGCTTCCATGAGTGCGGCCGCGCTGTGGAGGACTACCAGGAGAAGGTCGGTGGCATGGGCCACAAGCAGATCCATGACGTCGATGCTGCCGTAGCCGCTCTGCCCGAGGCCGAGGTACCTGCCGAGCTTGCACGCGCCAATGAGGCCTTTGCCGAGCGTGTTCGCGTGGAGACCGATGCTCTACTGGGCAAGGTGCTCTACACCACGAGCTGCGCCATGAAGAACTCTTTCGCGATGAACGACAACGTGAGGTAGGGATTTCCCGTCGATTGAATAGCGCTAAAACGCTTTGTCGCTTTCGCTCAATCTTGGGTACAAGAACGCCAATGCAGTTGTTTGTGATTGGAGACAACCATGGTTATGAAACTCGATCAGCTTGTTAACGGCGCCATCAACGTTGGCTTTGGCGCTGCCGCCGTTGCTGTCGAAGGCGGCAAGAAGGTCCTCGACGACCTTAACACCAAGGGCGAGCAGGTCCGCAAGGACACCGCCACCCCCGATATCGCCCGCAGCGTGTCCGATATGTTCGAGCAGGCCGGTGGCACCATCTCCGACCTGACCGAGCGTCTGGGCATGCAGGGCGAGACCGCGGCCCAGCGCGTGCTCGACGAGCTCATCCTTGCCCGCGTCCGCGTTATGACCGCGCCCGAGCGCACGGCCTTCCTGGCCCATGTGCGCGACATCGTCGATTCGGTCGAGGACAACGTGACCTCGGTGCCCGTCGAGTCCGTTGAGCCCGACGATGCGAAGGATACCGAAGAGGCCGAGTAGCAGCGCAGATGGCAGATTCCACCACCGATTACAACAATCTAGATCCCTTGGGTGACGAGGCGGCGGTTGTCGATGAGGTCGATGCCGCCGTCTCGGGCGCTCGCAAGAAGCCGCGCGCTGTCGATATGGTCCCCGAGGAGCCCGACGCGATGGCGCCGGACGAGGAATACCAGCTCACGCCGGCGGGTCGTCGCGAACGCATCGGGCAGATTGTTCGCCTGGTCAAAAAGTATCGCGTGTGGGACAACCTCACGCCGGTTCGTTTGCGCCGCCTGCTCGAGGAACTCGGCCCCATGTTCGTCAAGATGGGACAGATTCTGGCTAACCGCTCCGAGATTTTGCCGCAGCGGTTTTGTGACGAGCTGCGTCGCCTGCGCTCCGACGTAGAGCCGGTGCCGTATGAGGTGGTGCTCCGCTGCCTAGAAGAGGAATACGGCCAGCGCCTGGGGCAGATGTTCGACGCGATTGACCCCAACCCGCTTGGTAGTGCATCGCTCGCGCAGGTGCACCGCGCTCGCCTGGTGACGGGCGAGGACGTGGCCGTCAAAGTGCAGCGCCCCGGTGCGCAGCAGGTTATGGCACAGGACATCGATATCATCCGCTCGGTGGTGCGTATCGTTTCCAAGTTCGTCAACACTGATCAATTCGTTGACCTGCACGGCGTAGTCGAGGAGCTGTGGACCTCGTTTCGCGAGGAGACCAACTTTTTGGCCGAGGCCAAAAACCTCAACGACTTCTACGAGTTCCATAAGAGCGTTCATGGCGTGACGTGCCCTAAATCCTATCTGGACCTGTGCACCGAGCACGTGGTGGTTATGGACTACGTCGACGGCATTTCGATCGCCGATCCTGAACGCTTAGTGGCCGAGGGCTATGACTTGGAAAAGATCGGTGCCACAATCGTCGAGGACTACTCGACGCAGGTGCTCGATGACGGCTTTTTCCATGCCGACCCGCATGCGGGAAACATTATTCTCAAGGACGGCATCGTTTACTTTATCGACTTGGGCATGGTCGGACGCATGTCGAGTCACGATCGCGGTATCGTCAAGGACATGATTTTCGCCGTGGCCGAGGGTGACGTGCCCAAGCTCAAGGATTCGCTCATGCGCTTCGCCGTGACGCGTGGCGACTCGGCTGAGCTCGATCATTCGGCCTTTTTGTCCGATTTGGACTTTATCGTGGCTGACTTTGCAGGCCTTGACCTGAAGGATCTGGATATCGGCGAGTTTTTGACCTCGCTGTTAAACCTGGCGCGCAAAAACGACGTTGAGCTGCCGAGCGTGGTAACGATGTTCGCGCGCGGCATGGTGACGCTCGAGGGTTTGCTGACCGAGTACATGCCCAACGTCAACATGATCCAGATCATCCAAACGCACATTAAAAACGAGAAAAGCACCTATACGCGCGTGCGCGACATGGGGCGCGATCTTGCCGCGAGCAGCTATCGCGCGGCGAAGGGCTCGCTCGAGGCGGCCGAGTATCTTGGCCTGGCTTCGCGCATGCTCACGCGCGGCCAGCTTAAGGTGAACACGCAGATCATGAGCAGCGATAAGGCGCTGCGACAGCTGGGCGGAATTATCGACCGTATGTCGATGGCAATTGTGATTGCTGGCCTGTTTATCGGTTCGTCGGTGGTGTACTACGCGCGCATCGAGCCGGTTGTGTTTGGTATCCCGGTCATTGGCTTTATGGGCTACGTGAGCGCGCTGGTGCTGGCGCTTATGCTGGGTCGCGAGATCTGGCGCAACGGCCACGGCGGCAAGCGGTAACGATTTCCGGGGTCGGGGAAACGGGTTATTTTGCTCGGCACCCCATCCGCATCCTTTCCTATCGCAAACCATAGCTTTTACCTTGGGCTTCGCCTGTGTGCGGGGCCCTTTTGCGTGCTACCATATCGACAGTAATAATCGATGGCCTAGATGGTGGTGCGGAGACGCACGAATGCGCGGTTTTCCTGCGCGTTTGGGAGAATCGCGGTGCAAGTCCCCGGCTGTACCAGTAACCGTAATTCCTCTTGGCTCGGGATGTTCGTGTCGCAGATCGGACGGCGCGCCTGAGCCGTTAAGGTTAAGTCGGATCGCCTCCCGTCTTGCATGCGGCTGCGGCGTGTGCCGCCGGTGTGCATAGGGCTCTGGAGGGAAGGGGACCCCGATGGGGGAACTCGAGCGCAACATGCGCGATGACGTGGGGCAGCCTCAAGGCAACGCTCCAAGTACAGACAATGGGGGACAAATGGATATGTTTGAGGACGAGCGCGAGCGCGCCTCGCTGCATCGCCGTGGCGCGATTGCACGCGGTGTAGCCAAGCGCGGCCTGGTGGCATTCCTGGCCTTCGCGATGGCCTTTGGCACCACGCCGGCTCAGCTGTGGGCCGAGGGCGCCGAGGGCATTGCCGAGGCCGTGGCTCAGGCTGCGACGTCGAGTGAGGGCACGGGGGCCGCGGACGGTGCTGCCGAGCAGAGCGGCGCCGAGGTTTCGGATTCCGGGAGCGCGCCTGCAGCCAGTGCCGCCACAACAGAGGCAGCAACTGGCGACGAAGGCTCGGCGACGGGGGAGAGCCCTGCCACGAGCGAGCAGTCTTCGACGGCGCCCACTGGCCAAGCAGGATCTGCCGCCGCGGCTGCCGTCCAGACAGAGAACCCGACAGAAACCGGCGATGTCGCCAAGAAGCAAGTTGAGGTCTCGTTCTCGATTATCGGCACCGATGCCGACGGCAAGGCTCAGACCTGGGTGGCACCTACGCAGCTTAAGCTCGACGAGGGCTCGACGGCTGCGGACGCCTTCATTAAGCTGCAGCAGAAGGTGGACTTTAAGGCGAAATACGATCCGAACACGGCATACGGTTTCTACCTCGAAAGCATCACGTCCCCGAGCGATGGCCGCACGCTTGCCTTCGATCCGGCGACTTATGCCTACTGGCAGCTGTTTGTCGACGGCACGTCTTCCTCGGTTGGCGCGAGCGGCGTCAAGCTCACCCAGGGGCAGAAGATTGAGTTTGCCTATACGGCTGGTAGCTCGTCCCCTGTCGTTAAGGACCAGGTTGCCGCAAATGTGACCGTCATTGGTCGCGATGCCCAGGGCAAGACTCAGACTTGGGTCGATAACGCGCAGTATGTGGTGACGTCCGGCTCGAACGCACTTGACCTTACGAAGGTCGCGCTCGAGGCGAATGACATCGATGCCGTTGTTGCGGGCTCCTTCATTTGGAGCCTTAAGTACAACGGCGTTGAGCTGGGCACGCCTCTCGATTATTCGACCTGTTGGCAGCTGTTCATCAACGGCAAGTCGAGCGACTGCACGGCAGACAATGTCACCATTCATGCTGGCGATACCGTTACGTGGTTCTACGGTGGCTGGGGCGACCAGTTGCCCTCCGATTCTGTCCATGCTTCCGTTCAGGTCCTCGGTAAGGACAAGGACGGCAAGCAGCAGGTTTGGGCTTCGACGGGTCAGATGAGTCTCAAGGCGGGCTCTACTGCCAAGGATCTGCTGGAGCAGACTGGTCTTGATCTCGTTGCTAGTGAAGAGTCTTGGGGCTGGTACCTCAGCGGCATTAAATCGCCGCTTGACGGTAAGACCTATAAGTATGATCCTGCGACCCGCAGTTATTGGCAATTCTATGTAAATGGCAAGTCCGTCACGGTCGGTGCCGGCAACTACGAGCTCCAAGAGGGTGACGCCGTCACCTTTATGTATGGTGCTGACGCCGATGCCCTCCCCGGTCAGGTTCTTGGGTCTGTCGATGTTATCGGTCCCGATGTCAACGGCAACAATACTCGCTGGGGCTCGGCAAGCAATGTTTCCCTGCCCGAAGGCTCTACGGCTCAGGACCTTATCGAAGCGGTTCTGAAGGCTCAGTCTATCGATTACAAGGCCTCTCAGGGCGGCGCTTACTGGTCCCTGAATTCCATTACTTCGCCGTTCGATCACAAGCTGTATGGCTGGGATGGTGCGACCAAGAAATATTGGCGTCTGTTTATCAACGGAGAGCCCTCATCTCTCTGCGCCAACCAGGTCACGCTCAAGAGCGGCGACAAGGCTACGTTTGCCTACACCACCGATAAATCGCCCATGCCCGATCCCGACAAGATTGTCGTGGACCCGAGCGCAACGACTCCTGATTGGGATGCCGAGTGGGCCGGCTACGGCAACAGTGGCAATGGTTCGACCGTAACGGATGCCAAGACGCCTGCGCAGGCCGCCGGTCTTAAGTGGGCCTTCGATTGGAAGGCCGAGTCTGGTCAGCAGTATGCCAACTGCAGCGAGCCTGTCATTGCTAACGGTTTTGTGTACATCGCGACCGAGAACGAGCTCATAAAGATCGATTCGTCCACGGGCAAAAAGGTTGCCTCTGCGCCGCTTGCCTCCAAGGTGAGCTATACCTCTCGTCCGATCTATACCAATGGCCTTATCATCGTTCCGCTCAACGGCGGTGCGGTCCAGGCGATTACTGCAGACAAGCTGATCTGCAAGTGGCTGACGCCTGGTTTGACGGACTTGACGCAGAGCTCCTGCACCGTCGTTTCGGACGGCGAGTACGTCTATGTAGGCTCGGTCGATATTTCGTATGACGAGAATTACAACGCGACCTACGGCAACGGCTCCTTTGCGCGCATTAAGATTGCCACGGGCGAAGTTTCTTGGCAGAACATCGACCCTGCCGAGGGCTATTACTGGACTGGTGCGGCTTTGATGGATAAGTATGCCATCGTTCCTACGAGCGCGGGTACGCTTAAGTGCATTGATAAGACGACGGGCGATGTCGTTTCGACCATGAAGCTCGGCGCCCTTGCGAACGCTGACTGCGTCGCCGATCCGTCCAATGGTTCGACCTTCTATCAGATGACGCACGACGGAAAGCTCCATGTGATTTCGCTTTCGGCGAAGGGCTTGTTGAGTGAACAGAAGACGGTTGATCTGGGCCTTACGAATAACATGAGCGCACCGGTGGTGGCTGGCGAAAACTTGATTGTCGGCGGACAGACGGCTACGGGCTCTGCTCTGGTTCTCTATAACCTGAAGACAGGTAAGACTACGATGGTCGCTGCTGCCGATGGCAAGGCGCTGCCGGCTGGCCTCAACGGTATTGCTGCTACTCCGCTGGTGAGCGTTCAGGGCAGCAAGACCTATGTGTACTTCACCGTTAACAGCGCGGATAGCAAGGACTACGTCAACTACTCTGCTGGTGGTGGCGTGTATCGCTATACGCTCGGCGATGCAGAGGCGACGCAGATTTATGATGCGGCTGGCCATTACCAGTACTGTGACTCTCCGGTCATTGCCGATGCATCTGGCAACCTGTACTACATCAATGACTCGGGCACGCTGTTCAAGCTCGGGGCCGTTGAGTCTTGGACGGTTGCCTTTAATTCCAACGGCGGGTCTGCTTGCGACACTAAGTTTGTTGCTACGGCCGACGGCAAGCTGGTCAAGCCGGCCGATCCGACGCGCGATGGCTACACCTTCGCTGGCTGGTATACCGATGAGGCTTGCGCGCAGGCGTATGACTTTAGCACGCCGGTGACGGCCGACCTGACGCTGTATGCCAAGTGGACCAAGAATGCCGTTAACCCTGGCGGCAATGGCGGTGCTGGTTCCAACGGCGGTAGCGGTTCTGGTACCGGTACTGGTTCCGGCGCTGGCGCGGGTTCTGGCTCCGGCTCGAAGGGCGGCGCTATCGCCCCGGGTCAGAAGCCGGTGACCAAGACGACGGTGTCGACCAAGACCGAGACCAAGGACAACAAGTCCGACAAGAAAGACTCCGATAAGTCCGATAAGAAGGACGAGAAGAAGTCTGACAAGAAGTCTGGCAAGAAGGACAGCAAGTCCGACAAGAAGTCCGATTCCAAGTCCGATACAGGTGCTGTTTCCACGACCGCTGCTAAGAAGTCCTCTAGTGCTTCCGAGCAGGAGTCTGGCGCCAATCCGCTCGCCATTGTTGGCGTTGCCGCCGGCGTCATCGGACTCGCCATCGTCGGCGTGTTCGTGTTCACCAAACGTCGGTAGGTGAGGGCTGTGTCCAATAAATCCAAGGACGCTGACCCCAAGCAACCAGATTCTTCGTTCATTCAGTTCGACGATGCAAAGCAAAAGGGCGCCGCTTCGGCGGCGTCCGCCCCTCGTCGCAAGGCGCTCCTTGGCGTTCTGACTGCCGCGTGCACCATTCTGATCGTCGTCTCGCTGGGTTTCGTCCATCCTTCCACAAGCGGTGCCTGGTCCATCGACTGGATCGTTCAGACCGTGACGGGGGAGAGCGTCGTCACCAAGGACACCAAGGCGTCTGGCTCGACTACGACTTCGGGCGATGCCAGTTCCGAGGGCTCCAAGTCATCGAATGACGCAAAAGACAAGTCCAAGGGTTCGAACGACGGCAAGGACAATTCCGATTCTTCAAACAAGGAATCGGATAAAAGCTCGGATAGCAAGAAGTCCGATGGTCAGGACGGCAAGAAGTCTGGCGATAAATCCGCTGCCCAGAATACGGGAGCCGGCGATACCTCCAATGTGTCTGGCGGTGCTTCTTCGGGCGGCGGCCAGTCGTCTGATGGAGCCTCCGGCTCTAATGGCGGAAGCGCTTCCTCGGGCGGTCAGGGCGGCTCGCAGGAGTCCAACTACGTAACGGTGACGGTTTCGGTCACATCGAGCGCTGCGGGCAATCCTGTGTCTTCTGGTGGCACCTTTACCTTTAACGAAGGCGCTACCGTCTACGATGCCCTGTGCGCGCTGGGCCTTTCTGTCAACGCACATGGCTCGTCGTACGGCACGTATGTCTCCGCGATTGGTGGTTTGGCCGAGAAACAGTACGGCGGCACGAGCGGCTGGATGTACTCCGTCAACGGCGCAACGCCCATGACGGCGTGCAGCAACTACGTTCTCTCCAACGGCGATAACGTGGTCTGGTATTACGTTACAGGCTAATGACCTCGACATAGCGCACCAAGCGGGCGGTTCGGACAAACATCCGGGCCGCCCGCTTTTCATGCGTAGAGGACTTGGTCGCCGGGTCTTTCGGCAAACAAAAAAACCGGTTGGAATGGGAATTCCAACCGGTTATACATTCAAGCAAATAGTGAATCGACTACGACCGTGCGCCCTCGAGGAAGAAGCGGCGGCTGAAGTAGTTGTACCAGGTGACGAGGAACGTGGCGATGGCCTTCATGGCCTGGTAGCCGATGCTCAAAAACGTGACGCCCACAAACATGTACAGGTCGTTGAGGCCCAGGCCGATCACCGACAGGATAGTGAAGATCGTGAACTCGCGCTTGCGGCTCATGCCCTCGCGATGATCGAACACGTACTTCATGCTGAGCCAGTAGTTGACCACAACGGAGGTGGTAAACGAGACCGTGGTGCTCATCAAAAAGTCGAGGTGAAACAGCTCGACGAGCGCAATGAGCATACCCCAGTCGATGCCAAAGGAGATAAGACCCACGACAGCGAACTTGAGGAACTGCTTGGTATGAGGTTGTGCCAGTGCCTTGCGCACGTAATCACATCCAATGCGTTGATGAATCGAGCAGAGGATACTTTAGAGCTTTTGCAAGGGAAACGTAAGGTCTTTGCCAAGAACTATACGAACTCGCCAAATTTTCAAGAGCTAATCCGCAAACGTTGAAAATTTGCCCGTAAACGAGCAAAACCCACGAACAACACAGCGCTCGACGCGCGTCATCCGTGGGCATCGTAAAGCTGTAAGGTTGCGAGTTACTTGGTCTCGTCGCCTTCCAGGAAGATCTTTCGGGTCACAAAGTTGTAGACCATGACAAGCGCGGTGGCGCAAATCTTGGCGATATTGGCCTCGAGTCCCAGGCCGGCGTTGAGTGTCAACACGATACCGTCGTTGAGTGCCAGGCCGATCACGGACAGCACGACAAAGATAATGAACTCGCGGCGGCGGCTCATGCCCTCCTTGTGCGCAAACACGTACTTCATGCTGGCGAGGTAGTTAAAGATGAGTGAGATGATAAAGCCGCTGGTGTTGGCGATTAGGATGTTGAGGCCCAGACCGTAGTGGAGCAGATTCATAATGCCA
The DNA here is from genome assembly GCA_019414445.1 of Collinsella sp. Lineage (GTDB taxonomy): Bacteria > Actinomycetota > Coriobacteriia > Coriobacteriales > Coriobacteriaceae > Collinsella. The sequence continues at coordinate 111,784 of DXMA01000007.1, forward strand.
AAGTCGATGACCGTGGCAATGACGCCGACGACGCCAAACTTCATGATCTGCGCAAGGAGCTTTTGCATGGTACCTGCCTTATGGTGGCGCCGGGGCGCCGCGGGGATGACAAACTCAGCAAGTTTAGCCAATCCCCGCGGGTGGGGCTAGACGCGCTCCTCGATAGCACCGTTTCTATATGCATCGAGCAGCTGGCGCAGGTCTTGGATCTGGCTGCGGATCTTGGCTCCGGAATCGGTGTCGCTCACCATGCGGCGACGGTCTGCTTGGTCAAAACGGTTGGTCTCGCTCTCGATGTCCACGTTGCGTGTGAGTGCCTCGGCAACCGTCGTAAAGGCCCGGTGCGACTTGAGACGGCAGCCGCGCGAGCTCGAGATGAGCGTATAGCCGGCGATACCCGTCTTGGGATGGTAAGCGCGGCAGAAGCCGCCATCGATGACCAGCAGCTTGCCCTCGGCGCGGATGGGCTGCTCGCCCTTGGTGGTTTTAACGGGCGTGTGGCCGTTGATGATGTGACCGGTCGGTGAGCATGCCATGGGCGCGACGCCAAACTCGCGCATGATGTCGTCGCAGACCGAGGGCGACTTGGTAAGCGTAAAGTACGGGTCCATCGGCTCGACCCAGGTGCTCTTATCGGCGATATAGGCGCGCTCAAAGGTACGCACCAGGCGTCCGCTGGCGGGTGAGTTAAAGCCGATCCACAGGTACCACATCCAGTCGAGGGCGTCGCGGTCGCCCATGCGCCAGGCGCGGCGGGCGATGTGGTCGCAAAAATCGAGATAATCGCGGCCAGCGTGCCAGGTGCCCAGGCAGTTCATGCTGCTAAAGGTGCCGTCTTCGTTGAGTGGCACGCAGCCGTGGAAGAGCAGGTTGCCGTTGGCGACTTTGTACATCGTGCCGTGGGAATAGAGGAAATCGATATGGCGATGCAGGTGATCGGCGGTGACAAACTCGGACACGAGCTTGTCGATGATGTGCTGCTCCTGAAACGTGAGCGTATAGGGGTCCGCCGGGTCGACGGTGGGGAAGTCGTTGGTCGTGAGCGGCCATACGCTGCCGTCGGCGAGCGTGACCGTGCCGGTGTCGTGATCGATCTTGTCGAGTAACAGGCGGTCGGTCATGTCAAACTCGGGATGGCGCTGGATAATCTGGCCCTCGAGCTTAAAGAGCAGCACGTTGATGGCCTTGATCAGCGGGGTGATGGACTCACCGGCGGTGTAGGTGGCATCGGCAAAGGCGACAAGCTCACGCAGCGAGATGCCGTAGTCGTTCTCCAGGATCTCGTAGTTGTCGTAGCGTAGGTTGTTGCGCAGCACCGTGGCGATGCAGGCGGGCTCACCGGCCGCAGCGCCCATCCACAGCAGGTCGTGGTTGCCCCACTGGATGTCGAGTGAATGGTAGGTGAGCAGGCGGTCCATAATCTTGGCCGCGCCGCCACCGCGGTCGAAGATGTCGCCCACCAGGTGCAGGTGGTCGACGGCCAGGCGCTTGATGAGCGAGGCAAGCGACTCGATAAAGTCGTCGGCGCTTGCGGTCTCCAGGATGGACTCCACGATGCGCTCGTGATAGCGCACGCGATAGTTGTTCTCGTCCGGGTGCGTGTGCAGCAGCTCGTCGATGATATAGGCGTAATCGCGTGGGATGGCCTTACGCACCTTGGAGCGCGTATAACGGCTCGAAAGCGAGCGGGCAATCACAATGAGTTGGTCAAGCATCGTCTTGTACCAGGTGGGCGAGTCCTCGCGCTGGCTGCGGACCAGCTCGATCTTCTCGTGCGGGTAGTAGATGAGCGTGCACAGCTCGCCCTTTTCGTCAAAGGAAAGCGTGCCGCCAAAAATCTCGTCGACATGCTCGCGCACGACGCCCGAGCAGTTGTTGAGGATGTGCATAAAGGCTTCGTACTCGCCATGCACGTCGCTCATAAAATGCTCGGTGCCTTTGGGCAGGTTGAGGATGGCCGAGAGATTGATGATCTCGGTAAACGCGGATTGCTCGGTGGGAAATTGTTTCGACAGCAGACGCAGATACTTGAAGTCTTGCGGATTGCGATCGAATGCGACCATGAAACACCTTCCGATGGGGTTGGTAAAACTGATAAACAGCGTCAAACGTTTATCAGTATGCGCCGCTTTTGTTTCGATTGGGGGTGGGAGGTCGAATTGTTGGCCGAACGGTTTGGTAAATCGATTTAGTTGAGGTAGATATGGCGGTTGGGTGGAGACGTAGGGTCGTTTTTACAGACGTATGCCTCCGGGATCGATAGAGATGATGACGGTAAAGATGTTCACCACCTTTGGCTCTATTTGGTAAATAGTGGACATTTGTACCGTATTTATGCTTGCTGTGCGATAATTTTTATAACTATACGTAAGGAGCCTCATATGAGTGATTTTGTCCTGACCTGTGAATCCGCCGCCGATCGAACTCGGGAGTTCTTTGAATCGCGCAATATCCCTGTCGTGTGTTTTCATTACGAGATCGACGATGTTGTCTATGCGGACGATCTGTATCAGTCGATTACGCCGGACGAGTTTTTTGCCCAGATATCCGCGGGCGCCATGCCCAAGACGTCTCAGGTGAGCGTGGGTGAGTACGAGGAGTTTTGGGAGCCGCTTGTTGCCGAGGGCAAAGACGTGCTGCACCTGACGTTGTCGTCGGGTATTTCGGGCACGTATGGATCGGCCTGCGTTGCGGCGCAGATGCTCGCGGATCGCTATCCCCAGGGCGGCAAGGTGCGCGTCATCGATTCGCTGGCAGCGTCTTCGGGCTTTGGCCTGCTGGCGGAATGCGCCGCCGACGTGCGCGATAGCGGGGCTTCACTCGACGAGACGGCCGCTTGGATCGAGGAGCATAAGCTCAACCTGCACCACTGGTTCTTCTCGACCGATCTGTCGAGCTACCTGCGCGGCGGTCGCATTTCGGCTGCGAGCGCGATCATCGGCACGGCGCTTAAGATTTGCCCACTTATGACGGTCGATTGCGACGGCAAGCTGTCGCCACGTGAGAAGATTCGCACTAAGAAGCGCGCGATTTCCGAGATGGCTAAGACCATGATGGCACACGTGCAGGACGGTGCGGATTATTCGGGTAAGTGCGTCATGTCGCACTCGGCGTGCCGCGAGGATGCCGAGGCAGTTGCGGCGCTGATCGAGGAACAGATTCCGCAGCTTAAAGGCAAGATTGAGATCAATAACATCGGTACTCTGATTGGCTCGCATACCGGACCTGGTACGGTGGCTGTCTTCTTTATGGGCGACAAGCGCGTGGATTAGTTTGCCCCATCACATCGCTGCATGATTGCTCAAACGAAAACGGCCCGCCTCACTGAACTGCGTCCCAAATCTTGGACGCCCTAAATAGCGACTAGGCCGCGAGGGCCTGATTCCGGAA
>DXMA01000008.1 GCA_019414445.1 Collinsella sp.
GGGGTGGGGAAAGGTGTTGAAAAATGGGGCGGTTCCCCATATTATTAATGACGTCGACAGGCGGGGTGGTTCCCCGCGTACGTGCCATCTGAGTAACCGAGGGGAGGGCGCACATGGGAATGACTGGTGCATACGAGCGCAATCTCGATGCAAAAGGTCGTCTGTCCCTGCCTGCACCCCTTCGCGAGGAGCTTGGAGAGCACGTTCGCGTGTTCAAAGCCCTGGATGTCGATGCTCTGTACGTGTTCTCTGCCGAGGCCTTCGATAAGTGGGTCGAAGGACTCTTCGCGGGTCGTGAGGGCCACGAGGGTTTTAACCCGCGTGACATTAATGACCAGAAGCTCATGAGGGCGATCAACAAGCGCACCACGTCGATGGACGTGGACAGCGCCGGTCGTATCGGTCTTTCCGAGTCTCTCCGCAAGCAGGCGAACCTCGACCGCGAGGTCACGGTTGTGGGCAACTACGACCACCTTGAGGTTTGGGACCGCGCTACGGCCGATGAGGACGATGACGATGAGGCCCTGCTGGACCTCTTCTTCTCGTAAGGGCAAGGCACGGGTAACGGATGGAGCGTGGGATCTTGACACAAGAATATCGGCATGAACCTGTCATGCTCGGCGAAGTGCTTGAGTCGCTGCGGCTAAAGAGCGGCTCCGTTGTCTGCGATTGCACCCTTGGCGGTGCCGGCCATTCGGTAAAGATGGCCGCACAGGTGGGGGAGACGGGCCTTTTGCTCGGCGTCGACCAGGACGACATGGCCCTCGAGGCTGCTGGCGCCCGTCTGGACCGCGAGGTTCCCGGCGTTCCGCACCAGCTGCTGAAGGGCAACTTCGGCGACTTGGACGAGCTGCTTTGCTCGGCCGAGGTGCCCGGGGTCGATGGCTTCCTGTTCGATTTGGGCGTTTCGTCGCCGCAACTCGATATCCCTGGCAGGGGCTTTTCGTATAACGAGGACGCCCCATTGGACATGCGGATGGATCCGGGTAATAACACCTTAAACGCAGCTGAGGTCATCAACACCTATAACGAACACGACCTCGCCCGGATTCTACGCGTCTACGGCGAAGAGAAGTTCGCCTCGCAGATCGCGCGCGAGATCGTGCGCCGCCGCGAGCAAGAACCGATCGAAACCACCGGCCAATTTGTCGAGATCATCAAGGCGGGTATCCCGGCTGCCGCTCGTCGGCATGGCGGACACCCGGCCAAGAAAAGTTTCCAGGCCATTCGCATCGAGGTCAATCACGAGCTCGATGTGCTCGAACGAGGGCTTGATGCCGCCACCAGGTGGCTCAATCCGGGCGGACGTATCTGCGTCATCTCGTATCACTCGCTTGAGGACCGTATCGTAAAGAATCACTTTAAGGAGATGAGCCAGGGGTGCACGTGTCCGCCGGAGATTCCGGTGTGCGTGTGCGGCAACGTGCCGATACTCAAGGTCATCACCCGCAAACCCTTGGTTGCCCAGCCTGATGAGGTTGAGCGCAACCCTCGGGCGAGATCAGCCAAAATCCGCGTGGCGCAGCGTCTGTAGGCGCGACCGCGCGATATTGGACCTCCCGCTCGCACCATAAACGAAGCTTAAACACACTACCAACGTACTCGGGATGGGAGGCGGCATATCATGGGCTACAACACTTCAAGCGCAGCACTCGCCTATGATATGAACGCCATGCCCGCCTATCGTGAGACGCCGCAGGCCCCCGTTGCTCCCCGTGAGCAGCGCACGCCGCGCTTTGATGTCTACACGGGCGCGGGCCGTCAGGCAAACCAGGCGGTAAGCCCGGTTTTCATGAGCGTTCTTAAAACGTTTTGCATCATTGCGGCTATCTTCATGACGATCGGCGTCGCCCGCGTGGCGCTCGCCGGCGTTACGGCCCAGGTGCTCAACAGCAACGCCGAGCTTACCAACACGCTCGAAAAAGCGACCGATGAGAGCTCCGACCTGGAGGTCATGCATTCGGTCTATGGCGCCGACACGCGCATTCGCGACCTTGCGGGCGCTTATGGCATGGTGGAGCCCAGCGAGAGCGTTACACTTGACTTTTCGCAGGATGCAGCCGCGGGCGCCAACGCGACCGCGACCGCTCAGTAGCAAGACGGTAGCTGAGTATGACAAATGACTATCGCCGCGGTTCCGATGGGGGCCGCGGTTCTGGACGTCCCTCGTCGCGGGGACGTTCTGGTTATCAAGGAACGGGTCGGCAATCTTACAACGCCGGGCAGTCCCGTGGCAACGACCCGGCGTCGCGACTTCGCGGCTCGGGCGGCCCTCAAGTGCATAACACCAGGTCGCGCAAGAGTTCGTCGACCGAATGGCTCACGGGCACGCCTCTGCCTCGCCGCAAAGCCGTCATGGGCTTCATTGGGCTTGGCTTGGGCTTGGGCGTCTTTCGCCTTGCCGACTATCAAATTGTCGAAGCCGATAAACTGCGCGAGCGTGCCGATGCGCGTCGCCTGCTTGCGCAGACCCTCTATGCCAAACGTGGCACCATCTACGACCGCAACGGTAACGTGCTGGCGTCGTCGGTCGAATGTCGCAACATCGCCGTGAACCCGCAGCTTGTCGAGGATGTTGACAAGACGGTGTCGGCGCTGGTCAAGGCAACTGGAATCGATAAAAAGACCTGCCGCAAGCTCGTCGAGTCCGATGGCACCTGGGTGTATATCAAGCGCCAGGTGGACGAAGACGATGCTGCGGCGCTGGAGAAGAAGAACCTGCCCGGCGTGCTTTTTGAGCAGGCCATGAAGCGCGTATATCCATACGGCAATCTGGCATCGCAGGTGCTGGGTGTAGTGAATGTAGACAACGACGGCTTGACGGGTCTCGAAAAGCAATACAACAAGCTTTTGACCGGCACGAACGGTTCTCTCGTGCGCGAGCGCGCGAGGGACGGCAGCTATATCGCGGGCGGTGCCTATAAAAAGGTGGCTGCGGTCGACGGCGTTGACATCGTGACGACGCTCGACGTCAATATCCAGCGTGCGGCCGAGGATGCCCTGGCAGAGGCAGTTGAGAAGACTAAGGCCAAGAACGGCTCGGCTTTGGTCACCGACCCCACGACTGGTGAAATTCTCGCCGCCTGCTCGTACCCGACCTACGACCAGACCGATCTGGAGAACGCCAAGACCGAGGATATGAACTTGCGCCTGGTCACCGACGCCTACGAGCCCGGCTCGGTCTTTAAGACGCTCGTGGCGGGCGCCGGCTTCGACTTGGGCGTAGTGCGATCGAGTACGTCGTTTGAGGTACCGGCGAGCATCAAGGTGGGCGACGATACCGTCACCGATGCCGACAAGCGCGATTATTCCATGACCATGGATGTGCGCGAGATGATGCGCCGTTCGTCCAACGTGGGCTTTGTCCTGGTGGGGCGCAAGATCGGTGCCGACGACTTTGCCGCCTATGTGGACAAGTGGGGCATAGGTCACAGCTCCGGTGTCGATTTTCCGGGCGAGAGCCTGGGCATCGTCAAGGAGCGTGACCAGTATGACGGCGCCACGCTGGGCTCGATGAGCTTTGGACAGGCGCTGTCTGTCTCTCCGATTGAGATCGCACGTGCCGTGGGCGGCATCGCCAACGGCGGCGTGATGATGACCCCGCACTTCTATAAGTCCAGCAAAGGCGACGAGAAGGACTGGGGCGAAGGTGAGCGCGCGATTTCGGAGGACGCTGCCGCCCAGGTGACATCGTGCATGCAGACGGTCGTGTCCGAAGGCACGGGCGTTGGCGGTGCGGTCGATGGCTATGACGTGGCGGGCAAGACCGGTACGGCCGAGCGTGCTGACGAGAACGGTGGTTACCTCAAGGAGAACTACATGTCGTCCTTTATGGGCTTTGCGCCGGCACAATCGCCCAAGGTGCTGTGCTATATCACGCTCGACGGAACGCCGAGCGGCTCAGATGCCGCTGCGGTGCCGTTCCAGTCCATTATGGCCAACGCGCTCGACGTGTTGGGTATCCCGCACACGAGGTAGGGGGTTACAATCTTTGGGGCGTGGTTTGTTGTCCCATATGAGGGGTGTTCACATGCCCTGCACCACGCATGCGCGGCGCTGGGATACAATACGCCGATAGCATTATTAGGTTTACAGGGGAGCTGCAATGATAGAGATCGCCGTCAACAACCTCGCGGCCGCAACAGGGGCCCGAACCGTGACGGGAGAAGCCGATCGGGTATGCCGCGGGTGCGTTATCGACTCGCGCCAGGTCGAGGAAGGGACGATTTTCGTCGCCTTTCCCGGTGAAAACGTCGACGGCAATGATTTTGCTTCCCGTGCCGTCCAGTCGGGTGCCGGCGCCGTCGTGATGACGCGTGAGCCCGAGGCCGAGCTGGTCTTGCTGGCGCAGGACAGGGGCTGTGCCATCTTGCTGACCGATGATCCCGAGGAGTTTCTGCTGCGTTTGGCGCACGCGTACCGCCTGGAGCTTGGCTGCCTGGTCGTTGGTATTACCGGTTCCATCGGCAAGACGACGACCAAGGACGTGCTCGCCGCTGTGCTCGCCAAGCGCTATCGCGTCTGGGCCACCAAGGGCAATTTCAATAACCTGATCGGCATGCCGCTCACGGTGCTTTCCGCTCCGGCCGATACCGAGGTCCTGGTGCTCGAGATGGGCATGAACCATTTCCACGAGATTGAGCGCCTGTCCCAGTCCGCCAATCCCAACCTTGCCATCGTGAGCAAGATCGGCACCTCTCACATCGGCATTTTGGGCAGCCGCGAGAACATCGCCCGCGCTAAGGCCGAGATTGTCCAGGGTATGTGCGCCGCCGGCGACTTCTTGCCGCTGCTGGTTTTGGGCGGTGAGGACGACTTTACGCCGTTCATTCGCGATACGTTCGCCCAGCCTGCTGGTATCGATGTGATGCTGGCCGGCGTCTCGGACGATGATGAGGTCCGTGCCCGCGACGTTCGAGCTGATGACGAGGGCCGTCCGGTCTTTACGCTCGATTTTGGTCAGGGCGAGACAATCGATACCATGCTTGCCATCCCCGGCGTGCAGTCCGTTCCGAATGCCGTTAAGGCCGCCGCGGTTGCCTATCGCCTGGGCGTGACGCCCGAGCAGATCGATGCTGCCTTTAGGGGCCTCACGATCACCGGTCACCGCCAGGAGATCAAACGCGCCAAGAGCGGTGCCCGCGTCATTGACGATTCCTATAACGCCAGCGCCGAATCCATGGCTGCTGGCCTCGATCTACTGCGTTCGCTTTCCTGCACGGGGTCTCGCATGGCGATCTTGGGCGAGATGGGCGAGATGGGCGATGAGGCTCCTCGCATGCATGAACTCGTGGGCGCCTATGCCGCCGCCAAGAAGCTCGACATGCTGGCGTGCGTCGGCGGCGAGCTGGCCCAGCTTATGGCCGATGCCGCGCGCATGATGGGCATGGACGAGGACCGCATCCAGGTGTTCTCCGATTATCAGCAGGTGCTCGACCGCATGGGCGGCGCGCTTGAAAAACATGATGTTGTACTGGTCAAGGGTTCCCGCTTTGTTGAGCTCGACCGCTTTGTGGAAGGTGTGTGCTAGCCCATGTTCGGCAATCCCTCGTATCCAACGTATCAGGCTTTTTTGGGGCTTGGCATCGCCGCTGCCATTGCGCTGCTGCTCATGCCGTGGTGGATCAAGCTACTCAAGGTCGAGGGTATCGGCCAGCAGGTTCGTGCCGACGGCCCCAAGCGTCATTTGGTTAAGCAGGGAACGCCCACCATGGGTGGTGTTGTCATCCTCGTCGCGATCTCGCTGACCTGCCTGCTGATGGGCAAGCTCACCACCGAGCTCGTGCTCGTGCTCCTCGCCACGCTGGCGACCGGCGTGCTGGGCCTGATCGACGACCTGACCTCCGTTACGCATGGGCGCTCGCTCGGCCTGACGCCTCATGCCAAGATGATCGGCCTCACCATTATCTGTGTCACCTTTACGGTACTTGCCGTCAACTGGTGCGGCGTCGCCCCCGAGATTCGTTTTCCCGGTGGGTTGACGATCGACCTTGGCGTGCTTTCGACTACCATCTGCGGCTATTCGTTCCCGTGGCTCTATATTGTCTTTTGCTGGCTGATGATTGCCGGTCTTTCTAATGCCGTGAACCTGACCGATGGCCTTGACGGTCTTGCTGGTGGCACCTCCATGATCGCCATGCTCGCCATGGCTGCCATGGCGTTTTTGCACGGAGACGTGAACCTGTCCATCTTTTGCACCGCGTGTGCCGGTGCCTGCTTGGGCTTTCTGTGGTTCAACTGCTATCCGGCGAGCATCTTTATGGGCGATACCGGCTCGCTTGCCCTGGGCGCCGCGTTTGCCTGCACGTCCATCATGACCAACACCGAGGTCGTCTCCCTTATCATCGGCGGCCTGTTTATCGTTGAGACCCTTTCGGTCATGATTCAGGTTGTCTACTTCCACTTTACGCACAAGCGCGTCTTCCTTATGGCGCCCATCCATCATCATTTCGAAAAGAAGGGTTGGGCCGAGACCAAGGTCGTCATCCGTTTTTGGATTATCGCTGCGGCATTTGGTGCCGTTGGCCTTGCCCTGTTCTTCCAGTTGGGATAGTGGTCTCTCATGCCTCTTGCTGATGTCTTTAGCCTGCTCGTTTTGGGTCAGGGCAAATCCGGTCTCGATGTCGCCCGCTGGGCGCTGGCACATCCAGAGCGCGTAAGCGCCGTTACCGTGTATGGCGGCGGCACCTCTGAGCCCAATGACGCCACGCGTGCGCTCGAGGCTGCCGGTGCGTCGTTTGTCTATGGGACCGAACAGGTCGAGGGCGCCTATGACGTATGCGTGACGTGCCCGGGCATCTCGGAGTTCTCGGGCTTCTTTAAGGCCGGGCGCGAGCATGCCGCCCAGATTATGGGTGAGCCCGAGTTTGCCTATCGCCTGTCGCCCGATAACTGGATTGCCATCACGGGCACCAACGGCAAGACGACCACCACGTCGCTGACCGATTATCTGCTCAAGGCTTCCGGTGAGGCCAGTGTAGCTGTCGGCAACATCGGCGAGCCGCCTATCAACGAGATTGACGGCCGAGCCCACAACGAGTGGTTTGTGGCTGAGCTCTCGAGCTATCAGATTGCTACGACCACCGAGCTCCACCCTCGCGTGGCGGTGCTGCTCAACATCACTCCCGACCACTTGGGCTGGCATAAGAGCCATAAGAACTATGCGCTTGCCAAGATCAAACTGTTTGACAATATGGTCGATGACGATCTGGTGGTCGTCGACGTCGAAGACGCCGGCATTCACGAGTTCGATGAGTACATCTACACGCCGGGTCGTCGCATCTGCAAGGTTGCCTTTGACGAGCCAGAGGGTGAGGATGTCGCCTTTGTGCGCGATGGCAAGATGATCGTGCGCCTGAAGGGCGTCGAGACCCCGCTCATCGCTACATCCGAGCTCAAGATCTCGGGCCATCACAATGTTATCAATGCCCTGTGCGCTGCCACGGCTGCCCTGGCAGTCGGTGCCGATGTCGATGGTGTCTGCCGCGGTCTGGCCTCGTTCCAGCCGCTCGAGCACCGCGTGGAGCCGTGCGGCGAGATTGACGGAGTGCGCTACGTCAACGATTCCAAGGCGACCAACACCGACGCGGTCGAGAAGGCACTGACGGCATTTCCCGATGACAACGTGATCTTGCTGCTCGGCGGCCACGATAAGGGCACGCCGCTTACGGACTTCGCGCGCGTCGTTATGGATAACGTGCGCTCGGTCGTCTGCTTTGGCGATGCGCGCGAGCGCTTTACCGCCGCTATGGACGAGGCCGATGTCGATGGCGATGTGGATATCGCCCAAGCGGATGACCTACGCGATGCCGTGGACGTTGCCCGTTCGCTGTCGAGCCGTGGCGACGTGATCTTACTTTCTCCTGCCTGCTCTTCGTTCGATGAGTTCTCGGGCTATGAGGAGCGCGGCCGCGTGTTTAAGGACTACGTGGCTCAGCTTGCCGCTGCAGCGAAATCGCAAATGGAATAGGGGTTGCCGGTGAGAGAGGAGAGCCCCCGACAAGGTATGAGGAGGCCCGACTCGGACCGTGCTTCCTCGCGGCGTAGCACACCGCGTTCCGGTCGCGGCGGGCAGTCGTTTAGCGAACGCTATATTGCCGGCGTTCCCGCCCGCATCATGCGCCCCCGTCTGATATTTATGGCCTGCCTGTTTACTTTGGTGTGCTTTGGTCTGCTGATGGTGTACTCGGCGTCTTCGGTCGAGGCGCTGCACGAGAATGGCTCGGCGACGTTTTTCCTGGGTCGACAGGCCGCGTTTGCCGTGGTTGGTGTTCTGGCGCTGATTGCCATCGTGCGCGTTTTGCCGGACAGCTGGTTTGGGGAGGATGTGCTTAGGATCTTCCTTATCGGCATGATAGGGCTACTGTTTCTGGTGTTCTTGGTGGGCAGCGGCAGCCGTGGCGCCACGCGCTGGCTCAACATCGCCGGTGTTCAGTTCCAGCCTTCCGAGTTTTTAAAGCCATTTGCCATTGCGTATTCGGCCATCATGCTTGATCGCTTCTTTTCGCCCGGTGGCAACATCAACGAATTCCTTCGCAAGATGGGCATCTACCTGGGCATTTCGCTCTTTCTGATCTTTATCCAGCCCGATTTCGGTACTGTCCTGATCATCCTGTTGACCCTCATGTGCATGGCGTTGTTTGCGGGTCTCGACCCCAGATTTATCATCGGCGTGCTAATCTTCGGCATTCTCGTGATCGTGATTGCGCTTGTCGCAGAGCCGTACCGTATGGTGCGTATTCAGGTTGCCTTGAACCCTTGGGCCGACGAGTATGGTGACGGCTATCAGGCCACGCTTGCCATTATGGCCTTTGCCTCGGGCGGTCTGTTCGGCCGTGGCATCGGCAACTCAACCATGAAGTACTCGTATCTGCCCGAGGCGCACAATGACTACATCCTGGCCATCATTGGCGAGGAAGTCGGTTTTGTCGGAACCGTGCTGTTCTTCTTGGTGTTTGCGATGCTGATCTACTCGGCGTTTCGCATTGCCGAGCAGGCGACCGATCGCCGGGGCGCGCTTATGGCGTCTGGCTCCGCGGTCATTCTCGCAGTGCAGTTTTTGATTAACGCGCTGGGCATCCTCAACGTGTTTCCCATGACGGGCAAACCGTTGCCGTTTATTAGCTACGGCGGTTCGTCGATTATTGTGTCGCTCATGCTTGCCGGGTTGATCCTGCGCGTTTCGTACGAGAGCGCCCGCCGCGATGAGTATGACCGCCGCCGCGAGAGCTTTGCCGTTATGGATGAGAGTACCGCCGGCGTGCCCCACGTGCGCGGCGAGCGATCTTCGCGTAACGGTTTTACCGTCCTGGATGGCTCTGCGACCGAGCCGGCAGCCCGCCCGCGTCAGCGAACGGCGCCGCAAGGTCGTCCTCAGCGCCCCAGCCCTCGCAACGCGGGCGGCGGATATAATCGAATCGATTTGAACTCGGACCCGTCGGCGCGTCTGCGTACCGACGACCAGGGACCGCGTGTACGAAGGGACTACCATGACCGATAAAATGACCGTTGCTATTGCAGCCGGCGGCACGGCCGGGCACATCAACCCCGCGCTCGCCTTGGCCGAAGAGCTGCGTGACCGTGGCCACCACGTTGTGTTCGTGGGCCAGTCGCGCAAGCTCGAGGGTCGTCTGGTCCCCGAGGCTGGGTTTGATTTTGTGCCCATTACGGTCACGGGCTTCGACCGCTCCCGTCCTTGGACGGCGCTGACCTCGCTGTGGCGTGTCAACAAAGCCAAGCGTGCGCTCGCCAGTCATTTCTCAAAGGTCGGCAAGCCCGATGCCGCCATTGGTTTTGGTGCCTATGTCGAGGTTCCGCTGCTGGGGTGGTGCAAGGGCGCGGGCGTTCCGTATCTGCTGCATGAGCAGAACTCTGTTCCGGGCCTGGCCAACAAGATGATGAACTCCCACGCCGCCCGCGTGTGCATCTCGGTGCCGGCAGCGCGTTCGGTCTTTGAGCGCGAAGGTGACCCTGACCACGTGCTCATGACCGGCAACCCCGTACGTCGCTCGGTGATCGAGGGCGATCGCGCTCGCGGCCGCAAGGCACTTGGCGTTCCCGAGGACGCTACGCTGCTGCTCGTCTTTGGCGGTTCACTTGGCGCCCAGCACCTCAACGAGCGTGTGGCTTCGCTCAAAAACGAGCTGCTTTCGCGCAAGAACCTCTATGTGTTGCATTCGACGGGTGCCGACGGCTTTGAGGAGACCGAGCGCGCTTTGGCGCTGACGCCCGAGGAGGCGAAGCGTTACCGCGTCCAGCCTTACATCGACAACATGGGCGATATGCTGGCTGCTGCCGATTTGGTGCTCTCGCGTTCGGGCGCATCGAGCGTGGCCGAGATCGCTGCACTCGCCGTGCCTTCGGTGCTCGTGCCGTACCCGCATGCGACGGCCGACCACCAAACCACCAATGCCCGTTATCTGGTCGACGCTGGGGCCGGCGTGCTCTGCGCCGATGCCGATATCGACGGTTCTGCCTTTGCCGATGAACTGCTGCACCTGGTCGATGACGCGGCGGCGCGCGACGCCATGCGTCAGGCGGCGCGTGGTCTGGCTCAGGATAGGGCCGCCGCTCTTCTGGCGGATGCGGTAGAGGGTTTGCGTTAGTTAGACGGGATATCGTCGGTCGCCCTCGCGCTGATGCGGTAGGTGCGGTACAGTTAACGGGTTACAGGCAGTGTTTACGCAAGGAGTACACGAGCACATGGCTGATTCCCAGACTGCAACCTCCGCGCCCGAGTTTAAGAGCGCCCACTTTATCGGTATCGGCGGCGCCGGCATGAGCGGCATCGCCCTCGTTCTGCACGAGCGCGGTTATGCCGTTACCGGCTCCGACCTTAAGACGTCACGTTATATCCGCCAGCTTACCCGCGCTGGTGTGAAGGTGCATGTGGGCCATGAGGCCGCCACGATCGACGAGGTCAAGCCCGACGTGGTTGTTGTCTCCACCGCTATTCCGGAGTCCAACCCTGAACTCGTGCGCGCTCGCGAGCTTGGTATTCCCGTGTGGCCCCGTGCCAAGATGCTCTCTGCTTTGGGCCACGGCTACACCACCGTCGCTGTTGCCGGCACGCATGGCAAGACCACCACGTCTTCGATGTGCGCCACCATGCTCGACCGCATGGGCCTGGATCCGAGCTTCTTGATCGGCGGCATCGTCGAGGGCTATGACACGAACGGCAAGAACGGCTCGGGCGACTACTTTGTCGCCGAGGCCGACGAGTCCGACAGCTCCTTCCTGTTCCTGAACCCCAACGTGGTCATTGTGACCAACGTCGAGGCCGACCACCTCGATCACTACTCGGGTATCGAGGAGATCGAGGCAACTTTCGCCAAATTCATGAGCTTGGTGGGCGAGGACGGCACCGTCATCGTCTGCGGTGAGGACCCGCATCTGGTCGAGCTCGCCAAGTCGACGGGCCGTCACGTGCTTTCCTACGGCTTTGCCGAGAGCAACGACATCGTCTGCATGCACCCGGATGTCAAGGGCATCCAGAGCGACTTTATCGTTCGCTTTGAGGACGGCACTGAGCACGCTGTGGAGATCAAGAGCAATCCCGGTCGCCACAACATGCTCAACGCCACGGCGGTGCTCACCGTCGCCCATGTCCTGGGCCTTGACATCGACGCCGCCGCCAAGGCGCTCTCGAGCTTTGAGGGCGTCCGCCGTCGCTTTACCCACGTGGGCGATATCGATGGCATCACCGTGGTCGATGATTACGGCCATCACCCCACCGAGATCAAGGCGACGCTTGCTGCTGCTTCGTCGCTGGGCTACAAGCACGTCGACGTCGTGTTCCAGCCGCACCGCTATTCGCGCCTGCAGGCCCTGTGCGACGACTTTGCCGATGCATTTGCCAATGCCGATAAACTGCTGCTGATTGATGTGTTCTCGGCTGGCGAGATGCCCATTCCGGGTGTCACCTCTAAGATGCTCGCCGATACCGTGCGCGCCAAGCATCCTGGCAAGGAGGTCGTGTATTGCTCCAGCCGTCTTGAGCTCAATCAGGAGCTCGAGCAGATGGTGGGCGAGGGCGACCTGCTGCTCACCATGGGTGCCGGTGACGTTACGACCGTCGGCCCCGAGTTCATTGAGTATCTGACTGCCAAGAAAGACGCTTAAGTCTAATGGGTCTGTTTAACGCCGTCATGGCGCTCTCGGGCATGATCGACACGGATGTGATCGAGGACGAGCGCCTTGCGCGTCATACGAGCTATCGTATCGGCGGCAAGGCCGACCTCTTTGTGACGTGCCATAGCTATCATGCCCTTCGCCGCGCCGTGGCGGTGCTCGATCGCGAGCAGGTGCCGTGGGTCATCATCGGCAAGGGCTCCAATCTGCTGGTTGCCGATGGCGGTTATCGCGGTGCCGTCATTTCGCTCGGACGTGAGTTTCAGCGCACGGTTGTTGCCGATGACGGTTGTACGCTGACGGTCGGTGCGGGCGTGATGTTTGCGCGCCTGGTCAACGATGCCCTGTCGCGTAGCCTCTCGGGCCTTGAGTTTGCCGTTGGCATCCCTGGGTCGGTCGGCGGTGCGATATCTATGAATGCCGGCACACGGACCGAGTGGATTGGCTTGCTGGTTGAGGATGTCGTAACGTTTGACCCGGCATCCGGTATCAAGCATTATGCGGGGTCCGAGATCACTTGGGGCTACCGCGAATGTAGCCTTCCCCGCAATGAGATCATCCTCGAGTGCGTGCTCAAACTTAAACCGGCGCCCAAGGCCGACATTCGCGAGCGCATGGAGCGGTACCTGACGAGGCGCAAGCGTACGCAGCCCATGGGTCGCGCATCCTGCGGGTCGGTCTTTCGCAACCCGCCCGATGCGAGTGTGGGCAAGCTTATCGAGGATTGTGGATTAAAGGGTTTTTCGATTGGCGGCGCGGAAGTTTCGCCCGTTCACGCTAATTTTATCGTTAATAACGGAACTGCCTCGGCCGATGACGTTGCCGCGGTTATCAGACATGTGCACGGAAAGGTGAGGGAGGCGTATGGCATCGAGCTCAGACCGGAAGTTAAATTCCTCGGCTTCTAGAGCATCGAAACCCACCTTCCGCCGCGCCGGAGGGCGTTCCGGCGCGCCTGCCAAACCTCAACGCAATACCGTCGCGCACTCTAAGCTTGTCGGGCATGCTCGACAGACCAGTCGTCCGGTTGTCGGCTCGCAGCTCGGCAATCGTCCGGCCGCAAAAAAGTCCTCGCGTCCCTCGCTGACGTCAAAGCCTGTTATGGGCGCCAAGCCTGCCCGTCCCATGGCAACTCCTAAGCCCTCGACGGGAACTAAGGCGGCGCGTCCGGGTCGCACGCTTGGCGCATCGAAACCGCGCTCGCTGACATCGGTGCCGGCTACCGCCAAGAAGCCTTCGGGTAAAAAAGGCGTCAACCCGTTGTCTTCACTTGGGGCGATGGCAAATAAAACGTCAGACGCCGCTTCTCTCGTTACAGGCAAAGGCAAAATCGTGGGCGGCGTTCTGGCCGTCTTGGCCGTGCTCGTCGTCGTTGCTGTCGTGGTGATCAACTCTGGATTGTTTACCGCCACTGATATTCAGATTCAAGGCAGCGAGCATGTGACGAAGCACGATGCTATCCAGCTGATCGATTTGCCCGAGGGAACGTCGCTTTTTAACGTCGATCCCGACCAGATTACCGAGGACCTCAAGCAGAACCCGTGGGTCTCGGGCGTGGATGTCCAGCGCCAGTTCCCACATACGCTCATCATTACGCCGATGGAGCGCAAGGTCATTGCAATTGCCTATATCAGCTCCGATGACCTTGCCTGGGCCATCGGGGATGATGACACCTGGATCGCCCCGCTGTCGACGTCGGTCGAAGTGGATGACCAGGGCAACGTCATCACGACGGGGCAGGGCTCAAATACCCTGACCGGCATTGATGCCGCGCTGGCGCTCGCTAAGCACTATGGCGCGGTGTTGTTGACTGATGTCTCGGCGGATGTCGCTCCGGTTTCCGGCCAGGCAGTGAGCTCCAAGGCCGTTAAGGCTGGCTTGGATTATGTGCGTGGTTTTTCGAGCGAGTTCTTGGGACAAGTCAAGGATATTTCCACGCCTTCGGTCGAAGCCATCTCGGCAAACCTCAATAACGGCATTGAGGTGTCGCTGGGCGATTCGAACGATATCGTCAAGAAGGAGCGCGTAGTCACCAAGCTGCTTTCGCAGGTAGAGGGCGTAACGTATATCAATGTGCGCTCTCCGGGTAACTATACATTTAGGAACGCTCCGACCTCGTAGCGCTGGTTGATGCTTTGTTGAGGGGCCATACCACGCCGTTTATCTGGTTTGTTTGGTTTTCACGGTCAATTATTTGACTGATACGTTCATAATGTGCAAACATAATACGGTTTACCTTTGCATTTACTTTCAACCTGAAGGTTAATGTGCGCAGGGGTCGACCCATGCTATGGCTATAACCTTTGTTCGGAGGACCGACATGCACGAGACAGAGATCAACAACTACCTTGCCGTCATTAAGGTGGTCGGCGTCGGCGGCGGCGGTACCAACGCGGTCAATCGAATGATCGAAGAGGGCATCCGCGGCGTCGAGTTTGTTGCCATCAACACCGATGCTCAGGCACTCGCGATCTCTGATGCCGATATCAAGGTGCACATCGGCACCGACCTTACCCGCGGCCTGGGCGCCGGCGCCAACCCCGAGGTTGGCCGCAAGGCTGCCGATGAGTCCCGCGACGACATTGCCGAGGCGCTCGCTGGTGCCGACATGGTGTTCATCACCTGCGGCGAGGGCGGTGGCACCGGTACCGGCGCTGCTCCCATCGTTGCCGATATCGCGATGAACGAGGTCGGTGCGCTGACCGTCGCCGTCGTGACCAAGCCCTTCACCTTCGAGGGCCGCAAGCGCAAGAAGAGCGCCGAGGAGGGCATTAAGACCCTCTCCGATTGCGTCGACACCATGATCGTCATCCCTAACGATAAGCTGCTCGACATCGCCGAGAAGAAGACCACCATGCTCGAGGCCTTCGCGATTGCCGATGGCGTCCTTTCCCAGGGCACCCAGGGCATCACCGACCTCATCACCGTCCCCGGTATCATCAACCTGGACTTCGCCGATGTTAAGACCATCATGAAGCAGGCCGGTACCGCCATGATGGGTATCGGTACCTCTTCTGGGGACACCCGTGCCGTCGACGCTGCCCAGCAGGCCATCTCCAGCCCGCTGCTCGAGAGCTCCATCGATGGTGCCACGCGCGTGCTGCTCTCCATCGCCGGTTCCAAGGACCTGGGCATCCAGGAGATCAGCGACGCCGCCGACGTTGTCGCCAACGCCGTCGACCCCGAGGCCAACATCATCTTCGGTACCGTTGTCGACGAGTCCCTGGGCGATCAGGTGCGTATCACCGTCATCGCTACGGGCTTCTCCGACTCCAACGTCAACCGTCAGGACGAGCTCTTTGCTGCTCAGCAGTCTCAGAGCAAGGCCGCTGCCTCCGCTGAGCCGCAGCGCACCGCTCCTGCCACGAGCCCGGCTCAGGCCGCTCCGACCCGCAACGTCGGTGGCACCGAGCTTCCTAACTTCGGCAACGATCAGTTCGAGCTTCCCGACTTCCTGAAGCGCGGTAGCTTCTAAGTCGTTCTTTGCATTGTTGTGCGCAGGGGCGTGTCCGTATGGACGCGCCCTTTTTATTTCGACTTTGTAAACTAGAACCTCCAATCTCTTTACGTTCCCTTTACGATTGCCTCCAGCGCAGCAGGTATCCTTTTAGAGAAGTATGACAGCCGTATAAACGCGGACTGCGCGGCGATGCCGCGGTACTTGTGTTATTAGGAGGCTTTAGTATGGCAGCACGTGCGGACAAAGTTTCGCGTGTCGACCATGATGGAGTTACGTTGGTGGAGGGCGCGACATCCGATGTTCGCTTTGCCTTCACCGAGCGCGCCGGTGGCGTTTCCGAAGATGCGTACTCCTCACTCAACTTGGGCTCGCATGTTGGCGATGACCCCTTTGCTGTTCAAGAAAATCGTCGTCGCGCGCTCGAGGCTATGGGTGCCGCCGAGTGCGAGCACAACCTGCTCATTCCCAATCAGGTCCATGGTGACCATATCGTTGCGGTGGCCTCGAACGGCGCCGATGACCTTGAGGACGTCCGCGAGCAGATTGCTGAGGGCTGCGATGCCATCGTCTGTACGGCGCGTAACGTGCCCGTGCTGCTCTGCTTTGCCGACTGCGTTCCCGTGGTGCTGGTGGCCCCTGGCGGATTTGCCGTGGTGCACTCCGGTTGGAAGGGCACGATTGCACGTATTTCTGCCAAGGCGTGCCAGGCGCTTTGCGATGCTGCCGGCTGCGATGCGAGCGACGTTTCCGCCTATATTGGCCCCCATATCTTGGGTGACGAATATGAGGTATCCCAGGAACTCATGGATCGCTTTGCCGCCGAGTTCTCTTGCATCGATGCGAATACCTCTCGCATGCTTGATCTTTCCGCTGCCATTCGCGAGGCGCTGGTAGATGTCGGTGTCGACGCGGATAATATCGTGGATACCCAGCTTTCGACCGTGCGTCAGAACGACCGCTTTTATTCCTACCGTAACGAGGACGGCACCTGTGGGCGCCATGCTGCGATCGGCGTGATGCTATGAGAAAGATCGTATCGGTTCTGAGCGCCGCTGTGCTTACGCTTACGCTGTGCGCCTGTTCTTCGGGATCTTCGACCTCTTCCATTACCGTGGCCGGCTCCACGACCTGCCTTCCTATCGCCGAGATTGCGGCCGAGGGCTTTAAGGAGGAGACCGGCATCGACGTGCTCGTTTCCGGTTTGGGTTCTTCCGCTGGGATCGAGGCCGTCAGCGCCGGCACGGCCGATATCGCCAGCTCCTCCCGTGGACTCAATGCCGACGAACAGGATCTGGGCCTGACTCCCATCGTCATTGCCCACGACGGTATCGCGGTCATCGTGAACGACGACAACCCCGTCGATAACCTCTCGACCGAGCAGCTCCGCGATATCTACGCCGGCAAGATTACCAATTGGAAAGAGGTCGGTGGCGAGGACCTGAGGATTCAGGTCATCAACCGAGACGAGGCGTCCGGTACGCGCGAGGCCTTCCGTACCATCGTGATGGATGGCACGCCGTTCGATCGCCGCTCGGCTGTTCTTTCGGGTACGGGCCAGGTGCGCGACGTGGTATCTCGTTCGCGTGGGGCCATCGGCTACATTTCGCTGGGCTTCGTCGATAGCCTCAACGCCAAGACCTCGGTCAAGGCCGTCTCGGTCAATCATGTTGAGGCGTCCGAGAAGACGGTCGCGAGTGGCGGCTATCCCATCTCGCGCGACCTTTACTTCTTTGTGAAGGGTGTGCCTTCGCAGCAGGCGCAGGATTACATCGACTATGTGACGTCCGAAAAGATGGACAAGCAGATTCGCGAGGCGGGCTTTATTCCCGTCACCAACGACGAGAAGGGGAGTGAGTAGCATGGAAGCACAGGAAAACTCCCAGACTGAGCAGAATGTTCAGACGCCCAAGAAGCGCGAGCTGGCGCTCGTATCGCGCAGTACCTATATCAAGGAGAAGGCGCTGCAGTGGATCTTCTTTGCCTGCGCGTTCTTGGCGGTCGTTACCGTCATCCTGATTTTTGTCTTTACCACGTACTCGGCGCTGCCCGTCTTTACTGACATCGGTCTGGCTGACTTCTTTAGCTTTACGTGGGCGCCTTCCGAGGGCCACTACGGCATCTTGTCGCTGCTTGCCGGCTCGGGTCTGGTGACCGTCGGTGCGCTCGCCATGGGCGTGCCGCTGGGCGTGGGTACGGCCGTTTACCTGGTCGAGATTGCCAGCAAGCGCGTGCGCAAGCTCATCAGCCCCGCCGTTGACCTGCTGGCGGGCATACCCTCCATCATCTACGGCTTCTTTGGCATGATCATCATCCGCCCGTTTATCGCACAACTGACCGGCGGCCTTGGTTTTGGTGCGCTGACGGCGTGGTTTGTGCTCGCCATCATGATCGTCCCTACCATCACCACGCTCACCATCGATGCTCTCAATTCCATTCCCATGGGCATTCGCGAGGCATCGTATGCCATGGGCGCCACAAAGTGGCAGACCATCTATAAGGTCGTGCTACCTGCCGCGAAGCTGGGTATCGTTGATGCCATCGTGCTGGGTATGGGCCGTGCCATCGGCGAGACCATGGCCGTGCTCATGGTCGTAGGTAACGCCCCGGTTATTCCCGACAGCATTGCGAGCCCCATCTCGACGCTCACGAGCCAGATTGCGCTCGACATGAGCTATTCCTCGGGTCTGCACCGCTCGGCGCTGTTCGGCATGGGTGTGGTCCTGTTTATCATCTCCGCCACGCTGGTGGGTATCGTCCGTCTGATTTCCAAGAAGAAGAGGGGGTAGGCTATGTCCGATTCCGTTGACACGACGGTCGATACGACCTCGTCGCGCGAGCGCATCAAGCGTGCCCTTTCCCACGGCAAGAAGGGCCGCATCAACAAGGACCTGTCCAACAAGATCATGCTTGGCGTGTTTCGTGCCGCTGCCTACATCACCACGCTGGTGCTGGTCGCTATCATCGCCTACGTGGTCATCAACGGCCTGCCACACATCTCGCTCGACTTTATCTTCGGTTGGCCCCAGGGCGTCAACGCCGAGGGCGGAATTTGGCCCACGATCGTCTCGACCGTCTACGTGACGGCGCTCGCCATGCTTATCTGCACGCCGATCGCTGTGCTGGCAGCCGTCTATCTGGCCGAGTACGCCAAGCAGGGCAAGGTCGTCGAGCTCATTCGCTACGCTGCTGACGCTTTGGCCTCGGTGCCCTCCATCGTTATGGGCCTGTTTGGCTACGCCTTGTTTGTCGAGGCTATGGGCCTGGGCCTTTCGATGGTCTCGGCCGCTCTGGCGCTCGCGCTCTTGATGCTTCCCATCGTCATGCGCACCACCGAAGAAGCCATTCGCGCCGTTCCGCGCTATATCCGTTGGGGCGCGTACGGCCTGGGCGCTACCAAGTGGCAGGTCGTCTCCAAGATCGTGCTTCCTTCGGCCTTTGGCCGCATTGCCACGGGCATCGTCCTTGCCATCGGCCGTGCCATCGGCGAGACCGCCGTGGTGCTCTACACCATGGGCCAGGCCATCAATCTACCTATTTCGCCGCTCGATTCCGGTCGTCCCATGACCGTTCACCTGTACCTGCTTGCCAACGACGGCATCAACATGAACGCAGCCTACGGCACTGCGCTCTTGCTGATGGTGATCATTTTGGCCTTCAACCTGTTTGCGCGCTTCCTGTCGCGTAAGCGTCGCTAGTTAAGGAGTCCCATGTCCGTTTATCAGTCCGCTCCCGCGTTGGAGCAAGCGGCCATTACGGCCAAGGATTTCAACTTTTGGTACGGTGACTTTCATGCGCTGACGGGGCTTGACCTCAACATCGCCAAAAACGCCATCACCTCCTTCATTGGCCCTTCGGGCTGCGGCAAGTCGACGTTTTTGCGCTGCATCAACCGCATGAATGACCTGATCGAGGGTACGCGCGTCGAGGGCACCATGACGCTCGACGGCAACGATATCTATGCCGAGGGTGTCGACCCGGTCGACCTCCGTCGCCGCGTGGGCATGATCTTTCAGCAGCCCAATCCGTTTCCCAAATCCATCTACGAGAATGTCGCCTTTGGCCCTCGTCTGCAGGGCGTGACTAGCAAAAGTGACCTCGATGACATCGTGGAAGAATCGCTCAAGCGCGCCAACCTCTGGAAAGAGGTATCCAATCAGCTCAACAAGGATGGTTTGGCGCTCTCGGGCGGTCAGCAGCAGCGTCTGTGCATCGCGCGCGTGCTTGCGGTGCAACCCGATGTCCTTCTGATGGACGAGCCCTGCTCCGCCATCGACCCCACGTCCGTCTCTAAGGTCGAGGATTTGATGGCCGAGCTGGCGCCCGAGATGACGATCATCATCGTCACGCATTCAATGCAGCAGGCAGCTCGCATTAGCGACTACACCGCATTCTTCTTGCAGGAAGTTGCCGGCGAGCCCGCTACGCTCATCGAGTATGGTCAAACCGACGCGATCTTCACCAGCCCGGTGGACTCGCGGACGGAAGACTATATCACCGGCCGCTTTGGCTGATCGGTGCGACTAGTCCCAAGCCGATCGGACCTAGTCCGGTGCGTATTCACTGTGCGGGCGGCATGACCGCACCCAACTGATTGGAGTGAACCATGCGCAAACTGTTTTCCCGTCAGCTCATCGAGGCCCGCCACGAGATGCTGAGCATCTACGAGGCCGTCGATCTGGCCCTCCACGATGCCGTGAGGGCCTATGTTACCGACGACCGCAAGCTCGCCACCAAGACCAAGAAGCGCACGCTTTCGATTGACGCACGCTGCGCCAACCTGGAGGCCGTCTGCTACAACCTGATTGCCACGCAGTCACCGGTCGCCTCCGACTTCCGCTTGCTGCAGACGATCATCTACGTCGACTTTAACCTGCAGCGCATGACCGATAAGGTTCGCCAGATTTGCCGCGCCACGCGTCATATGATCAAGGCCGACATCTCGCTGCCCAAGGAGCTTGTCGGCACGGTCGAGGCCGAGGCTGAGGCCGTCTACCAGGTGCTGGGCTCTTCGCTTTCCGCGCTCGTCACCAACGACATGTCCATCATCTGCAACTTGGCCGTCGAGGACGAGCCAGTGCACGCCGCCTACGAGAAGTTCTTCCGCACCTTTAACCGCATGGACACGGGCGATTTTATGGACGACGACAGCAACTATGACGACCTGCGCCGCGCCATCATGGTATCGCGCTATCTCGATCGCATCGCCTCGATTTCCATCGATGCCGCCTGCCGTCTGACCTTCCTGTTGACCGGACAGCGTATGACTGCCGGTGATATCGCCTGCACTGATGAGGATGAGCTCGAGAGCATGCGCGTGCCTTCGGGCGAGGGTGTTATCATGAGGCCCGCCGTCGATGCACGCTACGTTGCCAAGGTGCCCGTTAACGAGGTCAGCGAGGGTCTTCGCTACCTGCTCGATCATCTTGAGGATGAGGACGATGGCGAGGACGACGAGGAGTAAGTAACCCCGTTCGTCGAAAGATTGTAAATACCTAAGTGAGCGCGGCCTTGCACATGCGGGGCCGCGCTCTTGCGTTAGCATGGGACTACTTGTTTGGCTGTCAGCGGAGGCGATTGGCAATGGATAACTATTTGGACTTGATGCGCGCTCGCCGCGAGCAGATTCTGGAACGTTTTTATGCGGCGCTCGAT
Source organism: Collinsella sp. (assembly GCA_019414445.1). GTDB lineage: Bacteria > Actinomycetota > Coriobacteriia > Coriobacteriales > Coriobacteriaceae > Collinsella. The sequence goes on from DXMA01000008.1 coordinate 21,242, forward strand.
CGCGCGGGCCGTCCCCACGACGCCGCGAGCCTCATTGCCGTGTCCAAGACCGTTGGTGTCGATGAGACCGTTGCCGCCATCCAGGCGGGGTATCGCCATTTTGCCGAGAACCGCCCGCAGGAGCTGGTTCGCAAGCTCACGGGTCTGGCGGAGCATCCGGAGCTGCCCGAGGTGCGCTTCGATATGATCGGCAACCTGCAGACCAATAAGATCAATGCGGTGCTGGGCTCAGCCGAGCTGATTCACTCGGTGGGTTCGCTGCATCTGGCGCAGGCGATCTCGAGCCGTGCTGTTCGCAAGATTGAGGCAGGCGAGCTCGTCGGCCCCCAGCGTGTGCTCATTGAGGTCAATGTGAGTGGTGAGGAGTCGAAGGGAGGCTTTTCACCCGATGAGATTCGCGCCGCCGCGGGTGAGCTTGCAGAACTTGAGGGAATTTGCGTACAGGGGCTTATGACTATGGCGCCCCGGGGGAATAAGGATGTGGCACGCCGCACCTTTGCGGGGCTTCGTGAGCTGAGGGATGAGCTGGAGGCGGCGCATCCCGATTTGAACCTGCCTGAGCTTTCCTGCGGTATGAGCGAGGACTTTGAGTCTGCCCTTGAGGAGGGCTCTACGCTCGTTCGCCTGGGCAGGGTAGTATTTAGCCCGGAGTTTGCAGTAAAATAAGGCTCTGAAGTGCGCACTGATTATCGGGGCGCCTGCACTAAACCGCGAGAGGACACAACCATGGGCTTCCTTGACGAGATTAAAAATAAGATGCACCTGGGCGGCCAGCAGGGTTACGACCAGGGTTATGGCCAGGACGACGACTACGGCTACGATGACGGCTACGACGATGGCTATCAGAACAACGGCTACAGTGGTGCTTCGGGCGAGGGCTTCTACACCCAAGACGAGCCGAGCAACGGCCTGCTTGGCCAGACGCGCCGCGGTGAAGCTGAGTCGGTTGCCGTGTATACGCGCTCCGGTCAGCTGGTCGGCGATGACTCCCGCCATGCCACGACGTATAACCCGCCTTCGCGCTCGCAGGACAGTGTTGCGAGCGGTTATCGTCCTGGTGCCTATGACACGCCGTCGAGCTACGCCGAGAATACCCGCGCCCGTGCCGCCGCTGCACCCGCGCCTGCACCGAGCGATGCCTCGGCCTATGCGAGCAATATCATCAACGCCACGCCGCAGCTGCCGGCCTATGTCCTGCGCCCCGAGAGCTATGACGACGTGGAGACCGTGGTGCGCCGCGTTCGCACCAAGCAGCCTGTCGCACTGATTTTTGTGGGCGTCCGCACCGAAGTTGCCAAGCGCGTCTTGGACTTCTCTTACGGCTTTGCCTGCGGTCTGGGTGCCACGGTCAAGGAGGTGGGCGACCGCGTGTTCATGGTGCTGCCCGCCGGTTGCGAGGTCAAAGATTCCGATCTCAAGAAGCTTCGTGCCGACGGCTACCTTAAGTAAAGACAAGACGAGGAGATTCCCATCAACATCTACACTATCGTCCAGCTGGTCAACACGCTGTTCAACTTCTATTCCACGCTCATTGTCGTCTACTGCTTTATGACGTGGATTCCCATGAAGCAGGGTGGTTTGCTTCAGGATATTGCCGCGGTGCTTGATAGCGTGTGCGGTCCGTGGCTCAACCTGTTCCGTCGTTTCATCCCGCCGATGGGCGGTATCGATTTTTCGCCGGTCGTTGCGATTATTGCGTTGCAGTTGGTGCAGAGGCTGGTTCTGCAGCTTCTTATAGGTATACTCGTGTAGAACTGACTTAGTAACTTACGTCGGGCGTGTAGCGCCGAGGCGATGAAAAAGGAGACTTGTTATGGCTATTACCCCTGCAGACATCCAGGCTCAGACTTTCTCTGAGGCCAAGCGTGGCTACGATCCTGCTGAGGTCGACGTCTTCTTGGAGACGCTGTCCTCCGAGGTTGACGCTATGCTCGCTAAGATCGTCGACCTTAAGGGTCGTCTGACTGCTACCGAGCAGCAGCTTGCCGATGCGCAGGCTCAGCTTGCCCAAGCTCAGGATGCCACCGCCCAGGCCGTTCCTGCCGCCCCCGTGGCTGCTCCCGCCCCTGACTTCTCCGCTCAGGAGCGCCAGATTTCCGCTGCCCTGATCGCTGCCCAGCAGACCGCTGAGACCATCGTCAACGATGCCAACGAGAACGCTGAGCGTATCCGCAACGAGGCTGACGCCAAGGCCCGCGAGGTTATCCGCCAGGCTCTGACCGAGAAGCAGGCCGAGCTCGAGGAGATCGATCGTCTCAAGGCTTCCCGTGAGGAGTTCAAGGCAGAGTATCTCAAGCTCATCCAGCACTTCATGGACGATGCCCAGAATTCCTTCCCGGCCGATCTGATGGCTTCCACGCCGGTCGGTTCTGCCGCTTCTCCTGCAGTGACTGTTCCCGCCGAGCCGCTGCCCGTCGCTGACCCGGTTGTCCCCGTGGCCGATCCCTTCGCCCCGATCGACAACTTTGCTGCCGACGACCTGGACTAACATTCGGCCTACAATTTAGTGCCTAGAAAGGACCCGCAGCTTGCGGGTCTTTTTTTATGACTGTGCAGGGGCGCGCAACATAAAAAACCGAGCCCTGCACATAATGGCGCAGAACTCGGCGAACGGGTGAGCGGTCAAGGGTAGGTTTTAAGGCATGTCCCAAAACCTACTTGAGGAGGAAGTCGGAGAGGGGAATGGTACGGGCCTCGCGATGCTCGGGATCGGCGATGTGGTCGGCAGGATATCCACAGACGAGCATGTGATAGGGATAGACGCCCTTGGGCAGATTGAACTGCTCCTGTGCCACCCCAGGCTTAAAATGGCATACCCAGCACGTTCCCAGGCCCTGCTCGGTGGCCTCCATCATCATCTGATCGCAGACGATCGAAGTATCGATGGCACTCGAGTTCATCTGATCATACGGGCGCACCCAGGCATCATCGGTAACGCTGCAAATAAGGAAGATAAGCGGAGCGCCAAAGATAGACCCATCACGAGCAAACCGGGGCTGACAAGCAGCTGCCTTCTCCAGAAGCTCAGGCGTATCCAACACCATCACACGGGTTGGATGATTATTACAAGCAGAAGGAGCAATCCGCCCAGCCTCAACAATGGCATCCACCACAGCTTGCTCAACGGAACGATTCTCAAACTCGCGACAAGAATACCGACCCCGAGCCAGATCCAAATAAGACATACAAGCCCTCCAACAATTAAAAATCAAACAAACCCAAAGTAACCCAAACAGTACCCAAAGCAGCAATCAGCCAAACGCTCATCGAGGGCCAAAGTGTCCGAACGGATACCAAAGGTCCCTTCAGCCAAACCCCCCATTGCGCTAAACCTATCAGCCAAAGTTCCAATGGTGGTACATAAGGGAGCGGGCCCGACCACAGATAACCTTTTGAACGACTCTGCTTGCAGCCGGAGTGAAAAAGGTTATCAGTGGTCGGGCCCGCGACCGCCGGGACATGTACCCCCAATTAACTGTTCTTCATGACAATCGAATCCACGACATCGGCCACATTCTCGCAGCAGTCAGCGCAGTACTCCAGGAAGGCGTACACGTCACGCCAGGCGATGACCTCGAGCGGGTCCTTGCCGTTAACGTGCAGGTTGCGCATGGCGTTGATATAGAGCTCGTCGGCTTCGGACTCGATGGTGTTGATCTGGATGACGAGTTCGCGCAGGGTCTTGGACTTGCGGTAGTTGGGCAGCTCGACCATCAGGTCTTTCATGGCGCGGCAGGCGTCAGTCACCTTGTGGGCGATGACGATGGCGTCGGGATGGATGCTCTGGATGTTGGTGAAGTAGACGCGCTGCACGACGCCCTCGATGCGGTCGAGCACGGTGTCGAGCGCGCAGCTCATCAGGTCCAGGTCCTCGCGCTCGAGCGGGGTGATAAAGGCGGTGAGCAGGGCGTCTTCGAGCTCGTGGTGCTTCTTGTCTGCCGCATGCTCAATCGCATGCATCTTATTGAGCATGTCGTGAATCTGCGCGGGATCGAAGTTCTCGAAAATCTTGGTGAGCAGCTCTGCGGCCTGGACGGCGAGGTCGGCGCAGGCAACGTAGTTGTCAAAGTAGAACGAATCGGGTTTCTTTGCCATGGGTGGGTCCTTTCGAGGCGAAGACGGGTGGGCGAAGTGTTGCGGTCCGGATGGACGTTCGGTTTGATTAGAGGAACATCATGAACAGCTTGGCCATGACAAAGCTGATGAGTCCGCAGGCGGGGAAGGTGAAGAACCAGGTGAACATCATGTCCTTGACCACGCCGAAGTTGATGGCCGAAAGGCGCTTGACGGCGCCGACGCCCATGATGGCGCAGGTTTTGATGTGCGTGGAGGACACGGGGATGCCGGTAAGGGTGGCAAGCAGCAAGTTCGCGGCGCCTGCGAGGTCGGCAGAGAAGCCCTGATACTTCTCGAGCTTGACCATGCTCTGGCCGACGGACTTGATGATGCGCTCGCCGCCCACGCTGGTGCCGATACCCATAGTGGCCGAGCACAGCAGCATAATCCAGATGGGGATGCCGGCATCGCCGATGCTCGTCTGGCCGTTGGCGAAGGCCACGCCTAAAAAGAGCACGCCGATGAACTTCTGTCCATCCTGCGCGCCGTGCATAAAGCTCATGGCCGCGGCGCTCGCGATCTGAGCGTATTTAAAGAAGACATTGGCACGTCGCCTGTTGGCGGCGGCGAAAAGAATCGAGACGAGCTTGCACAGGACCCAGCCCATAACAAAGCCCAGGCCGATGGAGAGCGCCAGGCCGTAGATGACCTTCATCCACTCGTGGACGTTGACGCTGCTCGCGCCGCCGAGGGCGATGGCGGCACCGGTCAGGCCGGCGATAAGGCTGTGGCTTTGCGAGGTGGGGATGCCAAAACGCGACGCTGTGGCGCCGTAGACGACGATGGAGAACAGCGCTGCGCAGAGGCACGCGAGCGCCATGGTGCTGTTTCCGCCAAAGTCGACGATATGTGAGATGGTGTTGGCGACGCTCGCATTAAAGTGCGTCATGATGAGCACGCCGAGGAAGTTGAATGCGGCGCTCATGAGAATGGCGGCGCGGGCGGGCATGCAACGCGTAGTGACGCAGGTCGCGATGGCGTTGGGCGCGTCGGTCCATCCATTGACGAAGATGGCGCCCAACGCGAGGATCACGGTGACGGCAAGGACTGGGTTCGACACAATTTGGCCGAGGAAGGTTGAGAACGTTACGTCCATATATGGGCTTTCTCGAAGTTTGCAGGCACGTTACAAAAACATGATAAATCGTATCACCTCCTGCGGGTTTCTTTACCGAGTTCTGATGGGAGAAGTGAACTTTTTGGCACTAAAATTGAATATTAGCCCTGTTGACCGCGGGTGTTCTTTTTGCTAACACGCCATGCGGACACGTGCGATTACTACGACACTCCAAAACCACAGTCTGTTCGCTTTACAATATGCAAACATGCGTTCGATAATAGGAGGCATGGAATATCGACAGACAGATGGCAAAACTCGGCGCGTGCACAAGCAGTATGTGGACGTCGTGGCTCGCATCCTCGCGGGCGGACAGGTCGTGCCGGTCACCGTCTGCTGGGTCGACGGTCGTTGCTTTACGATTGACGAAATTATCTCGACCACCGGGTTTGGCCTGATGGTCCACGGCATCCGTACGGCAACCTATAAGGTGCGTTTTGGCGGGCACGCGACCGAGTTGTATCTGGAGGACCAGACGCGCGAGCGGGCGGACGGCTCGCAGGCACACGTGATGCGTTGGTGGGTCTGGGCCTTTGATCGCACGCTCGAGGGCGAGCGCCGTAGGTAAGGACGTACGGCATTCGGGTACAATGACAGGAATCTTGTCAGCTACTGCGCTGTCGCGGCGCTTTTGAAAGGACGAAATTATGAACGATATTCAGGGCTATCAGAACGGCCCCATCGAAACCGGCGCAAGCCGTGCCAAGGAGATGTCGCCGCGTGCGTATAATCTTGCCATGTCTGCCCTCATCTTCTTGGGCTTTTGTGCCATGGGCGTCGGTGCTTACTTTACGAGCACCATGTCGTTTGCGCGCATGATGATGAGCGGGGCTGCCCTACCGCTGGTTTTTGGCTCGTTTATTTTGACCATCGTCGGCATGGTCATGATGTCGGCCGCCGCCAGCAAGCAGTCCGTGGGCCTGTCCCTTGTGGGCTACGTAATCTTTGCGAGCACCTTTGGCCTGACCGCGTCGTTTGGCCTTGCCAACTACGACCTGCCCACCATCAACACTGCCTTTATCGCCACGGCCGCCATCACCTTTGTCTTTGGCGCCTTGGGCGTGACGTTCCCCAAGTTTTTCCAGCGCGTATATGGCATCGGTTTTGGCATTCTGCTCGCTACTATTCTGGTTGAGATCGTGCTGATGTTCATGGGCGTCTCACAGACCATCACCGATCTGATCGTGATCGTGGTGTTCGCCGGCTTTATTGGCTACGACACCTATGTTGCCACGACGGTGCCGCCTACGCTGCCCAACGCCGTGCTCATGGCGTCCAATCTGTTCGTGGATATTATCAACGTGTTCCTGCGCATTCTGAACATCCTCGGCCGTCGCGACTAGTGGCGAATTGCGGCGGTGCTTGCCGTACGTGCAAATCGATGCGAAAGGCGGTCCTTCGGGGCCGTCTTTTTTGTACGCGGCGGGGTATCATGGATGGGAAAAGCCGATAGCGGCAGAGACCGAGAAAGGTGACCACTTATGGCAGACGTCGACAACAGGAACCGTAACCGCAGGTCCAACCGAGCGGGTCAGCCCAATCCCAAGCGCGAGGCCCGTGCCAAGGCCGCCGAGCGTCACGTGGCAACTGTGTCCGAAGCGTGCGCCAAGGATATCGAGCGTTCGCTCGCCGGTGTTCGCGAGTTTGACGGTATGCCTGCCGGCTTTGTCGCGGCGATGAAGGCCAAGGTTCAGAGTGCTGTGGCCGCCGAAGAGCAGGTCGCCGAGGACGTCGAGAACGCGGAGACTACCGAGGTCGAGGCGGCGCCCGAGACCGAGGCGGCGCCCGAGCCCGTCGAGGAGCCTGCCGAGGAAATCGCCGAAGCTGAGTCCGCGCCTGCTGAGGAGCCCGCTCCGGTCCTGCCCGAGGTCACTGTGCTTGATGCCTCCGCCACGCAGGCAATCCTCGATAACGGTCGCGGCTATGCGCAGTTCTGCGACATGGCCGTGCTCGCCTTTGCCTCGTTTACCAATCCGGGCGGTGGATATATTCAGGGTTATCTGGGCCAGGAGGCCACGCTGTGCGCCGATTCGTATCTGTACAACGTTCTCGATAGGCAGCGTAAGTGGTACGGCGAGAACCGTCGCCGCAACATCAACTGCGAGCTCTATCGTAACCGCGCCCTGGTGGTGCCTGCGGTGCGCTTCGACCGCAACCACGTGCATGCATACGCCGACGTGATCGTGGCCGCCGCGCCCAACGTTAGGCGCGCCCGCCAGGAGTATCGCGTGAGCGACGATGCTCTGCTGGATGCCCTGCGCGACCGCATTCGCTTTGTGCTCGCCATCTGCGATGAGCTTGGTCGCGAGAAGCTCGTGCTGGGTGCTTGGGGCTGCGACAACAACGGCTTTGATGCCGAGGCCGTGGCCGAGCTCTTCCGCAAGGAGCTCGCGTCGGGCGACTTCAAGGTCAAGCAGGTCTTCTTTGCCGTGCCCTCTACGCGCTGGGACGAGGACTTCGCCAAGTTCGAGCACGTGCTGGCAAACTTCCCCGAGCGCAACGAGGAGTCCTATGCTCAGGTTGCCGCCCGCACCGCAGCCGCCCGTGCCGCCGAGCAGGCTCAGGCCGCTGCCGAGGATGACGAGGATGACGACGACTGGCGCAAGTACCTGTAAACGGTGCGCGTGATGCGATATACCGAGTCGACGGGGGCTGCTCCCGTCGGCTTTTTATTGAGTGGGGAGCTTACGATGAAAAACGTTCTATGCTTTGGTGACAGCAACACCTATGGTTACGATCCGGCGGGCATGCGCGACGGTACCGCGGTGCGCTATGCGCAGGATGTGCGCTGGTGTGGCGTGGTCCAACGTGACTTAGGCGAGGGCTGGCATGTAATTGAAGAAGGCCTCAACGGCCGCACGACGGTACGCGACGACATGTGCCATCTGGACACTAACCTCAACGGTATTCGCGCGCTTCCGATGCTGCTCGAGGCCCATAAGCCGCTGGACGCCATTGTGATCATGCTGGGCACCAACGACTGTAAGACGGTCTTTAACGTGACAGCTTCCGATATCGCCCGTGGCGCCATGGCGCTGATTCGCGCCGTCCGCGCGTTTCCGTGGACCGACGCTGCGCCTTGCCCGCGCATCCTGCTGATGGCTCCTATCAAGATCAAGCCGCAGATCGCCGATGTGTATATGACCGACTTTGACGAGCATTCCGTTGAGGCATCTGAGCATTTTGGCGAGTACTATGCGCACGTGGCCGAGCAGTTTGGCTGCGACTTTTTGAATGCCGCCGAGTTTGCCGAGCCGGGCGATATCGACTATCTGCATATGATGCCCGAAAGCCACGAGAGCCTGGGTCACGCCGTGGCAGCCAAGCTCAAAGAGATGCTCGGTGAGTAGCACGGCCCCAAGCCACCGCAAAGGTGCCTGTCCCCTTTGCGGTGGCTTGGGCTGCGAATCTTAATACTGCCACATGTGGTTGACAGGGCCGGAGCCTTTGCCCATGTTCAGGCCGGCGGCCAGAGCGCCTGTCAGGTATGCCTTGCCGGCGTTGACGGCGTCGGCAAGATCCATGCCCTGAGCCAGCGCGCAGGCGATGGCGGACGAGAGCGTGCATCCGGTGCCGTGCGTGTTGTCGGTCTCGATGGGCTTGTGGCGGAACCACGTGGTGAGTGGATCTCCCAGATGGTTGCCCTCGTCATCGAGTGGCGCGGGTTCGGCCAGTACATCGTTGGCCTCGTTGACAAGATGCCCACCCTTAACGAGGGATGCACAACCAAAGCGGCGGGTGAGGAGCATGGCAGCATTTTGCTGCGTGCGCTCGGAGTCGACCTCGTAGTCGAGCAGGGCCATGGCCTCGGGAATATTGGGCGTGATAACCGTCGCTAGCGGGAACAGGCGGCGAGTGAGCGCCTCTGCGGCATCTTCGGCAATCAGCCGTGCGCCCGAGGTGGCTACCATGACGGGGTCGACTACCACGTTTGTCGCCTTCCAGGCGCTCAGGCGGTCGGCGATAACATCGATAATCTCGACAGAAGAAACCATGCCGATCTTGACGGCGCTCGGGCGGATATCGTCAAAAACGGCGTCAATTTGCGCGGCTACGATATCTGGCGAGATATCCTGCACGGCGGTAACGCCCAGTGTGTTTTGCGCTGTGATGGCGGTGATGGCCGTCTGGGCATACAGACGGTGCGCCGTGATGGTCTTGATGTCGGCCTGAATGCCGGCGCCGCCGCTGGAATCGGATCCCGCGATGGACAGGACGGCAGGTACCTTACTACGATCCATGTTCGCTCCCTTGTTCGGTCGGAATCAAATGGGTCTTTAAGCCAGCATTATAAAGATGCCCGGGCCGACTCTATGTCGAACCCGGGCGGGCGATGCAATCTTTACGCAAATGCAAGCAAATGTTCACACGTCAACAATTGACAGGCACCAGCTCGCCGACAGAAGCGGCCGCGGCGACAGGCTAGTCCTCCATGCCGAGGTCGATCGTGGTGCCCTCGAAGATCTTGTTGACGGTGCGGACGGCGCACATCTTGCCACACATGGTGCAAGTGCCCTCGGTGGCGGCGGGGGACTCCTCGTAGCGCTTCTTGCCCGTAACCGGGTCGAGCGCGCACTCCCACATGGCGTCCCAGTCAAGCTTGCGGCGTGCCTGGCCCATCTTGTCGTCCATGTCGCGGGCGTGGGGCACCTTTTTGGCGATGTCGGCGGCGTGTGCGGCGATCTTGGTGGCCATGAGGCCGTCGAGCACATCCTGGGCGTTGGGCAGGCATAGGTGCTCTGCCGGTGTCACGTAGCACAGGAAGTCGGCACCGGAACTGGCGGAGATGGCGCCGCCGATGGCGGCGGTGATGTGGTCGTAACCCACGCCGATATCGGTCACCAGCGGCCCGAGCACATAGAACGGAGCATTGTGGCACAGGCGCTTCTGCAGTTTCATGTTGGCGGCGATCTCGTCGAGCGCCATGTGACCCGGGCCCTCGACCATGACCTGGACGCCGGCGGCCCAAGCGCGCTTGCACAGCTTGCCCAGCTCGATCATCTCAGCGGTCTCGGTGGCGTCGTTGGAGTCGTAGAGGCAGCCCGGGCGGCAGGAGTCGCCGAGCGAAATCGTCACGTCGTACTCGTGGCAAATCTCGAGCAACTCGTCGTAGAACTCATAGAATGGGTTCTCGTTACCGGTGACCTCCATCCAGCCAAACAGCAGTGAGCCGCCACGGCTCACGATGTTCATGAGGCGGCCGGTCTCCTTAAAGGTCTTGGTGACCGACTTGTTTATGCCGCAGTGGATGGTCATAAAGTCCACGCCGTCCTCGGCATGCGCGCGCACGACTTCGAACAGGTCGTCCTTGGTGAGCTTGACCAGCGGCTTTTCCATGTAGCCGATGGCGTCGTACATGGGGACGGTGCCTACCATGAGCGGCGTCTCGTCGATGAGCTGCTGGCGGAACTGACGTGTCTTGCCCGAGTTGGAGAGGTCCATGATGGCGTCGGCGCCAAAGTCCTCGGCGATCTTGACCTTCTTCCATTCCTCGGCGGCATCGGCCTTGTCGCCCGAGATGCCCAGGTTCACGTTGACCTTGGTGGACAAGCCCTCACCGACGCCAAAGGCGCGCATGCCCTTTTTGATGTGCACGATGTTGGCGGGAATGGCGATGCGGCCGTCGGCCACGCGCTCGCGGATGTACTCGGGGTCGCGATGCTCGCGCTCGGCGACCTCCTTCATCTGCGGTGTGATCTGCCCGGCGCGGGCGAAGTCGATTTGCGTGACGAGCTTGGGCTCGGTCTGTGTGCTCATTGGCACGGCTCCCTTCGTTGGCATTACCCATATCAGGTTTGCGGGTCAGGGCGGGCGCGCCCAGTCTCAGCCTGCCGTCTTGTCCTGCAAGCTCCCCGTTTATGTGGTGGGCTCAAGTATAGCCTGAATGGGTACGATTGGGCCAACGAGCGTGCCTGTGGGGAGGCGAACATGGAAGACAAGCATCTATATCGAGAGACGCAATGGGATGTATCGGCCGAGGAAAGCCGTGCGCACCATGGCCTTGTCGCGATTGGTTTTGCGGTGCTTGCCGTGCTGGTGATTGCCTTTTGTATCTGGACGTTTGGCGGTCGCGGCGGCGCTGCCTGGGAGTTTGAGGCCGACGATGCCCTGCCGATCATGACAGTGAAGGTCGCGGGCGGCAATACCGTTGCCGCGCCGGGCGACTATTGGTATCCGCGCAACGAGTTTGTGCAGTTGCAGCTGAGTGGCGGATCCATTCCTGGTGAAGAGATCGAGCGCGTGACCTTCGATGCGTCGCTTAAGACGCTGTCGGTCGAGCTCAAAGATCAAGGGGATGTGCCCACGACAATGGATATCGCGCTGACGGAATGGCGCCTGGAGCCCCCGTCGGGCGTCAAGGTGTCCGAGGTGGAGCATGTCAAGATTACCTATCAGGACGGCTCGACAAATGAAATTGCCAAAGCCGACGGCTTGGCGGAATAGACGCCGTGCCTAGGCAGCACATTCAAAAGTAGCGGTGGTCCTACAAGGCCTGTTCGTTCAGGAAGACCAGAGTGTTTTTATTTGAAAGCTCGGGAAAGTGACGATAACCAACGTCGAACGCGGTGAGCCCGCTTACATCCTCGAGCTTGTTTTCTGCCATCCAGCGCACCATGGAGCCGCGCGCCTTTTTGCTGGCTGTCGAGCGCTGGATGGGCTTGCCGTTGCGGACACCTTCGCCAAAGAGACACGTGACGACCGTGGCGTCGCCTGCGAGATGGGGTAGAACGGCCTTGGCGTACTCCACACTGGCAAGGTTGACGATCGTGGTGTTAGAGCCCGCCGGAGCGATGGCCCGTGCGAGCTTGTCGCTCCAAAACGCGTAGAGGTCTCGGGCATCGTCAACGGCGAGCTTCGCGCCCATCTCCAGCCGATACGGTTCGACGGCATGAAAGGGACGAACGCACCCGTAGAGGCCGGAGAGGATCCACAGATGGTCTTGCAGCCATGCGAGCTGCGTGGAATCCATCACCTCGGGTGCCATGCTCTGGTATTGAATGCCGTGATAGGACATGACGGCAGGGGAGAGGTGACGGGCGAGTGCGGGATTGTCGAGATCGCCGCTTTTCAGGATGGGCCCGAACTCATGCAGTGTGTTGAGGCAAGGTCCCAGCAGTTTGTCACTCACGTTCCACAGCGCCTGCAGGCCGCCGCTGCCTTCATTCCGCTCGATATCTAGCAGTGCGCGGTGGAGGCGAGCCGTCTCGCGCACAAAGGGTGGGATGCCCAGGACTTCAAAAGCATCTTGGGCCGCGCGCATCTGCTTGGCGGGCGAAATGATGACCTGCAGCATGGACTCTCCTCTGCCAAAAAAGTTGCGGTGGAATACGGTCTGTTTTGGCCGTTTATGGGCCAGTTTAGTCCGTAATTCACCGCAACTGATGAAGGGTGGATTAGGCTCGCTCGATGAAGGCTTTGTAGCCGCGGTAGGCCTCGTAGATATCGGCCTTGTTGGCGACCTCCCACAGGGCGTGCATGGACAGGACGGCAACGCCGGAGTCGATGACGTTCATGCCATACTTGGCCATGATGTAGGCGATGGTGCCGCCACCGCCCGCGTTGACGCGACCGAGCTCACAGGTCTGGAAGTCCACGCCGGCCTCGTCCATGATGTCGCGGACGAGGGCCACGTACTCGGCATCGGCGTCGTTGGAACCGCCCTTGCCGCGGCTGCCCGTGTACTTGTTAAAGCACAGGCCACGACCCATAAAGGCGGCGTTCTTCGTCTCGAACTTGCCGGCATAGCCCGGGTCGAAACCGGCGGACACGTCGGAGGAGAGCATGCGGCTGCGGGCGAGCGCGCGGCGCAGGGCCAGCGGGCTATCCTCGCCGGCGAGCGTCATGATCTCGGCGACGGTGTTCTCGAAGAAGCGGCTCGTCATACCGGTGGCACCCACGGAGCCGATCTCCTCCTTATCGACGATGAGCGTGATGCTCGTGCGCTCCACGTTGGTGACGTTGATCTGGGCGAGCATGGAGGGGTAGGCACAGACGCGGTCGTCATGGCCATAGCCCAGAATCATGGAGCGGTCGAGGCCCATGTCGCGGGCGGGGCCGGCGGGCACGACCTCGATCTCGGCGGAGAGGAAGTCCTCCTCCTCGACGTCGTACTGCTCCTTGAGGATATCCAGGAACATCTGCTTGACGGGCTCCTTGGGGGCGTCCTTGTCGTCCTCATCGAACTTGACGGGGCGGCCGCCCACGATCACGTCGAGAATCTCGGCATCGACGGCGTCCTTGGCAGGCTTGGACATCTGCTCGCTCGAGAGGTGGATCAGCAGGTCGGAGATGGTAAAGACCGGGTCGTCCGCCTTGTCGCCGATATTGATGTCGACGGTGGTACCGTCCTTTTTGCAGATGACGCCCACGAGTGCGAGCGGGGAGGCCACCCAGTGGTAGCTCTTGACGCCACCGTAGTAGTGCGTGTCGAGGTAGGCCATGTCGCCGGCCTCGAAGGCGGGGTTCTGCTTAAGGTCTAGGCGCGGCGAGTCCACGTGGGCGCCCAGGATGTTAAAGCCCTGCTCGAGCGGGGCGTTGCCCAGGTTGACGAGCATGAGGTCCTTGCCGTGATTGGCGGCGTACACCTTGTCGCCTGCCTTGAGCTCGCGGCCTTCGGCGATCACGGTCTCCAGGTCGACGTATCCCGCCTCCTCGGCCATCTTGATGCCGGTCTTGACGCACAGGCGCTCGGTCTTGTTCTCGCTCAAAAACTGCTTATAGCCGCGGCAAAGCTCCTCGAGCTCCTCGACTTGCTGTGGCGTGTACTTTTTCCATGCGCAGGGACGCTCCATGACGCAGGCTCCTTTCGGATCGATCGTGCTGGTTGATGTACCGTGAGCCATCGTATCACGCGCGGGCTCACGGTGGCGGGGGAGCTTTATGTGAGGTGGCCGCGGGGCGGGGAGCGTGTAAACTGGAGTGAGCAAACCGTGCCCAGCCCAAAGCGAGGTATTTAATATGTCTGACAAGCGCCGCACTTTTGCCGTTATCGACGGCAACTCGCTCATGCACCGCGCCTTTCACGCCGTGCCGCCGACCATGAACGCGCCGGACGGTCGCCCCACCAACGCGATCTTTGGCTTTCTGAACATGTTTCTTAAGATGATCGATGCCTTTAACCCCGACGGTGTGGTCGTGGCGTTTGACAAGGGTAAGCCGCGCGTGCGCATGGAGATGCTGCCGCAGTATAAGGCGCAACGCCCGCCCATGGACCCCGATCTGCATGCGCAGTTCCCTATGATTAAGGAGCTGCTCACCGCGCTCAACGTGCCGATTCTGCAGTCCGAGGGCTGGGAAGGCGACGATATCCTGGGTACTATGGCGCGCCTGGGCGAGCAGGCCGGCTGTGACATGCTGCTGGTGACCGGTGATCGCGACATGTATCAGCTTGTTACCGAGCACGTCAACGTGGTCTCGACCCGTAAGGGCCTGTCCGACGTTGCGATTATGACGCCCGAGAGCGTGGATGACTTGTATCACGGCATTACGCCGGCGCTCGTGCCCGACTTTTATGGTCTGAAGGGCGACGCGTCCGACAACATCCCCGGCGTGCCGGGCATCGGTCCCAAAAAGGCGAGTGCGCTCATCGCACAGTACGGCAGCTTGGACGAGGTCATCGCGCATGCCGACGAGGTCAAGGGCAAGATGGGTGAAAACCTGCGTGCACACATCGACGACGCGCTGCTGAGCCGTAAGGTGGCGACCATCCGCACCGATGCGCCCGTTGAGCTCGATTTTGAGGCGACGTCCTTCCCGGCGTTTTCTGCCGATGAGGTTTCCGCGGCGCTGGGTACGCTTGGTATCACCGCCATGCAGAACCGTTTCTTGGCGCTGATCGGCGGCGAGGGCGGGGCTGCTGCCTCCAGTGTGTTTGAGATACCTGCTATGGTTCGCGCAGCCGCCGGCGATGCCGACGCGCTTGGTGCCGTTGCGGCTGAGGTCTCCCGCGCGATTGATGCCGGTGAGTGGGTCGCCGCCGTGGTGGACGACGACAAGGAAGAGGGCGCGCTCTTTGGGCTGACGCGCACGCTGTGGTTGGCGACGTCCAAGGGCCTGTTCGCGCTCGAGGAGGGCGACAGCTGTGCGGCGGCTGAGGTTGAGGGCTTCAACTTCGCCCACGGTGTGATCGCCGGCGTGCTTGCGCGCCTGTTTATGGAGGGCCGCGTGGCGAGCCCGGATACGAAAGCGCTGCTGCACGAGCTTTCGCCCATCGATTCTTCTGAGCCCGAGCTCATGGATCCGCTCGCTGCCGATTCCACGCGTATCTTCGATACCGTGGTCGCTGCCTATCTGCTGGATTCCGATCGCTCCGAGTTCGATGAGGCATATCTGGCCGATACCTATCTGCAGATGGCGTTGCCTGCGGCGCGCGGTGCAGAGGGTGCTGGTGAGGACGCTCCGGCGCCTGCCGCTCGTACTGCGGCTCTGACGCTGGCGCTCGTGGCGCCGTTGCGCGAGTGCATGGCCCGTGAGAACGCCGCCAACGTGTTCGATGGCATCGAGATGCCGCTCGTTCCGGTACTTGCCAAGATGGAGCGCGCGGGCATGCTCGTGGACCCCGACCGCCTGCACAGTCTGTCCGAGGGTCTGGCGACCCAGATCACCGAGGTCGAACGAAGCATTCGCGACCTTGCCGGTGACGAGACCTTTAACATCGGCAGCCCCATGCAACTTTCGCATGTGCTCTTTGATGTGATGGGCCTTCCGACCAAGGGTCTCAAAAAGACCAAGCGCGGTTACTATTCGACCAATGCCAAGGTACTGAGTGATCTTGCCCGTGACCACGAGATTGTTCGTTTGATCTTAGACTGGCGCGAGAAGTCCAAGATCAAGTCAACCTATCTGGACACGTTGGGCCCGCTGCGCCGCGGTGACGGTCGTGTGCACACCACGTACAACCAGACCATCACCGCGACGGGGCGTCTGTCTTCGAGCGACCCTAATCTGCAAAACATTCCGACGCGCTCGGAGCTGGGGCGTACCGTCAAGACGGCGTTTTCGGCAGGCGAGGGAAGCGTCTTTTTGGCGGTGGACTACTCGCAGATCGAGCTGCGTCTGCTGGCACATCTCTCGGGTGACGAGCACTTGGTGCGCGCCTTTAACGAGGGCGAGGACTTCCATGCCGAGACGGCGGCGCGCGTGTTTGGTGTGCCGGTGTCCGAGGTAACGCCCGACCTGCGCAGTCGCGCCAAGGCCGTGAACTTTGGCATCGTGTATGGCCAGCAGGCCTACGGCCTGTCGCAGTCGCTGCATATCTCGATGGCCGAGGCGCGCGACATGATCGACCGCTACTACGAGGCCTACCCGGGCGTGCGTACGTTCCTCGACAACGTGGTGGCGCGCGCCAAGCAGACGGGCTACGCCGAGACCATGTATGGCCGCAGACGCCATATTCCCGAGCTCAAGGCCAAAAACCCGCAACTCCGCGGCTTTGGCGAGCGCACGGCCATGAACCATCCCATGCAGGGCACCGCAGCAGACATCATCAAGATCGCCATGGCCCGCGTAAGCCGTCGCCTGGAAGAAGAAGGCTTTGCCGCCCACATGATCCTGCAGGTACACGACGAACTGGACTTTGAGTGCCCCGTCGACGAAGTCGAGCGCCTCACCGCCATGGTCCGCGACGTCATGGAGCACGTAGTAGACCTACGCGTACCCCTCATCGCCGAAGCCAGCACCGGCATAACCTGGGCCGACGCCAAATAGGGAAGCAACCACAGTTCCAAAGTAACCAAAAACAGAAGGACGCCCCTTATCAACAAGGAGCGTCCTTCGTTCAATTAAATTCAGCCAAAGTATCTAGGCGCCAAGACGCCATCCAGGCGGCAAGCAAGTCACCGCAGGACCTGGCCGGGCGAGGCGGGTAAGTTTTCGTAGATTCCGCACGAGCCGGAAAGCACTTAATGTGCTTTCCGAGCGAGCCCAGGACCCGACCGAACGAAAAACTTACCCGCCTCGCCCGGCCAGGTCCGACGAGCAACGTTAACGAGCCGCCAAGATGGCGTCGATGAGCGTCAGTACGCCTCCGTCGTTGTTGCTCGGAATGCGCCACTTGGCATGCGCGTTCATGTGCTCCTCGGCGTTGTCCACGATAAAGCTGTGACCGACGCGCTCCAGCATGGGGATGTCGTTGTACGTATCGCCCACGGCGGCGGCGTCGGCAATATCGATGCCCAGGTGTTCGCACAGGTGCGCGACGCCGGCGCCCTTGTCGACGCCCAGGTTCATAAAGTCGATCCACTCGCGCCCGGCGTTGGTGACGTAGAGCTTGTCCGAGAACTCGGGACTATAGGTCTCGCGGAAAGCGGGCTCGGCGTCGTAGCCGGGGAAGAAGACCGAAATCTTGTTGGACTCGAAATCAATGCCATCAAAGCTGTCGACGTAGTTGATTGTGTTGTAGTAGACGCTGATCTCGTCGTGGTATTGATGGTCGCGGGCAAGCACGTAGAACTCGTCGAAGCAGCAAAGGACGGGGACAGCGCGCGGATCCTCCGAGGCACGGCTCAAGACCTGCTGATACAGCTCCACGTCAATAGTGCTCTTATAGATATAGCTGCCGCGATAGATCACGCACGCTCCGTTGTCGGGACAAAAGGCGAGGCGGTTCTTGACGCCCTCGAACATCTCCTCGAGCTTGGGGGCGGGACGTCCGCTGGCGGGGCAGAATACGATGTCGGCGTCGGCGAGCTTGTCTAGGCGCTCATCAAGACCCTGGGGCAGCACGCGCTCGTCGGTCAGCAGCGTCTTGTCCATGTCGACGGCGAGAATCTTAATGTTTCCGATATTGGCGTCCGATTCGTAAGTTTGCATAAAAGCGAGCCTTTCGTTTCGAGATTGTTTCAGACGTTATAGCCATCAATTCGTAGTCGGGCGTATTTTCGCAGGAACGGAGCGTATTTGCACCACGCTTCACAAAGTAATGAAAAAACTTTTCAGAAATTTGAATTTGTCGCTTGTGCTGCGGGCACTTTAGCGTAATATAGCGACCATCGAAAACGGAGACGGAAATACAACCGCTTACCGAAGAAAAGGTACCGTTTACGATATTAGAATTGCGCCCGGCGATAGGTGAAAGGAGAGGCAGATGCAGTTCGTAAAGATCATCACCACTGCAGATAATGCCATCCGACGCCAGCGCGCAATTTCCCGACGACGATAGCAATCGTCTCTGTTCGTATGGGGTGAAATGCCCCAACAGAGTCATTTTGAGGTCGTTGGGTTTTAGCACGATATAAACGCATGTTTCTAGGGCATGCTGTGCTGCTTTTTGCTATTTAACCTGATATTGCACGGTTTTTTGACCTCGAAATGACTTGCAACTGACCGATGTTCTAACTAGCTACCAAGGGCGAAAGGAAACAGCCATGAGCAAGGAAAAAGTCGTTCTCGCATATTCCGGTGGTCTTGATACATCCGTATGTGTCAAGTGGCTCCAGGACGAGAAGAATCTCGATGTCGTTTGCGTCTGCGGCAACGTGGGCCAGGAGGAGACCGGCTTGGATGCCAAGAAGCAGAAGGCGCTTGACCTGGGCGTTCTCGATTGCCAGGTGCTCGACCTGCGCGACGAGTTCTCCGATGAGTTCCTGACTAAGGCCATCGCCGCAAACTCCATGTACGAGAACAAGTACCCGCTGCTCTCCGCGCTGTCTCGCCCGCTGCTCGCCAAGAAGCTTGTCGAGGTCGCTCACGAGTTTGGCGCGACCTACGTCGCCCACGGCTGCACCGGCAAGGGTAACGACCAGGTTCGTTTTGAGGCTGCCGTCAAGGCCCTCGACCCCGAGCTTAAGGTTATCGCCCCGGTTCGCGAGTGGGATCTGAAGTGCCGTCCCGATGAGGTTGCCTATGCTCACGCCCACAACGTGCCGGTTCCCGAGGGCGCCAACGACAACCCCTATTCCATCGACGACAACCTGTGGGGTCGCGCCATCGAGTGCGGTCACCTGGAGGATCCCTGGAACGAGCCGCTCGACGACGCCTGGGTTATGACCAAGAACCCCGAGGACACGCCGGACACCCCGACCTACACCGAGATTGAGTTTGAGGCGGGCAAGCCCGTCGCCGTCGACGGCAAGAAGATGAAGCTCTCCGAGATCATCATCGCACTCAACAAGATCTCGGGCGACAACGGCTTTGGCCGTCTCGACCTGGTCGAGGACCGTCTGGTGGGCCTTAAGAGCCGCGAGTGCTATGAGGTTCCCGGCGCCCTGACGCTCATCACCGCCCACAAGGCACTCGAGGATATCTGCGTCGAGGGCGACCTGCTCAAGACCAAGATTAAGCTCGAGCAGGATTGGGCCACCGCCGTGTACAACGGCCAGTGGTACAGCCCGCTCAAAAACGCGCTCGATGCCTTTATGGCCGACACCCAGAAGTTCGTGACCGGCACCGTCCGTCTGAAGTTCTTTAAGGGCAACTGCCATGTCGTCGGCCGCAAGAGCCCGTTTAGCCTGTATGACTACGGTCTGGCTACCTACGACCGCGACACCACGTTTGACGAGAAGGCCAGCGCCGGCTTTATCGAGATCGATACGCTGTCGCTCAAGACGTGGGCAAAGGTCCAGGGCCCCAGCTCTGCTGCCGCCCAGGCCTAGCGCCTCCTTCCCTTGGTATCCGCGCGGCCCATCCGCGTGATACATAACGGGCGCACGGGGTCCCTACCTTTCGTTATGCTTGCTGACACTTCTTAACATCGGTGGCCCCTACGTTCCGCCCGCATATATGATGCCGCGTCTGCGGCTGAGTCCGAGCCCCGCCGGGGTTGTCCGGCGGGGCTCCTTCTATCAATTTGGCGGCTCTGCGCCTATATATATATATGAGGAGTATCCATTATGTTCAATGCTATCGCGCATGCTTTACTTGCCCTCGCACCTGAATTTGATGTTGCAAAGGTCGAGGACGTCCCTATGAGCCTGAAGGCCTGGATCGATGGTTCGCAGGGCAACATCCGGAGGGAGACGTTGGGCGCCAAGTGCATGGTGCGTCACTTCTTTGCAAATTAGATACATGGCCCCGCGCACGGCAGGGAGTGTGTAAAACTAGCGGTTGAAAAATCGCTTTAGCGACAGGGCGCATTGCTTTGGGCGTTTGTTTTGGTATTTGATGAAAGGGGACGGTTCCATGGCTCTTTGGGGCGGTCGTTTTGAGGCGGGCGTGGCCGAGGTCACGCAGGAGTTTGGCGCGTCGCTGCCGGTCGACAAACATCTCTATAAGCAGGATATCGCCGGCTCTAAGGCACATGCCAAGATGCTGGCGGCCCAGGGCATCATTAGTGCCGAGGACGAGCAGGCGATTGCCGAGGGCCTGACCGGAATCGAACAGGATATCGATGCCGGCAACTTCACCTTCGACATCAACGACGAGGACATTCATATGTCCATCGAGAGCGAGCTGACACGTCGCATCGGCGAGGCGGGCAAGCGCCTGCATACCGGGCGTTCGCGCAACGACCAAGTGGCGACCGATACGCGCCTGGGCGTCAAGGCGCTGGCCAAGGAGCTCATGGAGGCAAATCTTGAACTGCGTCATGTGCTGGTGGATGCGGCTAAAAAGTACGACAAGGTGATTCTGCCGGGCTATACGCACATGCAGCACGCTCAGCCCGTGCTGCTCTCGCATCATCTGCTGGCGTATTCCTGGATGTTCGCGCGCGACTTTACGCGTCTAAAGGCCGCCTTCGATGCCGCTGATAATTGCCCGTTGGGCGCCGCCGCACTTGCCGGTACGAGCTATCCGCTCGATCGCCAGATGACGGCTGCCGAGCTTGGCTTTGCGGGCGTGATTCCTAACTCACTCGATGCTGTTTCCGATCGCGATTTCCTGCTCGACCTGCATTACGCCGGCTCCGTCATGGCGATGCACCTGTCGCGTCTTTCCGAGGAGATCGTGCTGTGGTCGAGCTCCGAATTTGGCTTTATCATGCTTTCAGACTCGTACTCCACCGGCTCGTCTATCATGCCGCAGAAGAAGAATCCCGACTTTGCCGAGCTTATCCGCGGCAAGAGCGGCCGTGTGTATGGCAACCTGGTGCAGCTGCTCGTGACCATGAAGGGCCTGCCGCTTGCTTATAACAAGGACTTGCAGGAGGACAAGGAGGGCGCGCTCGATACCGCTCACACGCTCATGCAGTGCCTGTCGGTTATGGCCGGAATGATTTCGACTTGGACCGTCAACGAGGACGCCATGGCGCGCGAGTGCGGCGTGGGTCACCTTGCCGCCACCGATGTTGCCGATTACCTGGCTAAGCGTGGTCTGCCGTTCCGCGAGGCACATGCCGTGGTGGGGCATCTGGTACTGATGTGTGAGAAGCGCGGCTGCAATCTTGAGGACCTGCCGTTTGAGGTGTTCCATGAGGCAAGCCCGCTCTTTGAGCGCGACATTACCGAGGCGCTTGACATCCCGTCGATTGTCGCCGCGCGCACGACCGAGGGCGGCACCGCCCCTGCCGCCGTTGCCGTGCAGCTTGATCGCGCCGAGGCACAGCTCGTGGCTGACGAGGGTGTGTTTGGGTCACTGACTAAGGTCGTCGAGATGGGCCACGGGGTAAAGTAGGGATTTGGCTGAAGCCGTTTTGGCCATTTATTGATAAATCGTTTTCACTTTACGGGCGCCTGCTGATGTGGGCGCCCGTATTTTGTTGCTATGGGGGAGGGGCTTGTCGAGAACTTCTGTAGGACCTTTGGGCAGGTTGTGAAGGGGTTACGTTCGCGGGCGGCAACCGACCGCCTGCTCTGTTCGATGCGGTTGATGGTCGGTCGGATGGTACTCTAATCGGGCTTCGAAACAGAAGTGACACATATGGAGCGCTTTAATAAATTGCAACGTTTCAATAAACAGCTTTCTGTTTAACTGCAGCTAAAACTCTGTTACGATGCAGTCCAGGCGGGTGCCGGAATGGGACTTGGGCACGCGCGAACCTACTTGAAAGGCTACTTTTATGGCTATCGAGAAGACCTTCATCATGATTAAGCCCGACGCCGTGCGCGACCGCAAGATCGGCGAGATCGTTGCTCGCATTGAGCGCAGCGGCCTTGTCATCGAGCGCATGGAGATGACCACGCTCGAGCGCGCTACCGTCGAGGAGCACTACGCCCATCTGGCCGACAAGCCCTTCTTTGGCGGTCTCTGCGACTTTATGACGAGCGGTCCGGTCGTCAAGATGGTCGTTTCCGGTCTCTCCGCTGTTGCTAAGATGCGCACCCTCATGGGCGCTACCAACCCGCTTGAGGCTGCTCCTGGTACCATCCGCGGCGACTTTGCCGTCGATGTCAACGCCAACGTGATCCACGGCTCCGACTGCCTGGAGAACGCCGAGATTGAGATCAAGCGCTTCTTTGGCTAAACCAGCTTTGACTCCTTAAAGCTGTTAGCGTGTGGCTTGGGCGCCGCGGAACTCCATCCGCGGCGCCCTTTTATTCCAAAATCTATGCTGGGGCCCGCTCGGACATGTGTTCCGAGCGGGCCCCTGCTGTTAGCTTGTGGCACTGAATAGTTTAGGCTTCGTCGACGATCTTAAGGCCGCGCGTGTGATCGATCTCGTTGAGGAGGTTAACGCGACGCTCGTGACGACCGCCCTCAAACTCGGCGTCGAGCCACTCGTCGACAATCATCTTGGCGAGCTCGGAGCCCACGACGCGGGCGCCAAAGGCGAGCACGTTGGTATTGTTGTGCATGCGGGAGAGCTTGGCGCTGAAGGGCTCGGAGCACACAACGGCGCGTACGCCCTCGACCTTGTTGGCAGCCAAGCTAATCCCGACACCGGTGCCACAGATGAGGATGCCCAGGTCGACGTCGCCGTTGGCAACGGCCTTACCCACCTTGTAGCCGGCGATGGGGTAGTCAAAGCTCTCGGAGGTGTCGGTGCCAAAGTTCACGACCTCGCAGCCGCGCTCCTTCAGGTGCTCGGAAATGATGTTCTTGAGCTCGACGGCGGCGTGGTCGTTACCGATACCGATCTTCATGGATGGTTCCTCTCTGGTCTGTGCGGCGCAAATGCTAAAGGTGTTTACCGCGTTCGACTGCATGATAGCGCGACTTTTGCGTAAACGCTCGGGCGTTTTTTGGTCAAACGCTTTAGCATGCAACAAGACCGGCTTCTCATGATTGAATGTCGTCAGTTTGCGCTTGAGCGCCGTCTGCCGGAACCATGGTTGCGGTTTTTGATGCATTGTTATCAAATAAAGGAGCTAACTTTTTTGAGAGCCCAGCCCGTTATGCAAGCAGGAGATACCTATGCCTACCGATTCCATCCGTGATGCCGCGTTTTGCGATGTTTTGAACCGCGAACTTGTCTGTGCGCTCGGCTGCACCGAGCCCATTGCCGTTGCCTATGCAGCGGCGCTGGCGAGCCAGACGCTCGGTTGCGAACCCGATCATATGGATGTTGCCTGCTCGGGTAACATCATCAAGAACGTTAAGAGCGTGACCGTGCCCAACTCGGACGGTATGCACGGTATTGAGGCCGCGGCCGTGCTGGGTGCCGTTGGCGGCGACGCTAAGAGCGCTCTCGAGGTGCTCGAGAGCGTTGACGATAAAGATCGTGCTCGCGTGACCGAGCTCCTCGCCGACGCCGGCTACTGCGATGTTTCGCTTGTCGAGGGTGTGCCCAACCTCTACATCAAGGTGACTGCCACGGCCGGAGGCCATACCGCGGTCGTCGAGATTACCGACCACCACACTAATGTCACGTGCCATACGCTCGACGGTATTCCGGTGTGCGGCAAGTCGGCGGGGGAGTGTGCCGCCTGCGCCGAGCGCGTCGTGGCCGAGCGGGCGGCAGATAACGTCGACACGCCCATGTCGATCGAGACCATCATCGACTTTATCGAGGACGGTGACATTGAGGACGCCCGCGCTGCTGTTGAGCGTCAGATTGAGCTGAATGGCGCAATCAGTGCCGAGGGCCTTGCGCACGCTTGGGGCGCCGAGGTGGGTCGTACGCTGCTGGGTGCTCGTGCCGATGATGTCGCCTGCCGTGCCCGTGCCCGTGCGGCCGCCGGGTCCGACGCCCGCATGAACGGCTGCGCGCTGCCGGTCGCCATTGTGTGCGGCTCGGGCAATCAGGGCATTACCTGCGCATTGCCCGTCATGGAGTATGCCGAGTACCTGCGTTGCGACCACGAGCGCCTGGCGCGCGCCGTGATGCTGTCCGATCTTATTGCCGTGCATATCAAGAGCTATATTGGTGCGCTCTCGGCGTTTTGCGGTGCTATTTGCGCCGCGTGCGGCGCCGGCGCCGCGATTACCTGGCTGTGCGGTGGCACGCGCGAGCAGATTGGCGCGACGGTCTCGAATACGCTTGGCAACGTGGGCGGCATCGTGTGCGACGGCGCCAAGGCGAGCTGTGCCGCCAAGATCTCGGCTGCCGTCGATGCGGCGATTCTGGGCCACGATATGGCTATGCAGGGTCGCGGCTTCCGCGCCGGCGAGGGCCTGATCCAGGATACCGTTGAGCAGACAATCGCCAGCATGGGCTACGTGGGCCGTGTGGGTATGAAAGATACCGACGTCGAGATCCTCAACATCATGATCGGCAAAACCCAGGTGTGCTAGTTACGCGGTTTTACCAAACCGCGTAACCAGTCGACGCTGCAAACGCCCCTAAGCGGCAATCTGCCTTTCAATCGTCGGGCATGGCCAGAAGGCCTATGCCCTCCTCTTTCAAGGCACATTGCTCGCTTAGGGGCATTTTCGCTGACTTGTGCTCAACCTGCGGCGATATTTGGTTTGGAGCGAGGGGTCCTACGACAGTTCGTGGGCTACTTGGTGCTCGTAGAAGGCCTCGATTACGGCGTTAAAGTCGCGGGCGAAGTCTTCCATGGTTCCGCGCCAGGTGGCTCGGCTGGGCTTGCCCTGGCCCACATAGGCGGTTTGGATGCCGCAATCGGGGGACGGGAAGTCGCGCTTGGGATCGTTGCCCACCATAAGGACCTCGTGCGGCTCGAGCCCCATCACCTGAAGTTGCTCTAGATAGTAGGTGGCATCGGGCTTGCAGCGGGTGGTGTTACCCATGTGCGTGACAAGCTCAAAGGGGGCGTCGGCCAGGTCGCCCCAGCCCATGCGGCACTCGATGGCCCCCTGCGGAAAGCTGGGGTTGGTAAAGAGCGCGCAGCGCAGCCCTGCGTCCTGTACGGCCTGGAGCGCGGCGTGCGCGCCCGGCATGGCGTGGGCGTTAATGACATCGTCGTTCTTGTACGGAAGAACTTCGCGGTCATAGTAGGTAAACGCCTCGTAGATGAGGGGATCGGAGAGGCAGATGCCGCACCTGCGCTCGACCTCTTCTTGGTAAAACTCAAGATTGGTGCGATTGTCCGTGCCGCTGCGGCGATTGGCGTTGAGGTCGACAAGGATGGTGCCCAGGCGTGCCATCGTGCCACCGCGGCTGCGTCGCCCGATATCCGAGAGCATCGACGAGACATCCTTAAAATAGCGAAGGATGAATGCGTTGAGGTTGATGCTAAGAAGCGTTTCGTCCATATCGAAAACGACTGCTTTGAGCACGCGGGCACCTTTCTCGTAAATTTGATCTAGAGTCGTTGGCTCCGGATACTTTACCCCAAAGCCAAATGCCTGGCTGGTTATCGTCAAGTTGCGGAGACGTGTGTTCATAAGATTACGAAAAAGTCTCCACACGAGTAAAAAATCGCAGTTCACGCTTGAAATCGAACTCATTTCCCCGTAACCTATACGAACGTGATTGCATAAGCGTCACATTAGTATCTGTCGGCTCCCGAGTGTTCCTAAACGTTGTGTGCTTGTCGCACCCTTCTGTAGGTCCTAGCAATCGGGGCCCCGTAGTTCGAAAGGGGTCCACCTTTGAGTGAGATTCAGAACTCGTCCATTTTCTCTCTTGACGATGTCAACGAGGAGGAGATGAACAACCTCATCGACGGTACGATTACCGACTTTGATGAGGGCGATCTCGTTAACGGCACTGTCGTTAAGATCGAGCATGACGAGGTGCTCGTTGACATCGGATTCAAGTCCGAGGGCGTTATCCCGGTCCGCGAGCTGTCCATCCGCAAGGACGCTAACCCTGCAGACATCGTTGCACTCGGTGATCCCATCGAGGCTCTGGTTCTCCAGAAGGAGGACAAGGACGGTCGTCTGGTCCTGTCCAAGAAGCGTGCCGAGTACGAGCGTGCTTGGAACCGCATCGAGGAGAAGTTCAACTCCGGCGAGAACGTCGAGGGCGAGGTTATCGAGGTTGTCAAGGGCGGCCTGATCCTCGACATCGGCCTGCGTGGCTTCCTGCCCGCTTCCCTCGTCGACCTCCGTCGCGTCAAGGACCTCACCTCCTACATGGGCACCCGCATCGAGGCTCGCGTCATCGAGATGGACCGCAACCGCAACAACGTCGTCCTCTCCCGTCGTGTCGTGCTCGAGGAGTCCCGTAAGGCCGAGCGCTCCGAGATTCTGTCCAAGCTCAAGTCTGGCATGCGTCTCCAGGGCACCGTTTCCTCCATCGTCGACTTCGGCGCCTTCGTCGACCTCGGCGGTATCGACGGCCTCATCCACATCTCCGAGCTCTCCTGGAACCACGTCAACCATCCTTCCGAGGTTGTCAAGGTCGGCCAGGAGGTCGAGGTCGAGGTTCTCGACGTCGATCTCAACCGCGAGCGCATCTCCCTGGGTCTCAAGCAGACCACCGAGGATCCGTGGCGCGCACTGGTCAAGAAGTACCCCGTCGGCGCTATCGTCGAGGGCACTGTGACCAAGCTTGTCCCGTTCGGCGCTTTCGTCGACCTGGGCGAGGGCATCGAGGGCTTGGTGCACATCTCCGAGATGGCCAACAAGCACGTCGATCAGCCTTCTCAGGTCACCCACGTGGGCGACAAGGTTCAGGTCAAGGTCATGGAGATCGACCTCGACCGTCGTCGTATCTCTCTGTCCATGAAGTCCGCTGCTGAGACTCTGGGCGTCGAGATCGAGGTTACCCCGCTTCCTTCCGAGAAGAAGGACGAGGAGACCGACGCCGAGTAAATCGGTTTGACGATCACTTGTTTTAAGGGATCCGTCCGCATGGACGGGTCCCTTTTTGCAATTGGTGCCGAGATGCACGATGCTGCCCATGCTGTCTGCAGGCTATTTGGTTGTCGGTGCATGAAAAATGCCGACATCCCGCCTCGGGGAGGAGGCGGGAACACACCGAGTAGACGGAGGGGTGCGGAGCGCGGTCGCGTCTCGACTAACGACGTTGCCCATCGACAGGACCATTGTAACGCATGGCGGTTCTTGGTTTATCGTGTCGAGCGTTTGCGTTGTGCCATTGCCTGCGGCAACGGTGTGTTACACTCTTGCACTGCTGAGTGGGCCAGACGGTCGCGCGATGTGCTGCTTGCAGTACGCGTGAGGAAAGTCCGGGCTCCAGAGGGCGGGATGCCGGCTAACGGCCGGGCGGAGTGATCCGACGGAAAGCGCCGCAGAAAAGAAGACTCCCACCTGCGCCGCAAGGCGTAAAGGGAAAAGCTGAAACGGTGGTGTAAGAGACCACCAGCGTCGTGGCAACACGGCGGCTTGGCAAGCCCCATCCGGAGCAAGCGCGAATAGGAACGCTATGGGCCGGCCCGGTCCGCGTTCGGGTAGCGTGCGTGGAGCTGCACGGTAACGTGCAGACAAGATAAATGACCGTTCACGACAGAACCCGGCTTATAGGCCCGCTCAGCACTTTGCTGACGCTGCGAACCCGTCAGCGCGGCAATCTGCCTTTCAAGCCTTCGGGCATGACCATAAGGTCAATGCCCTCGTCTTTCAAGGCACCTTGCTCGCGCTGACGGGTTCTCGCTGTTGGTGACGGTATCATTGGCGTTTCCGTTCTTGTTAGAGGGCAACGGTGCTGTCTTTGCCGTATTATTGAGGCTGTTTGTTGCTTTGCTTGTTGTTGAGGGGCTTTGTTGGACAGCTATTTAACTTTGCAATCGAATATTGAGGTTTCGGGCGAGTTTGTGGACCGCAAGAGCCGGTTTATTGCCCAGCTGGTCCATATTGAGTCCGAGGATGAGGCGAATGCCTTTATCGAGATGGTTCGTAAGCGTCATTACGACGCTCGGCACAATGTTCCCGCGTGGATTTTAGTCGATGGACGCGAGCGCCAGAGCGATGATGGTGAGCCGAGCCGCACGAGTGGTATGCCGACGCTCGAGGTGTTGCGCGGTGCGGGGCTCAAAAATGTTTGCTGCGTGGTGACGCGCTATTTTGGTGGCACGCTGTTGGGACCTGGTGGCTTGGTGCGCGCCTATACTGCGGCGACGCAGGCGGCGGTGGCAGCTGCTCGGGAGGCCGGGCAGATTGTCGAGATGACGAGTGTCGTGCCTGTTGACGTGCATGTGGCCTATCCGCAGTATGAGCAGGTGCTTCGTTTGGCGCAGGATTCGGGTGCCAAGGTTTCGGATACCGATTACGCGGATGCCGTGACGATTCATTTGGTGTTTAAAGCGGGGGAGCAGGAGTCGTTTTGCGCCAAGATGCGCGAGCTTATGGCGGGGCGCGAAGAGATCGAGGTCGGCGCTCCCAAATTTGCCGAGTTCTAACGGCGACGGCCGGCGTTCTTTTGGATGGATCCCAAACGCGCCGGCCGTCGTTTTATGTTGCTGCCGTTTACTCGGCGAGCTGCTTTAGCACATCGCAGGCGATCTCGACGGCATCGTCGATGCAGCCGGGGCAGCTGCGGAGCGGACCCTTGTCCGATCCGATGCCCTTGAGCGTGCCGCAGACGGTCGTCGTGTTCTTCTCGCCAAAGCGCTTGGCGATTTCGCGCGACAGCTTGTAGGTCTGGCCCTTAGTCTTGGGGTTTTCCATGCCGTCGCTCATTACAAACCCCATGATGGCCACGGCGCCCGAGATGGCGCCGCAGGTTTCGGTCATGCCGCCCATGCCGGCGCCAAAGCCCTCGGTGAGGGTAAAGGCGGTCTGGGGGTCGAGCCCGACGGCAGGCGCGAGCGTGCAGGCGACGGCCTGGGCGCAGTTAAAGCCACGGGCGTGGTATTCGGCAGCTTGAGCCTGACAGGCGGTGATGTCGAGCTGGGCCGTATCGATTTGCTTCATCTTTGTCTCCTTGGTCACGGTGTACCCGCCTATGGTACCCGTGACGGGGCATGTAATCATCGAGAGCTTCATGTATGCCTCATTTTTATCTATCGAGCAAATGCCCAAGGCTTGAGATAAATACCCCTGATCAATTTCTCCCTTAACCTACCCTGGGGGTGGGTTGAGAGAGGTGCAGGGTAGCGGTATCGTGAACCGAATAAAACGTAACCCAGGCAAGGGAGCTAGATATGAGCGAGCAGACCATCGGTACTACATGTGTTCAGGGCGGCTATCACCCGGGAGATGCCGACCCGCGCCAGGTGCCCATCTACCAGTCCACCACGTGGAAATACGACACGTCCGAGCACATGGGCAAGCTGTTTGACCTGGAGGAGTCGGGCTACTTCTACAGCCGTCTGCAGAACCCCACGTGCGATTTGGTTGCCGCCAAGATCTGCGAGATGGAGGGCGGCACTGCCGCGATGCTCACGAGCTCGGGCATGGCTGCGAACTTCCTCGCGATCTTTAACGTGGCCGGTGCCGGCGATCACGTGGTCGCGAGCTCTGCCATTTACGGCGGTACGTATAACCTGCTCGCCCACACCATGGGCCGCATGGGCGTGACCTGCACGTTCGTCGCCCCCGACTGCACAGATGAGGAGCTGGAGGCAGCCTTCCAGCCCAACACCAAACTCGTCTTTGGCGAGACCATCGCCAACCCCGCCCTTGCCGTGCTCGATATTGAGCGCTTTGCCAAGGCCGCGCACGACCACGGCGTGCCGCTGATGGTCGACAACACCTTCCCGACGCCCGTGATGTGCCGTCCCTTTGAGTGGGGCGCCGACATCGTTACGCACTCCACCACCAAGTACATGGATGGACATGCTGCCTACCTGGGCGGTGTGATCGTTGACCACGGCCAATTTGACTGGATGGCCCATGCGGATAAGTTCCCGGGTCTCACCACGCCCGACGAGAGCTACCACGGCGTGACGTATGCCGAGAAGTTCGGTCGCGAGGGCGCCTTCATTACCAAAGCAACCGCTCAGCTCATGCGCGACCTCGGCCCCATGCAGAACCCGCAGGCGGCGTTCTTCCTGAACAGCTCGCTCGAGAGCCTCCATGTGCGCATGCCGCGTCATTGTGAGAACGGTCTGGCCGTTGCCAAGTTCCTGCAGAGCCACCCCAAGGTGCGCTTTGTGAGCTATCCGGGCCTGGAGGGCGATAAGTACTATGACCTGGCTCAGAAGTACATGCCCAACGGTACCTGCGGCGTTGTGAGCTTTGGCTTTAACGGTGGTCGCGCGGCGGCCGAGACCTTTATGAAGAGCCTCAAGCTCGCCCAGATCGCCACGCACGTGGCCGACGCCCGCACTTGCTGCCTGCATCCCGCTAATGCCACGCATCGCCAGATGAACGATGAGGAGCTCATCGCCTGTGGCATCTCCGCCGACATGGTGCGCCTGTCGTGCGGTCTCGAGGACACGGCCGATTTGATTGCCGACCTTGAGCAGGCGCTCGAGCAGTGCTAGGCTAGCGTTCGTGTAAGGTGCCGATGCCGGCAGAAAGCTTCGGTGACCTTTCGTTCCGATTCCGTAGGCGGGACCCCAATCGCGGCTGTTTGCAGGCGATTGGGGCCCCGTTTTTGCGTTGGGCCACTCGAAAGGATGGATATGGAGAAAACTGCAGAGCAGCTGCGCCGCGAGCACATTGCCCTAGAGGGCGACACCCATGGAAAGAACAAGTGGGCGATTCTGTTTACCGTGCTCATCATGACGTTTATGGTGTGTCTGGATTCGACCGTCGTGACCGTGGCGCTGCCCGTGATGCAAAAGGAGCTGGGCGTGGGCCTCGATCGCATTCAGCTGGTAAGCTCGGTGTATCTGCTTGCGACTTGCGTGGCTATGTTGCCGTTTGGCCGTCTGGGCGACGTGCGCGGCAAGGTGAATGTGTTCCAGTTGGGCGTCATCGTCTTTTCGGTCGGTTCGCTGCTGTGCGGCCTTTCGGCCTCGCTCGAGGTTCTTATCCTGGCACGCATTGTTCAGGGCATAGGTTGCGCGGCGGCCATGGCTAACAACATGGGTATCATCACCGAGTCGTTTCCGGCGCGCGAACGAGGCCGTGCCATGGGTATTCTTGCGACCTTCGTGGCCCTCGGCATGATGTGTGGCCCCGTGCTCGGCGGCATGCTGGTGGCAAGCTTTCCTTGGGAGAGCATCTTCCTCATCAACCTGCCCATTGGCGTCATCTCGTTTATCGTGGGACTCTACACGCTGCCGCACGTTAAGCCAGAGGCCGGCGAACGCCCCATGTCCTTGATCGAGGCTGCTCGTCGCTGCTTTGCAAATTCGGCCTTCACCATCAACCTTGCCTGCATGCTCATCGTGTTCGTTGGCATTGGCGCATCCGAGTTTATTCTGCCGTTCTATTTTCAGGATGCGCATGGGTTTGGGTCTGACGTTTCGGGCCTGCTGTTTTTGGCGCTGCCAATGGTGAATGCCTTTATCGGCCCGCTTTCGGGAACGGTTTCGGACCGTGTCGGCTGCGAGGGCCCCACGGCGGTCGGCTTGGGCGTATATGTGTGCGGTCTCTTTGCGGTAAGCACGCTCAACGAGCACTCTTCTATCCCTGTGATCGTGTGCTGCGTCGCATTTATGTCGTGCGGCACGTCGATTTTCCAGAGCCCCAACAACTCGCTGTATATGGGTTCGGCTCCGCGCGAAGCGCTCGGCTTTGCGGGCAGCTTGGGCAGTTTGGCGCGCTACGCCGGCATGGCACTCGGTATTACGGTGGCGTCGCATATCCTGTATGGGCAGATGAGCGTGGCGATGGGCGAGGCCGTGACCAGTTTTGTTGCAGGTCGTCCGGATGTGTTCCTGTTCGGTTTCCGTTCGGTGTTCTACGTGCTCATGGCTGTGGCCGCCGTGGGCTTTGCGCTTGCCATGGTGCGTTTGGTGAGGATACGCGCCCGCCATTAGCGTGTTAGGAGGCTGTCTGCCACGAATCGGGCCTATCTACTGGTCTTGCGGCTTTATGGTGCGTAGGGGCTTGTGGGGCGGGCGGGGGTCGGTCCGTGGTAGACTATCGAACAACGTTTATTAATCGCGCGGTATCGTTGCCGCGAGAAGGGGTTGCGCCATGCAGGAGCTTGAGGATCGTATTCGCCATGACGGCATCGTAAAGGCCGGTAACGTCCTTAAGGTTGATGCCTTCCTCAACCACCAGTGCGACGTTGAGCTGTTCGACCACATGGGTGCCGAGTGGGCCCGTCTGTTCGAGGGTGTCGAGATCAACAAGATCCTGACGATCGAGGCTTCGGGCATTGGCATGGCTTGCATCGCAGCCCAGCATTTTGGCGGCGTGCCGGTGGTCTTTGCCAAGAAGGCACAGTCCATCAACCTTGACGGCGAGCAGTATGCCACGACCATTTACTCCTTTACCAAGCAGAAGGAGTATCCGGTTATCGTGGGCAAGCGCTTCCTGTCTGAGGGCGATAAGGTCCTGATTATCGACGACTTCCTAGCCAACGGTTGCGCGCTTGAGGGTCTTATTAAAATCTGTGAGGCTGCGGGCGCCGAAGTTGCCGGCATTGGCATCGCCGTTGAGAAGGGCTTCCAGGGCGGTGGCGATAAGCTCCGCGAGCGCGGCTTCCGCGTTGAGAGCCTGGCCCGTATCGCCGAAATGGACTGCGAGAACGGCGAGATCACGTTCGCCTAGACGCGCAACACAAGCGATTGGTATGCGATGTGACAAAGGGACTGTCCCTTTGTCACATTTTTTTGTATGAGGGGAGGTGTTGATATGGATGAGAACAAGATGGGATGGAGCGAGTATGCGCGATATGCCGAGATGTCAGTCGAGGAGTTGACGCGCGATTGCGAGGTGCAGGTGTTTCGTGCGACGGGCCCGGGCGGACAGGGCGTGAACACGACGGACTCTGCGGTGCGCATGAAACATGGGCCCACGGGGATTGTCGTGACGGCGCGCGAGAGCCGCAGTCAGTTCCAGAATCGTGCGAGCTGTCTGCGTAAGCTGAGGGCAGAGCTTGAGCGTTGCGGGCGCCCGCCGCGCCAAGACCAAAGTGCCACAGCGATCGCGCCAGCAAAGGCTCAACGACAAGCACTTCAACGCCATTAAAAAGGCTAACCGACGCAAACCGGGCAGCGACGAATAGCCTCCTCATAAGTTGCGGTGAAATAGGGACTGTTTTGCGGCTTTAGCTGCATAAACAGTCCCTATTTCACCGCAACTTAGGTGGGTTTAGAGGGTGGGGTGCCAGACGTGAAGGGCTCCGCCGAGGACGTCGACCTCGATGCGCGAGGCGACAACGGGCTCGCCGTCGGCCTGGATGGGGTAGTCGGGCTCCTCAAAGGTAAGCTCGGCATGGCGACAGCGGCGCATGCGAACCGGTGGCAGTTTGGTATGGTGGCCATCTTTGGCCGAAAGGAACATGGGAAGTGCGACCGCGCGCGGAACGGGGCCGCAGGCGTAGCAGACGTCGAGTATGCCGTCGCACGGGTCGGCGTCGGGACAGATGCGATAGCCCGAGCCATACGTGGGTCCCAGCTGAATCGCCATGATGATTGCCCTCACGCGCTCGGCGGGCGCCCCGTCAAAGCTGACTGCCATGGGGTAGTTGCGATAGCGCAGGCCAAACTGCTCAAGTCCCGAGAGGGTGTAGAGCGGCGCGCCCGTCAAGCCGGTCTTTTTGCGCAGCTCGGTGGTGCCCAGGCCGATGGCGGCATCGATGCCGACCGAAAGCGTCTGGTCGTAGTACTCAACGGTAGCCTCGCCGCTGCCGCTCGCAGGGCTCCACGAGCGAATGCGCCCGATGTCCTGACGCTGCAGCTCGCAGGTGAGCAGCGCGCCAAAATCCTTACCGGAGAAATCGTCGATGCCGAGCGTTTGGGCAAAATCGTTGCCAGAGCCCACGGGTAGGATGGCAAGAGCGGGGCGGGTGTCCTCCTCTTGCGTCATAAGCCCGTTGACGACCTCGTGAATCACGCCGTCGCCGCCAAGGGCGATAACGGTGCGATAGCCCTGGGCCTGTGCGGCCAGCTCCTTGGCGTGTCCCATGCGCTCGGTTAGCACCAAGTCAAACTGGGATGCGCGTGCAGTCATGTCCAAAAAGCGTTGCAGGCGCTCAGCAACTTCGTGCGCCGCACCCGACTGGGCGGCTGGGTTGGCGATGATGAGCGTGCGGCCAAAATCAGTTGCGTGCATGGGGCGACTCCCGGCGTATGACGTGACGGTGCGGTCGCGCTCAGGTCGAATTGCCCCCGATTGTGGCTGCACGTCGAATACTTACGTCTACTCTATCAGGTCGTTGTGGCGCTCGATAGCATCCGCTACCGTACCACCCTCATCCACAATAAGCGAACGGCGCTTGGGCGAGATGATGCGCTGGGCGGGGTACACGCCGCGGTGTCCGGCAGTTAGGTAGCTGATAAAGGCCACGATGACAAAGAACCCGGCTGCCGTGCCGTGGAACAGGTCGATGGCCATCATGCAGGTGGTGATGGGCACGTTGAGGCCGGCACAGAACACGCCGAGCATGCCGAGAGCCGCCAGAAAACTGGGGTCGATTCCGACGAGGCAACCGATCCAGCCGCCGAGCGCCGCACCGATGCCAAACAGGGGCGTGACCTCGCCGCCTTGGAAGCCCGCACCCAGGGTAAGCGCTGTGACGACCAACTTGATGGCTGCGTCTGCCAGGGTGGTGTTGCCGGCAAATCCGGCGCCGGAAAGCCACGTGGAAAGGCCGGCGTAGTCCCAGGCGTCGAGAAGGGCATAGGCGGCCAAAACCACGAGTGCGCCTATGAGTGCGCGAACGAGGTAATTGGTGATAAAGCGACCGTACAGGCTCTTGACGGTTCGAACTGACCAGGCAAAGAGGCGTGCCGTCAGACCGAAGATAATGGCGCTGATAACAACGATGACAACCGTCCGTGGTGTCATGTTGGGAACGCTGGCGATAACATTCGCCTCGTACTCGGTACCCAGGGCGAGTGATGTAAAGTAGCCGGTAAACGAGGCGACCAGGCAGTAGATGCCCGCGGTGTAGTCGATCTTGCCGATAAAGCACATCTCCATGCCAAAGAAAGCTCCGGCAAGGGGCGAACCGAATACGGCGCCAAAGGCCGACGAGATGCCGGCGAGCATGAGGTCGTGGTGGTCATGCTTTTTAAGGTGGGCGAGGCTCGAGATGTTGCTGGCGATGGTGCCGCCAATCTGAACCGCGGCTCCCTCGCGACCGGCCGATCCACCCGTTAGGTGCGTGAGCGTGGAGCAGACGAAGGTGAGGACGGCCATGCGCATATGGATGAGGCGTGTGCCCAGAGCGGAGTCGATGACCAGGTTGTTGCCACGCTTGGCGGCAAGACCGTGGTTTTTGTACACCCATGCGGTGGCAACGCCCACAACGGGAAACAAGGCGTAGACCCACACATGGTGCTCGCGATAGTCGGTCGCGATATTCAGCGAGGCCAAAAACGCCCAAGCGGCAACGCCCATGGCGAGCGAGACAATGACGACGAGCGCGAGCAACTTGGCGCTCGCGAGTAGGTTGCGGGCGTTGCGGCGCGTGTCGGCAGCCAAGAGATGCTCAGAGCGGGTGAGCTGATGCCTGCCTGCCGTGATGACGTCGTTCAGGGAGAAAAAACCGCCTTCGTCGAGCGGCTGGGAATGATCCTGCGCTTCGTTTGCGCTTTCGGGTTTGTCGTTATGAGCCATACGTTCCTCTTTTAGGTTGCAACGCAAGCATTATAAAACGCGGTAAACGCGACGAGCCGGTGGGTTGGTTTCCATTCTGTTTCGCGGCCTGCAACCGACAGGTGTATTTGCGGGTACAGGCCGAGTCGCGGTCGTGCGTCGGGGGATTATACTGAGACAAGCATATAGAATCGGCGCCTCTGTTGTGCGCCGTGGCATTAAGAGGTGCATATGGCAGAGAAGCTCATTCCGCTGGAGGACGCGCAGTCGATTGTTCAGTCGCACGTTGCTCCGACCGATCTCGTCGAGATTCCCGTGTGGCAGGCCGCCGGTCTTCCCTTGGCCGAGGACGCGGTGGCCGATATCGACATCTCGCCGTTTGCCAACAGCGCTATGGACGGATATGCCGTGCGCTCGGCGGACTTGGCGCAGGCATCTGGCGAGGCGCCGGTGACGCTCGACGTTATCGGACACGAGGCCGCGGGCCATGTGTTTGAGGGCGCTATCGGCGCGGGCGAGGCGGTCCGCGTTATGACAGGCGCGCCGGTGCCCGAAGGTGCCGACGCCGTGGTGAAATACGAGATCGTCGATGTGCTCGACGGCGATGGCAACGAGGGCTCGCACGTTCGCTTCTCGGCGCCTACCAAGGTAGGGGAGAACGTTCGCTCGGCTGCTGAGGAAGCCCATGCCGGCGACGTCGTGATGCGCGCTGGCGAGGTTGTGGCTCCGGCCGGCGCGGGTCTGCTGGCAAGCGCCGGATACGCGAGCGTGAAGGTGCACGCCGCCCCACGTGTGGGCATTATCTCGCTGGGCACGGAACTGGTCGCACCGAGTAAGGTACCGGCGCGCGGTCAGATTCGTGATTCCAACTCGTCGGCGTTGATGGCCGAAGCACTTGATGCCGGCGCCGAGCCCGTGTTCTACGGCATTGCGCCCGATGATGAGCAGGCGATTGCCGAGCTGGTTCATCGTGCCGTGCAGGAGTGCGACTTTGTCATTACGAGCGGCGGTGCCTCGGCGGGCGACTACGACTATGTGACGGCGCTGGTCCAGCGCGAGGGCGAGGTGCTCTTCGATCGCATCTCGATGCGCCCCGGCAAGGCCATCACGTTTGGCTTGCTCGGAGGTAAGCCCTACCTGGGGCTTTCAGGCAATCCGGC
Organism: Collinsella sp.; assembly: GCA_019414445.1. Lineage (GTDB taxonomy): Bacteria > Actinomycetota > Coriobacteriia > Coriobacteriales > Coriobacteriaceae > Collinsella. Next base: position 58,367 of record DXMA01000008.1, read on the forward strand.
CGCGGCGTATGTAGGCTTTGAGATGCTTGCCCGTCCGGCGATCCGCAAGATGCGCGGCTTTGCCGAGGGCGTGCGTCCCGTGCAGCAGGCGACGCTCACGCACGGCGTGAAGAAGCGCCAGGACCGACGCTTCTTCGATCGCGCCACGGTTTTGCGCGACCCCGAGACCGGTGAGCTGTTGGTGACCGAGGCCAATACGCAGAATTCGGCGCTGCTCGGCACGATGCAGCGGGCCAATTGCCTGCTGCGTATTGACGAAGGACCGTGCGAGCTCAAGGCGGGCGACGTCGTGGATGTCGTGCGTGTCGACCTGCCCGAGGGAACGGTGCTGTAGGAGGAAGACTATGGAGCTGAAGATTTCGATTGTGACGTGTTCGGACACGCGCGATCTTGCGCAGGACGAGGCGGGTGCCGCGCTCGAGGAGCTTATCGAGGCGCAGGGCTGGGCGGTCGCCTCGCATGTGGTCGTGCGCGACGACGTCAGCGAGATTGGTGATGCCATTGCGGAAGCCGCCGATGAGTGCCACGCCAATGTCGTGCTCGCCTGCGGCGGCACGGGGCTTTCGATGCGCGACGTGACGCCCGAGGCGACGCGTGCCGTCTGCGACCGTGATGTGCCGGGTATTGCCGAGGCGATTCGCGCGTACTCGATGACCAAGACGCGCCGCGCCATGCTCTCGCGTGCTATTTGCATGCAACGAGGTCATACACTTGTCGTAAACTTTCCCGGTTCTACGAAGGCCGCCCGCGAAAGCTGGGAGGCCATAGCGGACCAGCTGGAGCATGCGGCTCAGATGACAGCGGGCGGCGGACATACCAACTAGGTGGTTTACCTGCGGCGGGGCGACCTGAACGGCTGCTCCGCTTTTGTTTTCCGCCGAAGCGACGCCGAGGTGCACGGTAACTTGAAACTATATTCTCTGACGAGAATAATATCTCACTATCATTATTCGCGCAGAAGTATAATCTGGTTGCAGATTAAAGCCCGCGGCGGGGTGCCCGGGCATAGCGTTCGAAAGGGTTGAATATGTTCGATATGGTTTCTCGCCGCGGATTCGTCTCGCTTTCTGCTGTCGCCGCTGCCGGCCTCGGTCTTGCCGGCTGCTCGGGCAACAAGACGTCCGAGCCAGCTGGTTCCGATGCCGGCTCCGCCAAGTCTTCCTCTAAGAAGAAGGCTGTCGAGCTGCAGGTCTTTGCCGCCAACTCGCTCGAGAAGGCCTTGCCCGAGGTCCAGGAGCTCTACACCGAGCAGACCGGCACCACGTTTGCCGACACGCAGTTTAAGGCGTCCGGCGACCTCGTCGAGCAGATGCGTGCCGGCGCCACGGTCGACGTGCTCATCACTGCTTCCAAGGGCACCATGGATGACGCTGAGACCGCTGAGCTCGTCGACACCGACACCCGCGAGGATATGTTCGTCAACGACCTCGTGATCATTCGCGCCGAGGGCTCCGACACCAAGGTCGAGGCCATCGCCGACGTCGCGAACCTGGACGGCAAGATCGCCATTGGCGACGCCAAGACCGTCCCCGCCGGCAAGTACGCCAACCAGGCCCTGGCCTCCGTGGGCCTCTATACCGGCACCGAGGGCGACGACGGCGAGTATGCTCCCGAGATCGCCGACAAGGTCGCCCTGGCCGACAAGGTTGGCACTGCTGCCGCCTATGTGTCCACAGGCGACTGCGTGGCCGGTTTTGTCTACAGCTCTGACATCTACCGCTACGATGGCATCGAGGAGGCCTTCGTTTGCCCCGAGGATTCGCACAAGCCCATCGTGTACCCGGGTGCCGTTGCCGATGGCTCCGAGCACGCCGACGAGGCCAAGGCGTTTATCGACTTCTGCCTGTCTAACAAGAAGGCTCAGAAGATTTGGGCTAAGTACGGCTTTGAGCTTTCCGCGTAGTGCGGCTTGGCGCGATAATTCCATCGTTTTGTGTTTCACTCCGTCCTTGTATTCGCTTGGAGCTTTTCGTGCTTAATAGATTCCGCATGCTTGTCGCCTGTGCTTTGATCTTCGCGCTTTGCTGGGTGCCGGGATTTGCGTTTGCTGGGGACGCTGAGGATGGGGCCCAGGTTGCTGCGACCGCTCATGGGCTTTCCTATGGGATCGAGGGTTTTGAGCGGTTGGCCAAGGGGACCGCTCGTGCCATGGAGGGCCAGCCTAAGGGCTACCGGTTTCCCGTTGACGAGGACGTGGACCTTGTAGTGGCGCCTGCTGCCGATCGCGTTGTGGTGTGGATATCGCCCAAGGCGGTCGAGAAGTATGGATTGGATCCGCAGGATAACGAGTGCGTATCGGGTCTCAAGGCCCTCGTCTGTAAGCTCGACAGTGCAAACTGTATGGGAGGTGCGCAGCTAGGGGACGTGGATCTTCCTTGGTATGTCACGCCGGAAACAACGTTTGAATCCGGCGGGTATACCTATGGCTTTGACGAGCGCGGTGCGGATGGGGACCGCTATGTGGTGATTACATCAGCCTCGGGTGATGCCAAGGGCGGCGCGCGTTGGCTTGATAGCGCTCAAATGGTAGAGGCATCGTCTGTCGTGTTGCGGGATGAGCGGGGGCCCTTGACCTCTTCGGCCTCCTTATTGGGCGGCATCGACTACCGACCGTTTTGGGTGTCCATTAAAACGAGTGGCCTTGCCCTGCTGATCTCCTTTGCACTGGGCCTGTTCGCCGCGTGGAAGACTATGGGTACCTCGAGCCGCGTGAAGGGTTTGCTCGATTCGGTCTTTACGATTCCTATGGTGCTGCCGCCCACGGTCTGCGGCTTTCTGCTCCTCATGCTGTTTGGCCGCTCGACCGGGGTTGGTCAGTGGCTCATCGCGCACGGCGTCTCGATCGTCTTTACCTGGCCCGCGGCGGTGATATCTGCCGTGGTGGTGTCGTTTCCCCTGGTCTACCGCACGGCGCTCGGTGCCTTTGAGAGCCTTGACACGCAGATGCTCGATGCGGCGCGAACCCTGGGCTGGTCCGAGCGTCGCATCTTCACCAAGCTTATGATGCCGCTTGGCTGGCCCTCGATTGCCGCCGGCACGGTGCTCGCCTTTGCCCGCGCGATGGGCGAGTTTGGCTGCACCCTGTTCTTTGCGGGCAACTATGCCGGCATTACGCAGACCATTCCCATTGCGATTTACTTTGAATGGATGGGCGGCAATACGTCGGTGGCCCTCTTTTGGGTCGTGGTCGTAATAACGTTTAGTTTCCTAGTCATCCTGTTCATCAACATGTACACCGCTCATTCGCAAAAGTATCGCGAGCGGGGCCTTGCCCGTGCGGAGCGCAAACAGGCCAAAGATCTCACCGGACAGGGCGATTCGCTCGACCCGGCGGGCGGCGATGCGCTGCGTATCGATCGCGAGGCGCTGACCGAGCTCATGCGCGATGATGCCGCTTTGCAGGGAGGTCGATAGGCCATGTCGCTCGTTCTGGATATCAAAAAGCGCTATTCCGGCGTTATCCTCGACATGCAGCTCGAGGCCGGCGAGGAGCGTGTGGCGCTGCTCGGTGCCTCGGGTTGCGGCAAGAGCTGCACCTTGCGCTGCATTGCCGGTGTGGAGACGCCCGACGAGGGCAAAATCGTCGTCAACGGCGTGACCTTTTTTGACTCTGCGGCGGGCATCAACCTGTCGCCCCAGGAGCGAAAATGCGCCCTGCTGTTCCAAAACTATCAGCTGTTTCCCAACATGACGGTGGCCGATAACGTATGCGCCGGCGTAAAGGACGCGGGCGACGCCGCCGCGCGCAAGCAGCTTGCCGAGCGCTACCTGGGCATTTTTGGCCTGGCCGATTTTGCCGACCGCTATCCCGCGCGCCTCTCGGGCGGCCAGCAGCAGCGCGTGGCGCTTGCCCGCATGGTGGCGGCACACCCGGGCATCTTTATGTTCGACGAGCCCATGAGCGCACTCGATGCGTACCTTAAGAGCGCGCTCGAGCAAAACATGCTCGACCTCTTTGATGTGTGCAACCGCACCGTGCTCTACGTGAGCCACGACATCGACGAAGCATGCCGCCTGTGCCAGCGTATCTGCGTGATGCACGACGGGCATGTTGAGGAGATCGGCTCCGTCGAGGACGTGGTCCGCCGTCCGCAGACGCTGGCGGCACTGCGCCTGACGGGCTGCAAGAACACAAGCCGGGCGCGCAAGATCGGGTCTCAGGAAGTTGAAGCCCTCGACTGGGGCATGACCTTTAACGTGGGCCATGAGGTTCCCGATAACGTGACGTACCTCGGTATTCGTGCGAGCTACTTCCATGTTGACAATCGCGCGGAGCGCGGTCGCAACAGCTACGATTTGCACGTGGCCCGTGTGAGCGATTCGCGCTTTGAGCGGCTGGTGCTGCTGGACGTGCCGCGTGCTGATGCGCCCACGCGTCTGCAGTGGAAGGTGAATAAGGTGAGTGTACCCGTGGAAGAGCTGCCGCAGGCGGGTGAGACTCTGCGCATGCATTTTGATGCAAGCAGGATTCATCTCGTTTGCCGATAATGCGGGTGCGATGCGGTCGAGGAGGTAGTCCTCGACCGCTTTGTTTTCACTTCGCCGTTCGCCGATTTCTACATGACTAAACCTTATCAGTCTGATAATTAATTATCAGACAGCGAGATGCTCACATCCCAACGTTGTCGTACGCGTGTCGGCGGTGTTCGTCTTGACGACAACCGTTGATATAGTTACCTTCGACGAGAAAAGGAGGGCGCGCCGATGCTGCAGAAGACATATTCGCGTCGCGTTGCCGCGCGCGCCCTGTATATGGCTCGGAGCCGCATATGAGCAGGTATGTTCACGGCTCCGGGAGAGACGACGCACAACTAAATAATCGACCGCAAAGCGGGTTCCCCAAAATTCCGGGTTTGAGCACGGCTGGGTTTTCGCCACCCACCGTGCAGAAATACCGTAGCTATTCATTTTTGGTTCGAGAGGGGAACCGTCATGGCTGAAGAATTCGATTTCCATCCGATGTGGGAGAGCCTCGGCATGAATCTTGCCGACCACGACATGCTGCTGGGCGCCGTGGGCCAGATGTACGGCGATATGTTCCTGACGCAGAACAATCGCCCCAAGTCTACGTCCTACCTGGATTTTGTCGCCACCAACATCCACAGCGGCCGTATTAAGGAGATGCTCGACAAGAAGGAGGCCGGCGAGGCCACCAAGATCGTCGGTTCGTTCTGCGTCTACGTGCCCGAGGAGATCGTGCTTGCCTGCGATGGCATCCCCGTGGGCCTGTGCTCGGGTGCCGACTGGGCAACGGACAAGGTCGAGGAGCACTTGCCGCGCAACACCTGTCCGCTCATCAAGAGCTTTGCCGGCTTTAAGCTGGGCGAGGTCTGCCCCTACATTGAGTCGAGTGATCTGGTGGTGGGCGAGAACACCTGCGATGGCAAGAAGAAGGCCTACGAGTTCTTTGCCACGCAAAAGAACATGTACGTCATGGATATTCCCAACGTGCATGACGAGTCGACGCTCGTGACCTGGAAGGCCGAGGTTAAAAAGCTTGCCGCCAAGATTGAGGAAGAGTGCGGCGTCAAGATTACGCCCGAGCGCCTGAAGGCTGCCATCCACGCCGTCAACGAGAAGCGTCGAGCCCTGCAGCGCCTCGCTGCCACGCGCGCTGCCGACCCGGCGCCCATCAGCGGTCTCGATAGCCTGCTGACCGTGCAGGCCGCCTTTATGGATGACACGCCGCGTCTGACCGGAGCCATCAACGAGATGGCGGCTGAGTGCGAGCAGCGTGTCGAGGCCGGCGAGGGCGTGGCGCCCAAGGGGACCAAGCGCATCCTGTACACCGGCACGCCCATGGCCGTGCCCAACTGGAAGCTGTTCAACCTCATCGAGAAGGCCGGCGGCGTCGTGGTGGGCGAGGAGTCCTGCACGGGCTCGCGCTACTACAAGGACCTGGTCGACGAGTCCGGCGAGACGGTCGACGAGATGCTCGATGCCATCGCCGAGCGCTACTTTAAGATCAACTGCGCTGTCTTTACGCCCAACGACCAGCGTATGAAGGACATTGTCCAGATGGCCAAGGACCTGCATGCCGACGGCATCGTCGACGTGGCCCTGCAGTTCTGCACGCTCTACGAGATGGAGTCGTTTGCCGTGGAGAAGGCCGCCGAGGAGGCGGGCATCCCGTTTATGCACATCACGACCGACTACGCCGGCGAGGATGCAGGCCAACTGCAAACCAGGATTGAGGCTTTCTTGGAAACCATTTAGGGGTATCCGTCCCGGCGGCTTCCCCAGGCACCCGATCTTGCCGTTCAAACCATCGTTCGCGTACCAAAGTACGCGGCGCTTCTCTTTCACGGCAACCTCGGGCACCTGGGAAAGCCGTTTCCTTGGTTGGTCAAAAGGTTTGTTAAGGAGTTATATGTCGGAAAATATGGAGCAGCCGTTGCCATCCACGTTTGAGGAGTTCAACGAGCAGCGCAAGGCGGCGTTTATTCGTGTCAAGGATTACAAGCAGGCGGGCAATCGTCTGGTCGGCTTTTTGTGCAGCTATACGCCGCTCGAGATTATCGATGCCGCGGGCGCCTCGAGCGTGGCCCTTTGCGGTACGTCCGATGAGGTGATTCCCGAGGCCGAGAAGGTGCTGCCGGCAAATCTGTGTCCGCTCATCAAGTCGACGTATGGTTTTGCCTATTCGCAAAAGTGCCCGTTTACGTACTTTAGCGACATGATCATCGGTGAGACCACCTGCGACGGCAAGAAGAAGATGTACGAGCTACTCAACGAGCTCAAGCGCACGCACATTCTGCATCTTCCGCAGGGTCGCGATCGCGCCTACGAGCGTGAAGGCTGGTACGAGGAGTGCTGCCTGCTCCAGGAGGAGCTCGAGAACTTCTACGGCATCACGATTACCGACGATGACCTGCGCGCTGCCGTCCGTCGTCGCAACCGCTTGCGTGCGGCCCAGCTCGAGATGTTTGCGCTGCAGGCCAACCAGCCGGCGGCCATGAGCGGCGTCGACCTGATGAGCACCATGTTTGCCGGCACGTTCAGCTTTGATATCGAGGCCTATGCGCAGCAGCTGGAGCAAAAGATTGTCAAGCTGCGCGAGGCCTACGACGCGGGCGAGCGCCCGGTCGCGGCGGATGCCAAGCGCATTCTGATCACCGGCTGCCCAGTGGGTGGCGTAATCAACAAGATCGGTCGCACCATCGAGTCCAACGGCGGTGTGGTCGTGTGCATGGACGACTGCTCGGGTGAGCGCACGGCGGCCATGATGATCGACCCGGAGGCTCCCGATATCCTGCGCGCCATCGCCGACCGTTACCTGGACATCAACTGCTCGGTCATGACGCCCAACGACGGCCGTATGGAAAATACGCTGGCCATGTGCGAGAAGTACCATGTCGATGGCGTGGTAGAGAGCGTGCTACAGGCCTGCCACACCTTCAACGTTGAGAGCGCGCGCATGCAGGGGGCTGTCGAGGGTGTGGGTATTCCGTATATGAAGATCGAGACCGACTACAGCAACGGTGACATGGGCCAGATCGAGACTCGCATCGCCGCCTTCATCGAAACCCTCTAGCTTCCTCAGGCACCGGATCTTGCTCCTCAAACCGTCGCTTGCGTACCCAAAGTACGCTGCGCTCCTCTTTCGGGGCAATCTCCGGCACCTGAGAAACCTAGAGCTAAGGCGCCTGAACGCGCAGCTGTCTTTGATGTTTAGATTGGGAGAGAGCCATGATAGGGATCGGGATCGATATCGGGTCTACGGCGGCTAAGGCTGCTGTGGTCGACGGGGAGGGTTCGGTGGCGTGGACGTGCGTGCAGCCAACCGGGTTCTCCTCGGTCGATGCTTCCGAGCGGCTGCGCGAGGCGCTGGCAGCGGCCGGCTATGACGTGGCAGCCGACGATGTGCGTGTGGTCGCGACCGGCTACGGTCGTGTCGCCGTGCCCTATGCGCACAAGGTCGTGACCGAGATCACCTGTCACGGCACCGGTGCCGTGCGCCTGTTTGGCGACCACGGCACCGTGATCGACGTGGGCGGCCAGGACACCAAGGTTATTCAGCTTAAAAGTGGCCGCGTGGCCAAGTTTGCCATGAACGACAAGTGCGCCGCCGGCACGGGGCGCTTTTTGGAGATCATGGCCGACCGCCTAGGCATTTCCCAGCAGCAGATGGCGGACCTCGCTCGCATCGGCGAGCCCACCAAGATCAGCAGCATGTGCACGGTGTTTGCCGAAAGCGAGGTTATCAGCCTGATCGGTCGCGGTGAGCCGCGCGAGAACATTGCGCGCGGCGTGATCGACAGCGTGGTCTCGCGCGTGGCGACCATGGCCGGGCAGGCCGCGGGCGCCCCGTACTACCTGACCGGTGGCCTGTGCGAGAACGCCTTCGTGGTGGAGCGGTTGGGCGAGCTGCTGGGGTCGCCGGTGACCACCTCGCCCCAGGCTCGCTTTGCCGGTGCCATCGGCGCGGCGATTCGCGCACAGGCGCTCAATTAATGCATCCGCCGCAGGCTCGCATTCATGCGTATACTGGGAGAAAATGATTGACCGATGAGAGGAGGTATCGATGGCTGACGATCAGATTAAGCTCACGTCTATGACTGCCGCGAGCGGTTGAGCCGCTAAGTTGGCTCCTGGAGCCCTCGCCCAGGTCCTGGGCGATTTACCCAATGTGCATAACGACAACTTGCTCGTGGGGTTCGATACCTCCGACGATGCGAGCGTCTTTCGCGTTGGCGATAACTTGGGTCTCGTGCAGTCCATCGACTTCTTCCCACCGATGGTCGACGACCCGTTTTTGTTTGGCCAGATCGCCGCGGCAAACTCGCTGTCGGACATCTACGCCATGGGCGGGCGGCCGAGCCATGCCATGAACTTGCTGTGCATCCCGAGCTGTCTGGGCGTTGAGGTTGCCGGTCAGATTCTGGCGGGCGGCGCCGACAAGTGCGTCGAGGCGGGTTGCTCCATCGCGGGCGGTCACACCATCAACGACGACGAGCCCAAGTACGGCCTGTCCGTGAGCGGGTTTGTCGCGCTCGACCGCATGCTCGCCAACAGCGGCGCGCGCGTGGGCGATGCGTTACTGCTGACCAAGGCGGTTGGCTCGGGCATCATCACCACGGCCATTAAGGGCGAGCTCATCGAGCGGGACGAGGCCGCAGCCATGTTTGACTCGATGCGCACCCTCAACGAGGCTCCGATTCGTCTGGCCGAGGGACTTGAGCTTCACGGCTGCACCGACATCACGGGCTTTGGCCTGATCGGGCATGCGTGCGAGATGGCCGAGGGCTCGGGCGTGCAGATTGAGCTTGCGTCGGGGGCGGTGCCGCTCTTTGACCAGGTGCTCGACATGGCGCGTTTGGGCATTATCCCCGCGGGCTCCTACCGCAACCAGGACTTCTTTGGCCCGCGCGTGACGGCCGACGAGGACCTTGAGCCGGGCATGCTCGACGCGCTGTACGACCCGCAGACGTCTGGTGGCCTGCTTATCGCGGCACCTGCTGCCGATGTGGATGAGCTTGCGAGCCGTCTACATGCCGAAGGACGTATCGCCGCCGTCGTCGGTCGCGTGTACGAGCCGGTACCAGGCGGTCCTGCCGTTCGCGTTGTGCATTAAGGAAAACCGTTTATGCGACCGCCTACTGTTCTGGGCGGTCCCTTTTGAAAGGAAAAACTATGTCTACCAAAATTGAAGTCAATGCCATGGGCGATGCCTGCCCGCTGCCCGTCGTCAAGACGCTCAAAGCCCTGAAGCAACTCGATGGCGAGGGCACAGTCGTGACCTCGGTCGACAACGAGACCGCCGTCAAGAACATCTCGAAGATGGCGCAGGAGAAGGGCTGCACGGCCTCAGTCGAGAAGGTTTCTGACGCTGAGTGGCACGTGACCGTCGCGACCGCCGGTGCCGTGGCCGTTGCGGACCCCGAGCAGGACGGCGCCGCTTTCTGCGACGCCAGCGCCGGCAAGGGCAAACTTGTCATTTCCGTCTATACCGATTGCATGGGCCGTGGCGACGACGAGCTGGGCCACAAGCTCATGAAGGCGTTTGTCTTTGCCGTGACGCAGCAGGAGGAGCTGCCCGTGACCATGCTGTTCTACAACGGCGGTGCCAAGCTCACCGTCGAGGGCTCGCCGGTGCTCGATGACCTGAAGGGCTTGGCGGAGCAGGGTGTCGAGATTCTCACCTGCGGTACCTGCCTCGACCACTATGGCATTAAAGACCAGCTTGCGGTGGGCGAGGTCACCAACATGTACGTGATCGTGGAGAAGATGGAGCAGGCCGTGCGCGTCGTGCGCCCGTAGCGTATTGGTTGGAGTTGCCATGAGGGAGAAGCGCCCGGCGCTTGTCATCACGTTTCCCACCACGGCGGCCGCCATGGGTTGCGAATCCCTGTGCATCGAGCGCGGTCTTCCCGGGCGGACGATTCCCGTGCCCGGGGAGGTCGCTGCCGGCTGCGGTTTGGCGTGGAAGGCGTTGCCTGCCGATGAGGAACTGCTGCGCGGCGAACTTGCCTCGGCGGGCGTTCCCACCGAGGGCTTCACCGTGATCGATATGTGGGAGGTCGTGCGATGATCTATCTGGATAACGCGGCAACGACCATGCACAAGCCGCAGGTGGTCATCGATGCCGTGACGCAGGCGATGTGCTCGCTCGGCAATGCCGGGCGCGGCGCCACGTCGGGTGCCCTCGATGCCGCTCGTACGATTCACGCTTGCCGTGCCAAGCTCGCGCGCCTTTTGGGTTGCCCGAGGGCGGACCATGTGTGCTTTACGCCCAACTCCACGGCGGCGCTCAACACCGCCATCAACGGGGTGGTGCGCCCCGGCGACCATGTGGTCACAACGGTGCTCGAGCACAACTCCGTACTGCGTCCGCTCAACCGCCTGGCGGCAGAGCAGGGTGTGACGGTTGAGCATGCGGGCTGTGATACCAACGGCGTGCTCGACTACGACGAGCTCGAGCGGCTTGTCACGCCCGGTACGCGTGCTGTGGTGGTGACGCACGCCTCCAATGTGACCGGCAACGCGGTCGACATTGCGCGCGTGGCTGCCATCGCGCATGCGGCCGGTGCGCTGGTGATCGTCGACGCCTCGCAGTCTGCCGGCACGGCGCATATCGATATGCAGGCCATGGGCCTCGACATTGTGTGCTTTACCGGCCATAAGGGGCTCATGGGTCCGCAGGGGACCGGCGGCCTGGCCGTGGCGGAGGGCATTGACGTGGCTCCGTGGGCCATGGGCGGCACGGGCGTGCACAGCTTCGACCCACTGCAGCCGCTTGAGTGGCCCACGCGCCTTGAGGCGGGCACGCTCAACGGTCACGGTATCGCCGGCCTTTCCGCCGGCCTCGACGTTATCGAGGCCCAGGGCGGGGTAGAGGCGATTGCGGCACGCGAACGTGCGCTTGCCGAGCGCTTCCTCGCCGGCGTTCGCGACATTCCCGGCATTGCGTTCTACGGTGCGTTTGACCAGCCCGTGCGCTCGGCGATCGTTTCGCTTAACGTGGGCGATATCGATTCGGCCGAGGTCTCGGACGCGCTCATGCAAGGGTGGGGGATTGCGACGCGCCCCGGCGCCCACTGCGCTCCGCTCATGCACCGCGCACTGGGGACCGAGCGCCAGGGTGTCGTTCGCTTCTCGTTTGGGTATTTCAACACGGACGAGGAAGTCGACACCGCGATTGACGCTCTGCACGATTTAGCCTGCTAAAGCGTATATACTTGCGGGACGGGTCTTTTGCCCGTCCCGTTTTGTTTCGACCCGAAAGGTGGTCCTATGGCATCATCCGCCCCGCGCGGCCTGCGCTCCGACCATGTCCTCACTGTCGGCATCGCCCTGTTCTCGATGCTCTTTGGCGCCGGCAACCTCATTATTCCGCCGCTGCTGGCGCTGCAGGCAGGTTCTGCCACGCCGGTCGCCATGCTTGGATTTCTCATTGCCGCCATTGGCCTGCCCGTCATGGGCTTTATCGCCGTGGCGCTTGCCGGAACGGCGCGCGAGCTTGCCGGCCGCGTGCACCCCAAGTTTGGCGAGTTCTTTGTCGCGGCGGTGTATCTGGCTATCGGCCCGTGTCTGGCCATTCCGCGTACGAGCTCCACAGCCTTCGAGATGCTGGTGCCGCTGCTGCCCGAGGGCGTCTCGCATGGCACCGCGCGCTCGGTCTTCGCCGTCGCCTTCTTCGTGGTCGCATTTGTGCTCACGCTGCGTCCCGGCGTCATCACGCGCGTGCTCGGCCGCATTACGGGCCCCGCGCTCATCGCCCTTATCGTGTTGGTCGTGGGCGCAGCCGTGGTTTCGCCGCTGGGCCCTGCTGCCGCGCCGCAGGCTCCCTATAATGCCGGTGCTGCCGTGCAGGGCTTTTTGACCGGCTACCAGACCATGGACCTGCTCGCCTCGCTCGCCTTTGGCATCATCATCGCCGAGACTATCCACGAGCTGGGGGTTACCGTTGACAAGCGCGTTGCCTTCGAGATTTCGCGCTCCGGCGTGATCGCCGGTGTGCTCATGGCCATCATCTACTGCGGCCTAGCACTTGCCGGCGCGCAGCTCAGCACCGTGATGCCCGATGCCACCAATGGCGCCGCCATCCTCGCTCGCTCTGCCTCCATGCATTTTGGCCTTGCCGGCACGGTCGTGGTCTTTGCGATCTTCTTCCTCGCCTGCATGAACGTGTGCATCGGCCTCATCAGCTGCTGTTCGCGCTATTTCTGCGAGACGTATGTGGTCAAAGGGGGAGCGGAGGCTTCCGAGGAGGCCATGCGCCGGCCCTTTGCGATTCTCGCCTTTGTGTTCGCGGCGTTTTCGTGCGTGCTTTCCAACGTGGGTCTCGACGTGATCCTCATGTTCTCGGTGCCTATGCTCAACGCCCTGTACCCCGTCGCCATCGTGCTGGTGCTTATGGGTCTGGTGCACGGTTTCTGCGACGCGCATCCGCAGGTGTGGGTCTGGGTCGGCGGCGTTGTCGCTGTCCAGAGCGTGATCACCTCGGTTCGCGATGCGTTCTTTACGGGCGCGTGGCTGCCGTTCGATGCGCTGCCGCTGGCAGACATTGGAGCCGCGTGGGCGCCGGTTGCCGTGGTGGCGTTTGTGATCGGCCTGCTCCACAGCCGGTTTGTTGCACATTCGAGGAGCTAGGGTATCGTCGCTTGCACAGGCGGGGAGTCTCCCCTATAATTTCCTTCGCTTTGGGACACGCAAGGTTTAGACCTTAGCTGCTCAACATCTTCGGGACGTGGCGCAGTTTGGTAGCGCGCCTGCTTTGGGAGCAGGATGTCGCAGGTTCAAATCCTGTCGTCCCGACCATATCTTGCGGGCGTAGTTCAATGGTAGAACCCCAGCCTTCCAAGCTGATGACGCGGGTTCGATTCCCGTCGCCCGCTCCATAAGAATTGTTTTAACGGCTTTGGTTTCCTTTGGGGATCAGAGCCGTTTTCGTTTACGCGCCGGGCGACGGGAATCGAACCCGGCAGGGTGCGAAGCTGAGAAAATGCGTGAGCATTTTCCAGCGCAGCACGCAAGGGCCAATGGCCCGCAGCGAAACAAGGGTTTGCGAAGCAAACCCTTGGACTTCCCGTCGCCCGCTCCAAGCTATATAATCGCAGGCCAATATGCTAATTTGGCTTGCGTTTATTGTTATACCGTCCGACCTCGCGGGGCAAATGAACCAGGAGCGTTTGCCCCAAGTCGTAAGAAAGTAGTGATTGCCATGGCACAGAGTAAGGCAGAATACCCCATCCCCGACTGCCTGGCGCCTGCCGCAATCGAGACCAAGACCGAGGCCGCCGGCGTTACCAAGGCCAGTCTGCCTGCCTCGAAGGCATTTTTGCTCGCCATGTTCGCCGGCGCGTTCATCGCCTTCGGCGGTCTGTTCTTCACGGTCTTTCTGAGCGATGCGTCCCTTGGCTGGGGCGCTCAGCGCTTTGTGGGTGGCCTTGCTTTTTGCCTGGGGCTGGTGCTCGTGCTTATTTGCGGCGCGGAGCTGTTTACCGGCAACTCGCTTATGGTCTGCGCGCTTAAGAGCAACAAGATCACGCTCGTCCAGATGCTCAAGGCTTGGGCTATTGTGTGGATCGGCAATTTTGCCGGCGCCCTGTTCGTTGTCTTTTTGATTTACATGGCAGCTATTTACAAGCTCAACGGCGAGGCCGTCGCCAACGCCATGGTGAGCGTCGCCGCCGGTAAGGTTACGATCGACGCCGTTACCATCTTCTTCCGCGGCATTCTGTGCAACATCTTTGTCTGCCTGGCCGTATGGATCGGCACTGCCGGCAAGACCGTGGTCGATAAGGTCGTGGGCTTTTTGCTGCCCATTGCCGCCTTTGTGGCCTGCGGTTTTGAGCACTGCGTTGCCAACATGTACTTTTTGCCCACGGGCATTTTGATGCACTCCTGCGGCTATGGAGCCGATGTCGCTGGCGCCGATGCCCTCAACGCCGCCGGGCTGGCGCTCAACCTTACGGTCGCCACGCTGGGCAATATCGTGGGTGGCGCCCTGATCGTGGCGCTGGGCTACTGGTTTATCTACGCCAATAAGGAGGCCTAAAGCCACCAAGCCATAACCGACCAAAAAGGGACAGTTTTATTTTGGCAGGTTTTAGACGAGGCGCTTCGACGTCTTGTCACGAGCTGCCATAATGGACCTGTCCCTTTTGCGTGCGCGCCGGTATTTATTTGCCCGATGACGATCGCGGGGGACCAGCTTTTTATTGAACATGTCGAAAGGCTTTTCATGAGCGACTGCGAATCCATGTCTGCCGAGGTGCGCGGCCGCCTGCGTTCCATTCCCGCCGTTCACGAGCTGCTTGCCGAGTGGCCGGTCATGAAGGCTGCTGGCGATGCAGGCGACACGATGGTACGCGAGGCGATTGACGCCGAGCTCGATGCCGAGCGCGCGGCGATTCGCTCCGGCGCCCCTGCAAGGAACAAGCGCGAGCTCGCCTTGGCAATTGAGCAGCGGACCCATCGCCTGTCGCTGCCGACCCTGCGCCCTGCCGTCAACGCGACGGGCGTTGTGATTCACACCAATCTGGGCCGCGCTCCGCTCGCTCCCGCGGCGGTGCAGGCGGTGACCGATGTCGCCCGAGGCTACAGCACGCTAGAGTATGACGTCTCAACCTGCGCTCGCGGGGGCCGCAAAGAGCATGCCGCGCGTCTGCTGCGCACGCTCACGGGGGCGCAGGACGCCCTGGTCGTCAACAATAACGCCGCGGCGGTGCTGCTGGTGCTTGCCGCGCATGCGTGCGGCAAAGAGGTCATCGTGAGTCGCGGCGAGCTGGTCGAGGTGGGCGGTAGCTTCCGCATTCCCGACATCATGGCGGCCTCGGGCGCCAAGCTTGTCGAGGTGGGCTCGACCAACCGCACGCATCTGGATGATTATCGAAGCGCCATCACGCCCAACACGGCGATGATCCTGAAGGTTCATCCTTCCAACTACCGCATCGAGGGCTTCCACGAGGAGGTTTCCGTGGCGGAGCTTTCTGCGCTGGCGCATGAGCACGGGCTTTTGCTTTACGAGGACCAAGGCTCGGGTGCTTTGCTTGCAGACGGGGTGCTCGCCGATGCGGGGGAGAAGTCCACGTCCGCCTCGCTTTGCGCCGGCGCTGACCTTGTCTCGTGCTCGGGCGACAAGCTACTCGGTGCTTCGCAGGCGGGCATTATTCTCGGCAGCGACCAGGCGATTGCCACTTGTGCCTCGCATCCGCTGATGCGCGCGCTTCGCCCCGGCAAGCTCACGCTCGCGGCCCTCGAGGCCACCCTGCGCCTGTATGTGGCCGGTTCCGATACGGCACATCGGGAGATTCCGGTGCTCAACATGCTATCCGGCGCGCCGGCTCCGCTCGAGCGTCAGGCCAAGCGCCTGCGCGACCGCATGCTGCGTAAACTTCGCGAGGCTCAGTGCGAGGAGGCGGTGGAATTGCAGGTTGTCGAGGGCGCCTCTGCCCCCGGCGGCGGCTCGCTGCCGACCGTCGAGCTCCCAACATTTTGCGTTGCCGTCTGTCCCGCCGATGGGCGCCTGTCCGCCGATGGCCTAAAGCGCGCCATGGTTCAAGAACCCGATACGCCGGTTGTGACGCGCGTGCAGCGCGACCAGGTGCTGTTTGACGTCCGCACGCTTTTGCACGATACCGACCTTGACCTGTGTGCGTCTGCGTTGACGGATGCCGTGCGGGCGGGTTTGCGTCGATGACCGCGCGCGAGCTTGTCGAATGTCCCGTTATCGTCGGAACGGCAGGACACGTCGACCACGGAAAGTCGGCCCTTATCGAGGCGCTGACCGGCAAAAATCCCGACCGTCTGGAGGTCGAACGGCGCCGAGGCATGACCACTGAGCTCGGCTTTGGCGAGCTCGAGCTTCCCAGCGGCAAGCTTGTCGGCTTGGTCGACGTACCCGGGCATGCGCACTATCTGCGCGCCATGGTGCAGGGCGCCACCGGCGTGGACGTTGCGTTGCTGGCGGTTTCGGCCGTTGAGGGCGTGATGCCGCAGACCCGCGAGCACGTTCGGGTTCTGGAGCTGTTGGGTGTGACGCGCATGGTCGTCGCACTCACGATGCGCGATTTGGCCGACCACGAGATTGCCGCGCTGGCGGAGCTCGATGTCGAGGCGTTTCTGGACGGGACCGTGTTTGCGGGTGCCTCTATAGTGCCGGTGTCCTCCAAGACGGGCGAGGGCCTGGACGAGCTGCTTACGACGCTCGATAACACGGTTTGTTCGTGCTGGTCGGAGCATCTGGAGGCGACCGCTGGCTCGGGCGCCGCGCCCCGTCTTCCCATCGACCGTTGCTTTAGCATCCGCGGCACCGGAACCGTCGTGACGGGTACGCTGCACGACGGTCCCGTTTCGGTTGGCGATGAGCTCGTTGCGCTGCCGTCGCAAACGCGCTGTCGCGTGCGCGGGGTGCAGGTTCACGGGGATACCCAGTGCGCGGTTCCCGGCCAGCGCGTCGCCCTGAACCTGGTGGGCGATGGCGTGGCGGGCCTCAAGCGCGGCGAGATGCTCGGCGTCGAGGGTCGCGTGGGCCAGACGCTGCGCTTTTTGATGCAACTGACATATGTGGGGCGCGATGGCGTGCGAGCCGGCGTTCTTGCTTCGGGTACACGCGTGCACGTTATGGCGGGCACGGCTGAGGTGCTCGGCCGCATTATGCTTTTAGACGACGAGCCGCCTATTGCGGTCGGCGAGACGCGTGTGGTGCAGGTGCGCCTGGAACGGCCGCTGCCGTTGCGCGCCGGCGATCATGCCGTCATTCTGTCGTATTCGCCGATTTCGCTGCTTGGCGGCGGACGCGTCCTGCTATCGCGCTGTCGCCGCGCGCGGGTCCTGTCGGCGGGGGAGCGCGCGTTGTATGCGGCGCTTGAGTCCGGAGATGTCGCAGACGGCGTACACGCGTGGCTGGCGCTGCAAACGCTGCCTGTTGCTGCTGCCGGTGTTGCCGCAGCGCTCGATCTTGTTACCGGCGAGGTCGAGATCGTTTTGCGTGGGCTTGTGGACCAGGCTGCCGTGTGCGAGCTTGCTGCGGGCGGTGCGGTGCCCTACGCAGATGCCTCGGCTCTCGATGCTGCAATGGATGTGCTGGCTGCGGCCTTGTCCTCCATGCACGCGGCGGCTCCCAAGGAGATCGGCTTTACGTCCGGTGCGGTCGCGCACGCGGCTTGGCCGGGCGCCGGTAACGATGTCGCGATGGCACTTATTGCCGAGGGCTGTGCACGTGGCGTGTGCGCCGTCGACGGTGCCGAGGTGTTCGACCCGCATTCCGCCGCCGCGGCGATACGCGTGGTGCGCGAGGCTGGCCAGCGTATCGTGGCCCTGCTGGATGAGGCCGGTCTTAATGCGCCGACGCTGCCCGAGCTGGGACAGCAGTTGCAACTCGATCGCGACACCATGACGCGTGCGCTGCGCGAGCTTTCGCTCAACCACTCGATCGTTAAGGTCGAGCACGACGTTGCCTTGTCCGCCGCCGCCGAGGCCCATGCGCGTGAGGTTGTTTTTGCGGCTATCGAGGCTGCCGGCGGCGCTACCACCACGAGTGTATTGCGCGAGGCCTTGGGTGTGTCGCGCAAGCGAGCGATCAGCATCTTGGAGCACCTGGATGCCGTGCGCTTTACCGCACTCGACAAGGATGCCGGCGGCCTAAGATCGCTGCGTTAGGGGCTTTGCATCGCTGCCCTGGTCCTCCTTGCAGTTGCGGGCTGTTCGGTTTGGTAAAATACCGCCACGCTTGGGAACGGATGGGCTCCGGTGGGCCCCGCGGTCCTCAAAACCGTTGCGAGGCGTGCAAAACGTCTTGGATGTGTTCGATTCACATACGTTCCCGCCAACGTATCTCGCCAAAACCACCACAAAGGTGCCTGTCCCCTTTGTGGTGGTTTTGAAACGTGCGGGAAACAGCTTCGAAACACGCAACTTGCACGTCAGGCGCTCAAAAACGCATCTACCTGCATCGTAATCAAAATGAAACATCCGCCCGCGGTCTTATTCGTAACTTTGCGGCAACAGTGCGATATTATCCATACTCGATAAAGCTCGCGGCGCATAGGGTGCCGCGACCGACACTTTTCTTTCCCATCATTGGAGGAAGCATGAGCTACACGCAGAAAGTTCTCGACGAGCTCAAGGCCCGCTATCCCGAGCAGCCTGAGTTCATCCAGGCCGCGACCGAGATCCTCGGCACCATCCAGCCGGCGCTCGACGCCCACCCCGAGTACGAGGAGGCCGCCCTGCTTGAGCGCCTCGTCGAGCCCGAGCGCATCGTCATGTTCCGTGTTCCCTGGGTCGACGACCAGGGCAAGGTTCAGGTCAACCGCGGTTACCGCGTCGAGTTCAACTCTGCCATTGGACCCTACAAGGGCGGCCTGCGCTTTAATCCGACGGTCACCCTGGGCATGCTTAAGTTCCTGGGCCTGGAGCAGATCCTCAAGAACAGCTTGACCACCCTTCCCATGGGCGGCGGCAAGGGCGGCTCCGACTTTGACCCCAAGGGCAAGTCCAACAACGAGATCATGCACTTCTGCCAGTCCTTCATGACCGAGCTCTATCGCCACATTGGCCCCAACACCGACGTTCCCGCCGGCGACCTTGGCGTTGGCGGCCGCGAGGTTGCCTACATGTTCGGTCAGTACAAGCGCCTGACCAACGAGTGGACCGGCGTCCTCACTGGCAAGGGCCTCTCCTTTGGCGGCTCGCTCGCCCGTACCGAGGCCACCGGCTACGGCCTGGTCTACTTTGTGGACGAGTACCTCAAGAGCCGCGGCGACTCCTTCGAGGGCAAGAACGTCGTCGTTCACGGTTCCGGCAACGTTGCTATCTATGCCGTCCAGAAGGTCGCGCAGCTCGGCGGCAAGGTGCTGGCCTGCTCCGACACCCACGGCTGGGTCGAGGATCCCGACGGCATCGACTACTCCGTGCTCGAGCACGTCTACAACCAGAAGCGCTCCGGCCACGACAAGGGCGTCACGCTCGCCATGTACGTTGACGAGAAGCCCGGTGCCGTGTGGCACGAGGGCGACGGCCGCGGCGTGTGGCAGCTGCCCTGCGACATCGCCCTGCCCTGCGCCCGCGAGAACACGCTGCTGCTCGAGGACGCCCAGGCGCTCGTCGCCAACGGCTGCAAGGTGGTCGGCGAGGGCGCGAACATGCCCACGACCATCGAGGCCACGACCTACTTCCAAGAGAACGGCGTCGCCTTTATGCCCGGTAAGGCTGCCAACGCCGGCGGCGTGCTCGTGTCCGGCCTGGAGATGAGCCAGAACGCCGAGCACCTGTCCTGGACCTTCGAGGAGGTCGACGGCAAGCTCGAGCAGCTCATGCGCGGCATGTTCCACAACGTGGACGACACCGCCAAGGAGTACGGCCAGGAGGGCAACTTTGTCATGGGCGCCAACATCGCCGGCTTCCTGAAGGTCGCCGACGCCATGCTCGCTCAGGGCGTCTGCTAAGCCCAGCTCGACATAGCACCTGATGAGGCTCCCAGCATTTGTGCTGGGAGCCTTTTTCTATGGTGGTGAGGGCCGTGCGCCCTCGTTTGGTACACTTAGGGGTACTGGACAAGTAAAGAGATGGGGGAGAACGTGCTCAAGTTCGGTACCTACGTCCGTGTTGGAAACGCGGCCGAAGCCTATGAGCTCTTACAGAAGAACCGCAACAACAAGATTGTGGGCGGCGGCATCTGGATGCGCCTGGGTTCGCGTCGCGTGGCGACGGCGATTGACCTTTCGGCCTGCGGACTCGATCAGATCGAGGAGACCGAGACCGAGTTTCGCATCGGTGCCATGTGCACCCTACGCCAGCTCGAGCGCCATGCCGAGCTCAACGCGCTCGTCAACAATGTCTTTGAGTTTGCCGTCCACGATATCGTGGGCGTGCAGCTGCGCAATACCGCCACGGTGGGCGGCAGCATCTACGGCCGCTTTGGCTTCTCGGACGTGCTTTCGGCTTTTTTGGCACTCGATTCATACGTTAAGCTGACAGGTGCCGGCCGCGTGCCGCTCGCCGAGTTTGTGAACATGGGCTACGTGCGCGACGTGATCGAGCATGTTGTGGTCGTTAAACACGACTACCGCGCAAGCTACGAGGCCGTGCGCAAGGCCGCGACCGACTTCCCCTCGCTGAACGTCACCGCCGCCTGGTGGGACGGCTCCTGGCACGTCACCGTGGGTGCCCGCCCGCTGCGCGCGACCCTGCTGCGGGGCGAGGCATGCGGCCTGGTGAACGAGCAGCCTTCCGAGGACGAGCTGTGCGCCCTTGCCGCATCCGTGCGTACCCTGAGCTACGGCACCAACCTGTGGGGCTCGGCCGACTACCGCCGCCGCATCTCGGCCCCGCTGGCGATTCAGGCCGTGCGCCGCGCCGCCGGCATTGAGCTTTCGGCCGCGCTTGCCCGCGAGCTCGAGGGCGTGCAGATTCCCAAGCACGCCACGGACGAGTATTCCTGCCGCCGCGTGCCCGGCGTCGATTCTAGCGAGGTGCGCTAATGGCTGCCAAACTCATCGATCTTTCTTTTACGCTCAACGGTCGCAAGGTCAAGGTTCAGATTGCCCCCGACACCATGCTCTTTGCGCTGCTGCGCGAGCAGGGCTGCGCGTCGGTACGCTGCGCCTGCGAAACCACCAACTGCGGCCTGTGCACGGTGTGGCTCGACGGCGACCCGGTGCTGAGCTGCTCGGTTCCCGCCGCGCGCGTCGAGGGCCGCTCCGTCACCACGCTCGAGGGCCTCAAGGCCGAGTCCGAGGCGCTCGCCCGCGCGATGGCTGCCGAAGGCGCCGAGCAGTGCGGTTTTTGCGCCCCCGGCCTCATCATGAACGTGCTGGCGCTCGCCCGCGCCGCCAAGGAGGACCCGACGCTCGTCGCCACGCGCGAGGAGCTCTCGCGCCAGCTCGCCGGCAATCTTTGCCGCTGCAGCGGCTACGAGAGCCAGCTGCGCGCCATCGTGCGCTTTCTCAACGAGTCCGGCGTGCAGGTGGGCTTTGAGATGCCCGAGCTGCCGGTCAACGACACCAGCTGCGACGGCGTCTCCTACAAGCAAATCACCCACAAACAGCCCAAGAAGGACTCGAAGGCCCTGCTCGAGGGCCGTCCGGTCTACACGGGCGACCTGGTGCCCGCCGGCGCCCTGATCGTCAAGCTCAAGCGCAGCCCGTATGCCCGCGCCAAGATCCGCTCCATCGACACGTCGCGCGCCCTGAAGGTGCCCGGCGTGGTGGGCGTCTATACCTACGAGGACGTGCCCAAGCGTCGCTTTACCATCGCCGGTCAGAGCTATCCGCAGCCGAGTCCCTACGACCGTCTGATCCTCGAGAACCTCGTGCGCTACCAAAACGAAGAGGTGGCGATCGTCGCCGCCGAGACCGAGGAGGCCGCCGATAAGGCGCTCAAGCTCATCAAGGTCGACTACGAGGTGCTCGAGCCCCTGCTCGACTTTACCCAGGCGCTCGATAACGACATCGTGGTCCACCCCGAGGGCGACGTGACCTTCATGTTCCCGCAGGGCGGCGACGTTCCCCGTAACCTGGTGTGCAGCGGTACCAGCGACTTTGGCGACCTGGACGAGGCCTTTGCCCAGAGCGACATCGTCTTTGAGCGCACCTACACCAGCCAGGCCACGCAGACCGCGCCCATGGAGACCTTCCGCGCCTTCGCGACGACCGACGCGTTCGGCCGCATCTCGGTGACCTCCTCCACGCAGGTGCCCTTCCACGTGCGCCGCATGGTCGCGCAGTCGCTCGACATTCCGCAGTCGCAGGTGCAGGTTATCAAGCCGCGCATCGGCGGCGGCTTTGGCTCCAAGCAGACGGGCTGCTGTGAGATCTTCGTGGCGTTCGTGACACAGCAGACCGGCCGTCCGAGCTACTGCTGCTACACCCGCGAGGAGACCATCACCGCGGGCAACTCGCGCCATCAGATGCAGATGACCGTTAAGCTGGGCGCCATGAACGACGGCACCATCACGGCCATCGACCTGCATACGCTGTCCAACGCCGGCGCGTACGGCGAGCACGCCACCACGACCATCGGCCTTTCGGGCCACAAGAGCCTGCCCATCTACAACCATGTGAAGGCGAGCCGCTTTAGGTGGGACGCCGTCTACACCAACACCAACCGCGGCGGCGCGTATCGCGGCTACGGTGCTACCCAGGGCCAGTTTGCCGTGGAGAGCGCCGTCAACGAGCTCGCCGACATGCTGCACATGGACCCTGCCGACCTGCGCCTTAAGAACATCGTGCGCGAGGGCGAGGTCATGCCGCAGTACTACAACGAGAAGCTCAACGCCTGCGCGCTCGACCGCTGCCTGCTGCGTGCGATGGACATGATCGGCTGGCGCGACAAGCCGCTGGCCGTGGACCTGGGCGACCGCGTGCGCGCCCTGGGCTGCGCGCTCACCATGCAGGGCTCGGGCATCTCCAACGTGGACATCGCCGGCATCGACATGCGCCTGGAAGAGGACGGCTTTATTACGCTTTCGACCGGCGCCACCGATAACGGCATGGGCGTCGATACGATTCTGGCGCAGATTGCCGCCGAGGAGTTGGGCGTTGAAAGCTCGCTCATTGTGGTGCGCGGCGTGGATACCGACGTGTCGCCGTTCGACGCCGGCTCGTACGCGAGCTCCGGTACCTACGTGACGGGCCTGGCAGCCAAGAACGCCGCGACCGAGCTGCGCGAGAAGATTTGCGTCAAGGCCGCCCAGATGTGGGATGTGGACGCCGCCGACGTGGTCTTTGATGGCCAGTACGTGCGCCTGTCCGACGAGCGTGCCGCGCGCGAGCAGAACCGCTACCTCACGCTGCGCGACTTTGCCAACCTATGCGTCAAGAACATCGCGGGCGGCGACGCGCTCACCTCGCATGCCTCTGCCTGCCTGCCCGTTTCGCCTCCGCCGTTTATGGCCGGCATTGCCGAGGTCGAGGTCGACAAGGCCACCGGCAAGGTGACCGTGGTGGACTACGCGGCGGCTGTGGACTGCGGCACCGTGATCAACGAGGCGCTCGCGCGCGTCCAGGCCGAGGGCGGCATTGCCCAGGGTATCGGTCATGCGCTCTACGAGATCGTCGAGCACGATGACCGTGGCCGCCTGCGCACCGGCAACTTTATGAGCTACAAGCTGCCCACGCGCCTGGATATCGGCAGCATTCGCGTGGCCTTTGAGCCGAGCTACGAGCCGACGGGTCCGTTTGGCGCCAAGTCGATCGGCGAGGTCGTCATCAACACGCCGCTCGCCGCCGTTGCCTCGGCCGTGGCACACGCTACCGGCCACCAGGTGCGCTCGCTGCCGATCACGCCCGAAAAGGCCCTGCTGGGGGAGTAGCGGGTCGGCGAACAAGTCGTAATTGGCGGGGCGGGGCAACTCGCCCCGCCTTTCGCACTCGTGGTGAGGTCGTGAGCCTGTAAAACGTGTGCGTGCGCTTGCCGTTCGTATCTGCTATCATTCCTAATCTGTGCGCTCATGCGGGCGTGGCGGAATTGGTAGACGCGCCAGATTTAGGTTCTGGTGGGATTCCCGTGAAGGTTCGAGTCCTTTCGCCCGCACCAACGCATCTGCGTCGGCTTCGGCCGTCGCGACTCTTTGTTGCATAAAGGTACCAGCACCTCAGATAAGCTGGGCAGTATGAGGAGGAACGTGTTGAACATCACCGCTTCTGACGTCAAGGACGCCAAGCTCACCGCTACGGTCACCATCCCGGCCGCCGACGTCGACGCCGCGATCAAGAAGGCCTACAAGGACACCGCCAAGAAGTACCGCTTCCCGGGCTTCCGCGCCGGCAAGGCTCCCCGTCCGGTCATCGACTCTGCTCTTGGCGCCGAGGCTACCCTCGCTCAGGCCACCAACGACCTGATCGCCGCCAACGAGCCCGCCGTCCTCAACGAGCTGGACATCGTCCCCACCAAGAACGGTGACTACAAGGAGCTCGACCTCGCCAAGGATCACGAGGACTACACCTACACCGTCGAGTTCTCCCTGCGTCCCGCCGCCGAGCTCTCCTCCTTCGACGCCGTCGAGATCGAGATGCCTCCCGCGGAGGTCACCGAGTCCGAGATCAACAACCAGGTCGAGATGCTTCTCAACTACCGTGCCACCTTCGAGGACGTCGAGGGTCGCGCCGTCGAGGCCGAGGACTACGTCACCGTCGACCTCAAGGCCGTCGAGAACGCCGATAACTTCGCCGCCGAGGGCCGTATGCTCATCGCCGGTAGCGACAGCAACCCCGCCGAGTTCAACGAGGCTCTGATCGGCACCAACGTTGACGACGTCAAGTTCGTCACCTGGACCGACGAGGCCGAGGAGGGCGAGGAGGCCGAGACCCACACCGTCGAGGTCACCGTCAAGGGCATCAAGGTCCGCAACACCCCCGAGCTCACCGACGAGCTCGTCAAGTCCGACTTTGGCTTCGACAGCATCGACGCTATGCGCGACGCCATCAAGATCGAGATCGAGCAGGACAAGGCTTCCCGCCTCCCGGCCGAGAAGGAGAACCGTTGCGTCTCCGCTCTCGCCGAGCGCCTGCAGCTCGACGAGATGGATGCCGACTACGAGCAGTCCGTCTTTGAGGAGCTTGGCCAGAACTTCCTGTCCAACCTCGCTGCCCGCGGCATGACGCTGGACACCTGGCTGCCCGCTTCCGGCCTGACCATGGAGCAGTTCATCGGCGACCTGCACAAGCAGGCCAACGACGTTGCCCGTGAGTCCCTGGCCCTCGACGCCCTCGCCCGCGAGCTCAAGATTGAGGTCACCGAGGACGACATCAATGCCGAGTTCGAGAAGGCCGGCGTCAAGGACGTCGAGGCTTCCAAGGCCGAGTTCATCGCCGATGGCCGCATGCCTGCCGTCCGTGAGTCTATCCGTCGCTCCAAGGCGGTCGACCACCTGGTCGAGAACGCCAAGGTGACCGAGGTCGACGAGACCGCCAAGGACGCCGAGTAATTATCGCCACCTTGCCCGCGAGCGCATGCGTGCGCCCGTGATGGGGTAAAGTTATAAGCCGGTTATCCGGTTGCTTCGTACGGTGCCAGCCAATGCATAGCATGCGGGCACCGTACGTTTATCTAGAACCAATTTGGTCCGCAAGAGAGAAATGGAGATGCGTATGATCGCTAAGTTCGATTCCGCCCTCGTGCCATACGTTATCGAGCAGACGCCGCGCGGCGAGCGCAGCTACGATATCTATTCGCGCCTGCTCAACGACCGCATCATTTTCTTGGGCGAGGAGATCAACTCCGTCAGCGCCAACCTGGTCGTTGCCCAGCTGCTGCATCTTGAGAGCCAGGATGCCGAGAAGGATATCTCGCTCTACATCAATTCGCCCGGCGGCGAGGTTTACTCCGGCCTGGCGATTCTTGACACCATGAACTTTATCAAGCCGCAGGTCTCCACCATCTGCGTCGGTATGGCTGCGTCCATGGCCGCCGTGCTGCTTTCGGCTGGCGCCAAGGGCAAGCGCTTCTGCCTGCCGCACTCCAAGGTCATGATTCACCAGCCCAGCGGCGGTGCCCAGGGCCAGCAGACCGAGATCGAGATCGTGGCTGAGGAGATCAAGAAGACTCGCCGCGAGCTCAACCAGATTCTGTCCGATGCCTCGGGCCAGCCGATCGAGAAGGTCCAGGCCGATACCGAGCGCGACAACTACCTGACCGCTGCCGAGGCCCTCGACTACGGCCTGATCGACCGTATCGTCACCTCGCGCGACCTCGCCGCGAAGGACGCCTAGGATGGCAGGAAACATGCAGGACAACTTTGACGAGAACGGCAACCCCATCCGCTGCTCCTTCTGCGGAAAAGAGCAGGGCCAGGTTCGTCGCCTTGTAAAGGGTCCGACCAACATCTTTATCTGTGACGAGTGCGTCGCCGCTTGCTCTGAGATCTTGGAGGAGTCGCTGGCTTCGGACTTTATGGACGCTGCCCGCAACGGCAAGCTGCCGGGCTTCCTCAACGATCACGGCCAGGCTGCCGGGCAGCCCGCCGTGGACCCCGAGGCCGAGGGCTTTGAGCTCGAGGACGACCGCCAGGTCATCACGCACGTGCCGACGCCGCACGAGATCTATGACGAGCTTTCGGCTTATGTCATGGGCCAAGAGGACGCCAAGCGCGCCATGTCGGTTGCCGTGTACAACCATTACCGCCGCGTCATCGAGGGCGGTGCTGCGCTTTCGGCCTTTGACGACGGTTTGGACTCGCAGCTTGACGATGACATGGACGAGGTGGAGCTCGCCAAGTCCAACATCCTGCTGCTCGGTCCCACCGGTACCGGCAAGACGCTGCTGGCCCAGACGCTCGCGCGCATCCTCGAGGTGCCGTTTGCCATCGCCGATGCCACCGCGCTCACCGAGGCTGGTTACGTGGGCGAGGACGTGGAGATCATTCTGCTCAAGCTCATCAATGCTGCCGATGGCGACATTGAGCGCGCACAGGTGGGCATCATCTATGTCGATGAGATTGACAAGATTGCTCGCAAGGCCGAGAACCTTTCCATCACCCGCGATGTCTCGGGCGAGGGCGTTCAGCAGGCACTGCTTAAGATTCTTGAGGGCACGGTGGCCAGCGTTCCGCCTACCGGTGGCCGCAAGCATCCCCAGCAGGAGCTGCTGCAGATCGACACGACTAACATCCTGTTTATCTGCGGCGGTGCCTTTGTGGGTCTGGACAAGATCATCGCCGACCGCGTGGGCAACAAGGGCGTGGGCTTTAACTCCGAGATCGCCGGCCCCACCTCGGTCGACGAGAACGACCTGCTGCGCCAGGTGCTCCCGCAGGACCTCAACGCCTTTGGCATGATCCCCGAGTTCGTGGGCCGTACGCCCGTCGTCACCCAGACGCAGGCGCTCGATGAGGACGACCTGGTGTCGATCCTGACCGAGCCCAAGAACGCCGTGGTGCGCCAGTACCGCAAGATGTTCCAGCTCGAGGATGTCGATCTTGAGTTTGAGGACGCGGCCCTGCACGAGATCGCCCGCATGGCGCTCGCCCGCAAGACCGGCGCCCGCGGCCTGCGCGCCATCTGCGAGGACGTGCTGCAGCAGACGATGTTCGACCTCCCCAGCGAGGAGGGCGTCACCAAGGTCATCGTGACCGAAGCCTCCGTAAAGGGCGAAGAACAGCCCCAGCGCATCTACGGCTAACCTGCCTAAAACGTGTTTGCAAATAGCCTCCGACCACCCGCGGTCGGAGGCTATTTTATATATACGCAATAACCCCAACTACCTGTGTTATTCTGTGTGTTTGTTTAAGCCTCAGCGAAGTCATTCAGACTGAAGTAATCGATACCTAAGGGGAGGAATGTAGGCCCGATTTTCGTAGATTCCGCACGAGCCGAAGACCACTTAATGTGGTCTTCGAGCGAGCCCAGGACCTGACCGAGCGAAAATCGGGCCTACATTCCTCCCCGATGGGCAAGGGAGAGATATATGGAAGAAATGCCCAAGAACTATGATCCGTCGACCAACGAGCCGGCGATCCTGCAGAAGTGGCTCGACGGCGGCTACTACAAGCGCCGTGAGGGCGTGGGCGACTGCACCGTCACCATTCCGCCTCCCAACGTGACCGGCAAGCTCCACATGGGTCACGCCACCGACGACTCCATCCAGGACGCCATCATCCGTATGGCCCGCATGCGCGGCAAGTCCACGCGCTGGGTGCTGGGCACCGACCACGCCGGTATTGCCACGCAGACCAAGGTCGACAAGAAGCTCAAGAGCGAGGGCATCAGCCGCCTGGAGATCGGTCGCGACAAGTTTGTCGACGCTTGCTGGGATTGGACCCACGAGTACGGCGGCATCATCGTCGAGCAGATCAAGCGCATGGGCTGCTCCGTCGACTTTGATAACGAGCGCTTTACCATGGATGAGGACTACGCGCAGGCCGTGCGCAAGGTGTTCTGCGACTGGTATCACGACGGCCTGATCTATCGCGGCAAGCGCATCGTCAACTGGTGCCCCAACTGCACTACCGCCATCTCGGATGACGAGGTCGAGTACAAGGACGAGAAGGGCCACCTGTGGCACCTGCGCTACCCGTTAACCGAGCCGGTCAACGGCCAGGATTACATCGTCGTCGCCACCACGCGCCCCGAGACCATGCTCGGCGACACGGGCGTCGCCGTCTCCCCGAAGGACCCCGAGAAGGCCGCCTTTGTGGGTAAGACCGTCAAGCTCCCCATCGTTGACCGCGAGATTCCTATCTTTGAGGATTGGCATGTCGACGCCAACTTTGGCTCCGGCTTTGTTAAGGTCACCCCGGCCCACGACCCCAACGATTACGCCATGGGTCAGGCCCACGACCTGCCGCAGATCAATATCTTCGACGAGCACGCGGTGGTCGTCGAGGGTTATGGCGAGTTCACCGGCATGACCCGCGAGGAGTGCCGTGAGGCCGTCATTAAGTGGTTCGAGGAGCATGACCTGCTCGATCACGTCGAGGACCACGACCACTCCGTCATGCACTGCTACCGTTGCGATGCCGCACTGGAGCCGTGGCTGTCCGAGCAGTGGTTTGTGGCCGTCGACAAGCTCAAGGGGCCGGCACTCGACGCCGTCAACTCCGGCAAGGTCACCTTCCACCCTGCGCGCTGGACACAGACCTACACCACCTGGATGGAGAACCTCAAGGACTGGTGCATCTCGCGCCAGCTGTGGTGGGGCCACCGCATCCCCGTGTTCTACTGCGAGGACTGCGGCTGGGAGGACGCCCTCACCGAGGACACCGACGTGTGCCCCAAGTGCGGCGGTCATCACGTGCATCAGGACGAGAACGTGCTGGACACCTGGTTCAGCTCGCAGCTGTGGACCTTCGCCACGCAGGGCTGGCCGCAAAAGCCGGAGCTGCTCGAGGGCCATCACCCCACGACGGCGCTCGTCACCGCACGTGACATCATCGCGCTGTGGGTCGCCCGCATGGTCATGAGCTCGCTGTACTTCCTTGATGAGGTGCCGTTTAAGGACGTCGTCATCTACCCGACGATTCTGGCCAAGGACGGCAGCCGCATGTCCAAGTCCAAGGGCAACGGCGTAGACCCCATGGACCTCATTGGCATGTACGGCGCCGACGCCATGCGCTATAACCTGCTCACGCTGTGCACCAACAACCAGGACGTCAAGTTTGACGCGATCATCGATAAGAAGACCAAGAAGCTCATCGACAGCCCGCGTACCGACCAGGCCAAGAGCTTTGTGACCAAGATTTGGAACGCCAGCCGCTTCCTGCTCATGAACATGGAGGGCTACACGCCCGGCGAGCCTGTCGTGGAGACGCCGGCCGACGCTTGGATGTTCAGCCGCCTGGCCAAGGCCGTGAAGATGGTCACCGAGGGTATTGAGAACTACACCTTTGGCGACATGGCCCGCGGCGTGCAGCAGTTCTTCTGGAACGAGGTCTGCGACTGGTACGTCGAGGTCACCAAGGCCCGTCTGAAGGGCGAGGGCCGTCTACAGGCGCAGCGCAACCTGATCTTTGTGCTCGACACCTCCATTCGCCTGATGCACCCGCTTATGCCGTTTGTCACCGAGGAGATCTGGGACAACATACCGGCGAGCGTGCTCGACCTGGACGCCGAGGGCAACGTGAACCGCGCCGAGGCGCTCATGATCGCCAAGTGGCCCGAGCCCGCCGACTACGCCAAGTACGTCGACGAGCCCGCCGAGCGCGCGTTTGAGCTGTGCCGTGCCGTCGTTTCCGCCGCCCGTGCCACCCGTTCGCGTTATCGCTTAAGCCCCAAGGCGGAGCTCGACGTGGTCGTGCGCGCCGGTGCCGAGGACATCGAGAAGCTCGAGAGCCTGCGCTCCACGATTGAGCCGCTGGCGAACACCGCTTCGCTGGTCATGGGTACCGACGTCGAGAAGCCGGCCGCGAGCATTGCCGTGGTCGATAGCGGCGTCGAGGTCTTTGTGGTGCTCGAGGGCAAGGTTGACCTTTCGGCCGAGAAGGCACGCCTGGAGAAGGAGATCGCCGCGGCCCAGAAGGAGCTTGCCGGCTGCGAGAAGACGCTCGCCAACGAGGGCTTTGTGGCCAAGGCCGCGCCCGCGGTGGTCCAGAAGAAGAGGGACCGTGCAGCTGAGCTCAAGGAGATCCTGGCGGCTTTGACTGCTCAGGTTGCTGACTTCTCGTAGGTCTAACTTGGGGGCGCGTCCCGATGCTTTGCTCTCCGCTGCGGACACCTATTCCGCCGTTCTAACGAACGGCGGCTGACTCGACGCTGCAAACGCCTCTGATGGCCAATCTGCCGTTCAACTTCGGGCGCATGGGCATAAGCCCTATGCGCCCTTGTTTCACGGCACCTTGGCTCATCAGAGGCGTTTTCGCTGACTATCCTCAACCTATACTGTTTTATTTTTCTATGAATGGCGGTTCTAAAAATGCCTAAGCGTTCTGGCTTGTATACCGTTCCTTTTGAGTTTGATTTGCTTTCGTTTGATGAGGCTGTGGGGCTTGCTGCCGACACGGGGCGGATTTCTGGGGATGCTGGTCCTCTGCTTGAGACGGTTGTCGATATGCTCGATGAGCTGGGGCGTCCGGACGAGTATTTCGATTGCATCCAGGTTGCCGGTACCAATGGCAAGACTTCGACTACGCGTTTTTCGGCTGCCATCCTTCGTGGTGAGGGGTTAAAGACCGCGCTGTATACGTCGCCGCAGCTGGTGCGCTATCCCGAGCGCATGGAGGTCGATGGGCGCGTCGTGAGCGATGAGGCCTTTGCCCGTGGCGTTTCCGCCGCTGTTGAGGCGGGACATCGCGTGAATGCCCGTCGTGTGGCGGCGGGGGAGCGTGCCTATGCCATCACACCGTTTGACCTGCTGACGGCTGCCGCACTTGTCGTGTTTGCCGAGGCTGCGGTTGATGTTGCTGTGCTCGAGGTCGGCATGGGCGGACGTTGGGACGCCACGAGTGCGACCGATCCCGTCGCCGTTGCCATTACGGGCATTGGGCTCGATCACACACGCATTTTGGGCGATACGCTCGAGGCCATTGCGGGGGAGAAGGCTGCGGTCATCAAACCCGGACGCCTGGTTGTGCTGGGCGAGGGCACGCATGAGCCGAGCGTTCAGCGCGTGATGGACGCCCGCTGCCGCGAGTGCGGCATCGTGCCGCTGGTGGTGAGCCACGCTACGACCAAGGTGCCGGCTCACGTGGGCGATACGGTGGAGTTTAGCTGCACCACGCCTCGTGCGATCTACACGTCGAGCATGGTCAAGCCGGCGTATCAGCCGCAAAATGCCGCGTGCGCGATTATGCTGTGCGAGGGCTATCTGGGCCGCGAGCTCGACCATGATGCGCTCGATGCTTCGCTTATGGGCTGCCCCACGCCGGGTCGCTTTGATGTGCTGGGAACCGATCCGCTCAAGCTGATCGACGCCTGCCATAACCCTCAGAGCTGCGAGAACTTTGTGAGCGCGCTGGACGAGATCGATCCGTGCGTGGAGAATCGCCCCACGCTGCTGTGCGCCGCGCTGGCCGACAAGGACGTGGCGGGCATCGTCGACGTACTGATCCCGGCCTTCCCGCGCGTGGTTGTGACTCAGACCGATTCCGACCGCGCGCTGCCGGCGGAGGAGCTCGCTGCCCTGGTGGACGCCGATAAGCTCGCGGGTGTGTATCCCAGCGTATCCGAGGCCCTCGCAGCCCTCGATGCCGCGGGCGAGCCTTTCGTAGTAGCCGGCACCATCACCCTGGCCGGCGAAGTAGCGGGCCTGCTCCGCTAACCCATTCCCTCATCAGTTGCGGTGAAATAGTTCCTGTTTTTGGGTTCTAGCAGCCCATCCAGGAACTATTCCACCGCAACTTAGTTTGGGGGCTTGGGGACCAGGCTAGTCTAGGCTGACTGGGTCGTGGGGGTAGGCGTTGAGGATCTCGACGCCGGACTCGGTAACCAGGCACAGGTCCTCGATGCGGACGCCGGTGCGGCCGGGGAGGTAGATGCCCGGCTCGATAGAGAACGTCATGCCCGGCTCTACGACCTGCTCGTTGACAAGGGAAACGTCGCCCGGCTCGTGGTCCTGCAGGCCGATCGAGTGGCCCAGGCGATGCGTGAAGTACTTGCCGTAGCCAGCGTCCTCAATCACGTCGCGCGCGGCACGGTCCAGATCGCACATGCGCACGCCCGGCGCGATGAGCGCCTCGGCGGCCTCGTTGGCGCGGCGCACGATATCGTAGATGCGCTCCGTCTCCTCGTCCGGCTCGCCCCAAAAGAATGTACGCGTCATGTCCGAGCAGTAGTTGCAGCGGCGTCCGCCAATGTCGAACAGCACCACGTCGCCACGCTTGAGTACGGTGTCGTCGGGCTCGTGATGCGGATCGCCGGCGTTGGCGCCAAAGCTCACGATGGGCGGAAAGCTAAAGCCCTCGCAGTCGTGCTTGCGGTACAGGCCGAGCATCTGGTCGGCAATTTCGCGCTCCGTTACGCCCTCGTGAACGAGCTTGATGGCGTCGACCATCACGGCGTCGTTGGCGGCCGAGGACATGCGCATGAGCTCCTGCTCGGCGGCATCCTTGTGGGTGCGTGAAGCGGTGACGGCAAAATCGCCTAGGAAAAACTCGCTCGCGGTATGGCGCTCCATAAGGGGCATCAAAAAGCCGGAACGCATGACGGTGTCGATGCCAAGCGGCTTGGTCGGATCGACCTCGCGAGCGATAGCGTCTGTCACGACTTCGGTGTCGGTGTGATAGGCGACGCGGGCATTGTCGTACTCCGGCAACTGATGCAGCGCGTTGACCAAGATCACGGGCTCGTCATCGCGCGCGAGCAGCACACCGCAAAAACGCTCGAACATATCGGCATAAAAGCCGGTCAGATAGTAAATCGACCACGGGTCGTTTACGAGCAGCTGCGCACCGGGGTGCTGAGCCTCGAGCGCATCGAGTACGCGCGCCACACGCTGGTCATCGACATGTGCCATGAAACATCCTTTCGCTAGGCTGCCACCATGGTATCCCATGCCCGGCACATAGGGACGTTCCTTTTATGCCGGCACCTGGGGACACTCCTTGCAAAAGCAGCTAAAAGAGCCCCGTCCCAAATTAGCTGCTTAGGTTGGATCGATGTTCATGCTGGCGACTAGGTCAATGTTGGTGCCGAGAAGATCTTCCAGCACGACGTCGCCCATGCGGATGGGGGCCTCGACGACCACGCCGCGGATGAGGTCCATGGCTTGGGCGTGGAGTGCCAGCGGGATGGCTTCGGCCGTGCGCACGGGGAGCAGGGCTTCGTCGCCGCCGGAGACGGCCACGGTCGTCGTGAGCACGCGCATGGGGCAGGTGAGCTCCTGATGCGCGAACGTATCGCCGCGCGGGCAGTTGTTGCCGGTCACGGAGCGCACTTCCACCACGGCGCCATTGGCGTCGCGCTCCACCTCTACGGTCAGAAGGCACTCGGATGGGCAGGTGGTGCAGTTGAACTGCAGCGTTTCGACCACGTTATCGCTCATAGTTTATGCCTCCTCGATGGAATCGACGGATAGAACAATCTCGCTGGCACCCAGATCGAGCGCCTGCTTGATGACCTTTGCCGGCAGTGGGAAGCTTTCCATAACACTCGGTTTAAACGGGCGGACCTTGCCCACAAACAGCTCCTTGCCGCCAGCGAGAATGCGCACGCGGGCGGTGTCGACCGGTCGGCGCACGCGGAAGTTCAGCTTGGTGAGCGCCACAGCCGTAATGCGTCCCGGCAGCGCGTAGCCCGCAATGCCGGCAGGGGAGACGGTGAGCTCGCAGTCCGGAACGACGTCCGCGCCGGTTTCCAACGCGTACGCCGCTGCAGCTGCGCCAGCCCTCTCGGACTCGGTCGTCACGTTGTCGGCCAGGTCGTGCACGTGCAGCACGTTGCCACAGGCAAAGATGCCTGGCACGCCCGTTTGCAGACTCTGGTCCACCACGGCGCCGCGCGTGTGCGGGTCAAGCTCAACGCCCACGGCAACCGAAAGCTCGTTCGCGGGAATCAGGCCCACCGAGAGCAGCAGTGTGTCGCACGAAACGATGCGCTCGGTTCCCGGAATGGGTGCCAGGTGCTCATCGACCTGACTTACCTCGACGGCCTCCACGCGGTCGTGCCCGATCACGCGCGTGACCGTGGTAGACAGATGCAGCGGAATGCCAAAGTCGTCCAGACAATTTTTCACATTGCGGCGCAGACCGTTGGCGTACGGCATGAGCTCGTACACGCCCTCGACCGAAATCCCCTCGAGCGTGCAGCGGCGCGCCATGATCAGCCCGATGTCACCCGAGCCCAAAATGACGGCGCGCGAGCCGGGCTTGAGGTTCTCGATATTGATGTATCGCTGCGCCAAGCCGGCCGTAAACACGCCAGCGGGACGGCTGCCGGGGATCTTGATCTCGCTGCGGGTACGCTCACGGCAGCCCATGGCAAGGACGACCGCCCGTCCGGTGAGCTGCAGCATGCCGGTGGGGCTCATGAGCGTGACGGTGTGGACCGCGGTGTCTTCCGCAGGCTCGCCTGAATCAATCCCAATCACCATGCTGTTCAGGAACAGCGCAATGTCGGTTGCGTGCACCTGGTCGATAAAGCGCTGCGCGTACTCGGGACCGGTGAGCTCCTGTTTAAAGTGCGACAGGCCAAAGCCGGGGTGGATGCATTGGCGGAGGATGCCGCCCAGGTGCTGCTCGCGCTCCACGATGGCCACGCGCGCTCCGGCCTTATGCGCGGCCAGCGCGGCCGCCATGCCGGCGGGGCCGCCGCCGATAACGACCACGTCGAAGGCTTGCGTTTGTACGGCTTCTACGACGCCGCAATCAATCGCGCTCGATTTGAATTTCGCCATCCTAACGCACCCCCTTCAGCGGTCCCTCAACCAGCCAAGATCCGGTGTCCTCCAGTAATACCTCGCTGGGGTCGCAGCCCAGCTCGCGCGCCAGGATCGCCACCACGCGGCTCTGGCAAAAGCCGCTTTGGCACCGACCCATGCCGGCTCGGCAGCGGCTCTTGACGCCCTCGACCGAAACCGCGCCCGGGTGGCGTCGGATCGCGGCCACTATCTCGGCCTCGGGCACCGTCTCGCAGCGGCAGACGATCTGCCCCCACGCGGGGTCGGACTCGATCAGCTCCTCCTTGCGCGCCAGCGGTGCGCGGTCAAAGTCGTCCGGCTCGCGGCGAATTGGATTCCAGTCCGCCCGCTCGCGCAGCTCCACGCCCGACTCACGCATCACAAGTTCTATACGCTCGGCAATGGCAGGCGCGCTCGCCACGCCTGGGGACTGAATGCCCGCCGCTTGGAAGAGCCCCGGCACCACGGCCGACTGTCCAATAAAGAAGTCGTTCGTTCCCCGAATGACCGGACGCCCGCCGGCAAACGCACGCACCACGCGGTGCGTCTCCAGGTCGGGCACCAGCTTGCGCGCGCCGTTCAGGAGCGCGTTTACATCGCTCGCATAGGTCTGCGTGTCGCCCGGCTCGCGCACGGCGGCCGTCGCGGTAATCACGGTGTTGCCGTGCACGGTTCCCGTGACGATAACGCCCTTGGACACCGGCGTGGGAACGGGGTAGAGCGGCATGAGCGCCCGCGGCTCCTTGTCCAGCACCACGATGTTGCCCTGGCGCCAGACCATCTGAAACTCTTCGGCGCCCGCCATATGCGAGATGTCCGCGGCGCCGTTGCCCGCGGCGTTGATCAGGCAGCGGCAGCGCACCTCTCCGGCGGGCGTCGCCAGCGTAAAGCGCACAGCCCCGTCGGTAGCCTCGCCGCCAGCAACCTCAATCGCTTCCACCGGCGCAGACCGCATAAATGTCACGCCGTTGGCGACGGCGTTCTCCAGCGCGGCAATGGCGACCTCAAAGGGATCGACAAAGCCAGTCGAGGGGCACCATAGCGCGCACGTGGCCAGGGCACTCGCGCGCGGTTCCAGCTCGTGGATGCGCTCGGGGCCGATAATCGACAGCTCGGGAACGCCGTTGGCTATGCCATTCTGGCGCAGCTTCTCCAGATGCGTGCGGTCCTCGTCGCTAAAGCCCAGCACCATCGACCCGGTGCGACAGAACAGAAAGCCCAGCTCCTGCGCCCACGTACCGTACAACTCGCAGCCACGGGCGTTGACCTGCGCCTTTACGGTGCCCGGTGTCGGATCGTAGCCGGCGTGCACCATGCCGCCATTGGCCTTCGACGCGCCCAGCGCAATATCGTTAGCCGCCTCGACCACGCAAATGGACAGGTCAAACCGCGCGAGCTGCCTCGCGATGGCGCACCCGGTAATGCCCGCGCCCACAATCGCGATATCAAACGTTTCTGTCACAGTGCCTCCCAGACGAGTTGACAGGCTGTCAATACGACTATCCTACGGTCTGCACACCCCCAGCGCGGCGGCAATGCGGCGAACAGCCCCGCAACACCCGCCAACGGCAGACGAGGGGAGACCCAGCAACGTCGACAAGCTCGTCTGCCGACAGCTACGGCAACCGTTTGTCTCGACCTGTAACAGTTAGACGAGGATTTGGGTTCTAGATGTTACAGATCAAGACAAACCTTCCGGCGGATTTTGAATGTCTCGATCTGTAACAGTAAGAGGGGTTTTGGGGCCCAAGATGTTACAGATCGAGATTGAAGTCGGGGAGGGACCCCTGTGTCTCGATCTGTAACATCTAGACCCGGATTTCGCCTCCACCTGTTACAGATTGAGATGTTTGTGTCCGCGCCAGCCCCGCCCCTAGCCGTGGTCCCATATAAACAAACCCCGTGGTAAACTTGACCGGACTGTTAATATTCCGAAAGGTACCCGTAATGTCCAAGTACATCTCCGAGCTCATGTCGCCGCAGCTTATGGGCGTCGTCTATGCCTTCGTTGGCTTTATCATCGCCCTGTATGTGCTGTCGGTCGTCTATGTGTTCATCGACGCTCGCCGCCGCGGCGCCAGCGCCTACGTGGCATGGGGCATCATCGCCCTCATCCCGTTTGTGGGCCTCATTGCCTACCTGGTCCTGCGCCCGCACTCCTACGCGTCCGACCGCGAGGAGCAGGAGCTGGACATGGCCCTGCGCGAGCGCCAGCTTGCCCAGTACGGCACCTGCCCGCAGTGCGGCGCGCCCATCGAGAAGGACTTCGTCGTCTGCCCGGTGTGCGATACCCAGGTTCGCAACGTCTGCCCCAGCTGCCATCGCCCGCTCGATGCGCATTGGAAGGTCTGCCCCTACTGCCGAACTCGCATCCAGTAACGCATCCATCGCCGGGCCGGCCGTAAGCCACGGGCACGCCGCAAGCCACGCGCGCCCCGCAGTCCCGCCCCACACGATGAAGCATGCGTAGAAAATCGCCCGCCGTGCCATTAAGGTGCGGCGGGCGCTTGTATACCAAGGCAACCTGCCTATAATGATGCAAGTTAAAACGCCGAGCGCATCGCACGCACTTGCATCAGGCATCCGAGAGGAGAAAACATACCCATGAAGGCACTCTACAATGACGGTTCGGTGGCCGAGCTCCCGCAGGACGAGGTCACGCACGTCATCCGCCACTCTGCCGCGCACATCATGGCGCAGGCCATCAAGCGCCTGTACCCCGAGGCCGACTTTGCCTACGGTCCTGCGACCGACAACGGCTTCTACTACGACGTTGATCTGCCCGAGGGCGTCAAGATCAGCGAGGACGACTTCCCCGCGATCGAGGCCGAGATGAAGAAAATCGTCAAGGAGAACCTCAAGTTCACCGTGTACGAGAAGCCCCGCGCCGAGGCCATCGCCCTTATGGAGGAGCGCGGCGAGAAGTACAAGGTTGAGCACATCGGCGACCTGGACGACGACGCCCGCATCACCTTCTACCAGCAGGGCGACTACATCGACATGTGCGTCGGCCCCCACATTTGCTACACCAAGGCGCTGAAGGCCTTTAAGCTCACCGG
Source organism: Collinsella sp. (assembly GCA_019414445.1). Classification (GTDB taxonomy): domain Bacteria; phylum Actinomycetota; class Coriobacteriia; order Coriobacteriales; family Coriobacteriaceae; genus Collinsella. The sequence goes on from DXMA01000008.1 coordinate 96,637, forward strand.
CGTCTCGGGCGCCTACTGGAAGGGCGACAAGGACAACAAGATGCTCACCCGCATCAACGGCGTCGCCTTTGCCACCAAGGAGGAGCTCGACGAGCACATGCACATGCTGGAGGAGGCCAAGAAGCGCGACCACCGCAAGATCGGCCGCGAGATGGACCTCTTTATGATGCGCGACGAGGCCCCCGGCTTCCCGTTCTTCCTGCCCAACGGCATGATCCTTAAGAACACGCTGCTGGACTACTGGCGCGAGATTCACCACAAGGTCGGCTACGTGGAGATCTCCACGCCGCTCATCATGAACAAGCAGCTGTGGAAGACCTCGGGCCACTGGGACCACTACAAGGACAACATGTACTCCACTGTCATTGACGACGAAGAGTACTGCATTAAGCCCATGAACTGCCCGGGCGGCGTGCTGGTGTACGCCTCCAAGCCGCATTCCTACCGCGAGCTGCCCATTCGCGCCGGCGAGATTGGCCTGGTGCACCGCCACGAGCTGCGCGGCGCCCTGCACGGCCTGTTCCGCGTGCGCTGCTTTAGCCAGGACGACGCCCACCTGTTTGTGCGTCCCGACCAGCTGACCGACGAGATCGTGGGCGTGGTCAACCTCATCGACTCCGTGTACCAGAAGTTTGGCTTTAAGTACCACGTTGAGCTTTCCACCCGCCCCGAGGACTCCATGGGTTCGGACGAGGATTGGGCGCGCGCCGAGGAGGGCCTGCGCACCGCTCTGGAAAAGCTGGGCATGGACTACGAGGTCAACGAGGGCGACGGCGCCTTCTACGGCCCCAAGATCGACTTCCACCTGGAGGACTCGCTCGGCCGCACCTGGCAGTGCGGTACCGTCCAGCTCGACTTCCAGATGCCGCTCAACTTTGACCTGGAGTACGTGGACGCCGACGGTACCAAGAAGCGCCCCATCATGCTGCATCGCGTTTGCTTTGGCTCCATCGAGCGCTTCATCGGTATTCTGATCGAGCACTTTGCGGGCAAGTTCCCCACCTGGCTGGCTCCCGTGCAGGTCAAGGCACTTCCGGTTTCCGAGAAGAGCCGCGACTACGCCCACGAGGTGTGCGCCAAGCTGGAGGAGGCCGGCATTCGCGTGGTCTGCGACGACCGCGATGAGAAGATCGGCTACAAGATCCGCGAGGCCCGCAGCATCGACCGCGTGCCCTACATGCTCATCCTGGGCGAGAAGGAGGTTGAGGCCGGCAACATCTCCGTCCGCGATCGCTCCAACGAGACCGTTCAGATGAGCGTCGACGAGTTTGTTGCCAAGGTGACCGAGGAGATCAAGACCCGCGCCTAAGGCAAGATTCACAACAATTAACAAAGGCGACCGTCTACACAGGGCGGTCGCCTTTTTTCATGCCCAAATAAGAAAAGCCGCTGGTTGAGTGGCTTTTTTTGTTGCACAAAAAGGTACAGGTTTTTGTATCTTTCGACAGACGACATTATACGAGCAATTAATCAACGTTTGCCCAGATTACGCAAAATGTACAGCTAGTAGGTACATCTCCATACCCCTCTATAAAAACCTGTACTTTTGCGACTGCGCCTAGCTGCGAGCGAGAAGCCTGTTCTAAACGCCCCTGCATTTGCATGCATCGCAAAGCCAAAAGAGGGGGCGAGAACATGGAACAGACGGCACGGCGCCAAGAGCAGCTGCCGGGCGCATTTAACGGCGCCACCACCAACAGCCAGCACGGCCGCGTCCGCTGGTATCTGGTCCACACTCCCAATGGAAAAGAGCGCGAGATCTGCGAAATGGTCCGCCGCATTATCCCGCACAACCTTATGCAGAACGCTTTTGTGATGCAAAAGGAGTTCTGGTTTAAGCGGGACGGTGCCTGGTCGCTCCAAACCAAACCTATGTACAAGGCATATTTCTTCGTCGCCACGCTCGATGCCGCCGCGCTCGATAGGGCTTTGGCCCAGTTGAGCTTTGGCTGTCGAATCGCCGGCAGTAGGGAGCGGGCGTACATGCCCATGCCGGACGATGCACAGGACTGGTACCGCAGCGTGCTGGACGACGACGGCGTGGTGCGCAACAGCGTCGCCCGCATAGAAGACGGCGTGTTGCACATAGAGCAGGGGCCCTTGGTGGGGCAAGAGGCCCGCGTAAAGAAAATCGACCGTCATAAACGCTGGTGCCTGGTAGACGTGGGCGAAGGCGACTCCGCATTTAGGGAGCTGCTTCCGATCGACGTGCCCAGCAAAACGTAAGGGAGACGTTGCGCCGGCAAATTATTTGGTTTTTGGATTCATAGATGGAGGGGGGGGGTTCTGGGGACAGGAACGCAGGTTTTATTGTGGCTGCTAAAGAAATAACAGAGAGCTGTGCACCAATGGGGAGTGCACTGGCTTTAGATCAGATAAAGCCGAGCGGCACGCTTGGGTATCGCTTTATTAAGAGGCTGTTTGACCTTGTGTTCAGTCTTTTGATGAGTGTTCTGCTGCTAATTCCTATCGCCGTGGTATGCGCGCTCATTAGCCTTGAGTCGCCAGGCAGCCCTATGTATACACAGGAGCGTGTTGGCAAGGGCGGAAAGACTATCAAGATCCTAAAGCTTCGCAGCATGGTTGAGGATGCCGGCAACGTTCAGAAGTATCTAAGCTCTGAACAGCTACATCAGTGGGAAGTCGAACGCAAGGTCGACGATGACCCCCGCATTACCAAAGTCGGCCAGTTTATCCGTAAGTGTTCAATCGACGAGATGCCGCAGTTCCTGAACGTGCTGAACGGCGATTTGTCTGTAATCGGACCTCGCCCCATTACAAGGGATGAGCTTGAGCAACACTTTTCCGATGAGGAGAAGGCTAAACTGCTTTCTGTCCAGCCCGGCATTACGGGCCTTTGGCAGGCAACCGACCGCAATGCTGCGACCTTCGAGAGCGGTCTGCGTCAAAAAATTGAACTTAATTACGTGCGCAATCGCTGTTTTCGCATGGATTGGAAGTGCTTCACTGGCACCTTCGGTGCCATGTTCGGCAAGAAGAGGACGGGGCGATAGATGACCACTTCAGTCGCCATGACCTCTTATAGCGTGTTAATGAGCATTTACAAAAAAGAAAACCCTACGTTTCTACGTCAGGCACTCGACAGTATGCTCGACCAGACCGTGCCTCCGGCCGAGATCGTAATGGTTAAGGACGGACCCTTGACTGCTGAACTCGAGTCGGTACTTTCCGAATATTACTCGCAGCGGCCCGATCTGTTCAAATTTGTTTCCTACAGTGAGAACCATGGACTAGGATATGCTCTTCATAAGGGCGTACTCTCCTGTTCTAATGAAATCGTTGCGCGTATGGACACCGATGATGTGGCGCGTCCTGATCGTATGGAGAAGCAGCTTGCCGCTATTGAAAGTGGGCTCGATATGGTCGGTAGCGATGTCGTCGAGTTTATTGGCTCTCCTGAGACGCCAATCGCTTCAACGAATTTGCCCAAGGGACTGGACAATATTCTCGCTTGTTCCAAACGTCGAAATCCTTTCCGGCACCCACCTATGACGTTTAAAAAATCTAAGGTGCTGGAGGCTGGGAATTACAGCTCTGAATATCTTTATTTCGAAGATTGGGATTTATTTAACAGGATGCTAGCCAGTGGCTGCCGCGCAGATAATCTACCTGAACCACTTGTGGCGATGCGCGTGAGTTCCGATTTTTATGCTCGCAGAGGCGGCCCTTCGTATCTACCGCATATCTGGAAATTCAAGTTTGCTCAATTGCGTACTGGCTGGTTTAGCCCTGTTGATTTTGTTGCCTCATTTGTTCCGCATGCCGTTGTTTGTGTCATGCCTAACGGACTTCGTTCGTTTGTTTATAAGAAATTACTCAGAAAGTAGGTTTGTGCATGTCTCGAAAAGTCGGAGTTATAACACTCCATAACTCGCCGAACTATGGCTCCTGCCTGCAGACCTATGCAACTCAGGTTGTTTTGGCTCGTGTGGGAGCAGATGCCGAAATAATTGATTACTACCGTAAGGATGCGATTCCCGAAAACGAAGTGGATCGTGCCCTTAACGGCCAGCTCGTAAAGAAGATGCCTATATTTAAGGTTCCTGGCGTCAAGCAGATTGCAAAAATACCGGTTTCTCGTATGGTTGCAAGGAGACGCGCCCCCCTTGATGAGTTTAGACATTCCAAGCTTGCGCTGACTGAGCGTTCGTACTATTCCGCAGATGAGTTGGACGCGAATCCTCCGGTAGCAGATATTTACTGCACTGGTAGCGATCAGGTTTGGAATAGCATTTGGAATAACGGTTTTGACCGTGCTTTCTATCTCTCCTTTGCTCCCGAGGGGAAAAAGAAGATTGCCTATGCTGCGAGTATCGGCAAGGCCACGCTCGAGGATTGGGAAGCTGAGCCGATGAGAAAGGCTCTCTCCTCTTACTCTTGTATCTCTGTACGCGAGCAAGAGGCGGCTGACCTTCTTGATTCTATCGGTGTCCATGGGGCTATGCCCGTTATCGATCCCACGCTCATGTTGAATCGTGATGATTGGGAAGCAATTGCAGATGGTTGGATTTCTCCGGAACCCTATGTTCTGGTCTATCAGCTCAACCGTAATGCCGAGTTCGATTCTTATGTACAAAGGGTCGCCAAGAAGACTGGTCTCAAGGTTATGCGAATTGCATACGGTGTGCATGAGAAGCGTTCTGGCGAGAATGCTGTTATCTGTCCTTCCGTGGGAAGGTTCCTTTCTCTGTTCCTTGGGGCCGAAATTGTCATTACGGACTCGTTCCATGGAACTGCCTATTCCGTAAATCTTGGAAAGAAGTTTGTCGCCATCAGCCCTGGTCGTTTTAACGGAAGAATTTCAAACCTATTAAATATGACTAATCTTGACAATCATTTGTTGGATGACTTTGGAAATCTGACTATTTCTGAACTTGATTACGACTCCAATTCGGTTCAGGCACAGCTTAATCTCAAACGAAATGAAGCCTTTTCTTTTATTGAAAAAGCCTTGGATATTTAGGAAATATGATGGGAAATATTTCGGTTTCTGCTTTAAAGGATCATTTGCCTGATCCTGTCATGGGGGTTGCGAGGGCCATTTTTAATGGCTATCCAAGTTTGCTCGCCGCTTCAATGCGGCAGGCGGCACGGTTCGGGAAGTCTTATTCTCGAAACAAGATCAAATATGCAGAGCAAGCAGAAGCTCATATAATTTATTGTACCCATCAGCTTGAAAAAGGGTTGAGCCACGAGGACTTTCGTGCTGGATTTGGAGTGAAGGTCCTCGCCGAACTCTCTCGCTACATGCATGTCTTTGAAGATATGGGTGGAAGTACGGATAGCCTGGCCTATCAATCCGCCTTGGGTGCGCTAATCGAATATCGTGACAGACATGAGAATAGTTCTGAATATACGCATATGTTTATGCAAGCAATTGGCGACCAACTGTTTTCTAAACTGGATTCAAAGCCTTTATATCCCGGTGGAAGCTGCAAAATCGCTCATGATTTTGCTGTGGCAGGCATTATTCCAGGTTCTGTTGACGAGCTATTAAGTAACCGTCATTCTGTTAGAGAGTATTCTGATACACCCGTTTCGTTGACAAAGGTCATTAATGCTATCGAGACGGCCACCAAAGCTCCGTCTGCATGCAATCGACAACCAACAAGAGTTCGGATTATCAATAACCAGGAACTCATCCATGAGACATTAGGAATTACAAGTGGATTCAGAGGCTACGCGATGCCTCCAATGCTCGTCGTGTTGACGGTTGATAATCGGGTTTACTTTGGACCGCAAGAACGTAACGAGGGCTTTGTTGATGGCGGCATTTTTGCAATGGCGTTATTGCTGGCACTTGAAGAGCAGGGTTTGGCTTCTTGTCCGCTCAATACAATGCTAAGACGAGGTCCTGAAAAAGCGATTCGCGGTCTATTGAAACTACCCTATTGTGAGGAATTGGTCATGCTGATTTCCATAGGGAATTATTCAAAGAATGCCCAATCATGCGTTTCTGCTCGTTTTCATGCCGACGCAATTGTTACGGTGGTTGACTAGCTTGATTACCTCATCTCCAATTCATGTTCTCCAAGTGGTTCCCTCATTAAGTCGTTCTGCCGGTGTTTCTCAATTTGTTCATAACATGTCTTTGGGCATTGATGAGCATCGAGTTGTATTTGATTATCTACACCATGCAACATTGAATGGTAAACCCTTGCGTGACTGCACTTATGATCAGGAGCTTATTGCGCACGGTTCTCGTGTCTATACGGTGTCTTTCGCTTCTGCGGGGCTTGGCCAGTTCATTAAAGAAGTCGAAGAGTTTTTCGTTAAGCATGGACGCGAGTACGATATCGTGCATTGTCATATGCCCAACTCGGCTTTTTGCGTTCTCAGGGAGGCTAAGCGTGCCGGCATCGAACATCGTGTCCTACATAGTCATCTGAATAGTTCATCTGACAACGTTCTTCATCGTGTTCGAAATGCTCCGTTGATTGCGTGGGGCAAGAGGTATGCAACTGATGGGGTGGCGTGCTCTGATGAAGCTGGTAGATACCTGTTTGGAAATAAGCCGTTTGCTGTAATGAAAAATGGAATCGTACTCAGCAATTATGCATATGACGATAGCTCCAATGCTTCCCTGCGTGCTGAACTCTGCATTGGCAATAGTGACCCCGTTATTGGAAGTGTCGGTCGTTTTGTCAAGCAAAAGAACTTTGAATTTGGCGTCAAGGTGTTCGCAGAGCTGAAGCGCAGTATTCCTAATGTTAAGTGGGTGATTTTGGGCGCTGGAGATGGCATGGACAGAGTTAGGGCCATTGCTAAGGAGCTTGGTGTAAACGAATCCGTCGTCATGCCCGGCGTGCGCGTTGACGTCGCTCGTTTTTACTCGCTGTTCGACGTCTTCTTTATGCCTTCGCTATATGAGGGGCTTCCTGTCTCTGCTGTTGAAGCTCAAGCCTCTGGGCTTCGTTGTGTTTTTTCGACTGGCGTTCCTGAGGAAAGTGACATAACGGGCGTGAGTAGATTTGTCGGTTTAAATGAGCCATATGCTGTATGGGCCTCTGCACTTGCTGATGCTATGTCGGTTGGTCGTGATAGCGGAGCTGTTGAGAAATTAACCTCCGCTGGCTATTCGGCAGCGGCTAATGCAAAGAAATTGATGGAGTTCTACGAGGGGCTTGTTGCTCAGCGTTAGATGCGTTTTTCGATGCAACGGGTGTGGTTTTGGTTGAAGGACGTAGACATGAATAAAGACTATTTTGGAATTGCTGAACGGGTAATCAGAGAGAAAACTAACAGTCGTTTTTCTAAGGGTAGGCAAAATCATCTGACACGAAGCGATTTTTCTATTATTTCCAATAATTGTTGGGCCGGAACGGTCTATCGGTATTTCGGCTTACCGTATCAATCGCCTACAGCAGGGCTGTATTTTTTTGGAACTGAATACGTAAAGTTCGCGGGAGATTTAAGGCACTATCTGAATACGCCCATAGAATTCATCGATTCTTGTGATTCGGCTCATTACGAGACTTTGAAATCTCGCAATGAGCTGAGTAAGCCTGTTGGAATTATCGATGACGTTGAGATTGTATTTCTACATTATCCAACGCCTGAGGAGGCTAGAGCTAAATGGGAGCGACGGGTTGAAAGGGTGAACTGGGACAATCTGTTTATTAAATTCAGCCAGATGAATGATTGTCGCGAAGAAGATCTTAGGGCGTTTGATTCTTTGGAGCACACGAACAAGATTTGCTTTACGGCGATGCGACGCCCCGATATTGCATGCTCGGTTTATCATCCCGCCTCTGTTCGGGGGGGGGAATAACAAATGATACGGATCGCTTTACACAAGGATTCAATTTAGTCGATTGGTTGAACTCGGAACCTGCAAAGTATTGCTGATGAAGGTAATTCTCTTATTGAGATGCATTGAGGGAAATGGATGTATAGAGTAGTTATTAAAAACAATGTAGATATGTCGCAGCCCGCACCTAAGGAGTAGGGTGACTATCTAAATGTTGGTATATTTGCAGCTTATTGTCTTTGCGGTAGTTTTTGGTTTTGTATTACGGCCTGAACGTTCCGCTTCCTTTAAAAAGACCTATCTTTTAGTCACTTTTTCAGCAATTTTCTTTGTTGCTTCAGTGCGATCAAGTTCAGTTGGTATTGATACTGAAATGCACTGTAGAGCGTTTTTAAGTGCCTCTCGTTTGCCGTTCTCTTCTCTTGTTGAGATGACAGACAGATTTGAGTACGGTTTCCTATTATTTTGCAAGGTTCTTTCACTCATCAGCGGTGATTTTCAGATTCTTCTCGTAGCATCAAGTGCGGTTATATGTCTCTGCACTGCATTATTTATTTTTAAGCTCGCTGATGAGCCTATTTTGCCCACTGTGCTATTTTTGTGCCTGCTGTTTCCGAGTTATCTGAACATCATGCGCGAGGCAATTGCTATTGCAATCGGTATGCTTGCAATAATTGTACTTAGGGATCGTAAGGTTCCTGTATTTATTCTACTCGTGTTCCTTGCCGCCTCATTCCATAGGTCCGCTCTCGTGCTGTTTGCTCTCATCCCTCTCAGCAAGGTTGAAATTAACTTAATGAGCATGACAGTTCTTATAATTGGAGCTATATTCAGCTTTCTATTTGTCAATCCACTCCTTAACGCGGTCGCGGCAGTCCTGGGCAAAAATAGTTTTTATGATGCGGACTTTATGGGGTCAAACTATTTTGGCGCTCTAATTTCACTTCTATTTAATGCCCTGCTCGTCGGCATATTTTTTAATTATCTAAAAGTTGCTGACCGCGCTGAGGGCGTGGCTCAAGGTAAGTCCGTCAGCCTTGCCTTGCGCTGGGGTGAACTGCTCTGGCTTGTCTTTTCCGCCGTCGGTATGAAAGTACAAATTGTTGCTCGATTCGGATACTATTTCGCGCCTCTTGTTCTTGTTGCTTTGCCTCTCGTTTTAAAGGCAGCTAATGACGGAGAAACGCGTTTCGTTCGGTTCTCATTGATTGCGATTTCTGTTATGTATTTCGTTGTTGTTCAATTATTTAGGCCTGAATGGTATGGAATCGTTCCTTATACGGCTGACTTGTCGCGGTTTATGTCTCTGTTTTACTGAGCCCTAAGTATTTAATTGTGCCGTGTGAACTCATTTTTCGTGATCCCGTCGATTCACTCTTGTAATTAATCGTTTACCACAGTAAATAAGTTCTTAGTTAGGATGTAATATGAATAATAAGCTGAAAATGGCTATTAAGTCCGTCCCCTTTGTTTCCGGTATCGCAAAAGGTGTAAATCGCACTGTGGGGATTACGGTGCGTACTGCTATGCATTATCCTGCGATGCGCAAGCTGAACAATGAGCTCGTTGATTCAATGGCTAGACTAGATAAGACTAGCGGCATGCGTATCTGGTATTTTGGGGTGCCCACTCACCTGAATTTGGGAGATCAAGCTCAAAAATTTGTTATTGAAAAATGGCTCCAAAATAATTATTCGGAAGCTGAAATTATTAAAATTCCAAGTAAGGCATTTAACGCCGGTACCAGCAGGATTGTCCGCATGATTCAGAATCTAATTCGCCCTAATGATCTGATTGTCATGCAGAGTGGTCATACGATGGACGGACTCCACGACGATGAGACGCCGCATAGGCTTGCTTCAACTTGTTTTCCCGATAACAGAATTGTTTTTTTCCCGACTTCAATTCGTTTTAACAGCAAACGTGGTAAAGAATTGGACCGTAAGGCAATAGGGTCACACGTTAATACTTTGTTTTTGGCTAGGGATGCCGTCTCTGCACAGATTGCTCGAGATTTGTATCCTCGACTTGATGTCCGTCTTTATCCTGACGTTGTGACCTCATTGATTGGGAAATATTCCTTTGATAACCAGCGCGAAGGTGTATTGCTTTGCGCTCGAAACGATGGCGAGAAGCTGTACTCTTATACGGCCATCGATAAGCTTGCTTCTGCTCTTTCCGGTCTTTGTGATGTTTCTCGGACTGACACCACCGTTAAATGGGATGGTATCGATCTGGACTCTCATGATGCTTGGACCGGAATCGAGGGCGTCATCGAATCTTATTCGCAAAAGTGCGTTATTGTTACCGATCGTTATCATGGCACGATATTTGCCCGTATTGCCGGAACGCCCGTTGTGGTTCTTAAGACCAATGATCACAAGGTTGTCTCAGGTGCCAAATGGTTTACAGATGCAGGGGATGAGGGGATTGTTGTTGCTGACAATCTTGAGGAGGTCCCGGGGCTTGTGTCCGCTTTCATGAAGCGCTTCCCGGATGGCGTTTCCGCTCCTGCTTTCGCTGCCGATTATTATGATGGTCTGAAATCCGTTATTGAGGAAATGTAATAAATGAAGAAAAGCTATAAGGCACTTGTAAGCGATGCTGCAGTTTTTGCTGCCGGCAACATGCTTACGAAATTGATACAGTTCCTATTGCTTCCGATGTATACCGCACTGCTTACTACTGAGCAATACGGTATTGGTGAGCTTGTAAACAATACTGCCGAATTGCTTTATCCCCTTTGCTGCCTCGGTGTCTATGAGGGCGTGTTTCGTTTCTCAATCGACCGGGACTCCGATAATAAGGCCGTATTCTCTACGGGTATCAGTATCGCTCTTTTCCTTTTGCCAGTTGTGGCAGCTGCGGGAATTTTCGGCTATTCATTTACTGGCTTTGATTACACATGGCAATTGGTCATTCTCTGCTTTATTACTTCCTTTAAAGTGATTTGCCTTCAATTTTCCAAGGGTATCGGTAAGACTCGACTTTATGCCTCATCGGGGGTTTTGGGTGCACTAACGTTGTTCTGTGCCGGTTACCTTTTCCTCGGCGTCTTTGGCATGGGCGTAAATGGCTACCTGCTGGCGCTGATTCTGTCGCAGGGCATTCAACTTTTACTTGTCTTTTTTGGGGCCAAAGTCTGGCGCTTTGCCAGTATGGGTGCATTTTCAAAACCACTGGCTCGAGACCTGCTGCGTTATAGCCTCCCAATGATTCCTAACGCCCTGGCTTGGTGGTTTGTTAATCTCTCCGGTCGTTATATCGTTATGTTCTCGCAAGGCGTCGATGTCGCAGGACTATACACAGCCGCTTCTAAGTTGCCTGCGGTGATGAATATGGTTGTTACCATTTTCCAGCAGTCGTGGCAAATTTTCTCAGCACGCGAATACGATGCAAGTGATTCTAGGAGTTCCTTCGGAACAGTTTTTAAGGTCTTTACTGCATTCCTTTTGTGTGCTGGTTCATTGGTTATTGCGCTGACCGTTCCACTTTCGCGCATTATGCTTAGCGGTGATTTTTTTGCCGCTTACGTCTTCGTTCCTTTTCTAATGCTCAGTTCTGTCATTAGTGGATATTCGACTTATTTCGGCACTCTATACAACGCGGCTAAGAGCAACGGCATGATATTTGTGACAACTATGGTTGGCGCTTTTGTTAATGTGGTGCTTGGCGCTTTGCTCTCTTTTGCGATCGGGGCATGGGGGCCCATCATTGCTGGTGTTGTTGCCTATGTTTTGATTTCACTCATGAGGGCTTATGACACAAAGAGACTAATTAACATTGATGTTGACATCCCATATCAGATCATTGGACTCGGGCTGCTGCTTGTTGAATGTGTCCTCATTTCATTTGGTTTTGCATTCGCAACTCTGGTTTCTGTCGTCTGCTCCCTCCTCTTCATGCTGTTCACGCTATATAGGTATCGCAGGATAGCTAAAACTCTCTTGAAATCATTGAAAGTAGGACATTAACGTGTGTAATGTAGAGACAATTGGTTTACCAGCTTCAGATAATTGCCTTGGTTGCTCGGCATGCGTGGCAGCGTGCGCTAGGGGAGCCTTGAATCTCGAACAGGATGAGCGCGGCTTCTATCGGCCGGCGGTTGATGATGGGCTATGCGTTGGTTGCGGCGCTTGCTCTAGGGCATGTCCCGTTGTTGGTTCGCCAACCTCACGACACAGGCCTTTAAAGACGATGGCTGCCTGGGACAAGGATCGGGGCCGTCGTTTGGCCGCAACATCTGGCGGTATGTTTATGCTTCTTGCTGATGCCTTTGTGCGTCAAGGCGGCTGGGTGTGCGGTGCGGTCATGAATGAAGATATGATTGTTGAGCACATTGTCTCTAACGATATTGATGTCATCGCCAAGATGCGCGGTTCGAAGTATGTTCAGAGTCGTATTGATGCGGCCCTGTCAGACTGTCTTGATTTGCTTAAACGCGGTGAGAGGGTTCTGTTTTCCGGAACTTCCTGCCAGGTCGATGCGATGCGCAGATTGGCGCGCGGCCGACTTTCCGCGAATCTTATGACGGTAGATGTTCTTTGCCATGGCGCTCCGTCTCCCAGGGTTTGGGGCGACTATGTTTCTTATCGTGAGAGGGAGACTGGAAGTAAGGCTGTTTCTGCGCGATTTAGGAAGAAAGATCCTTCGTGGACAGTATTCAGCCTTGAAATGCTGTTTGAAAACGGGGATAGACGTTCTTGGTGCACTGTGGACGACTATTATCTCCGAGCTTTCCTCGGTGATTACATTACGCAAAATGCTTGCCATTCGTGTCCCTATACGGGGACTGACCGATTGAGCGATATCACGCTCGCAGATTTCTGGGGCTACGTTTCGGAGTCGCGCGCTGATAGAAATACCGAAGACGGTATTAGCCTTGTTCTTGTTAATTCTGATGCTGGAATGGGTTTGCTTAAATCCGTTGACGGTGTCCACTTGATTGACAAAGAGCTTGGCGAGGCGGTTAAGGGCAATCCCCCTTTGAGGACGGTGTTTCCCGCAAATGGCAGGTCCGATGAGTTTTGGGCCGATTATGAGAAAGGCGGTTTCGATTCTGTTCTTGACGAGTATTTGGGACCGCGTGCTTCTAGTAAAAAGCATCAGCTTAGTCTCTGGTTCAATGATCATGCCTATTTCTTCCCGGGTCCGCTGCGCCGCGCATTGGTAAGCGCGAGGGGTGGAAAATAGCCAGGTGGCTATTTGCTTATGGGACATGTATCGTGTCGGTTTGAGGGGTATTGGCGAAGGCCGGTGCCCCTTTTTAGTCGCGATGGCTCTAAAAGTCTTTGGCTTTCCGCTATACGGATCCTGCTATTTAAAAGTCGTCAAACGGTATACCTGCATTGTTTGCGCATGAAATGATGCCGTCAAGATTCTTTCGCAAATTGATTTAGCCGTCTTCGGCCCCGCCCTCTTCTAGCCCTCCGCCTTTTCCTTCAGCTCGTCCATCTCCTCCAGTTTGGACATGTCCAGGTACCTTCTCTTGCCCCACTCGTGCTCCACTATGTACTTCAGCCTCGCAGTGACCAGCATGAGGACCGAGTTGCCGTCCGGGAAGGTTCCGACGACCCTCGTCCTCCTCCTGATCTCGCGATTGATGCGCTCGATCCCGTTGTTCGTCCTGATCCGGCGCCAGTGATCGGGCGGGAATTCCGTGTAGGCCAGCGTCTCGGCGAACCCGTCGCGCACCGTCCTCGCGGCCGTCCCGCGGAGCTTCTGCACGCTGAGCTCGATTTCCCCGACGCCCGTGATGAGCCTTCTCGCGTAGTGGCCGCTGCGGTAGTTCTCCCGGCCCGCCGTCCTCTTGTAGCGTTCGGCTCTGACAAGCCCGGACGCCTCTTCGTCGAGTAGTGCGTCGAGCGGCCCCTCGTCGACCGATATGATGTTCGCAGACACGGTCCGCGGTCTCTTTGTCGGTAATTTCCTGTTTGGTTGCTGAAAATCATATGTCAGGGCGCGCGCCGTGTTCCGCTATTCGGTTGTCAATTTGCGAAAGAAATTTTGCGTCACCGCTGTGTTCCAAACAGTTCGATCATCAGGCTACCGTTTGGCGGAAAATAATAGACTGATGCGCTCTTCTAAAGTGTCGGGGAGTAATATTGTTCCAGGCGTTCACTGCCTGGTGCATGACGTTAACATCCACTTGTTGACCATTGAATTTAGTCGACTGATTATTGGGGGTTGTCGTGTCGCTAAACAATAGAGCTCTACAAAATACCGGAAGTAATAAGTTGGTTGTCGGCTCGTCCGATTGATTGCACAGATCGGCACACTGTTATCTTTTGAAATGGTGCCCCGGCATGCTTGTGCCTTTGAGAGACGCGTTACTCATATTGTTTGTTTTGCGTTAGGGGAGACAATGGCTGATAAAGATTCCATTTCTAAAGAGTCTCGATTTTATGCTAAACATCCGGTCATTTTCGGTATCCTGTTTGCAATAATTCCGTGCCTCCTGACAGCGTATCTTGGCGACTTGCATGGTCAGTCTGAGATAGTTGATGAGTTGTCCAAGCGCTTCGATTCCGTGGAAGAAAGCATGAGCCTTAATGATGCGCTCGAAAGCGCGTATAAAGATTATGCGAATGTCGAGGCTGAACTAAATGCTCTTAAGGATGAGGAAGCGGGTAAACAGGTTCTTGCGAACGCTCGTGCTGCCTGGGATTCTGGTAAACATGAGGAAGCTTTGACTTCGCTGCAAAAGGCTTCTAAGAAATCTGGAGACTGTGCTGTTGCTTTTGCTGACTACTCTTCCGCTTACACCGATGAGGTTTTAGCCAAGGCTGACGAGCTGGTCTCATCAAAAAAAGTATGATGAAGCGAAGAGCGTTTTGAAAGCTGCTTCGAAGATTGTGAAAGATCCGGCAAGAATCAATGATCTCCTGGATGAACTTGATGGTGTTTCCGAAGTGGCGTTGACCTCTCTTACGGTTGCTTCTTCCGATCGTTTTGAGTTGATTGAAGGTTCCCAGAAAGACACTGCCGGGAATAGTTATTCATCCGACGATACTTGGGTTGGTCGCCCTCTTAGTGCCGATTTCCTTCGATCATATCATTTTATATCGGTAAGAAGTACCGTTCGTTGAATGGCAAAATTGCTGTTGAATACGTAGAGGACACGAGCATCTTGAAGGACTATGAGGCGAGACTTGAACTAAGGGGCTCTGTCGATGGGTCCGATTCAAAAGTAATTTGGCAAAAGGACCACATTACGATGAATACCGCACCTACTGACATTCCGTCGAATGAAATTGATCTATCTGATTTCGATTGGCTTGAGTTCAGGGTTTACTCCACTAAGGGATATACCGGTAATGGTATTCCGGTTTTGCTTAGTAACGTCAAGCTGATTAAAGAGTGAGTGGCCACTTGAACTGGCATTGCGTATTTGTTTATTTGAGTGACGTACCATATCGAGAAACGGCATCTTTAACATTGCTTGTGGGCACTGGGGCTAGCATGGGTTCCGGTGCCCATTCGTTTTTCTGGCTTCATGAGTCTATATCGACCTGGGCTTTACTTCAGTTTGTCGAATAATCGGAGTTGGCCTTGCCATTATTGCTTACCGCTTAAAGAAATCAACTACAAAAATCAGTTCTGCAATAACTAGCGATAGTAATATTTGAGATGACGTTCAGTGTCTGGAACATGGCGCCAATTGGAAACTTTTGCTGCTATCTGGATCCCGGATGGGGCCTCGGGGGCGTTTGGCTAACTGCGGGAGCGAGCCATCAGCTCAATGTGGTCGGCTGAGATCGGAAATCAATCTACAAAGTGCGTTAACATCTTTAGTGCGCACATTCAGATGAACCATAGTTTTACGCATTTCGATAATTGTGTAACTGTTTAGAAGAATTCAAAACTAATTGCCTATTTGGTACTTACGGGAATGAGTGGAATGCAGGCGTGAGCGCTTATTACCTGATGAGGGGAGACGCAATGAATGACTTACAAAATAACGATATCAAAGCTAATGCCCAGGCGGGCGCTGTAAATATTTCGACAAATGACGTGTCCTTTCAACCAACTGTTAACCTAGGTATTAATGGACGCGGTGATATTGCGTCGTTCCCTGCGCGATTTATTCGTAGCGCACGTAAGGCTCTTAACCCCATTGGGGCCGCTCGTGACGAAGCGGAGATGCGGAGTATCGAAGCGAGCTCTATAGCGGATGTTGTTGCAATCTATAAACGGGCGTTTCCGACTTTTACTGATGGCCAGCTATATTTAATGGCCCATGGTTATAACACGAGCGCTTCTCAGGCAGATAATTTGCTAAATGTTCTTGAGCGCGCGGGAAAAATGTCAGATTCGAATAGAGTTGATGAACTGCCGGAGTCCTGCATTGATCTTGACATCCATGGAGCTCAGACAGCCTATGACGATGATCTGAGGGAGATGTGGGCGAAATTGATTTCTCAAGAAGTATCGTCAGGTCGCGCTCGCTCTAAAAGAACGAAGAAAATACTTGAACAAATGGATTCGGAAGAAGCGAATCAGCTGTTTTCAATTCTTCGGTGCTGTCTATGGGCGAAAGTGGGGCCCAATTCGGTATTTACTCCAATCCCGGTTCTCCTTAAAACCTCAGAAGATGATTCTTGGACATACAATGGGGGCACAATTTCATATGAATCTGTCGTCGCCATGGATTCGCTGGGACTACTTTCGTCTAATGACTGGATAACGTTCACGCTTGAGCCTAAAGGCGGTTTGAATCTATTTTCTTCATCGTCTCATGTGCTTCTTATAAATAATAAGGATGAGAAAATCGAAATTAATCTCGGCTATGCCAAATTTTTGAAACCGGGGATAGAGCTCATTGAGATTCTTGACGTGCCGATGGACGATCGGCTCATGTCCGTAATGGATGCAGTTCTGGAGACTGACGTTATTTATAAACCTTTAGACTAACTCAAGAGGATACGCTGGTTGCTCTCGCAGGTGCCCTGGTGGCGCGTGAGGCCGCTTTCGGCCGAGCACCAGTTGAGGCTGTGGTCGTACTCCAGCTGGTCGAGCGTCCAGTCGTGGAGCCACAGCGCCATGTCGTATTCCGAGCGGTTTGTCTCTTGCCTGCACAGGTCCACGGCGTTGTTGACGATCTGCGTGACGCTCGGGCGGGCGGCGTCGTTTACGGTCACCTCCGCCGTGGTGCGCAGGTAGTAGATTCCCTTGTCGTTTTGGGGGTCGTTTCTGTCGTTGTCCATAAAGTGGAAGTAGATGCGGTACGTGCCCGATGCCGTGAAGTCGAAGGTAAAGTCGTGGCCCGCGGTGCCCAGGCTGCAGTAGCTGGCCCATGCCGGGCGCGACGGGTCGCAGACGCTTTCCTGGCCGCCGCCGTCCCAATAGGTGGGCACGTCCATGCGCGCCTTGGCCTGGGACGAGCCGTCGGCCTGGGTCACGTGGAAGGTCGTCGCGGCGCCCGCGGGGGCGTCGTTCCACGAGACGGTGAAGGTGACGCCGTTTTGGGTTGCCGTGGCGGAGTGGGCGTAGCCGGTTTGTGACGTGGCGGAGATCGCGGTGGGCGCGGGGGTGGCT
>DXMA01000009.1 GCA_019414445.1 Collinsella sp.
CGCCTTTGCTTTCTGCTCCAGAGCGTCCACGGTCGGCGTCTGCGGCGTGTTGTTAGGTGGCCCGGCGTTTGCCCCGTCAAACGGGCTTTCCATTTGCCTTTCATTCTATTTGGTTTTCGCTCGCAGGCGTGGATGAGAGGCTCTCTTTGGCCTTCGAGATTGGGCTTGTATGGGTCGTATGCCACAAAATGGGCCTATCTACTACGTTTGCTACCACACCCTCGACCGTGACAAAGATTATGAAATTAAAACCGCAGGTAGATGGCTTGCCAGTTTTCGGAAAAGGCGGGTATGGTCGGCCCTCTCGAGTTAAACGTAGTAAATAGGCCCTTTTCTTGGCGCGCGGTCAGCTCAATGCTAATCTCCGTGCCGGAACTGACCCAGTTGTTTGTAAGTTGCGGTGATATACGGACTGTTTGGCGCTTTGGAGCTTCAAAACAGTCCCTATCTCACCGCAACTTAGGAGAAGGGCGGGGGTGGTTGGGTGCTGGTGGGTCGGAGCGTGTTAGGCCTGTTTGCGGTGCTTCCATTGTTTGCGGCACCAGCGCATGAGCGCCTTTATGACGGGAATCGTGATGAGGATGATCCATGCAGGATGGGGCTGTCCCAAACAGAGCCACATGTAGAGGAACCAAGCGATGGCGGCTGCCGGGTAGATGGCCTCGATCAGCTTAGACAGGTGGCGCCGATCGATGAAGTCACCAATCGCGTAGTAGACGGGAACCAGAAAGACGAGGAAAAGCCCCATGCCCCATGTGCCGTAGACAATGCCGAGCACCAGATAGGCGAGAGTGACAAGTGCGGGGAAGGGGAATTTGTTCCATGCACGTCCGACCTTGGTGTGGAAATGCTTGCCATGATGGTCGAGCTTGTCGTGTGCTTCCTTCCAGCTGGAAAACGTCTCGCCGTCGATGGTGACGGTGCCGTCGTCATTGGTGCGTACGCTATGTCCATCGTCCTCAAGCGTATCGATATGCACGCCGTCCGGCCCCACATGCACCTCTTCGCCCTTGCGCTCGTTGGTCACATGGATGCCGCTCCAACCAATATGGACTTCCTCGCCTTTATTGGGATCAATGACGTGGATACCGCGCGCGAGGGAAATATCGACAAGTGGTTTGTCGCCGCAATCGGCGTGCTCGGCAGAATCCTCGGCCTCGTCAGCCACATCCGCCGTCTCGGTGTCGGCGCTACCGTCCTCCAGGTCGTCGGCATCGTTGGCCGCCTCCCCATATAACAGCTCGTCCAACGACACGTCATACAGCGCGGCGAGCGCAATGAGGTTATCGGTATCGGGTGAGGACTCGCTGCGCTCCCATTTACTGACAGCCTGACGACTCACACCCAGCTGGGCGGCAAGCGCCTCCTGAGAAAGCCCGGCAGCCTTGCGGCGATCGACGAGGCGCTGTGCCATCGCAAGATCCATGGTGGTTCCTTTCGTTTGATGGTCGAATCGAATGAGCCGAGTATGCCGAGAACAACCGGTAGCGACCACCATTTCTAGTTAGAATCTGCCCCAACCCTACCGCAACTACCGGTAGCAATCCCTAACGACCAGCCATTTCAGGACAAATGTCAGTGCAAGTAGCAGCCAAGAGCCCCCACTCAGTAAGTTGCGGTGGAATAGTTTTTGGATTCAGCCATTTGCGGACTAAGCAGGAACTATTTCACCGCAACTGAATTTCAGACCAGGCACCCGCAGCAAGAAGACGAATAGCCTCGGCGAGTATGTAAACGCAGGGCCCTCCGACCCCGCCCGACGATTTCGATTGGCGACCTTTGACGGAGTCAAGGGAGGAGCCAAATCGAAATACGTCGGGCGGGGTCGGAGGGCCCGATGGGGTGGATTCCAGCCGAGGCTATTCGTCGCCGAAGCTGATGCCCAACGCCTTGGCCTCGCGCACCAGGTCGCTCTGGGGGTCGACATACTTGAGCTTGCCGGCGACCTCCTCGAGCGGTATGTGGCACATCTTGCCGTCACGCAGGGCGATCATGTAGCCAAACTCGCCGCGCAGGCAGCCGAGCGCGGCCTCGACGCCGCACTGGGTCGCAAAGATGCGATCCTGGGCATCGGGCTGGCCGCCGCGCTGCGTGTGGCCGGGGATGGCGACGCGGGTCTCGCGACCGGTCTTGGCCTCAATCTCCTTGGCGATGTCGTAGACGATCGACGGGCTCGTGCGCTCGGCAAGCTTCTTCTTGTATTCCTTCTTGGACAGCGCCGCGTCCTCCTTGGAGATAGCGCCCTCGGCGACGGCCACGATGGTAAAGCGGCTGCCGGTCTCCATGCGATGCTCGATGGTCTTGATGACGTTGTCCATGTCGTAGGGGATCTCGGGAATCAGGATGACGTCCGCGCCGCCCGCGACGCCGGCGTACAGCGGGATCCAGCCAACCTTGTGGCCCATGATCTCGATAACGAACACGCGGCCGTGACTCGAGGCGGTGGTGTGGATGTCGTCGATGCACTTGGTAGCGACGTCGATGGCGCTCGTAAAGCCAAACGTCAGCTCGGTGCCCCAGGTGTCGTTATCGATGGTCTTGGGCAGGGCGATAACGTTGAGGCCCTCTTCGCGCAGGCGGTTAGCGGTCTTGGTGGAGCCGTTGCCGCCCAGCATAAACAGGCAGTCGAGCTGCAGCTTATGATAGGTGTGGACCATAGCGGGCACCTTCTCGACGCCATCGGCCTCGGGAACATCCAGGCGCTTGAACGGCGTACGGCTCGTGCCCAGGATGGTGCCGCCGCGGGTGAGGATGCCGCTAAAATCGGCGGGCGACATGACGCGGAACCTGCTGTAGATAAGGCCCTGGTAGCCGTCCTCAAAACCATAGATCTCGATAGGCTCTTCGCTATTGGTCATGAGCGTTTTGACAATGCCGCGCATGGTGGCGTTGAGCGCCTGGCAGTCGCCGCCACTGGTAAGAAGACCGATCCTGAGCATGATGAATCCTTCCGGGCAAGTTATAACATGCGCATAAGTTTACCCCCGCACACTGTTGATACGGGGGTAAAACGTGTTAGCTCAAGCGTATAGAAATGTAAGCAACGTCAGGGAACGTAAGGCCGACGGGCCTGGCTCCTTACAGTGCGAAGGCATCGACGTTGCCCCAGTGGCGGCGCAGCGTGATGGCGGCAGCGGGCTCGGTGTTGTCGAAGACGACCGACCACTGCGTGTTGCTGGTGATGTCTTCCGGATTGGGCTCTTGCGCCGCAGCGCGCAGGGCCTTCCAAGCGACTGCCTCGTCTTGGGCACCGACATGGGCGTCGAGGACATCGGCGATTGCGATGACGCGTTCCTTGCCATGGCCCAGCTCGCCATTCTTTTGGTTGGGCAACACTTCGTTGCCATAGCAGGCGTAGAAGTTCGTAACCTGGCGTACAGGAGTCGCTTTGAAAGCACGGTCCGGATCGCGCGGATCCCACTCTACTACGCGCGCGTCACCGGCGGCGTCGTTGATAAAGAAGTGGTAATCGCGTCCGGCCATGGCGTGCATGTCGTAGGCGGAAAGCAGGTCGACGGCCTCTTGCGTGGTAGCCGCGCGGTCGAGCACCAGACGGATGGCGAGCGAGGTATTGATGACGGGGCGCTTTGTGTCCTGGTCACAGGGCTTGGAATCCAGGGTGAGCACGGCAATGGACACGCCGCATTCGTTAACACCGTCGAGCTGGGCAAACGGGCCCATCAACGCCGCAGCGCGTCCGCCGACGGAGTCAAGCGGAGTGTTATCGCCCAGGTTGTTAAGGGCGGCAAACCCGATGGAGGCATAGCCGCCGCGTGGGTGATTGCGCACCAGCAGCGCCGAGGTGTCGTCCTTAAAGTCGTAATTGCGACCGGTGCGCACGCGGCCTTCGGCATCTACGGCGACAAAAGCGCTGCAGGCAAACTGGGGCGCCTGGACATGTGCCGGCACACCGGGCAACACCTGCGCCACCACAGCATCAATGTAGGCCTGGTCATCGCGCACATCGGTTGCGATGATGCGGTCAAGGTCGTAGTCGTAAGCGATGTCGATTGCGTACAGGTCATAGCCATCCGCATAGTCGGTCAAGCGTTTGAGCGACGCAACGGACTTGATTTGCTTGCGGTAAACGATGCCGGCGGCAGCGGCAAGGCCGACGGCGACTCCCGCGACACCGCAGGCGATAGCAATGTTACGTGGCTTCATGACGGCTCCTCTCGTCCTGTTAGCGCAATTGTCGCAAAAGGAGCGCGGGCATGATGGCTCAACTTGGTGAGCGGCGCGGAATTAAGCACGGAATGAAGAGTGCGGCGCTGGCGTGGCGGGGTATGCTGGAGGGGATCATCAGCCCAGCGAAAGGGGAGAACATGACGGATCAGGAAGCGCCCGAGCGCGTGCACGTGACGGCCGACGATATCGAGGCAGCCAACGACCTTATCGACTTTATCGAGGCATGCCCCAGCATGTTCCATACGGCGGCGACCATTATGGCCGAGCTCGACGAGGCGGGCTTTACCTATCTGCCCGAGAACGCGGCATGGGATATCGAACCGGGCGGTCGTTACTACACGCAGCGCAATACTTCGAGTGTTATCGCCTTTAAGGTGGGCGAGGACTTGGCTGCGACGTGGGGCGAGGACGGCGTTGCCGGCGACTACCATTTTCAGCTGACGGCGTCGCACAGCGACTCGCCGACGTTTAAGGTCAAGGCCGTGCCTGAGCTCGACGGCGCGGGCGAGACGCTGCGCCTGAACACCGAGGCCTACGGCGGCATGATCGACTACACCTGGTTCGATCGCCCGCTGGCGCTTGCGGGTCGCGTACTGGTGCGCGAGGGCGACCGTATTGAGAGCCGCCTGCTTGCCACCGAGCGCGAGGTTGCCATTATTCCGAGCCTTGCCATCCACATGAACCGTGGCGTCAACGAGAGCTTTGCTCCCAACCGAGCCGTTGACCTGTGCCCGCTCATCAGCGCTGGTGGCCTTAAGCAGGGCGACTTTGACGCCCTGATCGCCGAAGAGCTGGATGTTGAGCCTGAGCAGATCCTGGGCCGCGATCTGTTCCTGGTTAACCGCCAGGATGCGCGCATTTGGGGCTGGGCCGACGAGTTTATCTCGACGCCCAAACTTGACGACCTGGCTTGCGCCTACACCTCGCTGCAGGCATTTTTGGGTGCCGAGAACGTGCATGACGTTTCGGTCTTTTGCTGCTTTGATAACGAGGAGGTTGGCTCCGAGACCAAGCAGGGCGCCATGTCGACGTTCTTGGCCGACGCGCTGCGCCGCATCAACGGATCGCTGGGCTTTGACGACGAGTCGTACCACCGTGCGCTTGCCGCTTCGATGCTCGTGAGCTGCGACAACGCGCATGCCGTGCACCCCAACCACGCCGAGAAGTGCGACGCTTGCAACCAGGTTGTGCTCAACGGCGGCATCGTCATCAAGGAGGCCGCCAACCAGCACTACTGCACCGACGCCTTTAGCCGCGCGGTGTTCCAGGCTATCTGCGATGATGCCGACGTGCCCACGCAGGCCTTTGCCAACAAGAGCGATATGGCCGGCGGTTCTACCCTGGGCAACCTGTCGAACATGCAGGCGAGCATGCATGCCGTGGACGTGGGCCTGCCGCAGCTGGCCATGCACTCGAGCTACGAGACCGGCGGCGTGCGCGACGTGATGTACGCCATCCACGCCCTCACCGCCTTCTACGAGCGCAACCTAACCATCAACGGCGCCGAAAGTGTGGAGCTCTAAAACCTGCCAAAAAGGGATGTTAATTTTGGCAGGTTTTATCTGGGTGAAAACAAAGGGTGAAACCGAACTAGATCGGTGATGCGTAGCCGCCGAGGTGCAATGTGCCTCGGCGGCTTTTTGTGTACAGAGTACGGCTATTGCTTATAAATGCTATACATGCTTTACGTATCTACCATAGAGTTTTATGATAGTCTTGAAGTATTAAGGAGGGGCCATGACCACAACAGCCGCTCAGATCAACGTACGTCTCGATGCCGATCTTAAAAGGAGCGGGGACGCCGCTCTCTCCAGGGCCGGTATGACGCCGAGCCAAGCGGTGCGAGCGCTCTGGCAGCTTGCAGCGTCGCTGGCCGATCGCCCCGGTGCGCTCGAGGATATCCTGCTGCCCAGTCGTGCCCGGGCGGAACAGCGCGAGCACGAAAAGGCCGCCAAACGTAAGCTCGAGCTCATAGATCAGGGGTCGAAGCTGTTCGCTACCGCTTGTCGTGAGTCGGGAATCGATATGGTCAAGGCTCAGCCATCGGACGACGAAGAGCTCAAACGGAATGCCTATGCGGATCGCTATGGCGAGGAGATGAGCTGGCTCTATGAGTGAGACTCCAAAGCGCATCTTGGTTGACACCAACGTGTGGCTCGATTACTTCATTCCCTCACGACGTGGTCGTTCAGTGGCGATTGAGTTTTTACGCAATGCATGCACGGCGCAGGTGGATTTGCTGTATGCGGCGACATCGTCCAAAGACCTGTTCTATTTGATTTCAAGCGAACATAAGGCATGGTATCGGCGAGAGCACGGTTCGCTTTCCCAGAATGCCGCTATGGCAGCGACTTCGCTTGCATGGGATTGTCTTAGCGTGTTGTCGCAGCTTGCCACGCCAGTGCCCTGTGACCTGAGCGACATATGGATGGCGAACAGGCAGCGTGAGCTCCATAGCGATTACGAAGACGATTTAATCATTGCGGCAGCGATACGCGCTCAAGCAGATCTACTGGTCACCAACGATGCCAAACTCTGTTCACACGCACCCGTCGCAGCAATGAACGTCGAAAACGCAAGAAACTATCTAACAACGCTCAAATAGCTCTAAACCTCACTGGCCGAATAATAGTCAGCGAATGCCCCCAGGCAGGGCCGCGCCAGCCAGTCCCTACAGGTTGAACAAAAGTCAGCGAGAGCCCGTCTGGGCGAGCAAGGTGCCTTGAAACAAGGCGGCATTGACCTTCTGGTCATGCCGCCGAAGTTGAAAGGCAGATTGCCGTCCAGACGGGCTCGCAGCGTCGGCTCATTACGCCGTTTGTAAAACGGCGTAATTCTTAGTGTTCGATCCAGCAGCGCAGGGTCTCGCCGGCCTGCAGGTGACGCAGATTCTCCGCGGCGATGTCTATGACGTTGTTGAGCGTGGCTGCCAGGTGGAACCAGCCGGAGACGTGCGGCGTGATGAGCATGTTGGGCGCATCCCACAGGGGGCTTGTCGCAGGCAGCGGCTCAGGGTTGGTGACGTCGACCGCGGCGCCGGCGAGATGTCCTGACTCCAGGGCGGCAACTAAGTCGTCGGCGACCACAAGATCGCCGCGGCCGCCGTTGGCAAAGAAGGCGCCCGGCTTCATCGCGGCGAAGAACTCGGCGTTCGCCAGGCCTTGGGTTTCGGGTGTGCTGGGCATAAAGGATGCGACGATATCAGCCTCGGCAAGGCGCTCGGGCAGGGCGTCCATACCGTCCATGTCCTCAAACACAATGGGATAGACGAGCGGATGACGCTTGATGCCGCGGACGTGCGCGCCCATGCTGCGGCAGAGCGTGGCAAAGTGGCCGCCAATGTCGCCCGCGCCCAGCACCAGCACGTTGGCATTTTTGAGCGAGGTGACCGGCCCCAAATCCTCCCAGCGATGCTCGCGCTGCAAGTCGTGATAGCCGGGCAGGCGCTTCATCATGGAAAGGACCATGGCAAACATGTGCTCGCTCACGGCCTGGCCGTAGGCGCCCACCGAGCAGGAAAGCCTAGCGTCGGCTGGCACGGTGCCGGCGGCCAAGTAATCGTCATAGCCCGCGGTCTGCAGTTGCAGCAGCTGGAGGTGCTCGCATGCGGTAAGCAGGGCAGGGTCGATATTGCCCAGGATCACGTCGGCGTCGGCAACCTGCTCGCGCGTGACGGCGTCGGCGCTCGTGTAGATAAAGTCCTCGCCCGGAGCGCTCGACTCGAGGATTGCGCGGTGACGATCGTTGGCGGGCAGCAAAACCAAGATGTTCAAGAGAATTCCTCTCCGCTTAACCTGCCAAAAAGGGACAGGTTTATTTTGGCAGGTTTTATCAGACAAAACGTTCAAACAAAAACGCCGGATGCAAGACGAGCGTGCCCGTCAGCATCCGGCGCATCCGCGGCTACCAGCTGAGCAGCTCGTAGCCGTCCTCGGTCACCACGAGCTGTACCTCGCACTGGGCCGAATCGCTGCCGTCCTTGGTGCGCACGCACCAACCATCGCCCTTGCTAATCTTGATGTCGGGCGCTCCGGCGTTGACCATGGGCTCGATGGTAAAGACCATGCCCGGGGCCATGATGGTGTCCACATCGGGCGCCTCGGTGGTAAAGCCCACAAACGGGTCCTCGTGGAACTCCTTGCCAATGCCGTGTCCGCCGTACTCGCGCACCACGCTAAAGCCAGCGTCCTCGACCGTCTTTTGCACGGCCTCGGCCATAACGGAGAGCGGCAGCCACGGCTTGACGGCGGCCAGACCCGCCTCCACGCTGGCACGGGTGACGTCGACCAGGCGCTGGCGCTCGGCCGAGACCTCGCCGATACAGAACATGCGGCTCGAGTCGCTAAAGTATCCGTCCAAGATCGTAGAGCAGTCCACGTTGATGATGTCGCCCTCGTGCAGCACGTCCGTATCGCAGGGGATGCCGTGGCAGACCACGTCGTTTATCGAGGTGCACACGCTCTTGGGGTAGCCTTCGTAGTTGAGATCGGCCGGCGTGCCGCCATGCTCGACGGTGTAGTCGTAGATCATCTGGTCGATCTGGTTGGTGGTCATGCCCGCGGCGATGTGCTCGCCCACGTAGTCGAGCACGCCTACGTTGATGGCGGCCGAACGCTTGATGCCCTCGATATCGGCGGGCGTCTTGTAGAGCGTGCGGGGCAGAACCTCCCAGCCCTCTTCCCACAGGCGCTCGAGGCGCTCGTCGAAGGCACTGTGGCATTTCTTATATTTTTTGCCGCTGCCGCACCAGCAAGCGTCGTTGCGGCCGGGCACGAGTCCATTGTCAAACATGGCTAACTTCCTTTCATTCGCAGCTAGTATAGCCCACCCCATCAGCCAAGTACCGGGTAGTCTGTGCGGTTCTGCTAGTAGCTCACCTGGCAGGGGATGCCGAGCGCGCGCACGCGTGCGGCGATTGTGTCGAGCACCACGGGCGCTGCTTTGGCAAGGCCGGCGACCGGTGTCTCGCGCGCCACCGTGTAGATGGTCGCCTCCTGCGGGCGAATGCGCTCGAGCGCCGCGAGCCAAGGGCCGACGTACGCTTCACCAGTGTTATCGAGGGACTTGCCCTGGTACTCGCCGTTCAAAAAGATCGTCTGGATAATAACGTGGCCGTTAAAGCTCGCGAACGTCTCGATCTGGTGCTCGACGTCGTAGGGGCCAACGGGCTGGTCGAGCAGCTGGATAAAAGCCGGGTCGACCGTATCGAGCTTGAGGATGTTGTCGTCGACCATCATGAGCGCATCGTGCACAGCGGGCTGGTCAGCGCGCGTGCCATTGGAGAGCACGGCGATCTTGGTGTTCGGGGCCAGCTGGTCGCGAAGTGCGATGGCGCCGGCGATAGCCTGCGGAAACTCCGGTGCGGCGGTGGGCTCGCCATTGCCGGCGAAGGTGATTACATCGGGCAGCTCGCCCTCGGCTGCCATCTCGCGCAGCTTGGCCTCGAGTGCGTCGAGCACCCCGGCGGCCGTGTTATACGGCTCATGGCAGGGGCGCTCGGCGTTAAGGCCGTTCTCGCAGTAGATGCAGTCGAACGTGCAGATCTTGCCCGACGCCGGCATCATGTTGACACCGAGCGAAAGGCCCAGGCGGCGACTGCGCACCGGTCCAAAGATGGGGCTGGCATTTAAAAACGTAGACATAGGCATATGCTCCTTGGGACAGTTGTGCCTAAGCATAGCATCGGTGCCAAAGTCTGATTCGGGCTTGTGCTTTTCAGATTTCGTTTTTTCACGCTGCCCTCGATGTCCGCGCTATGAGAGGTTCCCGGTTGGGTACAGTTAATGCGTTAACAAGGTGCAAGGCGATGGGGCACAACATGGATTTTACGGTCGAGAATGCGGGCACCACGATTGCCTGTCGCGAGTTTGCCGAGCCGGGCGTGCCGTCGGATGCGCCTGCCTTGGTGTGCGTGCACGGCGCTTGCGTCGACGGCACATTTTTTGACGGGATCGCCCGCGAGCTCGCCTGCGGCTATCGCGTAATTGCCTACGACCGCCGCGGTTGCGGCGAGAGCGGCGATGCCGCGGACGGGCGCTACGACCTCGCCGCCCAGGCCGCCGACCTGCAGGCCGTTATCGAGCATGTCGGCGCCCCGGCAAATGTCCTCGCGCACAGCGCCGGTACGCTGGTGACCCTGGAGCTTCTCCGTACAAACCCGGCCATTGTCTCGCGCGCGATGCTGCACGAACCCGCCGTGAAAAACGAGGGCGCTGGCCTGGGCACGGCCCCGGTTTTGCTCGAGATGATTGCTGCGGGAAAGGTCTCGAGGGCATTAAGAGCCTTCCTGAGTGCCATCAGTGATTCGGATCCTCAAGCTCCCAAGACAACCGAGGCGGAAGCCAAGCATGCCCTGCGCAACGGCCGCAGCTTTATGGCAAACGAATACGGGATCATTATGACCTGCGTTCCCGATTGGGATCGCGTCCGCGCATCGAAAACAGTGGCCGCCGTGTTTTTGGGCGAGCTCTCGATTGGCACGCCCCGCGAAGCGGGCACGAGAGCGTCGGCTGAGCTTTTGGGCTGTCCGCTCGTAACGGTCCCCGGCGCGCACAACGGGCTGCGCGATCGACCGGTAGCGGCTGCCCAGGCCGTCCGTGGCGTCCTAGGGTTCTAGCAGCCGCAATAATCAAAACGGGCTTTTCCCGTAAACATTTCGACCGTGTTAACAGATGCGCCCAGAACCTTACGGCTGCGGCTTCAGCCCTACCGTCTGCCAACTCATGAAAAAGAAACGGTATTCACGTGCGTACCTGCATCGACAAGGTGCTACCCTTGTAACATTTGGCACCCACTGCTACCAAGCAAAACTACTGAAAGGGCCCCCTATGCTCAATAATCACGAGGCCAATCTAACCGACGAGGAGGCTGCCGCCGAGGTCGCCCGTGTCGCGAAGACCTACCCCGTGGTGCGTTTGCTGTCTGTCGATCAGATTAAGGGCGATCCTAACTGCCTGCTCGCCGGCGAACGGTGTCCCTGTCTGCGCCAGTCAAGTCTTGAAGCCTTGGCGGCGGGTTCCGATGAGGTGTCGGAACGGCTGCTCAACGATGGCGTTGAGTACCGCGCTCGCCTGCGCTCTTTGATGGTTGAGGGCGAGCCTCACGTTCTGCTGATGGTGCGTCCGATTGATGAACAAGAGGCCGCAGAAGAGGACCTTGTCTACACCGACGTGCTGACGAGCGTGCGCAATCGCCGATATTACGAGGAAAAGCTTCGTAGCGCCCGTATGCAGGCCGGCGTGGCCGTGATCGACCTTGATGATTTTAGGGCCTTCAACGATACGTATGGCCGCCATGCCGGCGACCTTGCGCTTGGTGCCGTGGCGACGGCCATACGCAGCGGTGTTCGTTCGACTGACGAGCTTGTGCGTTTTGGCTGCGATAAGTTTGTGGCCGTCATGCCCAATATTCCCTCTGATGACTTTGCCCGTCGCCTGCGTCAAGTATCCGATGCCATTCATTCCACGATTATTCCGGGGCATGAGCGCGTTAGCTTGACGGCATGCGTTGGTGGCGTTCGCATTAATGGCGAAACGGTCGATGAGGGTGTTAGCCAGGCTATCCAATTATTGAGCCGCGCTAAGGCAAAAGCCGGTACAGTCGTGACCGATGCCGAATCCATCGAGGCCTTCCAAAGCGAAAAGCCTACGGTGCTTATTGTCGATGACTCCGAGATGAACCGAGCCATTCTCAACGAGATGCTCAAGGACGAGTATTGCATCCTCGAGGCCGATAACGGTCGCGCGGTGCTCGACATGGTCGACCGCTATGGCGATGAGTTGTCGCTCGTGATGCTGGACATTGTCATGCCGGGCATAAGCGGCTTTGAGGTGCTGGCCGATCTGTCGCGCCGAACGGGTATCGACAATCTGCCTGTCATCATGATTTCGAGCGAAGATTCCGATGATATGGTTCTGCGCGCGTACGAGCTGGGCGCCTCGGACTATATCAACCGCCCGTTTGACTCCCGTATCGTGCGCCGCCGCGTAAGCAACACCATCCGCCTGTACGCCAAACAGCGCCGCCTGACGAGCCTGCTGTCCCAGCAGTACAACGAGCGCGTCAAGAACAGTCGCATGCTCATCGACATCATGGCCGGCGTCATGGAGCTTCGCAACGGCGAGAGCGGCAGGCACGTTACGAACATCGAGAAGCTGACCGAGCTGCTGCTTGGCTGCCTGGTCCACCGTAGCGACAACATCTCCCTCGACAACGAGGAGCGCTCCACGATTGCCCTGGCTTCGGCGCTGCACGATATCGGCAAGATGTCGATTGACGATGCGATTCTCAACAAGCCCGGGCGCCTCACGTCCGAGGAATTCGAGATTATGAAGACGCATACCACGATCGGTGCCGACATGCTGCTCGAACTGGGCCGCCATCACGCCGGCAATGCGCTTATGGAATATGCGTACCAGATTGCGCGCTGGCACCACGAGCGTTGGGACGGCAAGGGTTATCCCGACGGCCTTAAGGGCGACGATATCCCCATCGCCGCGCAGGTGGTTTCGGTGGCCGACGTGTACGATGCGCTGACGAGCGTGCGCGTGTACAAGGATGCTATCCCGCACGAGGAAGCGATCCAGATGATCTTGGACGGTAAGTGCGGTACCTTTAACCCGCTGCTGCTCGACTGCCTGCTCG
Source organism: Collinsella sp. (assembly GCA_019414445.1). Classification (GTDB taxonomy): domain Bacteria; phylum Actinomycetota; class Coriobacteriia; order Coriobacteriales; family Coriobacteriaceae; genus Collinsella. Next base: position 12,832 of record DXMA01000009.1, read on the forward strand.
AGGTGCAAGACCGTATTGCCGAAACATTGGCGCGCCCTGCTGAGGTCGTTGCGCTTCCTACGATTTAGTTTGACCAAAGGAGTTTTAACCCATGATTTCCATGCGTGAGGCGTATGAGAAGATTGGCGCCAATTATGATGACGCGTGCGCTCGGCTGATGGGCGAGGAGATGCTTGCCCGCTTTGCCCTCAAGTTTTTGGATGACGAGAGCATGGACAAGCTGGAGGCCGCCATGGCGGCAGGAGACGCCAAGGAAGCGTTTATGGCAGCTCACACGCTCAAGGGCGTGAGCCAGAACCTGGGATTCGATAATCTGTACGAGCCGGCGGTCGTGGTGACCGAGGCGCTGCGCGGCGCCGATGCCGTTGACGGCGCTCGCGCGGGAATGCATGCGTTGCAGCAGCAATATGCGGCTACGATGTCGGCCCTGCGCGAGGTGGCCGAGTAAGAGGCTGTGAGCCTTGGGCTGCGTGCCAGCCGCGTACAGGCAAAAGGGCGCCCCGCCGGACCATGTGGCCGGCGGGGCGCCCTTGTCTGTTGTGCGGTTCGCGAACTAGCGGGCCTGCTTTACCTTGGTCGCTGCCTCGACAAACGACTTCCACAGGTTAAAGTCGGTCTCGAGCGTCTGCCAGGTGTACTCGGGATGCCATTGCACGCCCAAGCAGAATGGCTGGCCTTCGACCTCGATGCACTCGGGAACGCCGTCGGTTGCCTTGGCGACCAAACGCGTGCTCTTACCCAGATGATCGACGCAGCAGTGGTGTGCGGAGTTGGTCTGGATCAGCCTGTGCCCGCCAAGCGCGCGCTCCAGCAGCGAGCCCGGCACGACCTCGACGGGATGCACGGGGTCGTTGAGCACGTGGGTATGGCGCCACTGCGTGCGGCCCTCGCGAGCGCCCAGGCTCGGCACGTCCATGCACAGGGTGCCGCCAGTGGCGACATTGAGCAATTGCGTGCCACGGCAGGTGGTAAAGAGCGGCTTTTTGGCGCGGAGCACCTCGCCGACCAGCTTAAACTCAAAGCTATCGCGGATCTCGCAGCAGAGGGTGGGGTCGTAGGGTCGTTCATCGCCCCAGCGTTTGGGGTTGACATCCGGGCCGCCGGGAATAGCGATACCGTCGGCGATATCGACGTAATGGCGGATGACCTCAATGTCCTCGGTGATGGACATCTGCAGCGGCAGGCCGCCGGCGGCAAGGATGGCATCGACAAAGACACTTGCGATTTCCTCGTTGGGGGAGAGCGTCTCGCTTAAAAACGGCTTCGCCTCTTCCCAGCGCGGCGCGACGAGGATGAGCGGGCGGTCGGCGGGATCGACGTCGACGTGCGGGGTGTATGACGATGAAGTGCGAGTTCCGATCATAGGTGTTGCTTTCGAGTTTGGATGGTCATGGCGAGCGAACATGGCAATTGGGTTAGTGGCCCTTGATGGAGTTGAGGAAGTCCTGGGCGCGTTTGGTCTGGGGATGGTCGAAGAACTCGTCGGGCGTGCCGGTTTCCACGATCTGGCCATCGGCCATAAACACGACACGGTCGGCCACGCGACGGGCAAAGTTCATCTCGTGCGTGATGACGATCATCGTCATGCCCTGCTGGGCCAGACGGACCATGACCTCGAGCACCTCGTTGATCATCTCGGGATCAAGAGCGCTCGTGGGCTCGTCGAAGAGCATGGCCTTGGGTTGCATGGCAAGCGAGCGGGCAATGGCTACACGCTGTTGCTGGCCGCCCGAGAGCTGTGCGGGCACCTTATCGGCCTGCTCGGCGACGCCTACGCGGCCTAGCAGGTCCATGGCGCGCTCGCGGGCCTCATCCTTGGAGACGCCCAGCACGTCGACCGGTCCCAGCATGACGTTCTGTAGCACGGTCATATGTGCAAACAGGTTGAACTGCTGAAACACCATGCCCAGCTCGGCGCGCATGCGGGCAAGATCCTTGCCTTCCTGCGGCAGAGGCTCGCCCTCGATGAGAATCTCGCCCGAGTCGATGGTTTCCAGGCGGTTGATGGTTCGGCACATGGTCGACTTGCCCGAGCCCGAGGGGCCGATCACGACGACGACTTCGCCGCGGTCGACCGAGAGATTGATGTCGTTGAGGACGTGCAGATCGCCATAGTGCTTATCGACGTGCTTGAGCTCAATCAGCGGCTGATTGCCGGTAGAAGAAGTGCTCTGTGCCATGGTGCTCGGCTCCTTATGACTCGAAATGGTAAATCGTTAGCGAATGATGGTCGCGCCGGTCTTGTGCGAGACGTAGACGGCGGCCTTGTTGATCGCGACGTTGATGAGGATGTAGATGACCGCGATAACCAGGTAGACCGACACGAGCGCGTCGTAGTTGGTAATGAGCACGCGGGCGTTTTGCATGAGGTCGGGGTAGCTCACTACATAGGCGACGGTGGTGTCTTTGACGACGACCACAAGCTGCGAGATCAACGACGGAATGATAAACCGAATGGCTTGCGGCAGCACGATTTTAAAGGTGATTTTAGCCTTGGAGAGACCGAGTGCCTGAGCGGCCTCGACCTGGCCGCGCGGTACGGCGTTGACGCCGGCGCGGAAGATCTCGGCCAGTACGCCGGCCGCAGCGAGCGCGACGGGAAGTGTGAGCATCCAAAACGACGGCAGCGCGATCTTGTACTGGGGCAACACCAAAAAGAAGAAGTAGATGAACAGGAGGCTCGGCACGCCACGGAAGAAATCGGTGAGCACGCGGCAGACCAGCTGCAGCGGCTTAATGTCGCTGGTGCGGCCGAGCATGAGGGCCAGACCCAGTACCAGCGCGATAGCGCCGGCGGTGAGCGCGACCTTTACCGTGCCCTCAAAACCGGCAAGTAAGAACTTCCAGGTAGTGAGGTGCGTAAAGAAATACCAATAGTGGACCGAAAGCTGACCGGTCACATAAAAGCGCTGCAGCACGAGGACAACGAGCGCGGCGACGGCAACAAGCGAGATGGCGGTGCCGATGCGAATCTTGGCGCGCATCTTGGGGCCGGGAGCCTCGTAGAGCGCATCGCGCATGGTAAGTGCAGGGGAGGAATGTTTGCTCATCGGAGGATCCTCACCTTCTTATCGATATAGTTGCCAATGTGGCTCACCACAAAGGCCGTGCCCAGGTAGCCGAGTGCCGAGATAAAGAACGCGGCGACGCCGCCGAGCGAGCGCGTGTTGATGTAGCTCACCACGCCGGTGAGCTCCTGCGGTTTAAGCGGTACCTGACTGCCGAGCGCAGTGGTGAGCATGACCGCGATAAAGAGGTTGGTCATGGGCAACACGCTCGAGCGCAGCGCCTGCGGAATCACGATCTTGGCGAGGATGCGGCTGAAGCTCATGCCCAGCGAGCGGGCGGCTTCCACCTGGCCGACACCGACGGTGTTGATGCCGCTCATAAAGTTCTCGGAGCCAAAGGCAGAACCCAAGAGCACTGTGGCGACGATGACGCAGGTGCGGTAGGGCAGGACGACCTTGAGCGGCGGCAGCGCATAGACGACGATGATGAGTAGCGCGATGCCGGGGATGTTACGGAAGACCTGAACATACAGGTCGCCAAAGACGCGCAGCGGCTTGAGCGGCGACACGCGCATCACGGTGACGGCGACGGCCAGCACCATGGCGATGGCAAACGACTCAAGCGTCATGCCCCAGGTTGCTAGCAGCGCGTCGATATAGTTCTGGCCATAGAGCGACCAGAGCTCGGAGAGACTCATGCGGACCTCCCGCCGGTAAGGAAAGGGGCTCCCGTGTGTACGGAAGCCCCGACAACTCAGTGAGGAAACAGTTTACCGCAATAAAGCGCATCATGCGTTTCCGTATGGTTTCGTTGCGGTCGTTACCAGGCTCGCTGCCTAGGCGCCGATCTCGGGCAGCTCGGGAACATTGGTGTCGCCCGTACGGTCACCGATGCAGATCTGCCACAGCTCGGTCCAGGTGCCGTCGTCCTCGATCTTCTTAAGGAAGTCGTTGACAAAGGCGACGCCGTCGGAATCGAGCGGCAGGCCGATACCATAGGGCTCCTTGCTGCCGAAGGGCTTGCCGGCGATCTTGTACTTACCGGGCTCGCGGACCAGGGCGCTCTGCTGCATGTTGTTATCGATGACGTAGGCATCAACACGGCCCTGCTGGAGTGCCTGGCGGGCCTCCTCGTCGGTCTTGAACTCCTGCTGGCTGGCCTTGGGGGCGAACTCCTCCAGGATGGCGGGGCCGTTGGAGCCGGACTGGACGGCGACGTTCTTGTCGGCCAGGTCGTCGACGCTCTTGATGTTGTCGTTATCGGCGAGCACCAGGATGGCCTGCTGCGTGTAGTAATAGGGACCGGCAAAGGAGACGAGCTTCTTGCGCTCGTCAGTGATGGTGTAGGTGGCAAAGACGGCGTCGACCTGGCCGTTCTGCAGGACGGACTCGCGCGTGTCCGAGGTCACCTGCGTGATCTCGACCTTGTTCTCGCCCAGAATGTAGTTGGACAGGAGCTGTGCGATACCGGCATCGAAGCCGCGGGTCTGACCGTCTTTCTCGTTGAGGAGGGAGAAGAGCGTGGAGGTCTGAACGCCACCGATCTTAAAGACGCCGGCGTCCTTGACGGCCGTGGCCCAGGTGCTGGCGGCGATGGCATCGTCATCGGCCTTGGGGCCGTTGTCGACGAGCTTGTCGAATGCCTTGGCGTCGAGCGTGGTGGAAGCCTCGGTATCCTCGGAGCTCTTGGAGGAGGCGGCGGAGCCCTTGTCGGCCTCGGCGCTGGTGTCAGAGCAGCCGGCAAGACCAAGGCCGGCGACGGTTGCGAAGGTGGCGGCGACAAAGCCGCGGCGGTCGAGAACGACCTGCTGGGAGAGGTTCTTGCTCATGGTAGAACACCTTTCTCAATAAAATCCCTAGCGGTTGAGTAGAGTTATACCCTATCCCGCTCAGACGGGTCAACACGAAATAACTCAGAAACATACTTACCTTATGGGTAATTCTTCCTACCAAAAAGGGACAGGTTAATTTTGGCAGGTTTTATCTGGGCAAACGTCAGTTATTACAGCTGAGAAAGCGCTTTGCGGACGGCGTGGTCGCTCGCAGCGGTCGCTATAATGGCGGCAACGCGACGCATATATAAGTAAGGAGATCGCGTATGAACGGTTACTCGTTTTTCGCGCCGACCATGACCTAAAACCGCCACAAAGGGGACAGGCACCTTTGTGGCGGTTCTTGCAGATGTAGCTGCCTGCCTCGCTGTTTTGTCTCGATCTGTAACATCTGCAGCCATTTTTGCCGAGTAACTGTTACAGATTGAGATTTTCTCTTCAGGGGAATTCGAATGTCTCGATCTGTAACAGTTAGACGGCCAAAAGGTCTCTATCTGTTACAGATTGAGACAAAGGTCAGGGGCAAAGACGGTTTGTCTCAATCTGTAACAGGTAGACGAGAATTCGGGCCATAGATGTTACAGATTGAGATAATCGCGTCGCGAAAATAAAAACCTCCGCAGGGGTGCTTCCCTTGCGGAGGTTTTTTACTCATTGAGTAGCCTTATAGCTTCGGCGGCCATGTTCTCGACCGTCATGCCGTTCTGAGCGAGCAGCTCGTTGGGGTTGTAGCGGTCGGGGAAGCCCTTGGCGATGCCGAAGGTGCGCGTGCGCAGCGGTGTGCAGGCCAGGTAGCACGCCACGCGCTCGCCCCAGCCGCCGTCCAAGATGCCGTCCTCGAGGGTGACGACAACGCGATGCTCGGCGGCGAGGCTGTCGAGGAACTCGCGGTCGAGCTCAGTTGCATAGCGCGGGTTGACGAGCGTGGCCTCGATGCCGTACTCGGCAGCCAAGCGGTTTGCCACGCGCTCGCCCAGCTCAAAGAAATCGCCGAGCGCGAGCACGGCCACGTCGCGACCCTGGCGCACCACGTTGTAACGAACGGCGCCGTAATCGGCGTCCTCGGCAGGCGCCAAGTCGGGGCGGCTTACCAAGCCAATGCCCGGCACGCGAATCGCCACGGGATGCTCGCGGTGATCGAGCGACCAGCTCAGCATGGACAGATATTCCTCCATGCAGGCCGGCGCCAAGTAGTGCATGTTGGGAAGACCGCCCAGCATGGAAATATCAAAGAACGAAAGATGCGTCTCGGATGTGGTGCCAAAGATCGACGCGCCAAATACCAGGATGGTCGCCGGGGCGTCGTTGAGGCACAGGTCGTGCCACAGTTCGTCGTAGGCACGCTGCAAGAACGTACCGTACACGCCAAAGACCGGCTTGGCACCCGAGCGGGCGAGCGCGGTGGCAAAGGTGACGGCGTGCTCTTCGGCAATGCCCACGTCGACAAACTGCTTGCCTGCCGCGGCGCGAAGCTCGGGCGTAAAGCCCATGATGTAGGGCGTGGCGGCCGTGATGCCCACAACCTGCGGATCGCGCTCTATGGCAGCGCTCAGGGCCTCGCCCGTAATGTCGGCATAGGTGCGCGGTGCGGGCTCGCTCGGATGACCCGGGCAGAGTTTGCGCCCAGTTGCCATGTCAAACGGACCCACGTGGTGCCAGCGCTCGGGGTCGCTCTGGGCTGGTTCAAAGCCCTTGCCCTTTGCGGTGGAGACGTGCAGCACGATGGGATGATCGATATCGCGCAGTTCCTGCAGCGCGTCGACGAGGGCCAATACATCGTTACCGGTGTCCAGATAGCGGTAGTCGAGCCCCATCGCGCGGAAAACGTTGCGCTCACAGGTGCCGTTGCTGGCGCGTAGCTCGGCCAGATTGCGATACAGGCCGCCATGGTTCTCGGCAATGGACTGGTCGTTATCGTTGACGATGATGATCAGGTTGCTGTCGAGATCGGCGGCATTGTTAAAGCCCTCAAACGCCAGGCCGCCCGAAAGCGAGCCGTCGCCAATGATGGTGATGACGTTGTACGCATCGCCCGCCAGGTCGCGCGCGTGTGCGAGGCCGCAGCCCAAGCTCACCGAGGTCGAGGTGTGGCCCATGGCGAACAGGTCATGTTCGGACTCGTCGGGATTGGCAAAGCCAGAGGCCTCGCCGTAGCGTGCCGGGTCGATATAGGTATACGCGCGCCCAGTCAGCGCCTTGTGGGCGTAGGTCTGGTGCGAAACGTCAAAGACAATTTTGTCGATGGGGGAGTTAAACACGCGATGGAGCGCGACCGTAAGCTCGACGACGCCCAGGTTGGGGGCAACGTGTCCGCCGACAGCAGCGGAGCTTTCGAGGATTGCCTGGCGGATCTCGCCGCAGAGCAGCGGAAGCTCGGCGCGGTCGAGAGCCTTGACGTCCTCGGGCGTTGTCGTTTGCGTAAGCAGCATCGTTGTGGGTTACTCCATGCGAATCGAGCGCCGGCGCTCCCTCGGCCGGCACAATTGCACAAGACAGTCTCGCACATTTTGGCGTTTGATATGTGACGGCGGCGCGGTAATTCGCCAACTGGCGGGGCAAAACGTTTTGCCCGATGCCATACTGATAAGTTCCATGGTGATTTTATTCATTGCGTGCAGGCTGTGGCTTGCCGTCGAGAGCCGCTGGAAGGAGGCCGCATGTCCGAAACCGTTCGTGCCGAGAGCATCGCGCGCGAGGTCGACGATGCCGCCCGTCAGCTGGCCCATGCGGGCCGTTTGGACCTGACGCGCGAGTTTATCCAGCATGGCGATGTGACGGTGTATACGCATGTGACCTCGGTGGCGCGGACAAGCCTGTCCGTTGCCGAACGCTTGGGCCGTGCTGGCATTTCGGTCGACCGCGCCTCGCTGCTGCGCGGCGCCCTGTTACACGATTACTTTCTCTACGATTGGCACGATCCCGATCCGAGCCATCGACTGCATGGATTTCGGCATCCGTATTTTGCCCTGGCACGTGCGGAGGAGGATTTTGAGCTGACGTCGCGCGAGCGGAATATTATCGTGCGGCATATGTTTCCGCTGGTGCCGGTGCCGCCGACGTGTCGTGAGGCATGGATTGTGTGTTTGGCAGACAAATGGTGCGCGCTGCGCGAGACGGTCACCGGTCGTCTGCGGCGCAAGGACGAGCCGGACGATGGCGTGAGCAGCGAATCGAGCGAAAAGAGGAGAGGGTAGACGGTGGGGACCGCGATCGACATGGCATTTGACGGCGCGACGCTTGCCGCCTGTCCGCTTTCGGCACTAGTGCTCTCGTTTGCCTTCTACGGGTTTTGCGGCTGGGCGTGGGAGTCGACGGTCTGCGCCATGCTCAATCACGGACGATTTGCCAACAGTGGCTTTTTGCTGGGGCCGTGTTGCCCTATCTATGGTGTGGGCGGTATAGCCTGCTGGCTTTTGCTGCGCGGGATTCCGGATGCCTCGAGCCAGTTTGTTGCCGCGGCGCTCGTATGCAGCGTGATTGAGTACAGCGTCGGCGCGCTGTTGGAAAAAACAACGGGCGCTCGCTTTTGGGACTATTCGCACCTGCCGTTTAACCTGCACGGACGCATCTGTCTGTACTGGGCATGCGCGTTTGGCTTGGGTGCGTTGTGCATTTGTCGTTTAGTGGAGCCGGCATTGCTGGGGCTGCTTGGCCATCTGCCGGTGCTGATTGTGCGGCTGTCCGCCTTTATCGTCGCGGTCGCGATGATGGTCGACGCGGTGTGCTCGTTGGCGAGCTGGCGCCGCCTGTCCGATCAGCTTGAGCGTGTGCGCGCCGACCTTGCTGACCGCATCAATGAGTCGCTTGCCGATGCCTCCGACTCCATGCTCGAACGTATTCCCGATTCGACGATTGACTCGGTGGCGCAGACGCATATCCGTAGCCGTGCCGTTAACGCGTGGCTGGCCGAGCTGGGCGACGCGGCGCTCGATGCCCTGCGCGAGAAGGCTTCGATGCCGACGTTTATTTCGGATGGTGCTCGCGGCCTGGCGCTCGCTGCCCGTCGCGTGGCCGATGCCGCACCGAGCATGCCGCGTCCGTCGCTCGGTCGTCGCCTTGCCGGCAAGCGCATGAGCCGCCCGGTACCGAGCGTGTCACTCAGCCGCCGCGACCTACGCTTCTTTAACGCCTTCCCGCGTCTGCGCATCAATCGTTACGAGGGCGTCATCCGAGCTACCGACCTCCGCGACCGAGCCCGCGAGCTGTTCCGGCGCTAGCCAGAGCGGAGCCAAGCGCGCCCTTCTCGTTCGCACGTTTCCCGTTCGTTTCGCGTCCGTTGCCGCGCCGTTTCCAAGATTGCGGTGCCGTTTCCATTCGACAACGCAGCGTTTAACAACGCCGTATCTGGTCTACACCAGTTGCCCCTCGGCCGCATGATGGGCGCCGACAACGTTCATGCGACCAAGGGGGAGCGAATGTACGATACGGGATCGACAACGTTTATGCTCATCTGCACCATGCTCGTGTTTTTAATGACACCGGGTCTGGCGTTTTTCTATGGCGGCCTGTCCAGGCGCAAAAATGTCATCAACACCATGCTTATGTGCTTTGGCGCCATTGGTCTGGTTGGTGTGCTGTGGATTGTTGCCGGCTGGTCGCTGGCCTACGGCGGCGACGGCTCGAGCCCGTTTATTGGAGGCCTTGACCAGCTGCTGTGCTTGCCGGTGCTCAACCAGGTGCTGCAGGCGGCCGAGGGCAATGCTGCGGACGGTGCCGTCTACCCTCAAATCATCAACATCACCTTCCAAATGGCGTTTGCCATGATCACGGCTGCTATCGTCACGGGCAGCCTGGCCGGCCGCGTTAAGTTTGGTGCCATGACGGCCTTCCTGGGCATTTGGCTGCTCGTGGTCTATGCGCTGCTCGCCCACATGGTCTGGGGCGGTGAGGGTTCCTTTATCGGCGACATCATCGGCGCGCTCGACTTTGCGGGCGGCGACGTGGTGCACATCTCGTCCGGTCTCACGGGCCTGATTCTCTGCTTAATGCTCGGCCGTCGTCGCGGCTTTGGCATGGTGAGCTACCGCCCGCATAACGTGCCGTTTGTGGCGCTGGGCGCCGGCCTGCTTTGGTTTGGCTGGTTTGGCTTTAACGGCGGCAGCGAGTTTAAGGCCGACGCCGTGGCCGCGCTCGCCATCCTCAACACCGTGACGGCCAGCGCGGCGGGCATGGTCTCGTGGCTTGTCGTCGAGCGCGTGCGCACCGGTCGCCCCACGCTGGTGGGTGCCAGCACCGGTCTGGTTGCGGGCCTTGTGGTGGTCACGCCGGGTGCGGGCTTTGTCGGGCCGTGGGCGGCGCTGGTCATGGGCCTGATCGTATCGCCCGTCTGCTACCTGGCCATCAGCCATCTTAAGACCAAGTTCGGCTACGACGATGCGCTCGACGCGTTCGGTTGCCACGGCATCGGCGGCATCTTGGGCGGCGTGCTCACGGGTCTGTTTTGTGTGCCGGAGCTCTCGTGGACCGGTAAGGGCGGCCTGTTCTACACGGGCGACGTGTCGCTGCTCATCTCGCAGATCCTGGGCATTGTGGTGACGGTCGCTATTGTGCTGGTGCTCGACTTGGTGATTGTCGCGGTGGTCAAGGCACTGTTCCGCGGCAGCCTGCGCGTGGACGAGGCCGACGAGGCCCTGGGTCTGGATGCGAGTCAGCACGGCGAGAGCGCATATCCATCGTTTGGCGGCTTGGATTAACAAGGGGAGTGATTTGGTATGAAGAAAATTACGGCTATCGTGCGCCAGGAAAAGCTTGAGGTTCTCAAAGATGCGCTGTTTGCTGCTGATGTTCGCGGCATGACTATCAACCAGGTGCAGGGCTGCGGCGCACAGCATGGCTGGAAGGAATACGTGCGCGGCAACGAACTGCTCGTCAATACCATCCCCAAGGTACAGTTCACCCTCATCTGCGCTGATGAGCACGTTGACGGAATTGTCGACATCATCTGCAATGCCGCCCGCACCGGTGCCGTCGGCGACGGCAAGATTTGGGTCGAGCCGGTCGAAGAAGTCATCCGCATTCGCACCGGCGAACACGGCCCGGCCGCGGTGTAGAATCGACCGTCTGCCATCCGCAACGTTAAAATGCTGCAATGAGGCACAAGACTTGCGTTGCGGATGGGCGGATTATGGGTCGCAATAAATATCCCGAGGAGACGGTCGCGAAGATTCTCGACGCGGCACTGGAGCTATTCTGCGCACAGGGTTATGAGGGGACGAGTATTCAAGATATCGTTGACCGTCTCGACGGCATGACCAAGGGCGCTGTCTATCATCACTTCAAGAGCAAAGAAGAGATTTTCAACGCCGCGTTTGATCGGGCGATGACTCCGATTGTTGAGCACCGCCGCTCGATGCTTGGCGTCGGTAATATGACCGGAGCCCAAAAGCTCAAGCGACTGTACGCTCCCGAGTCCGTTGTTCCACAAATTGAGCTATGGGCACGTACGCGTCCTGCAGCAGATCCGGTAAAAAGCTCGCGCCTACTGGCGATGCAGTACCAGGGCTCATTTGACGAGTCGGCCGATGGCTGTCTCTTGCCAGTGATCGAGGAGGGCATCGCCGACGGCTCCATTGCGTGCGAATGCCCGCGCGAAGCGGCGGAGGCCGTATCGTTGTTGGCGAATCTTTGGCTGCTGCCATTGTTCCGTCCGCTCGAGCCCAAGGAGCGAATGCTCGCTCGCGCACAATGTTTGGCGCAGATGGCTGCCGCGGTGGGGCTCGATTTGGGTAATGAAGTGCTTCAGACAACGGCGCAGATTTGGGACGTATGGGACCGCGCCGGGTGGTAATATAGATACCAACGGTATGTAATTGATTTGTGAGGGTAGCCACGGCTGCCCTTTTCAAGTCATTAAATACATACTAGTGGTATGTATAGGGGGTGGGCTTATGGCTGGGCTGAGAGACGTCGGTGTCTCGTTGAAATCAAAAACAGTGCGGTCAATCAGGCTCGCGGAACTTCTGGTTGCGCAGCTGTGCACGTATTCGATGCTGTCGGCGCTGTGCTTTGCGTATCCACTTTACTTGTTCGATCGCAGTGGATCGTCAACGTTATATGGCGTCGTCGCGGCGATAGCGTTCATACCCGGCGTACTTGCAACTCCGGCTGGCGGAATCTTGGCGGATAGGGGAAGACATCGCGAGGTCCTCGTGTCCCTCGGCATTGCTCTGATGACTGCATCACTGCTGTCTATCCCCATGAAGCACTCATTGCCTCTTGCGGTCGTCGTAGTAGCGATACTTTGTGTTCAATATGGTTCTCAATCGCTGCTGAAGCCAATGCTCCAAATTGAGACGGTGCGCATGGCGGGTGAAGAGAAGGTTGAGCGGGCCACTGCATTGGTTTCGCAGATGACCATGGTGAGCAATATCTTGGGCCCTGTGGTCGGGACGGCAGTCTATGGGTACTTTGGCATCGATGCTCTTTGCACAACCGCGTCGGTGGCGTTTGCGATTTCAGCTCTCTTGTTTGGGGGCGCGCTCAAGCAAAATGCCTCATTTGAAACGATGGGAGACGGCGCGACTCGTACGACATGCCGAAACGATTTTCGGGAGTCGATTCGGTATCTGTTGCAAAATGCATTATTGGTCGCTGTGATTTTGCTTGCGGCAGTTTTGAACCTTGCGTTGGTTGGGCTAATGATTGGCGCTCCCATTATTGTTACAAAGCATCTCGGCATGCAATCGTCCTGCGTTGGGATAGTTGAGGTGGCTATGGGCTTGGGTGGTCTTGCCGGCAGTGGCTTGGTCGGCATTTGGCCGCATCGTTTTTCTTTCAATGGCATATGTCGATATGTTGCGATGATCTGTTTTGGAGTCGCACCGATCATTGTCACGCTACTGTTCGGCGCAGATGCATGCATGCTCACCGTGTTTGTGGTTGGTTCGGCATGGGTCATGGTGTGGGCGAGCATTGCGTCGGTTGAAATCATCGCGTTTGTTCAGCGGGCAGCGCCGACTGAGCTCTGCGGAAAAGTGCTTTCGGTCGTTTACATGGTCCTTTCCTGCGCAATACCTATCGGCCAATTGACGTACGGGGTTGCATATGATCGATGGACACCGGCGATTGTATTCGCAGCCATGTTGGCGGTGCTGACGTTGACGACGGCTCTGTTTTATCGGCTGAAAAATCGATTGCGGCGATTGTCTTAACGCGCTGGGGCACCGTGAATTTGTGAAGGCGGTGGTACGCCGCGCCGGGACGGCATTGTTTGGACATGCCTCTCCTTCGTCTACAATATCGGGCAGACGAAGGAGAGGCATGTCCATGATCAAGATGTTCGCGAGTGACTTAGACGGAACGCTGCTGAACGCCCTGCACGAGGCGGATGGGACCATCCGCCGCGCCATTCGCGAGCTGACTGAGGCTGGCCTGCACGTGGTTCCCGCGACTGGACGCTCGACGTTGCCGATCGGCGAGCATGGCTTTACGGGCTTGGCGCTTGACGCCTGCTGCTCCAATGGATCCATCGTGCGCGACAGCCATGGTGAGGTGCTCAAGACTTGGACCATCGATCCGCAGGTCACTGAGGAACTGCTCAAGGCGTTCCCGGACATTTGCTTTGATTGTTCCACGCCCGATGGCATGTACTCGAGCGGTTCGTTCGAGATGCATCAGGCGGGCTTTAAAAAGGACAGTCCCATCAAGCGCATCGTGATGCGCGGCATGCGTGCGCGCGGCGGGTATCACGAGGAGCAGTATTTCGACCAGTCGATCGGTGACATCCTGCGCCACGATGTATGCAAGATCAATTGTCGCGTGACCTCGCCCGAGCTGGAGCGCGACCTTAAGGCGTATCTTGCCGAGCGCTCGGACCGTGTGGTCAACGCGCCGTTCGATCCGGTGATGTTCGAGATCACGGACGTGGCGTGTAACAAGGGCGAGAGTGTGGCCTGGCTGGCGGGCTACTACGGCATTGCCGAGGACGAGGTCGCGGTTTATGGCGACGGCGGAAACGACATCGCCATGCTCAAGCGTTTCCGCCACAGCTACGCGACCAAAAACGCTAGCGATGCAGCCAAGGTCGCCGCGAGCGCAACTATCGGCAGCTGCATGGTCCACGCCGTCCCCAAACACATGCTCGCCACCATGCATAAGCAGAGCTCCCGCACCATCATCGAATAATGTGACAAAGGGACTGCCCCCTCGTCACATTCCAAATATTGCCTTTACGTGTTGATGCACACGGTGTGCAATAATACTCGCACTGTGCAATAGCGCACAGGCTGAGTAACAAGGAGGACGCTTGTCCCAGCTCGAGAAATGCGATCGCCGGTCCCTTCGCTCGCAGCGTGCCCTTCGCCAGGCACTTGCCAGCGAGCTTGCCGAAAGCGGCGACCTTTCGCGCATTAATGTCGCGTCGCTCACCGAGCGCGCCGGCCTTACGCGCCGCACGTTCTATTCGCACTACCGCGATATCCCCGACTTCATCAATCAAATCGAGGACGGCTTGCTGGCCGAGATCCGTGAACGCATTGAGCTCATCACCGCAGCTCAGCTGCCCGATCTCTACCACAACATCGATGAACTCGAGCCGGCGCCCGGTTCGGTTGAACTGCTGCGCTATCTTGCGGCCAACCGCGACTTAATCGGTGCGCTGCTGGGTCCGGGCGGCGACCAGGCCTTCATTAAAAGGATCATCGACACCGCGCGTGAGGCTGTGGTGCCGCGTGCGCAGACGGGCATTTTGGGCCTGGCGCTGGGCACGTTCTTTGACTACTACGTCACCTACGTCGTGAGCGCCGAGGTCGGCATGATTCAGCGCTGGTTTGAGCGTGGGCTCACCGAATCGCCCGAGGCCATGGCGCGCATTATGACGGTGCTCGCTTTTGTGCGCCCTGGTGACCTGTATGGCCAACCCATCGATATCAACGTGCCGGAATACGGCATGAAGCTATTGAACTTGCAGCTCGAGGACGCGGCCGACACCGCCGCAACCGTCGAGTCCAACAACTAAGAGGAGAGACAATGAGCAAACTCGTCGAGGGCATCAAGGATCGTATGGTCGCTGCCGCACGCGAGGCCGCGCCCGCCGTGGTGGACGCCGCGCAGAAGGCCGCGACCGCGGCTGCCGAGAAAGTTGCCGAGGCAGTTGCCGATGCCAAGAACGCGGCAGGGGAGACGCTCACCGCTGACGCAGCCACGCCCAACGTTGCCGAGTCCGTAACCGCCACCGCCGCCCACGCCCCCGAAGGCGCGATCTTCAACCCCGAGGCCGCCCGCGGCAACCTGCACCTGGGCATCGACGTGGGCTCCACCACCGTCAAGCTTGCCGTCCTCAACGATGACAACCAGATCGTCTACGCCAAGTACCAGCGCCACCACACCGACGTCCGTGCCTGCGCCCGCGATCTGTTCGAGGGCGCCGCGACTGTGCTGCCGACGGCCCAGATGACCTGCGCCATCACCGGCTCGGGCGGTCTGCTGCTGTCCCAGTGGCTCGACTTGGAGTTTGTCCAGGAGGTCATCGCCAGCAAACGCGCCGTCGAGACCCTTATCCCGGCCACCGATGTCGCCATCGAGCTGGGCGGTGAGGACGCCAAGATCATCTACTTTGACAACGGCATCGAGCAGCGCATGAACGGCACCTGCGCCGGCGGCACGGGCGCGTTCATCGATCAGATGGCCACTCTGCTGCACACCGACGCGAGCGGCCTCAACGAGCTCGCGGCCAACGCCACCACCATCTATCCCATCGCCAGCCGTTGCGGCGTCTTTGCCAAGACCGACGTGCAGCCGCTCCTCAACGAGGGCGCCCGCCCCGAGGACGTCGCCGCTTCCATCTTCCAGGCCGTCGTGACCCAGACCATCTCGGGCCTGGCGTGCGGCCGTCCCATTCGCGGTAACGTCGCCTTCCTGGGCGGCCCGCTGCAGTATCTCTCCGAGTTGCGCCACCGCTTCTACCTCACGCTCAACCTGGACGAGGAGCACCGCATTGTGCCCCAAAACGCCCACCTGTTTGTGGCGAGCGGCGCTGCCATGGCGCACGAGTCCAACAAGCTCAGCACGTTCCCGCAGCTTATCGAGGCCATCGACAGCCTGGGTGACACGCAGGGTGCCGAGGTCGAGCGCCTGGATCCGCTCTTTGCCACCGACGAGGACTTTGCCGAGTTCAAGAACCGCCACGACCAGGAAGTCGTCCCCAAGGGTAAGCTCGACGGCTACACCGGCCGCGTGTTCATCGGCATCGACGCCGGCTCCACCACCATGAAGGCCGCGCTCGTGGGCGAGGACGGCCAGCTGTTGCACACCTGGTACGGCAACAACAACGGCGACATCCTGGGCACGGCCAAGGTCATCATGGCCGATTTCTACAATCACATCCCTGCCGGCTGCACCATCGGCCACGTGACCACCACGGGCTACGGCGAGGCGCTGCTCATCGAGGCCCTCAAGGCCGATTCCGGCGAGATCGAGACCGTCGCGCACCTGCGCGGCGCCAAGGCATTCCTGCCCGGTGTCGAGTTTATCCTGGACATCGGCGGCCAGGACATGAAGTGCCTGCGCGTGAAGGACGGCGTCATCGAGCACATTATGCTCAACGAGGCCTGCTCATCGGGCTGCGGCAGCTTTATCGAGAGCTTCGCCGTGTCCATGAACATGGACGTGCGCGCGTTCGCCGATGCCGCCATCCATGCCAAGGCCCCGGTCGATTTGGGCAGCCGCTGCACGGTCTTTATGAACTCGCGCGTCAAGCAGGCGCAAAAGGAAGGTGCCACGGTGGGCGACATCGCGGCCGGCCTGTCCTATTCCGTCATCAAGAATGCCCTGTTCAAGGTCATTAAGCTGCGCGACCCCAAGGAGATCGGCAGCCAGGTGATCGTTCAGGGTGGCACCTTTATGTCCGATGCCACGCTGCGCGCATTTGAGCAGCTCACCGGCGTGCACGCCGTGCGTCCCGACATCGCCGGCTGCATGGGTGCTTACGGTGCGGCCCTGCTCGCCCGCGACCGCGCCGGCGCCGACGGCACCTCGACCATCCTTTCTGCCGAGGACATCGCGCACCTCACCGTGACGCAAAAACACGTCCGCTGCGGCCGTTGCTCCAACAACTGCCAGCTCACCGTCAACGATTTTGGCGGCGGCAGGCGTTTCATTACCGGTAACCGCTGCGAGAAGGGTGCCGGCCACAAAAAGCAAAAAACCGAGGCTCCTAACCTCTTTAAAAAGAAAAACGAGCTGCTCTTTAACCGCGAGGTGCTGAGCCCCGACGAGGCCCCGCGCGGCACCGTGGGTATCCCGCGCGCACTCAACATGTACGAGAACTACCCCTTCTGGCATGCGTTCTTTACGCGCCTGGGCTTTAGCGTGCAGCTGTCCGACCAGTCGAGCAAGAAGACCTACCAGGCGGGCATCGAGTCCATGCCGTCCGAGAGCGTGTGCTATCCGGCAAAGATGAGCCACGGCCATGTGATGAACCTTATCGACCGCGATGTCGACTTCATCTGGATGCCGTGCGTGCGCTGGGAGCGCAAGGAGGATCCGACGGCTGGCAACTGCTATAACTGCCCCATCGTCATGAGCTACCCCACGGCGTTGGCACTCAACATCGACGAGATCCGCGAGCAGAACATCGAGTTCCTGTATCCGTTTGTGCCGTATCACGACAAGACCGAGCTCAAGCGCCGTCTGTACCAGGTGCTCGCCGTCGACCGTGTGGCCGATGCGCAAGCCGGTCGCGGTCGCGTGCGTGGGCCCAAGATCACGCGCTCCGAGGTCGATGCCGCTGTCAACGCTGCCTTTGAGGCCGATGCGCGTTTCCATGAGGACATCCAGACCATGGGCGAGGAGGCTCTTAAGTGGGTCGAGGACCACGGTGGCCACGGCATTGTGCTCGCCGGCCGCCCCTACCATAACGACCCCGAGATCAACCATGCCCTGCCCGAGCTTATCTCGAGCTTTGGCTTTGCGGTCTTTGCCGAGGATTCGCTCGCGCACCTGGTAAAGCCTGAGCGTCCGATTCGCGTCGTCGACCAGTGGATGTACCACAGCCGCCTGTATGCCGTCGCCCGTTTTGTGACGATGCGCAACGACCTGGATCTGATCCAGCTCAATTCCTTCGGCTGTGGCCTGGACGCTCTGACCACCGACCAGGTGCAGGAAATCCTTGAGGCCAGCGGCAAGATCTACACCGTGCTCAAGATCGACGAGGTGTCCAACCTGGGCGCTGCGCGCATCCGCATCCGCTCGCTCATGGCGGCGCTCAAGGACCAGGAGGCCGAGCGCTTGGCCGAGGCTACGGCAGCGGGCGAGGCCTACGAGCAGGGCGACGCCGCGCCGGTGGCACCCTCCATGGATGCTCCCGCATTCGCGAGCCGCAAGTACACGTTCGAGGCGCAGCGTGAGAGCGCCTCGACCGCATGGCCCAAGGTGCCCTTTACCGAGCAGATGCGCGAGGAGGGTTACACCATCCTGTGCCCGCAGATGGCGCCGATCCACTTTGACCTGGTCAAAGAGGTGTTCCGCGGTGCCGGCTACAACCTGGAGCTGCTGCCCTCGACTGACCACGATGCCGTCGAGGCCGGTCTGCGCTATGTGAACAACGACATCTGCTATCCGTCGATCCTGGTGACGGGTCAGATCATGGAGGCCATCGAGAGCGGTCGGTACGACCTGTCCAAGACAGCCGTGGTCATCAGCCAGACCGGCGGTGGCTGCCGTGCCACCAACTACATCGCGCTTATCCGCAAGGCCCTGCGCGAGAGCGGCCACCCCGAGATTCCGGTGATCTCGCTTTCGGCCGTGGCGCTGGGCGAGGACAACCCCGGCTTTAAGATTACGCCGGCGATGCTTAAGCAGGCAGTCTACGCGGTGCTCTTTGGCGACGTGATGATGCAGATGCTCTATCGTTGCCGCCCGTACGAGGCAACGCCCGGTGCGGCGAACGCACTCTACGAGGAGTACATGGCGCGCGCCCGCAAGCTGGCGCCCAAGTTCAACAGGCATAACTACACCAAGCTGTGCCGCGAGGCCATCCGCGCGTTCGACTCCATGCCGCTCGTGGGCGAGGGCACCAAGCCGCGCGTGGGCGTGGTCGGCGAGATCTTGGTCAAGTTCCATCCCACGGCCAACAACCACGTGGTCGACGTTATCGAGCGCGAGGGCTGCGAGGCCGTGGTGCCGGGCCTGCTCGACTTCTTCCTGTACTCCATGAGCAACGCCGAGCTGCAGAAGGACGAGCTGGGAAGCTCTCCCACTACGCGCGCGGGCATGCAGGCGCTCATCAAGCTGGTGGACTGGATGCGCACGCCGGTGGAGGAGATGCTCGAGAAGTCCCGCCGCTTTGAGGCGCCCGAGCGCATCGGCACCATGGCCGACAAGGCCCGCACAGTGCTTTCGGTGTGCAACAACATGGGCGAGGGCTGGCTGCTCACGGCCGAGATGCTCGACCTGATCGATCACGGTGCGCCCAACATCATCTGCACGCAGCCCTTCGCGTGCCTGCCCAATCACGTGGTGGGCAAGGCCGTAATCAAGGAGCTGCGCCGCCAACATCCCGAGAGCAACATCGTCGCGGTGGACTACGACCCCGGCGCGTCCGAGGTCAACCAGCTCAACCGTATTAAGCTCATGATCAGCGTGGCCAAGGAGAACATGCGCGCCGGTAAGGGCTTTAAGCTCGAGAAGGTGGCGCCGCTCGCGATGGACGAGGTCACCGGCCAGATGCGTGCTCATGACGGCTGTGTGAGCTGCGGGCCGGCCAGCGAGGAGGCCGTGGCATCGGTCGCCGAGCGCCTGGGACGCGGCATTAAGAAGTAACTGGCCTGCTATGGGCTAGATATGGGACAAACGGGTGGCAGCCGTACCGGTTACCACCCGTTTTTGCTGGACATCTGTTGCGTAAACGGTCCAACTATCACCCCCTGCGAACTTGGATTTCGGAAGTATGCGGCAAAATTTGAATAGGCCGAGCACACTGGATATGCCCAAGCTTTGTACCTGCGGTTTTATTGGTGAAAAACCGGGGTGTGCTCGAGGGCTCCGGAATTTGCCGCATACTTCCGAAAACAACGTCTCGGTGGCACCAAAAATTGCCTCCAGAACCCTGAGATAATGAACATATTGTAGCCGTTCGCCGCAAATTATCGTCCGTTCATGGAACCTATCTCCAACGAGTTGTAACCATATGGTTTGATGTTGAAAACATATGATTGCCGGCAGGCCATAGGTGACGTTCCCCCTGATATCGGAGGTTCCAGGTATGTTTCGCGCTCCGTTTAATAACTATCGGTTGGGCTAACATGGGTCGCCGTGCTATTTCGATAACCCTTGCAGTGGTCTGCCTGGCTGTGCTCTTAGGCGCTACGGGGCTGTTTGCTATAAGTCGAGAAACATCCTATATGCAGGAATGTGCTTCCGAAGGCTTTGTCATTGATGGTTACTATCGGGATGACAAAACGAGTCGGGAAACCCTGGCTTTTCTTGAGGAGGACAACTGTCGATGGCAGCTGGTCGACCAAGACGGAATCTGCACAGACGGGCAGTTTAAGCGTACGGATGACCCCAACATCCTGATATTAAAGAAGGAAAACGGTGAAGAATTCGGTACGGTCCACGTGGCGTACTTGTCACGCCGACGCGATCAGGGCTTGCTCTACCTATTTAGAGATACCAGGGTGACCCGTTTTTATCTGGTGAGTACCGGTCCGGCGTTTACGGTGGAGTCTGGCGATGTCGATGCGGACAGTTGATTCACGGCAATAAAACAGCGAGCGGGGCACGGACATGAATCGCGCCCCGCTTTTTTGCTCGCGGCCTGCGTCGCGTCTGCGCCTCGTTCCGACTCGCGCCCGTGCGCGCATCCATCTCACATCCCGCATCACTTCACATCGAACTCCACGCGATCGAGTTCGGGCACGTTGAGGTCGATGAGCTTGCGGGCAACGCGGCGGTCGTGCGCCCCAAGCGTCTCGCTTGTCGTCACATGGGCGACAATCTCGCGCTCGACGATACCCTCCTCCTCGCCTTCGGTGGTCGAGGTCTCGACGGCGACGGTGTAATCCTTAAAGCCTGGCAGCACCGCCGCAAGCTCGCGCGTGGTTTCGGTGACGCCGTAGCCGTCCTGCACGCCGGCTTGCGCCGAGCCAATAGACCCCGTCGTCATAACGATGCAGGGGATGGCAAAGACTACCGTGCCCACAATGATGCGGCGGCGCACCTTGCGCGATAGCTCGTCGACCTCGGCGTTTTCTTCAGCAGTCACAATACCGTCGCCGTTCAGGTCGCGCTTGAGCGGCACGCGCAAAAGAAGCAGAACGGCTTCGGCCGCCAGCGCGATAAAGACGACGTTGATGCCAAACTCATAAAGCGCCGAGAGAAACAGTGGCCCGCTTGCGATGGCGATGCCATAGCCCGCCGCGCACAGGGGCGGCATGAGCGCGGTCGCCACGGCCACGCCGGCGATGAGCGTGGCGGGTTCCTGGTCGCGCGAGTTGCCCAGTCCGCCCGCAAAGCCGCCCGCGAGCGCGACGGCAAGGTCCCACACAGTCGGTGTCGAGTTGTCGATGATGGCGGCCGTGGTGGTGCCAAGGGGCGAGAGCTTAAAGTACAGCGTGGACGTGATTAGACAAAAGACCATCTGCAGCGCGAGGCCGGCAATTGCCTCGACGGCAATCTCGCGGTCGAGCGTGGCGATGCCGTATGCCATGGCAAGGACCGAGCCCATGAGCGGACAGATGAGCATGGCGCCCACGATGGCAATGTCCGAGTCGATATCGAGGCCGATGCTCGCGATCAACATGGCAATGATCAGGATGCATAAGTGCGAGCCAGTCAGGCGCGCCCCGTTTACAAAGCGCTTGCGAATCACGTGATAGGGCGCGCGTCCCTCGCGTATGTTGAACGCCTGCTTAAGGAAACGGGCGGCATTCTCCATGGCCTCGCTGTGTGCAGGGCGTATACCGTGACGACGATGATGACGCTCGCGCAGCCGCTTGATCTGTTGTTTGTCGAGTTCCATGCTTACCTCGTTTAGCTTCTGAGCCGCTTCTTGCGTCTGTCGTCTTTACTCTACACCGCGTTAGGCGAGGTGTCAGACAAGGTTTGTTGACCTGGAAGTCAGGACAATCGACATGGCTAAAACGCCGTGAGGATCATAAGAGTCAAATAGACAAAAAAGCGCGGGGCCGGTTTGATTCCGACCCCGCGCTCTGCGCTGGTGCGTTGTTGTTCGGCCTACCCCAGCAGGCTCAGACCAACAGAGACAAACGCCAGGATAACGCCGACGATGGACTCGCCGCCGAGCAGGCCGCTGGCGACGACCAGGCCTTGCTCCTGGAAGGCGGCATCCTTGGAGGCCTTCTCCTCGTCCGAAAGACCGGCAGCGGCGTCGCGGCGTGCGGCCCACTTGTCGTAGGCGAGCTTGGCGCAGGAGCCCAAGAAGGCCGTGAGCGACATGTAGAACGGCAGGTACACGCCCAGGCCGATCATCATGGCCGGAATGCCGAGCCAGTACATGACGATGCCGGCGATAAAGCCGCCTGCGAACCACGGCACGCTCGGGATGCCCGAGACCATGGTGGCGACGACGCTTGCCTGCGCGGCCACAAAGCTCTTGTCGGGGCCGAAAGCATCCGGACCATAGGCGGTGACAAGCGCGACCATGACGGCAGCGGCGACCAGGGCGCCCACGATGCCGCCGATGGCCTGGCCGATCCACTGCGCACGCGGATTGGTGCCCAGCACGGCGCCGGCCTTAAAGTCGTTCATGACGTCGCCCGCAAGGCCGCATGCCACGGCCACGATGCCGGCGATAAAGAACAGCTTGACCTGGGCGATCTGTGCGAAGGCAGCCACGATGAGCATGACGATGAGGCCGAAGATCTCCATGGGGTCGATGCCCGTCTGGCCGCAGCTCTGCGCGCTCATGATGGTGGTGACAAAGGTGAACAGCGTGACGATGACGGCCGGGACGGGGCCAAGGTCGAGCGCGATGGCGACGATCACGGCGATGGCGGCAGTACCCAGGCCGATGATGCCGGCGTCGAGCTTAAGCGAGCCCGAGATGAGCGACTGCTCGTCGGTGTCGCTGGAGCTGTCGGCGGCGAGGCCGCGGGCGATGCCGGCGACCTGCGGCAGGATGTCCTTGAGGACGACGGCGACGCCAAAGCCCATCATGAGGCCCATGCCGAGCGATTTGACGATGCCCTGCGCAGTCACAACGTCGAATAGACCGGCAGCGGTGCCGCCCACGATGATGCCAAAGTTACCTAGCAGCGCGCCGGCAAACCAGAAGGCAACCGGGGCGAAGCCAACCAAAAAGCCGATGGAGAGCAGCATGGGCGAGTTATAGATGGCAAAGGTCACGCCGGGGATATTGAGCGTGCACAGCATGCTGGGCACCACGCCCAGAGCGTCGCGAAGCACGCTGTAGATGCCTGCGATGGCCATGGAGCCAAAGAGCTGCTTGCCGGTCTTGCCGCCGGCCTCGGTGGCGCGCAGTGTCTGAGCTGCGGCATTGCCGGTGGGAAACTCCAGCGCGGCGTCCACGATAAAGTGGCGGTGGATGAGCGCCGTTGCCAGCAGGCCCAAGATGGTGCCGGCGAGTGCCACGATAAACATGTCGAGCCAGCTGATCTGGTCGGCATAGCCCAGCATCCAGGCGCCCGGGATGGTAAACGCCAGGCCGCCGGCGACCATGGCGCCCGCGGACATGATGGTGTGGGTGACGTTGGCCTCGTTGAGGCTGGCGTCACCCATGAGCTTCAGGAAGAACAGCGAGATGACGGCAGCGAAAATAATCGGCCAGGGGAGGGCGCCCATCTTGAGGGCGGTATAGGCCGAGCTTGCCGTGATGATTACGCAGCCAAGGACGCCGATGACGACGCCGCGCAGCGTGAGTTGCCCGCGCATCGAGGCGCGGTTCGAGGGATTGCTCATATAGAACTCCTTTGCGTATATCCGCTTCCCCCGGGAGCGCCGCTACGGATACGGCGCGGGAAGTCGGGTTACCAAGGGCCGCCGCGTGAGCTCGCGCGCGACCGCGCACCAGTATAGCCGCAAGCTAGTCATTTTGGGATGACTGGTTTAGGTAGGCGATATACTGCTGGACAGACGAAAGGAGCGCCGACGATGCTTAATGGGTGCGCATATATATTGACGGTCGACGTGGGCAACACGTTCATTCGCTTTGGCCTGTTTGCCGAGGATTCGGCCGCGGCGCAGGAGCGCCCGCTCGCGACGTGCGAGATCACGACGCCGGTCCGTATTACGGCCGACGAAGCGCGCATGCGACTTGTGCAGGTCATGGGCGCGCTCGCCGCCGATGCGGGGGTGCCCGGGGTGCTCGTACCCGCCGCGGCCGTGCTGAGCTGTGTGGTCCCGGCGCTCGAGCGCCCGTGGAAGGCGGCACTTTCCCGTACCTGCACGGGGCGCGTGCTCACTGTGGGGCCGGGCCTCAAGACTGGCATACCTGTGCACTACGATGACCCGGCCGAGATCGGTCCCGACCGCATCGCCGACGCCGTGGCTGCCCGCGCTGTCTACGGCTCGCCGTGCATCGTGATTGACCTGGGCACCACGACCAATATCGAGGCCATCGACGCACACGGCACCTTTGTCGGCGGCGTTATCGCACCGGGGCTGGCGCTCGGCGCCCGTTCGCTCTCTGCCGCTGCGGCGCGCCTGCCTCAGGTTGAGCCCTCGGCGCCGACGCACGTCATCGGCCGCAACACGCGTGAGGCCATGCGCTCGGGCGTGGTTTTGGGCGAGGTGGCCCGCATCGACGGCATGCTCGACATGGTGCTCTCCGAGATGCGTGCGACCAAGGCCGCGGGGGAGGGCGATGTGCCCATCGTCATTACCGGCGACGATGCCGAGGCACTTGCGGCCCTTGTCGGTCATAGCCTGACGGTCGATGACGCGTTGACGCTTCGGGGTCTCGCCGAGCTCTACCACATCAACCAAAAGCCCCGTCGCGCGTAGCAATGGGGGCGGTGGGACAAAAACGTCTCCACCTTCCACCTGCTACAATGGGTCAAACTGTTGCGATTACGGAGGTGTCTGCCATGTCGGACGATCTTCATCAAACTGCGTCGGGCAAGCGCCGCGACGTTATTAGCTGGGATGAGTTCTTTATGAGCGTGGCCATCGCCGCGCAGCGCCGCAGTAAGGACCCCAACACGCAGGTGGGCGCGTGCATCGCCAGCACCAACCACCGCATCCTTTCGGTGGGCTACAACGGTACGCCCTCGGCGCTCAACGACGACTTTTTCCCGTGGGGCACGAGCGACGACCCGTTGCAGGATAAGCACAACTACGTGGTGCATGCCGAGGCCAACGCCGTGCTCAACTACCGCGGCTCGCTCAAGGACCTTGAGGACTCCACGGTCTACGTCACGCTGTTCCCGTGCCACGACTGCGCCAAGATCCTGGCGCAGGTGGGCGTGGGCGAGGTCGTCTACCTGGACAATAAGTATGCCGACACCGATGACGGCCGTATCAGCCGCCGCATTCTCGACTCCTGCGGCATCAGCTACCGCCAGGTCATCGTCGATGTCCAGATTGGTACCGGGGGACAGGCTCGGCAGTAATATGCGTTGTCGCTGTCTGACGACGAACACAGCTCAAAGAGCCCCGTTCCAAATTGACTACTCGTGAAGGTCGCGTCTGCGCGCATGGACGGCTCGTGAGCGGGTACATGGCTGTAGTAACATAGCTTCTGTCCGCGGGCGTGCCCGCGTTATTGTGAGAAAGGAGCCCCTGTGGCTGTTAACGAAGAGCTGCTTAAGAAGGTTCTTGAAGAGATTCGCCCCAACCTGCAGGCCGACGGCGGCGATATGGAGTATGTGGGCGTCGACGACGAGGGTGTCGTCAAGCTGGAACTGCAGGGCGCCTGCGCCGGCTGCCCTATGAGTGCACTGACTCTGTCCATGGGTATCGAGCGCATCCTGAAGGAGCACGTGCCCGGCGTTACCCGCGTCGAGCAGGTCAATGCTTCCGGCGAGACCGACGACCTGTACGACGAGTACGCGCCGTTCTAAGCTGCGAAAGCTGCGGACGACATGCTCCGCATAGACGTTACGCCCAGATATGCTGCTGCGAGCGCAAGGCCCGCGGCCGCATTTGTATGTAGGGAGCAGGGGGATCGATATGCTCAACGACCTCTACCATATGCTTGACCCCGTCGCGATCTCGGCGGGCCCCATCACGATCTACTGGTACGGTCTGGCCTATGTGGTCGGCGCCCTGCTTACGGCAGTCGTCATGTATCGCACGCAGCGCCGTTGGGGTTTCAACATCACGATCGATGACCTGACGAGTGTCGTGGTCGGCGCGGTCTTTGGCCTTATTATCGGCGCGCGCCTGTTCTACGTCGTCTTTTACGGTGATGGCTACTATTGGGCCCACCCGCTCGGGATCTTTGCCACCAACGAGGGCGGCATGAGCTTCCACGGTGGCCTGGTCGGCGGCATCTTGGGCGGCATCATCGTGTGCCGCATGTATAAGCTCGACGCCTGGACCATCGCCGACCTTGCCGTTATCGGTGCTCCGCTGGCGCTGTGCCTGGGACGCTGCGCCAACTTCGTGAACGGTGAGCTGTGGGGTAAGCCGACCGATCTGCCCTGGGGTGTGGTCTTTGGCGGCACCGCGGGCGATATGCCGCGCCATCCCTCCCAGCTCTACGAGGCGTTTCTTGAGGGCATCGTGCTCTTTTGCATCCTGCAGGTGCTCAGCCGCAAAAAACCGCTGCTGCCCCAGGGTACGTTTATGGGCGTCTTTGTGATGGGCTACGGCATCGTTCGCTTTTTGATTGAGTTTGTGCGCGTGCCCGATGCGCAGCTGGGCTATCTGCTGGGCGGCGTCATCACCATGGGTCAGCTGCTGAGCCTGCCGCTCGTAATCGCGGGCCTGGCACTCATCATCTTCGCCCGTCGCCGCAACCAGCCCCAGCGCGTCTACCTGGACGCCTAACCACCAAAACCACCACAAAGGGGACAGGCACCTTTGTGGTGGTTCGCTGGGCAGCGATGACAGAACCGTAACGTTTTCCCAGATAAAACCTGCCAAAATAAACCTGTCCCTTTTTAGCAGGTTTCTAGAAAGGCTTTTTGGACTGTGAAGGATTCCGACCTCTCCACAACAGCTGCGCGCGACGCCGCTCGCATTGTTTGGTTTAAGCGCTATCCCGCCAAGCAGACGCTCATCGCCTTTTTGCTCGCCCTGCTGGCGACCACGGCGTTTTCCATCGATCCCGCCCCGGTGTCGAGCAATGCAGTCCTGGCGATCGATCCAAAGGCCTCGGGCATGCTTTACGTGTGCTACGAGGTGCTCCTGTCGTTTGCCGGTCACACCGACGCGGTCATGCTGCTCGCGCTGGCCTGTCTACTCACGTTGCCCTTTCGTTACGTGTTCTTTGGCCGCGGCGACACCTGGCGTCCATCGATCATTCTGCCGTCGCTGTTTTTCGCCATCTGCATGGTGTTCGGCCGCAGCTACGATCTCACCGACTCGGCCGAGATTGTTTTTGGCGACAAGGCCCGCATCATCTGCGCCTGGATTGGCGGCGCGGGCTGGATGCTCCTAGCGATCGTGGCTTTCTATCTGGCTTTTGAGTGCCTGGATTGGCTGAGCTCTCGGCGCATCCCGTTTTCCGAGGCGCACTTTGGGCGCATATGGCGTGTGGCTCACGCCGTGCTCTCGGTCCATCCCTTTGCCGGGCCCTTCCTGGTGCTTATGATCGCCTGGGCGCCCACGCTCATCGCTTCGCTGCCTGGCCTTTTTATGGGAGATACGGGCGCGCAGATTCGCCAGTGGTTCAACTATCCCAACGGCACGAGCGACTACCTGCGCCTACTCAACCCCAACGTGCTGCTCAACGGGCATCATCCCGTAGTGCACACGGCCATTATCGGCTCGTGCGTTCAGCTGGGGCTTTCGCTGTTCAACAGCGCTAACGCGGGCCTCATCATCTATACCTGCGCTCAATTTGTCATCACGGCTGCCTGCATGGCCTATTCCATTTCGTCGCTGCGCAAACTGGGCGTGAGCCTGCCGGTTCGCGGTGCGATCCTGCTGTTCTTTGCGTTTATGCCGATGTTCTCCAACTACGCGGCGTTGCTCACCAAAGACGTGCTCTTTGCCGACGCGTTTTTGGTGCTGCTGGTACAGACCGTCAAGCTCGTGGCATGTGGCTTGCCCCGTCGTGATGCCAATGTCGAGCGAGCGGGCGAGAAAGCCCCCGTGCTCTTTGCGCGCCACGACTGGCTGCTGCTCGCGCTGGCTGCTATGGGTTCCACGTTTCTGCGCAACGGCGGCCTTGTGTTTCCCCTGGCGGCATGCGTAATCGCGGCGGCGTTTTGCGTATGGGACGCGCATGTGGCTCGTCGTGCAGTCAAGCAGGCTGGTGCTGCGCCTTCGGGCGCCATCCCGCGTTTCCGCTGGGTGGGAGTTCTCGCGGTGCTCGCGCTCTGCCTTGCCTCTAATATGTACTTCACCAAGGTCTTTATGCCGGCGCACGATATCACGCCTGGTTCCAAGCGCGAAATCCTCTCGATTCCGTTCCAACAGACGGCTCGTTTCGTCCAAAAGCACGACGGCCTCAACTCGGGCGTCAACCCTACGGTTAAGGAGGACGGCACTATCGTGGAGGCTCCTTGCGACGGTTCGGTGACCGACGAAGAGCGTGCCGTGATCGATCGCGTACTCAAGTACGAGAACCTGGGCCTCCGCTACAACCCCGACAAGTCCGATGCCGTCAAGAACTGCTTTAACGAATACGCCTCGCAGGAGGACATCGATGCCTATTTTGAGGTATGGGCTCAGATGTTTAAGAAGGATCCCGAGTGCTATATTTCGGCGCTTATCAATAACTACTATGGTTATTTTTATCCGAGCGCGCGCGATGCCTGGGTCTACAGCACGGCGCGTAGTGCCGAGATCATGGCGCGTCCCGACAACCTCAAGTACTTCGACTTCCATCCGGTTGACAGCAACGTGGTGCGCTGGTGCGACCACCTGATCAATCTGTACCGTGTGGCGGTGCAGCGTATCCCGTTTATTTCGCTCACCATGAGCTCGGCCACCTATGTGTGGATCATGATCGCCGTGGTGGTCTACCTGCTGCGTCGTCATTCATGGCGTGCGCTGACAATCTGGGTGCCGCTGTTGGGCGTGCTCGCTGTGTGCCTGATTGGCCCGTGCAACGGATCGACCTACATGCGCTACCTGTACCCGGTCATTGCCTGCATGCCCTTCGCCATCGGCGCCACCGTTACCCGCAGCGACTTCCTCTGGTCCTAACTTGGTGCATTGGGGTCAGGTTACTTTGCACCAAAGGGTGGCATCATCACGACGCCTTCATTTTTTTGTTTATCTCACAGGCCAGTAGGTATATCATTTATAGCGTTTGTTTATATTGCCCGAGCATCTGCGCTGGGCTTTAGGTCGAAACCGATAGGAGACACGTATGTCCGGACACTCTAAGTGGGCCACAACCAAGCATCGTAAGGGCGCGCAGGACGCCAAGCGTTCCGCCCTCTTCTCCAAGCTCAGCCGCAACATCACTGTTGCTGCCCGTCTCGGCGGTGACCCGCTGCCCGAGAACAACGCCAGCCTCGCCGCTGCCGTTGCCAAGGCTAAGGCTCAGTCCATGCCCAAGGACAAGATCAAGTCCGCTATCGACAAGGCTTTTGGTTCGGGTGCCGATGCTGCCGTCTACGAGAACATCGTGTAC
Organism: Collinsella sp.; assembly: GCA_019414445.1. Taxonomy (GTDB): domain Bacteria; phylum Actinomycetota; class Coriobacteriia; order Coriobacteriales; family Coriobacteriaceae; genus Collinsella. Next base: position 42,342 of record DXMA01000009.1, read on the forward strand.
GAGGGCTACGGTCCCGCCGGTGTCGCCGTCTACGTCGACTGCCTGACCGACAACCGCAACCGTACCGCCGCCGATGTCCGTTCCGCTTTCTCCCACGCTGGTGGCAACCTGGGCACTTCCGGCTCCGTCGCCTTCCAGTTTGAGCGCAAGGGCCAGATCGTCGTTGCCAAGGAGATCCTGGACGAGAACGCCAAGAAGGAGACCATGATCGCCAACGGTGCTGCCGGTGACGAGGATGAGTTCATGATGGCCATCGCCGAGGCCGGTGGCGAAGACTACGAGGACGCCGGCGAGGAGTGGATCGTCTGGACTACTGCCAACGAAGTCATGGCTGTCTCCAAGGCGCTCGAGGAGCAGGGCGTCCAGGTCAAGGGCTCCGAGACCACCATGGTCCCGACCACCCCGACCGAGGTCTCCGGCGCCGACGCCAAGAAGGTCCAGCGCCTCATCGACCGTCTTGAGGAGCTCGACGACGTCCAGGATGTTTACAGCACCATGGACATGACCGACGAGGTCATCGCTGCCCTCGAGGAGGAGTAGCGCCCGCACGGGTTAAGCCGTGCATATCTGGGCATAATGAAGCGAGCATGCAAGCCTCGTGGAATAGATGAGCCGGATCCGCGTGCGTAGAGCACCGGACCCGGCTCTTTTATAATGATGCGAACCGTTTTGCATTTCGAGAGCCGAGATTTGAAGGGAGCGCCGCGTGCGCGTACTCAAACGAGCCCTAGCGATCGTGTACCTTGCCGCCACCATCGTGGCGCTGGGTACGCTTGTCTGCCAGTTTTGGGGGCCGTATACGTATCGCTTTATGCTGCTGATGCGCGACCCCATGCCGCGTATCGTCGTCACGGCGTGCGGCGGAGTTGTGGCGATCGGCGTGTTGGCAAGCTTCTTCCGCCTGATGTTTGCTCGTCGCGAGCCGTCCTGCGTGCATCCGGCGGGGGAGCGCAATATCGAGGTTACCCTTGCGGCGCTTTCTTCGTGTGCCAGGGCTGCTGCTGAGCGCGACGACCGCGTGATGGTCGAGCATGTCGAGGCCCGCGTCCAAGGCTCCGACGATTCGCACGTCCGTTTTAAGGTCGAGGCCATCGCGCTCGATGATAAGGACGTTGCCGCTCTTGCCACCTCGATGCAGCAGCGCATCGAGAAGGCCTGCGACACCATGCTCGGCACGCCGGGTACGACCGCGCGTGTCCGTTTTTTGCCGTCCAAGACTACCGTCCAGACCGTGGAGGTTTCCGGTGAGTGATACCAATCAAGATAAGACCGCTCGTACGCCGCGCCTGACGATTGACCAGAGCGCTACGCCGGCGAGCGAACCTGTTGATTCCAAAGCAGAGGCAACCGAGTTACAAGACGCGGCAGCCGCGGATTTTGACGAGGCTATGGGTCTCATCAAGGGTACGGGCGCTGCCATCTGGAGCTATGCTGTGCGTCATCCCAACACCACGCTCGGTGCCGTCGCCGGCTTTATCCTTGCCGTGTTGGTGCTCACGTTGGGCCTGTGGGATACGCTCGTCATTGCATTCTTCGTGCTGATCGGCGCCGTGATCGGTCAAATTCGCGACGGCGAGAACGGGATCGTCAACTTCTTCGGCCGTCTGTTTAGCGGCCGCTAATATGTATTCGACTGTCGCATCCGCGGCAGGCATAAGGAGGAACCATGGCTTTTAATACGAAGGTCGATGTAGCCGATACCGAGCTCGAGGAGAACGAGGCGGTCGTCGCCGAAGCTGAGGATGTAGAACTCGAAGGTCAGTCCCTCGCCGAGACAGAGGCCGAGCCCGATGCGGATGAGGATGACGAGGAAACGGACGAGTCCGAGGACTCGCTGACTTATTCCAACGGCGTGATCGAGAAGATCGTTGCCATGGCCACCCGCGAGGTTCCGCACGTTCTGGGCATGAAGGGTAACCTCATGCACTTTGTTCAGGAGCAGTTTGGTGCCGAGAATCTGACCAAGGGCGTGACGGTCGAGGTCACCGATGACAATCGCGTGGTCGTCAACATCTCCGTCATCATCGAGTACGGCGCCTATGCGCCCGCGATCTTCGACGATGTCAAGGCACGTGTCACCGAGCGTCTTGCCGCGATGACTGGCCTTGAGGTGGCGGGCGTCAACCTGCGTATCGAGGACGTCATCACCCCCGAGGAGTACGAGCACCGTACCAGCCAGCACGAATAACCTTCCAAAAAGAGACAGGTTTGTTTTGGCAGGTTTTATCAGCGAAAACGTTAAACGGCCGACCGCGCAAGCAAAAGCGTGGCCGGCCGTTTTTGTACGCTCCCGATGTAGTCATACCGCTCGTCTAACTAGGGGTTGCAATCCCCACGTTCCGCGTTACTCTAATGGGCGCATTGTTTCCAAATTGTTAACGAGGGGTTGCCGTAATGGCCGACGAGCACGAAACAGAAAGCAAGGCATGGGCAATTGAGGCCGCTGCGGCAGAAGCGGCGTCGCGTGCTGCCGAGGAGGTGCATCGTCCTCCCGTAGTGCCGATGGAGCGCGTGGTCGATCGCGATGTTATCGAGCGGGGCGAGCGCGCTGGTCGCAAGCGCAGCCAGGAGCCGGGCTTTCCGCGCTTTTTTGCCGAGCTCAATTTGGGCCTGATCCTCACGGCCTTTGCCATCGTTGCGTTTAAAACACCTAATCACTTTGCTTTTGGCGGCACCTCGGGCGTGTCGGTCATTCTGTCCACGCTGTTCCCGACCCTGCCCGTCGGCGTCTTTATGTGGATTATCAATGCGGTGCTCGTCATCCTGGGCTTTATCTTTTTGGAGCGCAAGGCAATCCTGTGGAGTGTCTTTGCCTCGTTTGCGCTGTCCGCCTATGTTTCGCTGTTTGAGCTCTTTATTCCGACCGATGTCTCGATGACGGGCGATATGTGGCTCGACCTGTGCTTTGCCGTGATTCTGCCGGCGCTCGGCAGCGCCATCGTCTTTGATATTGGTGCCTCGACGGGCGGCACGGACATCCTCGCCATGATCCTCAAACGCCGCACGACGCTCGAGATTGGCCGCGCCCTGCTGTTGGTCGATATCGGCATTGTGACCATCGCGGCCTTCTTGTACGGGCCGCGCGTCGGTCTGTATTGCGTGCTTGGCCTGTTTGCCAAGACGCTCGTGGTCGACAAGGCCATCGAGAGCATTCACCTGCGCAAAGTCTGCACGGTCATTTGTTCCGAGCCCCTTAAGGTCGAGGAGTTTATCGTCAAACATCTCAACCGCACGGCGACTATCAGCCGCGGCTACGGCGCCTTCTCGGGCAAGTGCGTGACGGTGATCATGAGCGTGCTGAGTCGTCGCGAGGCCGTGCAGCTGCGTCGCTACGCTCGCGAGATCGATCCGGGTGCCTTTATCACGATCGTCGACAGCTCCGAGATCGTCGGCAAGGGTTTCCGCGGAACGAACTAACGCGGTCGAGCTTATCAAACAATCGAATAGCGCCCTGCGCATTGCAAATGCGTCATGTTGGAGTATTTGTCCCCACATTGGGTGATAATGATGCCAAAGACATCGTTTGCGATCCAGATGATTCGCTCAAGATACGAAGGGATGATCTCGATGTTCTGTTCGCAGCGTGGTGCCCCCATGGGCGACAACGATAAGTTCTGTGGTGCGTGTGGTGCCCCCAATGCCGGTGCCGCAGCCTCTGCCCCTCAGGGTCAGCCCCAGCAGTTTGTTCCGCAACCGCCCGTGGCGAATGCGTCCAAGGGCTGTGTGGCTCAGGCGTTTGAGGACATGACCAAGACGCCGGGCGTGCTGCAGCGCGTGTGCCAGATCGCCTTTTTGCCGGCGCTGATTTGTGTTGTGTCGGTGCTCGTGCTGTTCATTCCCGTTATCGGCGGTATCGCGGCTGCCATCGGCTTTTTGGCAGCTTGCATTGCGAGCGTGTGTGGTTCCGGCTTTGGTATTGAGTGGGGTCGCGATCTGTCGCTCAAGGTTGATGACGGTATGGATCGTCCACTCATGCGTTCCACGTCGTTTGGCCTCGGAGTCTTTTCGAGCGTTATCTCGGTCGTGCTCGAGGTTATCGCTGCCATTCCCGTTATCGGTGTAGTGCTTTCGCTGGTGGAGAGCGTGGTAATTGGCGCCGCGGGCTCGTATTCGTATTACGGCTCTTATGCACTCGAGGCAGCGCTGTTCGGCTCGCTTGGCCTGCTTGTCCTGGCTATGATTGCCACGGCGGTCTTGGGGGTCTTCTTTAAGATGTTCGCCGACATTGCCGTGATGCACTTTGCGGTGACCGGTCGTGTCGAGAGCGCGTTTTCGCTCGATAAGGTCTGGGCGGCCTTTAAGCACAACAAGACCAAACTGTTCTGCGCTTCGTTCCTTCCCGAGTTTTTGACGGGCCTGGTCGCCAACGTTGTCACCTGGATCCTGACGTTCGTCTTTGGCACCATTGCCTCTGTCGGTATGTATAGCTACTACTACCGTCCTACGGCTATTGAGGCGCTTGTTACCGGCGGTGGCATCACGCTCGTATTGTTCTTGGTGCTGACGGCGTTTGTCACGGTATTCCTCACGGTCTTTGGCAAGATGCTCAAGCACCGTGCCGTTGGCTATTGGGTTGCGCGCTACGCAAGCGAGTGGGCCGACGAGGACAAGGACGACGTCCTGACTTTTGTGCTGCCGTTTGAGAAGAAGTCTGCTCCGGCTGGTTTTAGCGCCGACGCAGCGCCCGTATCCGATTCCGCTGCGGCGCCGGCGCCTGCGCCCGAGCCCGAGCCCGAGCCCGTGCCTGAGCCTGAGCCTGAGGCTGAGCCCGCGCCCGTGCCTGAGCCCGAGCCCGAGCCTGCACCAAGCTCCGACGAGGACCCGCAGGACGAGTAGCCCTGCCGCCTGCCATTTGGGGACGGGGTAGAAACGGTAGAAATGGCGCTTGACAAATGAGCGGGGGCGGACGTGTCGAAACGTCCGCCCCCGCTTTGATATCGCGATGTGGCTATGACTGCGAGATGGCCGCGAATCGACTACTCGCCGCGCTTCTCCTCGCGGCGAGCGGCGGCACGTGCATCGTGGATGCCCTTGATCGCGGCATGGCGTGCCGTGCGGGCGTCATGGATGGCGTCGCGAGCCTCGGCGGTCGTTGCCTTGGCAGAGCGCAACTTGGCGGCCAGGTCGGGGTTGGTTTCGGCGACCGCGGTGATCGCGGGGCCGTCGAGCTCCTCTTGCGTGGGCTCGGCCAAAAAGTCGATGGCATACTGGGCGGCCACCATGGAGCCCTTTGCCAGCACAGTCTCGTCGATCTTGTAGAAGCAGGAATGTTGGGCGTACGTGGCGCCAATCTTGGGGTTGCGCGTACCTACAAAGGCGAGCACGCCCGGTACACGGCGCAGGTACTCCGAAAAATCCTCGCCCGAAAGTGTGCCGCGATAATGGCCTTCGCCGGCTGCACCCAGGCACTTGACCACGGCCTGACGACAACGCTCGCTCGAGGCGGCATCGTTTTCGACCTTATAATTGGCGATGGTGTAGTCGGTGAGCTCTGCCTCGGCGCCCAAGGCGGCCGCGGTATGCTCCACGATGCGGCGCATGAGCTCCGGCATTTCCTCGTGGGTCGAATCTCCGTAGGTGCGCACCGTGCCGGCGAGGTAGGCCGTGCCGGCGATAACGTTGCGCGCGGTGCCGCCGTGCAGCTCGCCGACGGTAATGACGGCCGGCTCGTAGGGGCTGATCTCGCGCGAAACGATGGTCTGCAGGGCATTGACGATCTCGGCGGCCACCATAACGGCGTCGTGGCCGCGCTGGGGCATGGCACCGTGGCATGAGGTGCCGCGTACGTCGATGCGGAACCAGTCGGTGTTGGCCATGCGTGGACCGGGCTCGCAGCTTACGGTGCCGGCATCGACCTCGCTCCAGATATGCGCGGCGTAGGCGCCATCGACGCCGTCGAGCACACCTGTGCCGATCATGAGCTTGGCGCCCTGGCCGTTTTCCTCGCTGGGCTGGAAGACGACGCGGACTTCGCCGTGGATGTCGTCGGTCATATGGCGCAGGATTTGCAGCGTGCCGAGCATCATGGCGATATGGCAGTCGTGGCCGCAGGCGTGCATGCAGCCCTCGTTGACGCTGGCAAACTCCTCGCCGGTCTGCTCGGTGACGGGCAGGGCGTCGATGTCGGCGCGCAGCAGGATGCGGCGGCGTGGCGTGCCGTCCTCGCGATAGGCATCCGGCGCGGTACCGCGAAGCGTTGCCACCAAGCCGGTCTTGAGCGGACGCTCGTAGGGGATATTCATGGCGTCGAGCTGGTTGGCGATGTCGGAGGTCGTGCGCTCCTCGGCAAGGCTCAGCTCCGGGTGCTTATGGAAGTGCCGGCGCTGCTTGATGATATAGGGTTCAAACTCGGTAGCGATATCTTTGATGGCTGCGGTGACGTCGTCAGCCGCGCGAGCCTCGGTCGCCGCCATAATCTGCTGTGCCTTGGTCTTCGTCATGGTCGATTTGCTCCTTGCTGGGTTGATCGCAAAATCGTACAGGCTCTCTCCAGTATGCCACCTGCCGCTAGGGCTGGTAAAGTTGCCGTTTGCCGCTTGGGGTTTTGTTGCAAGGGCGGGGGAGTACACTCGGGGGTGTTGAATTTCCTGCCAGAGATGGGGATGCCCATGCAACATATCGATCGGATTATCCGCTCCAAGAACGTCTTTACCGCGCAAGACGGCATCGATACTGCCCGCGAGCTGGCGATTGCCATCGCAGGCGACCGTATCGTCGCAGTCGGCAAGCCCGATGACGTGATCGCCGCCGCTCCCGCCGCCACGCCGGTTATCGACTACGGCGAGCAGTTTGTCTGCCCCGGTTTCCATGACGCTCATCTGCACTTCTTCCATACCTCGGTCGGTTCCTCGCCGTACATGCTCATGGATATGGGCACGTCCGAGGCGGCGCTGGTGCAGCACGCGCTCGAGTTTTCCCAGGACCTGCCCGATGACGCTTGGGTTGTGACGCAGGGCTGGCGCGACTACCGTTGGGACCCGCCCGCGCATCCTACCAAGGCGTCGCTCGATGCGGCATTCCCCGATCGCCCCTGCGTTATGTATTCGGGCGACGGGCACACGCTGTGGCTCAACAGCCGCGCACACGAAGCCCTCGGCGTGACACGCGACAGCGAGCCTCCGGCGGGTGGTAGCTACGACAAGGATGCAAACGGCGAGCTCACGGGTATCGCTCACGAGGCGGCCGCTATGCAGCTGCTTCCGCGCTGCCTTGAGTGGCTGGGGGAGGATCGCATTGCAAGCGCTTACGCCGATCAAATGAGGCGTATGGCCGAGCAGGGCATCACCTCGATCTGCGACATGTCGCTCATGCCCATGCCGGGCTGCGATTTTATCCGCGACGATGTCTACGACAAACTGCAGGCAGCCGGCAAGTTGGGCATCCGAGCCCATCTGTTCCCCACGCTGCTGGATGACCAGTTGCGCTTGGAAGAGCTGCAGACCCGCTACGCGAACAACGCGCTGCTCTCGGCGCCAGGCTTTAAGCAGTTCTTCGACGGCGTGTCGAGCGAACACACGGCATATCTCACCGAGCCCTATACCAATCCGCGCTTCCCGGGCGACCAGGGCCGTCTGACAGTTCCTGCCGAGCGCATGCGTAAGCTAGTTCTGGCGGCTGCGGAGCGCGGCCACACTGTGCGTATCCACGTTATCGGCGACGGTGCGATTCATGCCGCGCTGGATATCTTCGAGGAGGCCGCCGACCTGTACGGCCTGCCCCAGCACGGCCATAACACACTCGAGCATCTGGAGAACCTCCTGCCCGAGGACATCGACCGCCTGCGCAAGCTCAACGTGATTGCCTCGAGTCAACCCTGTCACATTACGCTCGACCCGGGCGGCCCCGAGCGCGATTTGGGCATGGAGCGCAGCCGCATCATGTGGCCGTTTGCAACCTATAAGCAGCGCGGCATTCGCCAAGCCTTCGGTACTGACAGCCCTATCACGCCCGTTACCAGCATGAACGTGCTCTACACGGCTATCACGCGCCAAGACCCCAAAAGCCACTGGCCCGAGGGCGGCTGGCTGCCGAGCGAGCGCATCGATGCAGCAACAGCCCTGCGCAACTACACCCTGGGCAGCGCCTATGCAGCGGGCGACGAGCAAAACCTCGGCAGCCTAGAACCCGGCAAATACGCCGACCTGGTAGTCCTGGACCAAAACCCGCTCACCATCGACCCCCAAGAGCTGCAAGCCACCAAGGTTCAGGCCACCTACCTGGCAGGCAACTTAATCTACGAGCGCTGATGTTCATACCGTATCGTTAAACGCGGCTCGGGCAGTCTATTTTGGGATGGCGCTCGAGCCGCGTTTGTTTGCCGATGGGGTCCGTCAGGAGTGTCCCCGCTCTGCTGGATTTGGGCGCAAGGTGGAGGCACTACTGTCCCGCGCGCTCAATTTGGACATCAGCAATGCTTTCTCTTGATGTTTTGCATACTTCCAGTTGCAGATTGCATAAAAAAGTTGAGATGTTCTTTCCGGTCTTGATGTACCCCCGCCTGGGCCGTGCAAAAAACGGAGTTTTCAGCACCGCGAGCTCTGCCGGCGCCGCTGCAGTTGGGTGTTATTGCGGAGATCGACGTCATTTTGGGGCCCGACGTGGCGCGAGGCACGCTTGTTTGTTTCGACGAGCTCTGTCTGCCGACCCAAATCGCCGGTCGAAGGCATCCGTGGGACCAACAAGGTGCGCCCGGTGCGTATACATCCGTCCTGGCCTGCTGAAAACTCCCAAAAATGCACAGTGCTCCCCAGGGGACCCGTGCGCGCAACGAAAACCATGCCCATGTCGCTATCCGCATCGCCATTTTGCTGCACTGACTTTTCTGAATGCCTGACCCGAATTAGTTAACCTGTCTCCCGTGTGGCTCCGGAGGGGCGGGGCATAAGGTTTATTGCGAGTTCCGCACGAGCCGAAGGCCACTTAATGTGGCCTTCGTGCGAGCAGGACTGCCCGAGCAGGAAACCTTATATCCCGCCCCTCCGGCGCCACACGGGAGCCGCGCACAAGTTATCCTCCGGCATTCAGAAAATCTAAGTGCCAAAAAATAAGATTTTTTGACTCTGTGTTGTATAACCCGCCATTCGTGGGTACCATTCAACGCGTACGCAAACAAAAAGGGTTAATCCGCGCGGCATGACCGCGCGGCCCACAAAGGAGGAAACAAGCATGTCGTCTTTGAAGCCGCTTGCAGATCGCGTCCTGGTCAAGCCCGACGAGGCCGAGCAGAAGACCGCCTCTGGTCTGTACATCGCCAGTAACGCTCAGGAGAAGCCGCAGCGCGGCACCATCGTTGCCGTGGGCGCCGGCAAGGTCAACGACAAGGGTGAGCGCATCCCCATGGACGTCAAGGTTGGCGACGTTGTCATCTACGGTAAGTTCGGTGGCAACGAGGTCAAGGTCGACGGCGAGAAGTATCTGCTCATGCGCGCCGACGACATCTACGCCGTCGTCGAGGCCTAGTCTCGTCAGAATCTCTGATTCGTCTTTGAGCGCGCTCGCCGCATAGGACTCGGAAGCGGCGACGCGAGTCACATTTCTTTTGGAGGATTACCCACTATGGCAAAGAACATTACGTTCAACACCGATGCCCGCGCTAAGCTCGCCAAGGGCGTCAACACCCTGGCCGACGCCGTTACCGTCACCATGGGCCCCAAGGGCCGCTACGTTGCGCTGCAGCGCACGTTCGGTGCCCCGACCATCACCAACGACGGCGTTTCCGTCGCTAAGGAGATCGAGCTCGAGGACAACATCGAGAACATGGGCGCCCAGCTGGTGAAGGAGGTCGCCACCAAGACCAACGATACCGTGGGTGACGGCACCACCACCGCAACCCTGCTCGCCCAGGCCATCGTCAACGACGGCCTGCGCAACGTCGCCGCTGGCGCCAACCCGCTGGCCATCCGTCGCGGCATCGACAAGGCCGTCAACGCCGCCGTCGCCGAGATGAAGAAGCAGGCCAAGCCGGTCGAGACCAAGGAGCAGATTGCTTCCGTCGGTACCATCTCTGCCGGTGACCCCGAGGTCGGCGAGAAGATCGCCGAGGCCATGGAGGTCGTGGGCAAGGACGGCGTCATCACCGTCGAGGATTCCCAGACGTTCGACATCACCATCGACACCGTCGAGGGCATGCAGTTCGACAAGGGCTACGTCTCCGCTTACTTCGTCACGGATAACGACCGCATGGAGGCCGTGATGAAGGATCCGTACATCCTCATCACCGACCAGAAGATCTCCAGCGTCCAGGACATCATGCCTGTTCTCGAGGCTGTCCAGCGCGCTGGCCGTGGCCTGCTCATCATCGCTGAGGACATCGACGGCGAGGCTCTGCCGACCCTGGTCCTCAACAAGATCCGTGGCGCTCTCAACGTCTGCGCCGTCAAGGCTCCGGGCTACGGCGATCGCCGCAAGCGCATCCTCGAGGACATCGCCGTCCTCACCGGTGGTCAGGCTGCTCTGGACGAGCTGGGCGTGAAGGTCGCTGACATCACCGCCGATATGCTCGGTACCGCTAAGTCCGTCACCATCTCCAAGGACAACACCGTCGTCGTCGGCGGCGCTGGCTCCAAGGAGGCCATCGACGCTCGTATCGCTCAGATCAAGGGTGAGATGGAGAACACCACCTCTGACTTCGACCGCGAGAAGCTCCAGGAGCGCCTGGCCAAGCTCTCCGGTGGCGTTGCCGTCATCAAGGTCGGCGCTGCTACCGAGTCCGAGCTCAAGGAGATCAAGCATCGCGTCGAGGACGCCCTGCAGGCAACCCGCGCTGCTGTCGAGGAGGGCATTGTCGCTGGCGGCGGCGTCGCCTTCATGGACGCTGCTCCTGCGCTCGACGCTGTTGAGATCGACGACCCCGAGGAGAAGATCGGCGTCGATATCGTCAAGAAGGCTCTGACCGCTCCGGTCGCTACTATTGCCAAGAACGCTGGCTTTGAGGGCGCTGTCGTGGTCGACAAGGTTGCCGAGCTGCCCGCCGGCCAGGGTCTCAACTCTGCCAACGGCGAGTGGGGCGACATGATCGAGATGGGCGTCCTCGACCCCGTCAAGGTCAGCCGCGTCACCCTGCAGAACGCTGCTTCTGTCGCCAGCCTGATCCTCATCACCGAGGCCACCGTCTCCGATGTGCCCAAGAACACTCAGCTTGAGGACGCTATCGCTGCTGCTACCGCTGGTCAGCAGGGCGGCGGTATGTACTAAGGCCGACAAGGTCTAGAACTCCCACCGGGGATCCGGGGGCGTGACGGGGCTTCTCTCCGGAACGTCCTCGGATCCCCTGCGTTTACGGCCTTGAAGTCGGCTCGCGGAGAAAGTCGTGGTTGATGGGAGTACGTGTCCCTTTCGCTGTTTCGCGCTTTGCGCGAAAGGCGCGCTACTTTGGGATGGATGGGGAACGTGGTAGTTGCGGCAACTGGTTCCCACCATAAATTACCCTTGGCATACTTGCGCGAAAGCCTACTGGTGCTACACTTGCTATTGCTGTTTCAGGGCGGGGTGAAATTCCCCACTGGCGGTAAATCGGGCGGTGCCAAAGGGGTGCCGTGGCGCAGGCGAGGACTTGCGTCGAGCCGATGAGTCCGCGACCCGTGCGTGTGTTGGTTCGCATGCCGGCTGAACTGGTGAGATACCAGTACCAACGGTTAGAGTCCGGATGAAAGAGGCAGGTGATCTTATGTCTGAACAGTCGCAGCATATCCATTTTGAGAACACAAATAGGTGGAGCACCAAACAGCTCGTTACCATGGCGTTGATGTGTGCCTTGGGCGCCCTGTTTATGTACGTGCAGCTGCCCATCCTTCCTTCGGCGCCGTTTTTGACCTATGACCCGTCGCTGGTGCCGGCGATGGTGTGTGGGTTTGCGTATGGTCCTGGTGCCGGTACCGCCGTTGCCGCCATGGCGATCGTTATCCATGCGCTCACTACGGGTGACTGGGTCGGCGCGCTTATGAACCTGGTTGCCACGCTGGGCTACATTCTGCCCGCGGCTATCGTCTACCAGAAGATGCATACCTACAAGGGTGCTGTGATTGGCCTGGTGCTCGGTGTCATTGCCGCTACGGCGCTGTCCATGGTCGCGAACCTGACCATCGGCGTTTGGTTCTGGTATGGCTCGGCCGATGTGATTGCCCCGCTCATGCTTCCTGCCGTGCTGCCGTTTAACCTCATCAAGACCGTGCTTAATTCGGTGTTGACGCTGGCGGTGTATAAGGCAGTCTCCAATCTCATCACGCCTAAAAAGGACCAGGTCAAAGGCCGCGCATGATTGAGTGTCGGGGCGTTTCCTTTAGCTATGACGGTGCCGCACCGGCACTCGACGGCGTCGATCTGAACATCGAGGACGGCGAGTTTTTCTGCATTCTCGGTGGCAATGGGTCGGGCAAGTCGACGTTTGCCAAGCATCTGAATGCGCTGTTGCAGCCCGATGCGGGCACGGTACGTATCAACGGCATGGATACGTCCGATCCCGAGCTGGTCTACGACATCCGTTCGACCGCGGGCATGGTGTTCCAGAATCCCGATGACCAGCTGGTGGCAACGCTTGTCGAAGATGACGTTGCGTTTGGTCCCGAGAACTTAGGGGTCGAATCGGCCCAGATCGCGCAGCGCGTACGCGAGGCGCTGAAGGGCGTGGGCCTGGTGGGCTTTGAGCGCCATGAGACCCACGCTCTCTCGGGCGGTCAAAAGCAGCGCGTGGCGCTTGCCGGCGTGCTCGCCATGGAGCCGCGCGTGCTCATTTTGGACGAGGCGTCCTCGATGCTCGATCCGCGCGGGCGCAAGGGCCTCATGAAGGCTTGCCGCGCGTTGCGCGATCGCGGCATGACTATCGTGATGATTACGCACTTTATGGAAGAGGCCGCCGAGGCCGATCGCGTCGCGGTGTTTCGGGCGGGGCGTGTTGCCATGCTCGGTACGCCCGAGGAAATCTTGACGCGGGCGGACGAACTTGCGCAGTTCAACCTGGATATGCCGGCGTCGTGCTGTTTAGGTAGGGCACTTCGTGAGAAGGGCGTGCCCGTTTGCGCGCAGGTGCGCGAGGCGGATATGGTCGCCGAGATTGTGCAGGCTTATGCCGAGCGGAGTGGGGCGGACATCGCAGGACAGCCTTCCGCATCCGATTCTCATGTGCTTGACAATGGATCCTCTGCAGCCGACGGGATAGCCGCGTCGGAGCCTGTTATCGAGATTTCGCATCTCTCGCATAGTTACTCGCTGAGCGCCCGCGAGCGCCGTCGATGGCGCAAGCGTTCGACCGCTGCGGACGCATCGAGCAAACAGGCCCTTTGGGGCAACGATCCAAACAGCCCCTGGGCGCTACGCGATGTTTCGCTGACGGTGCATCGCGGGGAGTTTCTGGGCCTGGCGGGTCACACCGGCTCGGGTAAATCAACGCTGGTCCAGCATCTCAACGGGCTGATTCGTCCTCAGGAGGGAAGCGTTTGCGCGCTGGGGCTCGACCTATCAAACAAGAAAGACGCCGCCGCGGTTAAGGCCAAGGTCGGCGTGGTGTTTCAGTATCCCGAGCGTCAGCTATTTGCCGAGACCGTGGCGCAGGACGTGGCGTTTGGCCCGCGTAACCTTGGCCTGCTGCAAGACGAGGTTGCACGCCGTGTCGCATCATCGCTCGCGCGCGTGGGCCTCGACCTTGCCGTGATAGGCGACAAGAGCCCCTTTGAGCTTTCGGGTGGACAGCAGCGCCGCGTGGCGTTTGCCGGTGTGCTCGCTATGGAGCCCGAGGTCCTGGTGCTCGATGAGCCCATGGCGGGGCTCGATCCGGCTGCGCGCAGGGATTTCCTAGGGCTCATCGATCGGCTCCATCGTGAGGGCCTGACCGTTGTCATGGTTTCGCACAGCATGGATGACCTGGCAAATTGCTGCGACCGCATCGTTGTGATGAACGAGGGCGCGGTGTTTGCCGAGGGAACGCCCGCGCAGGTGTTTGCACATGCCGACGAGCTCAAATCGATCGGTTTGGGCGTTCCCGCCGCCCAGCGTATGGCCTTGGCACTTGCGGAAGCCGGCGTGCCGCTTTGCTGCGACAAGCTCTATACGGTTGAGTCACTGGCCGATGAGCTGGCCGGCTTGCTGCTGGGCTGCGCGGACAAGCCTGCGGGAGCCCCGCGTCAGGATGGTTCCAAGGTGGCCACGCGAGAGGAGGGCTGCTAATGGAGGCGTTTTCGTTTGGCAGCTACTATCCGGGGAATAGCGCAATCCACCGTCTGGATCCGCGCACCAAGCTGCTGCTGGGCTTCATGTTTCTGATTACGGCACTCACCGTCGGCAGCTTCCGGGGGCTGGTTCCGGTCGCAATGTTTGTCGTACTGGTCTATGTTGTTGCCCAGGTGCCGCTGCGTCGCGTCTTGTCGTCGATGGCGCCGCTACTGGCGATTGTTGTGGTAGTCGCGGTACTCAACCTGTTTTCCGACCAGAGCGGGCGCATCCTGTGGCAGCTCGGCTTTTTACGGGTGAGCGAGGGGTCTTTGTATTCCGCTGCCTTTATGGCGTGCCGCCTGACGTTGATGATGGCCGGCATGAGCGCCATTACACTCACCACGCCGACACTCGACCTCACCGCGGGTTTTGAGCGTCTGCTCGCACCATTTGCGCGCGTGGGGCTTCCGGCGCACGAGCTCGGCATGATTATGGGTATCGCGCTGCGGTTTATGCCGCAATTTGCCACCGAGATGAAGCAGACGGCCGATGCGCAGGCAAGTCGCGGCGCGCGCGTGACGGGCGGTCCGCTCGGCGGTGTGCGCATGCTCGGCAGTGTGGCGATTCCACTGTTCACCGGCGTTTTCCGTCATGCCGAGACGCTTTCGGCCGCCATGGATGCGCGCTGTTATCACGGCGAGCAGGGGCGCACGCGTCTGCATGCGCTTACGTTTGGTCGTGAGGACGCGCTGGCAGCGCTGGCGATGGCGCTGCTGGTGACATGCGTTGTCGTTATCAATCTTCAACTCGTCTAAGCTCGATTCGAGCGCAAGAAAGGGGTCTCTATGACCGACATCGATCGCACGGCTCAGCTCGAGCGCATCTGCTCGTATCTCAGACGCATTCCGGCGTGGTATCTTGCCACGACCGATGCGAGCGACGGGCATCAGCCCCGCGTGAGGCCGTTTTCGTTTGCCATGGTCGATGACGACAAGCTGTGGTTTTGCACGTCGCGCGACAAGGACGTGTGGGCGGAGTTGAGCGCGAATCCCAAGTTTGAGGTATCGGGCTGGAAGCCGGGGGAGTGCTGGATCGTGTTAACTGGCGAGGCTGCGCTCGAGGATGATGCAGTCGTAAGCGACAAGGTACGCCAGGCGGGCTTTAAACACATGGTGGGCATTGGCGAGCAACACGATAGTGCCAACGACGGCCGCCTTGCGTTCTTCTCGGTCCGCAACATCGCCGCGCGGTTCTGCGATATCGACGGCAGCGAAGAGCGCCTGGAGCTCTAGCGCGTCTCAAATTAACTACTCGTTCCAAATTGGCTAGTGGCAGGAGGAAACGTGGACGGATTGAATACGGTGTTGGAGTATCTGACGTCGGTGCCGGCGTGGTATCTGGCGACGAGCGTGGATGGGCAGCCGCATGTGCGTCCGTTTTCGTTTGCACAGATCCAGGATGGCAAGCTGTGGTTTGTGACGGCGCGCACCAAAGATGTGTGGCAGGAGCTTCTGCAAAACCAGCGCTTTGAGGCCACGAGTTGGTGGCCGGGCCATGGCTGGTTGATCCTGCGCGGACGCGCGGGCCTGGACGACCGGGCTTCGGACGAAATGCGCGAGGCCGGATGGAAGCATCTTGAGCGCTTAAGCGAGCACTATGAGGGCCCTTACGACCCCACGCTCGTCTTCTTTAGCGTCGAGGATCCCGAGGCTTTTATCTGCAATCACGACGAATGGGTGCCGGTCGAGCTCTAGCCAGCTGACTCATCCCAACAACTTGGTTTTTCGCATGGGCGGGCCCCGTATTGCCTGACGCCGTTAGGGGCGCCGGTCAATACGGGGCCCGCTCTATTTGTCAATTCCTTCAAGCGAATGTATCGGGAATGTTTCAATGCATGAATATGCAAACTATTTACGTATCCATGCATCTTTTGGTGCTAAAGTTTCAACCCACTTCATAACGACCGCTGCGAAATGCGCATCGGTGCATAAATCGCAGACAAGGAGTCTGATATGTCTTTGAAGGTTGGAATCGTCGGCGCGGCTGGATATGCCGGAGCCGAGCTCATTCGTCTCGTGCTCGGCCATCCCGAGTTTGAACTTGTTGCCATTACGTCCAATGCCGATGCCGGACAGCCGCTGTCTGCGGTGTACCCGAGCTTTGCCGGCGTGAGCGATCTGAAATTTACCACGCATGATGCCCCCGAGCTCAAGACCTGCGACGCTGTCTTTTTGGCCGTGCCGCACACCGCCGCCATGGCGCAGGTGCCCACCCTGCTTGCCGCGGGCGTTTCCTGCTTTGACCTTTCGGCCGATTATCGCCTGAGCGATCCGGCCGTGTTCGAGGCGTGGTATGCCGCCGAGCACATGAGCCCCGAGCTGCTCAAGACGCGCGCTTTTGGCCTGCCCGAGCTGTTCTGTCGGGACTTGGAGACCGCCGCATCCGATTATGCTGGCGGCAAGTCCGTGCTGGTTGCCTGCGCCGGTTGCTATCCCACCGCAACGAGCCTCGCCGCCGCGCCCGCCGTGCGCGCCGGCTGGGTTGCACAGAGTGGTCCTGTGATCGTCGATGCTATCAGCGGCGTGACGGGCGCCGGTAAGTCCTGTAACGCCCGCGCCCATTTTTGCAGTGCGGACGAGAACCTGGAGGCCTATGGCGTGGGCAAGCATCGTCATACGCCCGAGATCGAGCAGATTCTTGGCCTGGCCGACCGCATTGTCTTTACGCCGCACCTGGCACCGCTCAAGCGCGGTCTGCTTTCCACGGTGACGATGCCGCTCGCGCCGCAGGCTCTCGACACGCTGACTCTTGAGGACGTTGTCGACCATTACAAACTGTTCTACGCCGGACGCAGCTTTGTGCGCGTGCTCGATGCCGGCCGGCAGCCCAAGACAGCTTCGGTCGTCGGTACCAATGCCGCCCAGATTGGCCTTGCGCTCAACAAGCGCGCAGGCGTGCTGGTGGCGACAGGTGCGATCGACAATCTTTGCAAGGGTGCTGCGGGCCAGGCGGTCCAGTGCGCCAACATCGTCTTTGGTTTTGACGAGCGACGAGGCTTGCCCACAGTGGCGTGCCCGGTGTAGCACATTCGATTGTTAACGATTTAGTAGTCGGGTATCGAGTTGGGCGCCACTTTTAAGCTGGTCTCGTGATTGTGACTGGTATGGCGCTCCGACCGATGCCCACTTTTTGTTTGATATAAAGGAGCCATGGGGACGATGAATAGAGAGCAGTTCGATATCAAGATTCGCGCCGTCGAGGGTGGCGTTACGGCGGCGGGTGGCTTTAAGGCTGCCGGTATCCATGCCGGATTTCGCAAGGATCCCGAGCGTTTGGATTATGCACTCATCGTGCCTAATGAGCCCTGTCCCGGTGCCGGCGTGTTTACGACCAACCGCTTTTGTGCGGCACCGGTGCAGATAAGCCGCGCCAATCTGGGCGGTGCCGATAAGGGCTATGGCATCATCGCCGGTGTCTCGGTCAACTCCGGTAACGCCAACGCGGCCACGGGTGAGACGGGCCTTGCCTGCGCGCGCGAGACGTGCAACATCGCCTCGCAGATCATCGGCTGCGAGCCTCAGCAAATCCTGGTCGCCTCCACGGGCGTGATTGGTCAGATTCTGCCGATCGACACGTTCGAGACGGCGATTCCGGCAGCTTATGAGGCACTCTCTGCCCATGGCGGCGCCGATGCCGCCCGTGCCATCATGACGACCGATACGCATTCCAAGGAGTATGCCGTTCGCTACCGCAGTGAGGCTGCGGGCCATGCGGGCAATGCCTATACGGTGGGCGGCATGTGCAAGGGCTCGGGTATGATCATGCCCAACATGGCCACCATGATCGCGGTCATTACTACCGATGCCCCCGTCGAGCCGGCGGCGCTCCACACCCTGCTGCTCTCGACCGTTAAACAGACCTTCAACAAGGTGACGGTCGATTCCGATACCTCGACCAACGACACCTGTATCATGCTTGCTTCTGGCGCTGCTGCCGCGGATGCCGAGGCCATCGTCGAGGGCACTGACGCCTTTGACGAGCTGGCCTTTGCCGTGCACGAGGTGTGCGAGAGCCTGGCACGCAACATCGCGGCCGATGGCGAGGGCGCATCCAAGCTCGTGACGGTTAACGTCACCGGAGCCGCTAACGACGAGGAAGCCGATATCGCTGCCCGTGCCGTCGCCAACTCGCCGCTCGTCAAGACCTGTATCGCCGGCCACGACTGCAACTGGGGCCGCGTTGCCATGGCGCTTGGCAAGTGCGGCGTGCAGTTTAATCAGGAAGACGTTTCCATCGACATGATGGGCATGCCTGTCTGCCGCGATGGCCTGACCGTTCCCTTTGACGAGGACGAGGCTCTGCGACGTTTTGAGGCGCCCGAGATCGTGATCTCGGCCGACCTGGGCACAGGCGACGCGGCAACGACCGTATGGACTTGCGACCTTACACACGAGTACATCTCCATCAACGGTGACTACCGCTCTTAGACTCCAGGCGTACCGTGCGCCCCGGTTGATTGCGAGCGGTGGGGCATGACTCAATGGCTATACGAAAGACGAGGCAGACTATGAAATTCGCACGCGATTGTCGCTCGAGTGAATCCAACGAAGCAACCGCGCAGCTGCTATTTGAGGCGCTGCCGTGGATTAAAAACCTGACCGGTAAGACGGTTGTTATCAAATACGGTGGAGCCGCCATGGTCGACGAGCAACTGCGCCGCGACGTGATGAGTGACATCGTCTTGCTCAAGATTATCGGCATGCGTCCCGTCATCGTGCATGGTGGCGGCAAGGCCATCAACGAGGCGCTGAGCCATTACGATATCCCCGTCGAGTTTAAGAACGGCCAGCGCGTGACCACGCCGGAGACCATGGATATCGTGCGCGAGGTGCTGGGCGGCAAGGTTAACCAAGAGCTGGTTGCTGCTATCAATCATCATGGCAACCTGGCCGTGAGCGTGTCAGGCAGTGATGCCGGTACGCTCATCGCCGAGCCGCTTGACCCCGAGCTCGGTCGCGTTGGCAAGGTCACGCACGTCAACACCGACTATATCGAGCGCTTGCTCGATAGCGAGTACATCCCTGTTATCGCCACGGTCGCGGCGGGGGAGAACGGCGGCTTCTTCAACATCAACGCCGATACCGCCGCCGGTGCTGTTGCGGCAGCGCTCCACGCGCATAAGGCGATTTTCCTTACCGACGTCGACGGCCTATACAAGGACTTTAGCGACAAGGATTCGCTCATCTCCAACCTGACGCTGGACGAGGTTAACGAGATGCTCTACGGCGGCGAGGTCGACAAGGGCATGATTCCCAAGTTACGCGCGGCTGTCGACGCCCTGACTGCCGGCGTGTTCCGCGCTCACATCATCAACGGCACCACACCGCACTCGCTGCTTCTGGAGCTGCTGACCGATGCCGGTGTCGGCACCGTGATCCACTCCACCGAGACGGCCTACGAGTTCGATACGCACCCGCATCCGCTTTCGACCTTTGCGGCGCGCCTGACCGAGAACCTCGACGAGGTCGAGAAGCTCCAGACGGTCTAGCCGGTTAGAAATCGCCATACCGTTACACCCACAGTCCGCGTCACCTGGCGCTTAACGAAAGGCATCTCATGTCACTTGCAGCTCAACAATCGCTCGAATCTCATTATGTTATGCACACCTTTGGTCGCTCTCCGGTCGAATTTGTCGAGGGTCACGGCATGAAGCTCACCGGCGACGATGGTCGTGAATATCTTGATTTTCTTGCAGGTATTGGCGTATGCAGCCTAGGCCACGGCAATCCGGCGGTGCTGTCGGCGCTCGAAGCTCAGACCAAAAAACTATTGCACGTCTCCAACTACTTCTATATCGAGCAGCGCGGGCAGGTCGCGGCACTGTTGTCCAAGCTCGCTAACGACGATATGGATGGCGCGCGTGTGCTTGCCGACGCGATTGTCGCTGGCGACGAAACGACGGCTTCCGCGTTTGGCGCCCCGGCTGCGGACGAGCAGGTGTGGGAGACGTTCTTTGCCAACTCCGGTGCCGAGGCCAACGAGGGCTCGATGAAGCTCGCGCGCCTGTACGCCAAGCGCGCCGGCAACGGTGGCAACACCATCGTGTGCATGCGCGGCGGCTTTCACGGTCGTACGCTCGAGACCATTGCCGCCACCATGCAGGATTGGTTGCAGGACAGTTTCCGCCCGCTGCCGGGCGGCTTTGTGGCCTGCACGCCCAACGATATCGATGAACTGCGTGCGATCTTTAAGCAGCTGGGGAGCGAAATTTGTGCCGTGATGCTCGAGCCGATCCAGGGCGAGAGCGGTGTGCACCCCATGACCGAGGAGTTTATGGCGGCAGCGCGCGACCTGGCACACGAAGTGGGCGCCGTGCTTATCGCCGACGAGGTCCAGTGCGGCATCTTCCGCTCCGGCAAGCCGTTTGCATTCCAAACCTATGGCGTGGAACCCGACATCATGAGCCTTGCCAAGGGCATTGCTGATGGCGTGCCTATGGGTGCCGTCGTGGCAAAGAAGGAGATTGCCGACGTGTTTAAGCCGGGCGACCACGGCTCGACCTTTGGCGGTAGCTGCTTGGCCATCGCGGCGTGTGCCGCGACGCTCTCCGCACTCGTGCGCGGCGATTATGCCGACCACGCTGCCAAGGTAGGCGCCTATATGGAGGCAAAGCTCGCCAAGCTGCCGAACGTGACCGAGGTGCGTGGCCGCGGCTTGATGCTCGGCTGCGATCTGGACGATACTGCGGGTGATGCACACGACGTTGTGGCCCGTGCATTGGGGGCTGGTGCCGTGATTAACGCTACGGGTGCCCATACGCTGCGTTTCCTGCCGCCGCTCGTCTGCGAGGAATCCGACGTGGACAGTCTGATCGAGATCCTGTCGGACGTTTTGGCCTAACACAGCGAAATAACTTAACTTTGACCGGGTTCCGGACTGCGGACGTGCCCTATGTGGCATGATTCAGCGGTCTGGAGCCCGTTTTGCCTTAGATTTGCTAAGGCGGGGAGACCTGCTGGTCAAAAAACATCAAATATGAGTACTGTTATCGATTTGGTAGCAGCAATTTTGGACTAATAAGGCCAGATAGCTAGTCGAAATGGCGATGAATGTACGATTTTGATCCAATTGTTAGTCCTTATAATGGACATATGTTGCGTAACTTAAGCAAATACTATCTTTTGATATGTTGTAAGCAAGGTAGCAGTACTCATTTTTGCCATTTTTTGGCCACGGCCTTTGTGACAGACGTGCTGGCGGGTTCGAATCCCATGCGCTGGGCCTGAAAAAGGAAAGGCCTCCATCGCTGGAGGCCTAACAATTCAGTGGTGGGCGATGAGGGATGTCCGCGTGCGGCCGGCGCCGCCCGCGCCCCGCTTCGCCGCTCCGCTCCTCGCGTGCTGCGCTGGAAAACGCTTGCGCGTTTCCTCAGCTCCGTACCCTGGCGGGTTCGAACCCCATGCGCTGGGCCCAAAAAAGAAAGGCCCCCATAGCTGGGAGCCTATCAAATCAGTGGTGGGCGATGAGGGATGTCGCGTGCGGCTGACGCCGCCCGCTTTCGCTTCGGGCCTGCGGCCCTCGCGTGCTGCGCTGGAAAACGTTTCGCGTTTCCTCAGCTTCGCACCCTGTCGGGTTCGAATCCCATGCGCTGGGCCCAAACAAAAACGGTCCCCTTGCGAGGACCGTTTCCAATTCAATGGTGGGCGATGAGGGATTCGAACCCCCAGCCTTGTGCGTGTAAAGCACCTGCGCTAACCGTTGCGCCAATCGCCCGTGCGGAGAGAGTATAGCAAAACAATCGCCTCATTCACCTCATATCCATTAAAGGTAACCGACGCGTGTCACAGCGGAGCTGATTCAGTTGAGATTGCCTGAACATTCCGCCCCTCTTTACGCCCTCGGGTATACTCAAAAGCTACTGATTCGATTTGATGCCCAGCAACAGCAGAGGGGATAGTATATGTGCGGTTTTGTCGGTTTTGTCGGTGGGACGGATAACCAATCCGAGGTGCTCACCAAGATGATGGACCGCATCGTCCATCGTGGTCCCGACATGGGCGGTCAGTTTATCGACGGCCGCGTTGCCCTCGGCTTCCGCCGCTTGTCGATCCTCGACCTGACCGAGGCTGGCGCCCAACCTATGGCCAACGAGGACGGTAGCGTCGTCATTGTCTTCAACGGCGAGATCTACAACTTCCAAGAACTCCGTTCCGAGCTCGAGGCCAAGGGCTACAAGTTCCACTGCGGCGCCGACACCGAGAGCCTTCTGCACGGCTACGAGGAGTGGGGCGAGGCCGTACTCGATCGCCTGCGCGGCATGTACGCCTTCGTCATCTGGGACAAGAAGAAGAACAAGCTCTTTGGCGCCCGCGATATCTTTGGCATCAAGCCGCTCTACTACTATCCCATGGCCGATGCGGGCGACGGCGCTCCGGGCGTGCTCTTTGGCTCCGAGATCAAGAGCTTCCTGGACTACCCGCACTTCCACAAGGCGGTCAACAAAAAGGCCCTGCGTCCGTACATGACGCTGCAGTATTCGGCAACCGAGGAGACTTTCTTCGAGGGTGTCTACAAGCTGCCGCCGGCGCATTACTTTACCGTAGACATCCCGACCGGCAAGATGAACATCGAGCGCTATTGGGATTGCGATTACTCTGCCGTCGAGAAGCCGTTCGAGGAGTACGTCGACGAGCTGGACGAGGTCGTGCACGAGAGCGTCGAGGCCCATCGCATCGCTGATGTTAAGGTCGCTTCGTTCCTCTCCGGCGGCGTCGACTCCAGCTATATCGCCGCTTGTCTCATGCCCGACAAGACCTTCTCGGTGGGCTTCGATTACAAGAATTTCAACGAGACCAACTACGCCAAGGAACTTTCTGACAAGCTCGGCGTCGAGAATGTCCGCAAGATGATAACCGCCGACGAGTTCTTCGGTGCGCTCGAGGACATCCAGTATCACATGGACGAGCCGCAGTCCAACCTGTCTTCCGTGCCGCTGTGGTTCTTGGCCGAGATGGCCCGCAAGGACGTCACCGTCGTGCTTTCGGGCGAAGGCGCCGACGAGCTCTTTGGCGGCTACGCCTACTACGAGGACACGGTCCCAGTCCGCAAGTACAAAAAGATGGTGCCGCTGCCCATCCGTCGCGCGCTCGGTAACCTGGCGTTGCATATGCCGTACTTCAAGGGACATAACTTCCTGGTCAAGGGTGCCGAGATCCCCGAGAAGTCGTTCCTGGGACAGGCTCTGGTATGGCCGGAGCGCGAGGTCGACGGCGTGCTCAAGCCCGAGTACAACACCGGCGATGGCGCCTTCGAGCTTGCCGCTCCCATCTATGCGCGCGTGAAGGGTCAGCCCGAGCTGGTCAAGAAGCAGTACCTGGACATGAACATGTGGCTCCCGGGCGACATTCTGCTCAAGGCCGACAAGATGTGCATGGCGCACTCGCTGGAGCTGCGCGTGCCCTTCCTGGACCGCAAAGTCATGGAGTTCGCCGAGCACATTCCCGACCGCTACCGCATCAACGAGAACGGCAACAAACAAGTACTCCGCCACGCTGCCAACAAGTCGCTGCCCGATGAGTGGGCCACCCGTCCCAAGGTGGGCTTCCCGGTGCCCATTGTCTACTGGCTGCGCGAGCAAAAGTGGTACGACTATGTCAAGGAGTACTTCACCGCGCCGTGGGCAAGCGAGTTCTTCGATACCGACGAGCTCATGCACCTGCTCGATCTGCACTTTGCGGGCAAGGGCGATTTCCAGCGCAAGATTTATACGCCGCTCGTGTTCCTAGTGTGGTACAAGCGCTTCTTTATCGACGAGGACCAGCCCGCTGTTCAGGCTGCCTAGCCTCGGCTTACGAACGCCTGCGCGTAACGGCTCCTCCGGGAGCCGTTTTTGCGTGGGTGCGTTTCAGTTACTATAAAAACCGTCCCTGCCAAATGGCTGAGAAAGGTGAAAGATGCACCATTCGGATTCCGCGACCGTGACCACGGTCGATACGCTTGCCAAGCTTCTCGATGTGTGCGGTGAGCTGCGCGCATCAGAGCAGGTTGACGAGCGTGCCGTGACCGGCTGCTCGTTTGATTCGCGCGCGGTCTCGGCAGGTGACGTGTTCTTTTGCAAAGGCGCTGCCTTTAAGCCTGCGTTTTTGAGCATGGCGCTCGATTCGGGCGCCGTCGCATTTGTGTGCGAAGAGTCGCTGGTCGAGTCTCTGGAGCCGCTGGCGCAGGAGAGCGGTGCTGCGATGCTGGTTGTTGATAGCGTTCGCACGGCCATGGCCCTGTTGCCGCCGGAGGTCTACGACCGTCCCGACCACGACGTCAAGATCGTGGGCATCACCGGTACCAAGGGAAAGACCACGGCCGCTTTTATGCTCCAGTCGATTATCAAAGCGGCGGGCGAGTCCTGCGGCATGATCGGCTCGGTGAGTACCGACGATGGTATCGAGTGCTACGAGAGCACCAATACCACGCCAGAGGCCCCCGAGGTCTGGCGCCATATCGCCAACTGCCGTGAGTCCGGTCGCCAGTCCATGGTCATGGAGGTCTCGAGCCAGGCGCTCAAGTACCAACGCGTCGAGAATCTGCCGTTTGACGTGGCGTGCTTCCTCAACATCGGGCGTGACCACATCTCGCCGATCGAACACCCCACGTTTGAGGATTATTTTGAGAGCAAACTCAGGATCTTTGACCAGGCAAAGACCGCCGTGGTGAATCTGGGCACCGAAGAGGTTGACCGTGTGCTGGAGGCAGCGTCGACGGCCGAGCGCTTGGTGACCGTTGGCGTCGAGCATCCCGAGGCAAGCCTGTGGGCAAGCGATGTCCGCGTGGTCGGCTTTAACATCGAGTTTAACCTGCATGGCCTGTGTGCCGACGAGTCCGAGGCGGGGGAGAAGGTCCTGCTGGGCATCGCGGGCGACTTTAACGTGGAAAACGCGCTGGTCGCTATCGCCGCTGCGCACGAGATCGGCATCGGTATCGAGGCTATCAAGAAGGGCCTCTCCAAACTGCGTGTGCCGGGACGTATGGAGGTCGTGGAGTCGAAGGACGGCCGCGTGATCTGCGTCGTTGACTATGCGCACAACCAGCTTTCGTTCCGTTCGCTTTTCTCGTCGGTCAAGCGCGCGTTTCCCACTAGTCCAGTCATTGCAGTGTTTGGCGCTGCCGGCGGCAAGGCGCAGGAGCGCCGCGAGCAGCTTCCGCGCGAGGCCGCACCATATTCCGACCTGATGATCTTTGCCAACGAGGACCCGGCTCACGAGGACCCGATGAAGGTCTGTCGCGAGCTTGCCGAACATGTTCCCGACGATACGCCGAACAAGATCATCCTCGATCGCGAAGCCGCTGTGCATGCGGCGTTCAAGGCGGCGCGCGAGGAGTACGTCAACCCCGATGCTCCCACCATTGTCTTGCTGCTGGCAAAGGGTGACGAGGAGCTCATGCACGTGGGTGACGAGTTCGTGCCCATCGAGAGCGACCTTTCGTTGGCCAATCGCCTGATCGATGTTACCCAGTTTGACTAATGAACCATGATGGCGAAGGCGCCCTGAGTGCGCTGTCGCCATAAACGTGTTCCCTCAATCAAAACATGCCGTCTAAGCCCAAACCCTTCTACGTAAACGGAGTAACCATGTCCCACAACACCCTGCCGACCGTCGCCGAGCTTTCGGGCGAGATGCGCGAGCGCTTGGCCAAGGTCAAGTACGTCTTTACCGACCTGGATGCCACCATGCTCGCACCCGGCTCGTGCGTGCTGCGCGACAACGACGGCAACCCCTCGACCAAACTCGTCGAGGCCGTCGTGGCACTTGCCCGCGCTGGTATTCAGGTGGTTCCCACCTCGGGCCGCAACCGTACCATGATCCACGAGGATGCGCGCGTGCTCGGCCTCAACTCCTACATTGGTGAGATGGGCGGCCTGGTCATGTACGACCTCAAAGCCAACGATTGGGAGTATCTGACCGGCGACATGCCCTACGACCCCTCTTGCGGCCTCACGCCGCACCAGGTGATCGAGCAGACCGGCGTGTGCGAGAAGATCCTCGCCCGCTGGCCGCACAAGATCGAGTATCACAACGACATGTCGACCGGCTACAAGTACCGCGAGGTCACCGTCGGCATGCGCGGCGACATTCCCGATGACGAGGCGCAGGCCATTCTCGACGAGGCCGGCTGCGGCCTGGTGTGGGCCTGTAACGGTCACCTGACGCATCTGTCCAAGCCGACGACGCTCGAGCTCGATTGCGTCGAGAACGGTCGCGCATTCAACATCAACCCCGCGGGCCTCAACAAAGGCGTCGCCATTGCGCGCTTCTGCGAGCACCTGGGGATCGAGCGCGAGGAGACGCTCGCGCTCGGCGATTCCGAGTCCGACTTCTACATGGCCGATCACGTGGGCACGTTCTGCCTGGTCGAGAATGGCCTGACGAGCGCCGGCGCGCCCGAGTTCCTGGCTGCTTGCGAGAACGCTTTCGTTACGCGCGGCAAAATTGTCGACGGTTGGGCGGCGACGGCAGAGCTGCTGGTCGCGGCGCGTTCGTAGCGCGTCGCCGCCGCACTTGGACATGTCTTTTCGAGAGAGACTGGTGAGGTAATGTCCGATATCGAGAATCCGGCAGGCGACACGCGCCCGATTGGCGTGTTCGATTCTGGTTTGGGCGGTCTGACGGTTGCGCGCGCCATCGCGACGGCGCTGCCGCATGAGTCCGTCTACTACTTCGGCGACACCAAACGCTGCCCCTACGGCACGCGCACCGAGGATGAGGTGCGCTCGTTTGCGTTGCAGGCGGGCCGTTGGCTGTCGAAGCACGACGTCAAGATTATGGTCATCGCCTGCAACACGGCGACAGCTGCGGCCTTGCGTCTGGCCCAGCAGGTGCTCGACGTTCCCGTGATCGGTGTGATCGCCCCGGGCGCACGCGCCGCCATTAACAGCACGCGCACGCGTCGCGTGGGCGTGCTCGCCACCAACCTCACCATTCGCTCGGGCGCCTACACGCGCGCCATCCAGGATTTGGATGCTGGTGTCGATGTGTATGGCTGCCCGGCTTCGAGCTTTGTCGAGGTCGTTGAGCATGAGCTCGCCTCGGGCGCGCATCTGCAGGAGCAGTGGCTCGAGAACGAGGATATTTTTGATACGCCAGCCGTTCGCGCGCTGGTCGGCGCCACAGTCGAGCCGCTGCACGATCGTGGCATCGATACCGTGGTGCTCGGCTGTACGCACTTCCCGCTGCTGGTGGGTCCCATCCGCCATGCGCTAGGACCCGGGGTGCGCGTGGTGAGCTCCGCCGAGGAGACCACCCGCGAGCTGACCGATATCCTCACGCGCCGTGAGCAGCTGGCGGGCGATACCGCCGAGCCGCAGCATCGCTTTGCCACCACGTCTGACAACATTGCCGAGTTTGCGGTGGCGGGTAGCTTTATCTTTGGCCAGCCGCTCAAAAGCATCGAGCATGTCGATATCGACGAACTCGGTTAGGCTCGCAATGTCGCCGAAGCCCTTGCCACATCTTTTGCCGAAAGGATAGTTCCATGGAATACATGCAGGTCAACCGCGCCAACGGCCGCGCCGCCAATGAGCTGCGCCCCGTTAAGCTCACCCGCGGCGTTATGAAACACGCCCACGGCTCGTGCCTGGCGGAGTTTGGCGACACGCGCGTACTGTGCGCCGCCACCATCGAGGAGGGTGTGCCGGGTTGGCGCAAGGGCGCCAAGGCCGGCTGGGTAACGGCGGAATATGCGATGCTGCCGGCCTCGACCGGTAAACGCTGCAAGCGCGAGCATGCCAACCGCAAGGGCCGCTCCATGGAGATCGAGCGCCTCATCGGCCGCAGCCTGCGTACCGTCGTCAACATGAAGGCGCTCGGCGAGTACACCGTCACCGTCGACTGCGATGTGATTCAGGCCGATGGCGGCACGCGTACGGCGAGCATTACCGGCGCCTGGGTGGCGCTGCACGACGCCCTCGCCATGTGGGTCGAGGCGGGCAAGATCGAGCGCATCCCGCTTACCGGCCAGGTGGCTGCAATCTCCATGGGCGTTGTCGACGGCAATACGCTGCTCGACTTGGACTATTCCGAGGACAGCCACGCCGAGGTCGACATGAACCTCGTCGCCACCGACACCGGCGAGATGATCGAACTCCAGGGCACCGGCGAGCAGGCACCCTTTGACCGCAAGCGTCTCAACGCCTTGCTCGACCTGGGCGACAAGGGCATCGCCGAGCTCATCGAGCTCCAGCGCCAGGCCATCGCCTAACCTGCCAAAAAGGGACAGGTTTATTTTGGCAGGTTTTATCTGGGAAAACGTCGAAGTATGAGACTGCCGCTGATTAAGAGGGGGAGAGGCCGAGGCCTCGTCGTCCTCGACACGGCATTGCTGTAGAGACAAGGAGACCACTCATGGCACTTGAGAAGATCGACATCGACACCCTCGACCCGGCGGCGACCATCGTCGTGGCAACGGGCAACGCCCATAAGCTCACCGAGATCGAGGCCATTTTGGGCAAGGTTATGCCCGAGGTTCGCTTTGTGGCGCTCGGCCAGCTGGGCGATTTTGAGGACCCCGAGGAAAACGGCACGACGTTTTTGGAGAACGCCATCATCAAGGCGCAGGCTGCCGTCGAGGAGACGGGGCTCATGGCCATTGCCGACGATTCGGGCCTGGTCGTCGACGCGCTGGACGGTGAGCCCGGTGTGTATAGCGCGCGCTACGCGGGCGTTCACGGCGACGATGCCGCCAACAATGCCAAGCTGCTCGTGAATCTGGAGGGCGTGGCCGACGAGGACCGCACTGC
Source organism: Collinsella sp. (assembly GCA_019414445.1). Lineage (GTDB taxonomy): Bacteria > Actinomycetota > Coriobacteriia > Coriobacteriales > Coriobacteriaceae > Collinsella. Next base: position 71,272 of record DXMA01000009.1, read on the forward strand.
GCGCTTTATGAGCGTCGTCGCACTCATCGACACGGACGGTTTGGTCACCTATGGTGAGGGCGCCTGCGAGGGCGTTATCGCACACGAGGGCCGCGGTGATCACGGCTTTGGCTACGACCCGCTGTTCCTGCCGGTCGACACGCCGGGCAAGACCATGGCCGAGCTGACGGCTGACGAGAAGAACGCCATCAGCCATCGATTCCATGCGCTCGAGCACCTGTCTGCCAAACTGACGGGCGAGGAGTAGGCCGTGCGTGCGGTGGTGCAGCGCGTGCTCAACGCCGGCGTGACGGTCGACGGCGAGTGCGTGGGCAAAATTGGGCGCGGCTATCTGGTGCTGTTGGGCGTGGGCCACGGCGACACGCGCGCCGAGGCTGATAAGCTGTGGGGCAAGCTCCGGGGCTTGCGCATTAACGAGGACGAGAACGGTAAGACCAACCTGGCACTTGCCGATGTCGACGGCGAGGTTCTCGTAGTGTCGCAGTTCACGCTGTTCGCCAATTGCCGTCACGGCCGCCGCCCATCGTTTACCGATGCCGGCGCCCCCGATGTCGCCAACGAGCTCTACGAGTACTTCCTGACGCTCGTTCGCCAAGATGTCGAACACGTGGCGCACGGCATCTTTGGCGCCGATATGAAAGTCGACTTGGTCAACGACGGCCCATTCACCATCGTCTTGGACACAGACAACCTTTAGGTTACGCGGTTTTACCAAACCGCGTAACAACTGGTCATGCGAGGTTGTCGTCTGGTACGTATTTGGGATGGGGCTTTTTTAGCTACTTGCGTATGGCGGCAGCAGGGTGCTATAGTATTAGAGTTTTGTCTATCTTAGGGGTATTATCCCCTTTTTGAATTGCACCTTCTGGAGGCCCTGTTCATGGAAGAGATGGAAGTCAATCACGTCGACGACATCCACGAGAAGCTGACCGATATGGTGGGCGATCGCGTCAAGGTGAAGGCCAACATGGGCCGCACCCGCGTCGTCGAGCGCATGGGCACCATCAAGAGCGTCCACCCCGCCGTCTTTATCGTCGAGGTTGACGAACGTCGCGGCCGCAAGTCGCGTCAGTCCTACCAGTATATCGATGTCCTCACCGGGCAGGTCGAGCTGTTCGACCCCGAGAGCGGTGAGCACATTTTTACCCCGCTCGGCAATCAGCTCGAGGAGCACTAACGGTGACCGATCGGTCCCTGACTCTTTCCGCGCCGGCAAAGATTAACCTCTACCTGGGGGTTCATACCGAGCGCGATGACCGCGGCTACCACAGGGTCGATTCCCTGATGGCAGCCGTCGGTCTTTCCGATTCCGTGACGGTCGCGCCGGCGCAGGCGCTGACCGTCCAGACGGTTCCGGCATCAGATTTTCCCATGCAAAAGAATACGGCGTATCGGGCTGCGGTTGCTATGGCCGAGCATTATGGTCGCGAGGCAAACATCTGCGTGACGATTGAGAAGCGCATTCCATTGTGCGCCGGCTTGGGCGGCCCCTCGACGGATGCGGCCGCGGTCATTGTCGCCTTGGCGGAGCTCTGGGGAATTGATCGCACCGACCCCGCGCTCGACGACATTGCGCGGGGTATTGGTGCTGACGTCTCGTTCTTTTTGCACGCGAGCCCTGCGTTCTACGTAGGTGGGGGAGACGTGCTGGCAACTGAGTATCCCGCGCTGCCCGCAACGCCCGTCGTGTTGGTCAAGCCGCGCGAGGCAAGCGTTTCGACAATTGAAGCCTATCGACGTTTTGACGAGGCTCCGGTGCCTGCAGACAAGCCCGGAGCGATCGCATCTGCCCTTCGCTCGGGAGACGCAGAGGCGGCCTACGCGCTCGTCCACAACAACCTGGGTGTCATTTCCGCGCAGATGGAGCCGCGGATTCAAACGGTGCTCGACTGGCTTCGTTCACAGGACGGTACCATTGCCACAAACGTGTGCGGTTCGGGTGCCTGCTCGTTTGCTCTCTGCGATAGCGCCGCCACGGCAGCCAATCTTGCGGCGACGGCTCAACAAAACGGCTGGTGGGCTTATGCAACGGAGCTCGTTTCCGACACGGTTCGCATTGAAGCGCCAAAGAAATAAAAAATTATCTAGCACGCGGCGAAAATCTTTGTTACTATAATCGAGCTAACGGGTTGTGGCTCAGTTTGGTAGAGCACTGCGTTCGGGACGCAGGGGTCGCTGGTTCAAATCCAGTCAACCCGACCAGAGCATGAGGAGGGACCGCTTCTTGCGGTCCCTTTTTTTAGCTATTGTTGTGATACCGCGATACCCGCGGTATACTCATTCGAGCTTGTCTCGCTGTATTGTGGAGGTCTACATGTTTGGACTGAGGGCTCCTGAGCTCATCATTATTCTCGTCGTTGTCCTGATTATCTTCGGGCCCAAGAACCTGCCGAAGCTCGGCAAGTCCCTCGGCTCTACCGTCAAGAATATCCGTGAGGGTATGGAGGGCGACGATAAGGCCGAGACCAAGCAGGCCGAGGAGGTCGTGGTCGAGCAGTCCGAGGAGGACAAGGAGATCGCTGAGCTCGAGGCCAAGCTCGCTGCTGCCAAGAAGAAGCAGGCAGAGGACAGCGACGCGGACGCAGAGTAGTCCCATCCCTTTGGGGTGAGCACCTGACCGGCTTGCCCGCAGGCTAGCCGGTCTTTTTCGTTTTGTTGACAGTTGATTGTTTGATCAGAGTTGGGGAGATATCCGTATGGACGCAAGCCAGATCGTACTGACCGCTGAGGGCCGCCAGAAGCTCGTCGAGGAGCTCGCTTGGCGTGAGGGCGATTACGCCAAGGAGATCGTCGAGGACATCAAGGAAGCCCGCGCGTTCGGCGACCTTTCGGAGAACTCCGAGTACGACGCCGCTAAGGACAAGCAGGCCCAGAACGCCGCTCGTATTGCCGAGATCCAGGCCATCCTCGCCAACGCTCAGGTTGCTGCCACCACGGGCGATCTGACCGTCTCCATCGGTTCCACCGTTTCTCTGATTGATCCCAACGGTGAGGTCATGGAAGTCACGCTCGTCGGTACCACCGAGACCAACTCGCTCGAGCACAAGATTTCCAACGAGTCTCCGGTCGGCCACGCCATCATCGGTCACGGCGAGGGCGACTCCGTCGAGGTCGTTACGCCTTCCGGCAAGACTCGCGTCTACACCATCGCCAAGATTGCACGCTAGACCACGGTCCCGCGTAAAGGTATGTTTTCGCTCCCTGGGACCGAATCCTGGGGAGCGTTTTAGTTTGAGGAGCTAACTTATGGCAGAGAACCAGAACGCCGCAGATCAGGCATCGACGCTCAACGACGAGCGCGCCACCCGCCTGGCCAAGCGCGCCGCCCTGTTCGAGGCGGGCCAGAACCCCTATCCCGAGCACTCTGAGCTTGAGGACTACGTTGCCGATATCGAGGCTAAGTACGCCGAGCTTGCCGATGGCGAGGACACCGAGGACGTCGTGAAGATCGCCGGCCGTGTGGTCGCCAAGCGCGGTCAGGGCAAGATCATGTTCATCGTCGTGCGCGATGCGACTGCCGAGATTCAGCTGTTCTGCCGCATCAACGACATGGACGAGGCTGCCTGGAATACGCTCAAGTCCCTCGACCTGGGCGACATCCTGGGCGTGACCGGCGTGGTTGTCCGCACCCAGCGCGGCCAGCTTTCCGTTGCCCCTAAGAGCGCGACCCTGCTTTCCAAGGCCGTTCGTCCGCTGCCCGAGAAGTTCCACGGTCTTTCCGACAAGGAGACCCGCTATCGCCAGCGCTATGTCGACCTGATCGCCAACGACGACGTTCGCGAGACCTTCCGCAAGCGCTCGCAGATCCTCTCCACCTTCCGTCGCTTTATGGAGTCCGACGGCTACATGGAGGTCGAGACCCCCATCCTGCAGACCATCCAGGGTGGCGCTACGGCCAAGCCGTTCATCACGCACTTCAACGCTCTCGATCAGGAATGCTATCTGCGCATTGCTACCGAGCTGCACCTCAAGCGCTGCATCGTCGGCGGTTTTGAGCGCGTCTTCGAGATCGGCCGCATCTTCCGTAACGAGGGTATGGACCTCACCCACAACCCCGAGTTCACCACGATGGAGGCCTACCGTGCCTTCTCCGATCTCGAGGGCATGAAGGCGCTTGCCCAGGGCGTCATCAAGGCTGCCAACAAGGCCATCGGCAACCCCGAGGTCATCGAGTACCAGGGCCAGACCATCGACCTTTCCGGTGAGTGGGCCAGCCGTCCCATGACCGACATCGTCTCCGATGTGCTCGGCAAGCAGGTCACCATCGATACGCCGGTCGAGGAGCTTGCCGCCGCCGCGCGCGAGAAGGGCCTGGAGATCAAGTCCGAGTGGACTGCCGGCAAGATCATCGCCGAGATTTACGATGAGCTGGGCGAGGACACCATCGTCAACCCGACCTTCGTGTGCGATTACCCCATCGAGGTCAGCCCGCTCGCCAAGCGTTTTGAGGACGACCCGCGTCTGACCCACCGCTTTGAGCTGGTCATCGCCGGCCACGAGTACGCCAACGCATTCTCCGAGCTCAACGACCCGGTCGACCAGGCCGAGCGCTTTGCTGCCCAGATGGCCGAGAAGGCCGGCGGCGACGATGAGGCCATGGAGTATGACGAGGATTACGTGCGCGCCCTCGAGTACGGTATGCCTCCCGCGGGTGGCATTGGCATTGGTATCGACCGCGTGGTCATGCTGCTTACCAACCAGGCTTCCATTCGCGATGTCCTGCTGTTCCCGCACATGAAGCCCGAGAAGGGTTTCCAGTCCGGTGCCGCTGCCGCCAAGGCTGCAGAGGCCGGCAACGCCGCGAGCCCGTTCGTTAATTCGCTTAAGCCCACGCTCGATTACTCCAAGATTGCCGTTGAGCCGCTGTTCGAGGAGTTCGTCGACTTCGATACCTTCTCCAAGAGCGATTTCCGCGCTGTGAAGGTCAAGGCATGCGAGGCCGTCAAGAAGTCCAAAAAGCTGCTGAACTTTACGCTCGACGACGGTACCGGTACCGACCGCACCATCCTCTCCGGCATCCATGAATACTATGAGCCCGAGGACCTGGTCGGCAAGACCTTGCTCGCCATTACCAACCTGCCTCCGCGCAAGATGATGGGCATCCCCAGCTGCGGCATGCTCATCAGTGCCATCCACGAGGAAGAGGGCGAGGAGCGCCTCAACCTGATCCAGCTCGACGCCTCCATCCCCGCCGGCGCAAAGATGTACTAACTAGTTACGCGGTTCTACGAACCGCGTAACGGCTCGACGCTGCGCGGGCCGCATTTGGACAATCTGACGTTCAACTTCAAGGGCGCGACCAGAAGGTCAGCGCCCTTTCGTTTCACGTCACCTTGTCTCAAATGCGGCCCGCTCGCTGACGTTGCCAATACATCGGCGTTGCCTTGGCCGTCAATAGTCATTGGGGACGTTCTTAAACGACTACCCAACGGCTATTGCGCACATGGCTCGCGTGACAGCGGTCTCTTTTATGTTTCCTTTAGCCGTCGCTGCCTAGGATGGGAGTTAGTCGGCAGGAAGGGAGCGTCTATATGGACGACGCGAGCGAGCGTGCAATCGAAGAGGACATGCTCGATCAGTTCAACTACTTTGATGATGAGGACGAGGAGCTGATCGATCGTCGCGAGCCGGCGGCGCTCGATGCTTTCGACCTTGTTGATGAAGGGCCCGACGAGGACGAGGTCGAATCGACGGAACCACCACAGCCTTCGCGCCATGATTCGTTGCTCTCAAGAGTCCCTCTGCACCACGGTGTTCGTGCCGGCGCCCTCCATATGAAAACCGACTGGTGCCAGATCGTGACGGCAGGCGGTGAGCTTGCCGTCGATGCGCCGCTCACCGATAAATCATCCATCATTTGCCGCACCGGTATGCTTATGCTCGCGAGCGGAACGGGTGCCTGGCGTGTACGCGATACCATGAATCGCGTCGCCGCTGTACTCGGTGTCACCATCCACGTTGACTTAAGTCTCCTGTCGTTTGAGTGTACTTGTATCGAAGATGGTCACTGCTTTAACGAGGTCGTCAGCCTACCCACAACGGGGGTCAATACTCATCGCATATGGATGATGGAGAGCTTCTTAAAGGAAATCGAGGTTTACGGGCGCCGGTTTACCGTGCATGAGTACCACGAGATGCTCAAGACCGTTGAGAGTTCAAAACCCGATTACACTCCCTGGCAACAGGGCATTGCGGCGGCCTGTGCTTGCGGCGCCTTTGTCTTTTTGCTCGGCGGCGGCCCTATCGAGATGGCCTGTGCATTTGTGGGCGCTGGTGTCGGCAACTTTGCGCGCTCCCATATTCTCAAGCAGGGCCTTGGCCAGTTTAGCGCGCTGACGATCGGCGTTGCACTCGCTTGCGTCTCGTATCTGCTGGCATTGCTTGGCCTTGGCCAGGTCATACCGGGGGCAATGTCGCACCAAGAAGGCTATATCGGCGCCATGCTCTTTGTGATCCCCGGCTTTCCTCTCATTACGGCAGGCCTCGACATCGCTAAGCTCGACATGCGAAGCGGCATTGAGCGTCTTTCGTATGCTGTGTCGATTATTGTGATGGCGACCCTCGTAGGCTGGATGGTTGCCGAGTGTGTGGGGCTGGCGCCGGATGATTTTGCCCCGCTCGGCCTCTCACCGTGGGCTCTTACACTCTTGCGTATTGTGATGAGCTTTGTCGGAGTATTTGGCTTCTCGGTTATGTTCAACAGTCCGGTAAAGATGGCAGCGGCGGCAGGGCTCATCGGCGCCGTGTCTAATACCTTGCGCCTTACGCTCGTTGATGCGCCGACGCTGTTTCCCTTCCTGGGTCTGAGCGTGGGTATGCCTCCCGAGGCAGCAGCGTTTATCGGCGCGCTGGTATCGGGACTGCTCGCGAGCTTAGCCGAAATCAAGCTCACCTACCCACGCATCGCCCTCACGGTGCCGTCGATTGTCATTATGGTGCCGGGCTTGTATCTGTATCGCTCGATGTATTACATGTGCACCTTCGACACGGTCAATATGCTCGGCTGGTTTGTGCGTGCAGTGCTCATCGTGGCGTTTCTGCCCGTTGGCCTGGGTGTGGCGAGAACCCTCACCGACCCCCGCTGGCGCCACACCAGCTAATTGGTGCAAATGAAACTGATCCGCAAAACATGAACGTGGATAATCTCCCGTTTTTGGCCTGTTTACGGGCTCAAGACGGGAGATTATCCACGCTCGTGGAATGGGTGTCCGAAAATCCACGCTCGTTGGGCCGATGCAGAGGCACCTGGCAATTCCTTTTTTGTAGACGTTGTCGCGCGGCTACGGGCAGGAAAGGTCCCAACGGTTAACATATACTCCATATGGGTAAAGAGACCAAAGCGCTGCCGCGGGGTGGCGCTTTGCGTTTGAAAAACTAGCTCGTCTAAGAGGAACTAGCATGTTAGACCGTTTTACCGATCGCGCGCGCAAGGTCATGTCCATGGCCAAGCAGGAGGCGCTCGATCTGCACTCAAATAAGGTGGGCACCGAGCACCTGCTGCTCGCGCTTGCCAAGGAGGACGAGGGCATTGCCGCTGAGGCGCTGCGTTCGCTCGACATCTCCTACGATGACATCATGGATACCCTCAAAGAGGTCCAGACCACGGTTCCCGAGCCCAGCGAGGAGACCGAGGCTGCCAAGCTCGCCTTTACGCCGCTCGTCATCAGCGTGATGGAGCGCTCCTTCCGTGTGGCACGCGAGAACAACCAGACCTACGTGTCGACCGAGCACTTGCTGATCGGCATCGTCGAAGAGGGCAACGGCATGGCCATGGACATCCTCATGCGCCTGGGCGTGTCGTCTGCTTCCATTAAAAAGGCCATCGGAAAGCTCACTGCCAAGGATCAGGACAAGAAGCGTCCGCTCGCCGGCGCTGGCGCTGGTCGTCCTGGTGCGGGCCTGCCGTTCTTTAGCGGCTCGGATGCCTCTCAGCAAAAGGGGAGCGGCACCGATACGCTTAAGCAGTTCGCGACCAACCTCACGCAGAAGGCGCGCGACGGCGAACTCGACCCTGTAATTGGTCGCGAAAAGGAAGTCCAGCGTATGATGGAAATTCTTTCGCGCCGCACCAAGAACAACCCGCTTATCCTGGGCGACCCCGGCGTGGGCAAGACGGCCATCGTCGAGGGCCTGGCACAGCAGATCGCTGCCGGCAATGTGCCCGAGAACCTTATGAACCAGAACATCTGGACGCTTGACCTGCCGGGTCTTGTCGCGGGCGCCAAGTATCGCGGTGAGTTTGAGGAGCGCCTCAAGAACGTGATCCAGGAGGCGACCGAAGCCGACGACGTCATCTTGTTTATCGACGAGATGCACACCATCATCGGTGCCGGTTCTGCCGAGGGATCCATCGATGCAAGCTCCATGCTCAAGCCCGTGCTCGCGCGTGGTGCCTTCCAGATTATCGGCGCCACCACGGCCGAGGAATTCCGCAAGTACCTCACCAAGGACCCAGCCTTCGAGCGTCGCTTCCAGACCATCGATGTCGAGGAGCCGAGCGTCGAGGACACGGTCAAGATCCTGACTGCGCTCAAGCCGCGCTACGAGGAGCACCACCACGTGCGTTACACGCAGGGTGCCATCGAGGCCGCTGCGAACCTCTCCAACCGCTACATTCAGGATCGCTTCCTGCCCGATAAGGCCATCGACCTCATTGACGAGGCCGGTGCCCGCGCTCGCATCGCCGCGAATCGCGCACCCGAGCCGGTGCGCGAGGCCGAGCATCGCATCGAGGAACTCAAGGCTGCCGCACAGGAGGCTACCGAGAGCGACGACATGAACAAGGCCGCCGAGATCACCGAGCAGCAGAAGGCTGCCGAGATTGAACTCGCCGAGGCCAAGGCTGCCTGGACCGCCGAGCTCGACGCCAGCCCGCTCACCATCGACGTGAGTCAGATCGCCGATATCGTGTCCGTGACCTCGGGCGTGCCGGTGTCCTCGCTTACCGAGAGCGAGAGCCGCCGCCTGCTACAGACCGAAAGCGTGCTCAAGACGCGCATCATCGGTCAGGACGAGGCCGTCGAGGCCGTCGCCAAGGCCGTGCGCCGCAGCCGCTCGCCGCTCAAGGATCCGCGTCGCCCCGGCGGCAGCTTTATCTTCCTGGGTCCCACCGGCACGGGCAAGACCGAGCTCGCCAAGACGCTTGCCGAGTACCTCTTTGGCAGCAAGGATGCGCTCATCAGCTTCGACATGTCCGAGTTCGGTAGCGAGTTCGAGGTATCCAAGCTCATCGGTAGCCCTCCGGGTTACGTTGGTCACGACGAGGGCGGCCAGCTCACCAAGGCCGTTCGTCGCCACCCGTACTCGGTCGTGCTGTTCGACGAGATCGAGAAGGCGCACCCCGATATCTTCAACATCTTGCTGCAGGTGCTGGAGGAGGGTCGTCTGACCGATAGCCAGGGCAAGACGGTCGACTTCCGCAACACCGTGATCATCATGACGTCCAACGTGGGCGCCCGCGAGATCGCGCAGGATGCGAGCGTTGGCTTTGGCACCACCGGCGAGCAGGGCCTCACCTCGAGTGAGATTCGCGGCCGTGCGATGGGTGAGCTCAAGCGCCTGTTCCGCCCCGAGCTGCTCAACCGTATCGACGACATCGTGGTGTTCCAGAAGCTCTCGGGCGAGAATCTCACCAAGATCGCGCACCTGCTGGTGGACGACCTGCGTCAACGCCTGATTGCCAACGGCATGAACATCAAGCTCACCGATGCGGCCTATGACAAGATCGTGGCCGAGGGCACCGACCTCACCAACGGTGCGCGTCCGCTGCGCCGTGCTATTCAAAAGCTCATCGAGGACCCGCTGTCCGAGGAGCTTCTGGCCGGCGAGTGGGGTGAGGGCGATACCGTCCTGTGCGACGTGGCCGATGGCAAGTTTGTCTTTAGCCACGGCACGGGCGAGATCCCGGCACCGCGTCCGGCGGGCACGCTCGGTGGCGATACCGCCCCGGCGGCACCGCACACCGGCAACGCCGCGCCCGTGAGCGGCGGCGTGACCTCGGGCCCCGGCGGTATGATGCAAGCCGGCTCTGGTGCGCTGTAGGGATTAAACATACCTTGTATAACGGGGGCGTTTCCGATAAGGAAGCGCCCTCATTTCTATTGAAATGCGCTTCAATCTGCCGTGCTATACTAAAATCGAGATATAGTATAGCAAAGGAGCTGATATGCCTACGTCAATACTCGACACGCGGCCAGTTCAGATGAACGTGCGTATAGATCGCCAGCTCAAAGAGGCGGGAGACGCCGTCCTGACTCATATTGGCATGACGCCGTCACAAGCCGTTCGGACACTTTGGGAGTATCTGGTCGTTAACGGACGCATGCCCTCGAAGGGAGACGCGGCGGCTCCGGTTTCTGACGGAGTGGAGCCCCGGCGCATGGAGTCAAGGGCCGCGCAAGGCAGCCATATCGTTCGCGATTCGTGCCTCAAATACGGCGTCCCCATCCCTGAGTTCTCGGGAGACTATGACGACCTCTATGAGGAAGCCATGGCGGAGCGCTATCCCGAGTGGGTGGAACTATGAGCACAGAAGGCGTCCTCAAGCTGTTAATCGATACCAACGTATGGATGGATTATTTTTCTGGCAGGTCCGACCGTACGGCAAATGTCGTCCATCTGATCGAGATTGCCGACGCCTCGGAGCGGATTGCCCTGTTTGCCTCGTCGCTTTCGGTCAAAGACGTGTCATATCTTGTCTCGGCGGCAATCAAGCAGGAGTGCCGAAGAAAGACTGGCTCACTGAGCGCTAACGCCATTGCGGCGGCAGACGAAACGGCCTGGGCATGCGTTCGACAGATGCGCGAGCTAGCCATCATCGCCCCGGTCGGTGCAGACGAGGTCTTCGACTCCTTTGTGTTCAAGTACCACCACAATGACTTTGAGGACGACCTGATGCTGGGCGTCGCCAATCGCATTGATGCCGATTACGTCGTGACGGAGGACAAGATTCTTATTAAACATACCAATGGTGTGTGCATTAATGTTCAACAGGCGCTGAGGTTGGTTGAAGGGTCCAACGCCCCTTCGGCACGGCCCGTCTAGCCTGCTTTATCTTAATAAAGTGGCGTTTCCCCGCCGTTAGCCGATGATGCAAGGGCGCTCGGCGTTTTCGACTGGTTTATGCACGCAAAGTCTGGGAATATACAAGTCGCACGTCTTACTGTCTAACCAGTTGCGCCAAGGAGGCACCATGGACTACAAGATTACCGGCTACGAGCCCGCCCAACTGTTCCATTTCTTTGAGGAGGTCAGCGCGATCCCCCGTGGGTCTGGCAACGAGAAAGGCATCAGCGATTTCCTGGTCGCGTTTGCCAAGGAGCGCGGTCTCGATGTGTATCAGGACGAGGTCTACAACGTCATCATTCGCAAGCCCGCATCTGCCGGCGCCGAGAATGCCCCGACCGTAATGCTGCAGGGCCACATCGATATGGTGTGCGACAAGTTGGGCTCCGTTGAGCACGACTTTACGACTGATGGTATCGACCTGGTCGTCAAGGACGGCGTCCTCACCGCTAACGGCACCACTCTGGGCGCCGACAACGGTATTGCCGTCGCTCTGATGCTCACTGTTCTCGATGACGATTCGATCGTTCACCCCGCCCTCGAGTGCGTATTCACCACCGACGAGGAGACTGGCCTGGTCGGCGCCGAGACGCTCGACAAGTCCCAGATTAGCGCCCGCACCATGATTAACCTTGACTCCGAGGAAGAAGGCGTTGCTACCGTCAGCTGCGCCGGCGGTGTCGTCGTTACCTACACCTGCCCGATCGCGCGCGAGCACAAGACCGGTAGCACCCTCACGCTCGACATCTCCGGCCTGCTGGGCGGCCACTCCGGCAGCGATATCAACCTGGAGCGCGGCAACGGCAACCTCATCATGGCCCGCATCATCGACCGCCTGATGGTCGCTGGCGAGCCCGCCATCGTTAGCTTTAACGGCGGCACCAAGGACAACGCCATCAACCGTGAGTGCAAGGCTGTTCTGGTCTACGCCGACCACGCTGCCGCCGAGGCCGCGGCCCAGATCGCAAAGGGCATCATCGCCGACGTTACTGCCGAGCTCGAGGTCTTCGACCCCGGCTTTACCTGCACCGTCGAGATTGCCGACGACGCCGAGGTCGAGGCCATGGACCAGAAGTCCGCGCTTGCCCTCATCCGCGCCCTGCGTCTTGCCCCTAATGGCGTGATTCGCCGCAACGTCGCCACCGACGGCTCCGTCGAGGTTTCCTCCAACATCGGTGTGGTTGCCACCTCTGACGACGAGGTCAAGATCATGCTGTCCCCGCGCTCCTCGATCACCTCGCTGCAGAACGAGTTTAAGGATCGTCTGCAGACGCTCGCCGATATCCTGGGCTTCGACGCCAAGTTCGAGTTCGAGTATCCCGGCTGGAGCTATGCCGAGCATTCGCCGGTCCGCGACGTCTTTGTCGAGAGCTATCGCGAGCTCTTTGGCTCCGAGCTGCGCATCGAGTCCATTCACGCCGGCCTTGAGTGCGGCCTGTTTGCCGAGGCCCTGCACGGCCTGGACGCCATCGCTGTGGGCCCGACGCTCTCCGATGTCCACACCCCGGACGAGAGCATGGAGCTCGCTTCTGCCGAGCGCTTCTACGAGCTGCTCATCGACGTCCTCAAGCGCCTTGCCGCGTAAAGGTTGCGCTAGCAGCAGCCCGAGCCACGTGCTAGCGGATTGCAAATGACATTACGAGAGGGGGCACCCGAGCTTTTGCGACGGGTGCCCCCTCTCTTCTTTTGAGAAATGGGAAATTGATTGGCGTCTAGCCCATATCCGCCCTGATGAGGTCGAGGGTTCGCTGGCAGTTTTCGCGGACGGGGCCGAGCATATGATCGCGCAGGTCCGCCATGCCGGGCAGGTCGGCGTATTCGTCCATGACCTCTTCCATGCAAATGGGTACCTCGTAGGCGAGGTCCATCATGGTCGCAAAGCAAAACTTCTCGGATAGCCCGGCATCGGTGAGCGCCGTCTCCAGCGCGGGGTCGCCCATACCGTGGTATCGGCGGATAGCACCTGGACCGATGCGCCCCACACGTTTTTCGCCGCCAACGCTCATGGCAAGACGCGCCCGGCGGCGCATGCGCTCGTATGCCAAGCCCGATGCGACATCGTACATGGGTGCGAGCGCTGCGTTTGTGCCTTTGCCTAGGATGAGCGAGTAGTTTTTAGCGTGTGCGTCAGGCGCTCCGATAATGGCGTTATAGAACAACATATAGGTAAAAAGCACAAGATTCATGTGGTGGGGGACTGTGTTAATCAGTCGTTCTTGGATGTCTCGTGTGGTTGGTCCTCCGTCGGCGGTGTATTTCTGGCTTGGCAATACACCGAGTGCCTGGCAAAAGTCCTCCTGATGCAGCCTTTCGATATTTCCGCTGCTATTGACCATTCTGTCGTACCGTTCAACGACGAGCGCGGCTTCGTCTTCAAATGTGCAATAGGAGACGTTGGCAGTTGGAATGCCAACACGCCGAGCCGTTTTCATGCAGACGAATTCGTTTAAGGCCTGATGTTTGAACCCAACGACACCATTTTTGAAGATATGGGTAGTGGGGGATGACCCTAGACATTCGCACCATTGGCCATCATGCCAAGCTAGTGCAAATTTGCCTTGGTTGCCGCCCAGGGACCAGCTTTCGTTGGAGCCCATCCATGTCTCTCTTTCGTCATCGCGAATTGCTTTGAGCTTGTGAGCGATTTGAGAATTGGTAAGCGGGCGGTATGCCGAGACCCTGCCGCGGGCGGCGCCTAATTGATCGGTTCGACAAAACTGAACGGCCCCTGCGCAGTCAAGACCGATATGGCACAAGAGGGCGACGGGGTTGTTGGATGCAACGTCATGCTCGGCGGCAATAGCACGACGCTGCTCTTGGCTGTCGGGCAAAAGGCCAAATAGGAACGGGCGGACGATGTTATGGCCATACGTGCGATTGGAAAGCGGCATTGTAAGCGATAGTGGTGCTCCGCGATAGGTTGGGGCGTATACAAAGCTGCAGAGTCCATGCTCGTCTTGCCGGAGAGTGCCTGCGATTTCGCCACAAATGAGGGTCGCAAGCTCCATCTCTGCCATTTATTTCACAACCTTACAGCCAAAGGAGAGGTCTGAAGTGTCGGAAAGGCCTTGCTCGGCTGCGATTTGGGCCAGCAGGGCACCATAGGAAGATGGCGTTCCTTGTCGGGCGGGTCGTCTGCCTACGCTTGGCTTTGGCAGGGCATTCGAGTTCGCGATAGGGAGGTCCGCTATCGTCGTCGGATGTTCGGAGGGCGATGCGGTGGAGTCGTTATCGCTTTGCGCAAAGAGACCTATGTCGAGTGCGTTAAAGACGGTCAGTAACTTGTCGAGCCGAATACCCGTGGCGTCTCCTAGCTCGAGCGATGCGAGCAGGCGCTCCGAAACGCCGGCTTTTTTAGCGAGGGCCGCACGGGTGAGACCCTGAGCCTCGCGTGCCTGACGCACATAGATGCCAGCTTGGCGTGGTGTGGTGATGGGAAGGGTATCCATGGCGATCTCCAACATGCAGACTTTTGCATATCAGTATGACATGCAAAAGTCTGCACGAAAAGGCCTCATGCAAAACTTTGCATGAGGCCTTGTACCGGCGTTGAGTTTTGAGCGATTGTGTTTGGCGTTACAGCGCCAAAATCCCCAGATGCTCAAGCAAGATCTTAAGCCCGATGAGGATGAGCACGACGCCACCCACGATGGTGGCGGGTTTTTCGTAGCGCGCGCCAAAGGTGTGGCCGATCGCTACGCCGGCAACGGAGAAGACAAAGGTCGTGATGCCGATGAGCGATACAGCTGGAACGATGTCGACGGAAAGCGCGGCGAACGAGATGCCCACGGCCAGGGCGTCAATCGAGGTGGCGATGGCGAGGATCAGGTACTCGCCCAGGTCAATCTTTTCGGCATCCTTGCCGTCGCCTTCATCCTCGTCTTCGGTAAAGGCCTCCCACAACATTTTGCCGCCGATAAAGGCGAGCAGGATAAAGGCGATCCAATGGTCGATGGGTCCGATGATGCCCATGAATTGACTGCCGAGCGCCCATCCGATTACGGGCATGCCGGCCTGAAAGCCGCCAAAGAACAAGCCGAGCACCACGGCAACTTTAAGGTTGATCTTCTTCATGCCAAGGCCCTTGCAGATGGAAACGGCAAAGGCGTCCATCGAAAGGCCAACGGCGAGCAATACGAGCTCTGCGAGTCCCATAGTCTGGCTCCCTCTCTGCGGGCGGGCCCGCGTGTACCTCTTGGGGGAGTAACAAAAAAGACCCGTGGCGTACGCGTTGCGCGCACAGCCACGAGTCTCGTTCATTAAGGCAAGCCAGGCCGCATCGGCCAGTGTGTTGACTTGCCGCGCCACCGGAGGCGAACCCGATCACGCGACTACTCCCTCATTTATGCGAATCCCGATGCTACCACATAAGCAGCTCATTTGGATTGGGGCTCTCAGCTGTGTTCGCTCATTCTGTAAGCATCGGATTTTGCGGGCGTCACAGGGGCAAACCGTGAGAAACTTATTGACGTTTATGGAGCGTATACGATGGGAGCGATGCCTTGGATAAGAACGAGCTGCAAAAGCGTATGGAACAGGCCATTCGCCTGACGGCACCTGGCCAGCCGATCCGCACCGCCCTCGACATGATCATTGCTGGTCACCTGGGCGCCCTTATCTGTGTCGGCGACACCGAAAACGTGCTCGCCGCCGGTAACGACGGCTTCCCGCTCAACATTTCGTTTACCTCGAACCGCCTGTTCGAGCTTTCCAAGATGGACGGCGCCATCGTTATCGATGGCGACCTCACCCAGATCCTGCGCGCCAACTTCCACCTCAATCCCGATCCCTCGCTCGCCACGAGTGAGACGGGCATGCGTCACCGTACTGCCGCTCGCATGTCGGTGCTCACCGATGCCATCGTGATCTCGGTTTCGGCTCGCCGTGCCGTCGTTAACGTGTACGTTCACGGCAAGAGCTACGAGATTCAGCCCGTCACCACCATCATGAGCTCGGTCAACCAGCTCGTCGCCACGCTTCAGACCACCCGTCAGTCGCTCGATCGCTCCTTGCTGCGCCTGACGGCCCTTGAGCTCGACGACTACGTTACGCTCGCCGACATCACCGGCATCTTCTCGAGTTTCGAGATCATGCAGCAGGCAAAGACCGAGCTTAAGGATTGCATCGTCAAGCTGGGTAACCAGGGCAAGCTCGTGCAGATGCAGCTCGAGCAGCTCGCGGGCTCCAGCATGGATACCGAATACGACCTGATGATCCGCGACTACGCAAGCGATTCCTCCGAGGCAAACGCCGAGAAGATTCGCGCCGAGCTCGCTCGCATGACGCCTAAGGACCTGTCCGACCCGCAGCACGTGGCGGCAGTTCTGGGCTACGACGACCTGGACGAGGACTCCGTCATGACGCCGCTGGGCCTGCGCACGCTTTCGCGCGTGTCCGTCGTGCGCGACGGCGTGGCCGAGAAGATCGTCGACGAGTACGGCTCGCTGCAGGAGCTCATGGACGACATCAGCGAGGATCCGGAGCGCCTGGGCGACTTTGGCGTTAACAACCCTGCCATTCTTGCGGACTCCCTGTACCGCATGAAGGGCACCAAACAGGGGAACGCATAATGGCGCCCGTATGCGCCGTGGTCGTTGCCGGTGGCAGCGGCCAGCGCTTTGGTAATCCCGGTGGCAAGCAGCTCGTCAATGTAGCGGGCCGTCCGCTTATGAGCTGGTCCATCCGCGCGTTCGATCGTAGCGACAAGGTCGGCCACATTGTGGTGGTGTGTCCTGCCGAGCGCCGTGCCGAGATGCGCCGCCTAGCCATCGACCCGTTTGACTATGACACGCCCATCAGCTTTGCCGATGCCGGCGATACCCGTCAGGATTCCACCCGTGCCGGCGTGCATGCGGTTCCGGCGGGCTTTGAATACGTCGCCATTCACGATGGCGCTCGTCCGCTCATTACGACCGAGGCCATCGACCACGCTATCGACGTGCTCGTGAGCGACCGTGCTCTCGACGGTGTCGTGTGTGGTCAGCCCGCGATCGACACGCTCAAGATCGTCGATGGCGACAACATCGTCGAGACGCCGCCGCGTGAGCTCTACTGGGCCGCGCAGACGCCGCAGATCTTTAGTGTCGACGCCATGAAGCGCGCCCACGCTGCAGCCATTGCCGAGGGCTTTATCGGCACCGATGATTCGTCGCTGGTCGAGCGCATGGGAGGACGCGTCCGCTGCGTCCAGAGCCCGCGCGATAACCTTAAGGTGACAGTGCCCGAGGACTTGCGTCCCGTAACCGCGATTCTGCTTGGCCGCATGGCCGAGGGAGAGGACCTTCCCCATGTTCAGTAACCTGCGCATTGGCCATGGCTACGACGTTCACCGTCTGGTGGAGGGGCGTCGATGTATCATCGGCGGTGTCGATATTCCCTACGAGCGTGGCCTGCTGGGCCACTCGGATGCCGATGTGCTCGCGCACGCCTTGGCCGACGCCATTCTGGGCGCCTGCCGCGGGGGAGACATCGGCAAGCTATTCCCCGATACCGACCCCGCCTATGAGGGTGCTGATTCGATGGTGCTGCTCGCTCGCGTGATGGGCTATGCGCGCGAGCTGGGCTTCGAGTTTGTCGATGCCGATTGCACCATTGCCTGTCAGCAACCCAAGATCACCCCGCACCGCGATGCCATGCGCGCCAACCTTGCCCATGCCCTGGGCGTTGACGTCGAAAACGTGGGCGTCGCCGCCACTACGACCGAAAAGCTCGGTTGGGAAGGCCAGGGCGAGGGAATCGGCGCCTGGGCCGTCTGCCTGCTACAGAAAACCGTTAAGGAGTAACGAATGCGTATCTATAACAGCGCTACCCATAAAAAGGAAGAGTTCCAGCCCATCGAGTCCGGCAAGGTCCGCATGTACGTGTGCGGCCCCACGGTCTACGACAACATCCACATCGGCAATGCCCGCACGTTCATCAGCTTTGACGTGATTCGTCGCTGGCTCATCGCGAGCGGCTACGAGGTCACGTTCGCCCAGAACCTCACCGATGTCGACGACAAGATCATCAAGCGCGCCAACGAGCAGGGCCGTACGGCCGCCGAGGTCGCGACGGAGTTCTCCGACAAGTTCATCGGCGTCATGCGCGCCGCCAACGTGCTCGATCCCGATGTGCGCCCCCGCGCCACCAAGGAGATCGGCCCCATGATCGCCATGATCAAGACGCTTATCGAGCAGGGCCACGCTTACGCAGCCGATAACGGCGACGTGTACTTTGCCGTGCGCAGCGATCCCAACTATGGTCAGGTCTCGGGCCGCAACATCGACGACCTTATGGTTGGCGCGCGCATCGAGGAGAACGAGGACAAGAACGACCCGCTCGACTTTGCCCTGTGGAAGGCCGCCAAGCCCGGCGAGCCCAGCTGGCCGAGCCCCTGGGGCGAGGGCCGTCCCGGTTGGCACACCGAGTGCGCCGCCATGGTGCATCGCTACCTGGGTACTCCGATCGACATCCACGGCGGCGGCTCCGACCTTGCCTTCCCGCATCACGAGAACGAGTGCGCCCAGGCCACCTGCGCCTGGCACCAGGGCTTCTCCAACACCTGGATGCACACGGGCATGCTGCTGGTAGACGGCGAGAAGATGTCCAAGTCGCTCGGCAACTTCTTTACGCTGGCCGAGGTCCTCGAGCAGCACTCCGCTGCCGCCCTGCGCCTGCTGATACTGCAGACGAGCTATCGCTCGCCGCTCGACTTTTCTTGGGAGCGCCTGGAGGGTGCCGAGAACTCGCTCACGCGTATCGCCGGTACGGTCGAGAACCTGCGTTGGGCCGCGAACCACGCGACGGCCGATGCCGACGAAGCGGCTGCCGAGGCGTTTGCCGCCAAGGCCGCCGAGACCCGCACCACCTTTAAGGAGTGCATGGACGACGACTTTAACACCGCCGGTGCCATGGGTGCTGTCTTTGGCTTTGTGACCGAGTGCAACCAGTACCTGGAGCAGGCGGGCGATGCTGCCGACAAGGCCGCTGCCCTGGCCGCCGCCGATACGCTGGTCGAGCTGCTCGATACGTTTGGCGTCGAGCTTCCCGAGCCCAAGGTCGAGCTGCCGCTGGGCCTGCTGGGCGTTGCCGCCGGCCTGGTCGCCTACACGGGCGACGACGTGGACGAGGCTGCTGCCAAGATTCTCGAGGCCCGCGCCGAGGCCCGTGCCGCCAAGAACTGGGATCTGGCCGACGCCATCCGCGACCAGCTCAAGGACCTGGGCCTGACGATTGAAGATACCGCCGCCGGCACTCGTATCAAATCTCTCTAATCCCCGCGGGTTTCCCAAGCACCCGACCTTGCCGTTCAAACCGTCGCTCGCGTACTCAAGTACGCGTCGCTCCTCTTTCACGGCAATCTCGGGCACTTGGAAAACCCGTACCGACCGCCCGAATTAATATTCATGGGCGGTCGTTTATTTTGTTTCGTTTGATAGTTGTATTTAGGAGGTCGCTTTATGGCCGACAATCGCAAGCGTGCGCCTCGTGGCGGCAAGCAGGCTGCTTCTGGCTCGCGTCCGATTCGCCGCAATGACCGCGCTGCCGCTCCCAAGGGCCAGCGCGATCGCGCCCAGGCCGCACGTCCGCAGCGCGATCGCAACCGCGACGCTGTCCAGGCTCCCAAGGGCGAGTTTATCGAAGGTCGTCGTGCTGCCGCCGAGGCGCTACGCACTGGTTTTCCCATCAAGTGCGCGCTCATTGTCGAGGGTGGAGAGCGCGATGCCGCCTTGTCGCGCCTGGTCGACGACCTCAACGCCGCGGGCGTCCGCATTAAGTATGTGCCGCGTGCGCAGCTCGACGCACTGTCGAGCCATGGCGCTCATCAGGGCATCGCACTCGAGGTTGGCAACTTCCCCTATGCTGATGTCGCCGATATTCTCGACCGCGCAGGCGACGGTCCGGCGCTTGTCGTCGTGCTCGACCATGTGACCGACGACGGCAACTTTGGCGCCATTGTGCGCTCCGCCGAGGTCGTGGGCGCGGCCGGCGTCGTCATCGCCAACAAGCGTGCCGCCGGCGTGACCGTGGGCAGCTACAAGACCTCGGCCGGTGCTGTCATGCATCTGCCTATCGCGCAGGTTCCCAATATTGCCCGTGCACTCGATGACCTCAAGGCCGCTGGTTTTTGGGTAGGCGGCGCCTCCGAGCACGCCGAGGGCAGCTGCTGGGATGCTCCCTTCGAGGGCCGCGTGGCGCTCGTCATGGGCTCCGAGGGCGACGGCATCTCGCGCCTGGTGCTCGAGAAATGCGACTTTTTGACCAAGCTTCCCCAGCGCGGCATGACCGAGAGCCTCAATGTTGCCCAGGCGACCACGGCGCTGTGCTTTGAGTGGCTGCGCCGCAACGTCGGCGAGCTCATGGGGGAGGAGTAGCGCATGTCCAAAAAGAACCGTGCCAAGTCCAAGGCCAAGCGCTTTGGCGAGGGCTCGGCCAAGCCGATTGTTTCGGCCGCGACCTACGGCGTGGGCGGCAATGCGTTTGCGCAGGCCATCGCCGACCCGGTCTCGACGGTGCACTCCAATAAGCCCGAGCTGCTGGTGGTCGACGGCTACAACGTGATCCACTGCACGCCGCGCTACGAAAAGCTCGTGTACGACCATTCAGACGATCCGTATTCCAGCGACGTTCACGATATGGCACGCACCGCCCTCATCAACGACGTTGCCGCGTTTGCCCAAGGTCGGTACGAGGCCGTAATCGTGTTTGACGGCGCGGGCAATATCTCCAGCGAGCGCCCCAACCTGCCTGCTCGCGGCGTGCGTATCGAGTTTTCGCCGACGGGCGTATCGGCTGATACCGTGGTGCAAAAGCTCTGCATCGAGGCACGCGAGGAAGGCCGCGCGTGCTCCGTGGTATCGAGTGACGGCACAATACAGGCCGTCGTCATGGGCAAGGGCGTCACGCGCATCTCGAGCCGTATGCTGGTGGACGAGATCAAACAGATCGATAACGACGTTCACGAGGCAGAGGAAGCTCCGCAGATCAAGATGACTCTGGGCAGCCGCCTGAGCCCCGATACCCTGGCCAAGCTCAAGGCCCTGCGTGGCCGGTAGGGGATTATCCATAGAGACCCGTTTCCCAATTGGTCAGCCCGTTGATTTGTAATCAATGGACTGTGGGTTGCCGTCGCCAAAACGAATAGTTTTTGGTTTTGGCGAACGGATAAAACTATTCGTTCTGGCGAATAGTTTTGAGATGTGGTCGGGCGAAGGGCCTGTTGCGCCTCGTCCGCAATTCCTTTATTCTTAACTGGCTTCGCGCGAAAGCGCCAAGTGTGCCAGTGTGGCGCAACGGTAGCGCAACTGATTTGTAATCAGTGGGTTGCAGGTTCGATTCCTGTCACTGGCTCCATGAGAGTTTCGGGCTCTGTTCCCTTGTGGGACAGGGCCCGTTTCTATTTATGTCGATAAGTCAGCGTGCTTGGCGCCAACCAAGCTTCAGGTTTGACTCGATCTGTAACACGAAGAAGCTGAAAACCTTTCTTACTGTTACAGAATGAGACGTAAGCGGAGGTCTCTGCGTAATATCTCGACCTGTAACAGATAGGGGAGAAAATGTTCTCTATATGTTACAGATCGAGACAAAAGCCGTGTCGAGCTCGGCTGCCCCCCCCTGAGCGTGGATTATCGGACGTACGAGAGTGGAAAATCTCCCGCCTAGAGAATGAACGTGGATAATCTCCCACTTTGGGCCCAGTGGCACGTCAAAAGTGGGAGATTATCCACGCTCGATTTCAAACGGGAGATAATCCACGCTCGAATTTGCCGCGGAAGCCCGATCTCGACCTATATATAGGTGCAAATATGCCGTTATCGAAGTTCGATTCTGAAGGTATACTCCACTACACCAAAGTATTCGCTCGGGAAATGTCACCGCTACATGCAAATCCACCGTCCTTCATATCCAAACTCAACAAAACCGCAGGTCACGGCTATATAGATACGCCCGGAACCGTGTATCTAGAGGTTTTCGTTGACAGCCCCCAAGGTTGCATCGTATTATCTTTTTCGTTCGCGGGGGCGGCGGTCCAAAAGACCAAAGGACCTGCGGATACTTGAACGATTGGGAGTTTGCCCGAGTGGTTAATGGGGACGGGCTGTAAACCCGTTGGCTCTGCCTACATAGGTTCGAATCCTATAGCTCCCACCCGTCAAGTGCCTGTATAGCTCAGTCGGTAGAGCACTTCGTTGGTAACGAAGAGGTCACCAGTTCAAGTCTGGTTGCAGGCTCCATCCGGCGGTGTAGCTCAGTTGGTTAGAGCACACGGTTCATACCCGTGGCGTCACTGGTTCGAATCCAGTCACCGCTACCATAGGTAACACGGTGGCTTCTCAATAGTATGTTGAGAGGCCACTATGGTATAAAGGCAAAGTCCCGTCCGGGGACGACCTGTTTAGAGGAGGGCTTTATGGCCAAAGAGAAGTTTGAGCGCACTAAGCCGCATGTTAACATCGGCACCATTGGTCACGTCGACCACGGCAAGACCACGCTGACCGCTGCCATCACCAAGGTTCTCTCCGAGACCGAGGGCTGCAAGGCTGACTTCACTGCGTTCGAGAACATCGACAAGGCTCCCGAGGAGCGCGAGCGCGGCATTACGATCTCCGTCTCCCACGTCGAGTACGAGACTGCTGCCCGTCACTACGCTCACGTTGACTGCCCGGGCCACGCTGACTACGTCAAGAACATGATCTCCGGTGCTGCTCAGATGGACGGCGCTATCCTGGTCATCGCCGCTACCGACGGCCCCATGGCTCAGACCCGCGAGCACATCCTGCTCGCCCGTCAGGTCGGCGTTCCTTACATCGTCGTCTTCCTGAACAAGTGCGACATGGTCGACGATGACGAGCTCATCGACCTCGTCGAGATGGAGACCCGTGAGCTCCTCTCCGAGTACGATTTCCCCGGCGACGACATCCCCGTCATCCGTGGTTCCGCTCTGGGCGCTCTCGAGGGCGACGCCAAGTGGATGGACGCTATCCGTGAGCTCATGAACGCCGTCGACGAGTACATCCCGACGCCTGCTCGTAACAACGACCTCCCCTTCCTGATGGCCGTTGAGGACGTTATGACCATCTCCGGCCGTGGTACCGTTGCTACCGGCCGTGTCGAGCGCGGTGAGCTCAAGCTCAACGAGCCCGTCGAGATCGTCGGCATCAAGGATACCCAGAACACCGTCGTTACCGGTATCGAGATGTTCCGTAAGTCCATGGACTTCTGCGAGGCTGGCGACAACGTCGGTCTGCTGCTCCGCGGCATCAAGCGCGAGGACATCGAGCGTGGCCAGGTTCTCTGCAAGCCCGGTTCGGTTACCCCGCACACCAAGTTCACCGGTGAGATCTACGTTCTGACCAAGGAGGAGGGCGGCCGTCACACCCCGTTCTTCGATGGTTATCGTCCTCAGTTCTACTTCCGTACCACCGACGTTACCGGTACGGTCAAGCTCCCCGAGGGCACCGAGATGGCTATGCCTGGTGACCACATCACCATCGAGGGCGACCTCATCCACCCGATCGCCATGGAGGAGGGCCTGCGCTTCGCTATCCGCGAGGGTGGCCACACCGTCGGTTCGGGCATCGTCTCCACGATCATTGAGTAAATTAGCTCTTTGATATAGCTGACTTAGAGAACCCGGCACTTATATGGGTGCCGGGTTCTTTTCTGCAATGGATATTCAGCCGTTGCTGGTGTCGAGAGGATCGATAATGGTCCTGGATGCACCGTCGATTAGATCTCGATGGCTTCATTGATGTGTTCCAAATATGAATGGATCCACCGAGAACCAATTGACTCGAGGTTTTCGTTGACAGCACTTACGTGGAGCTGATAAAGTAACAACTCGTGCCCGTACGGGGCGGAAATGAAAGGTTCAGGATACATGCGTACTCTAGTTACTCTTGCGTGCACTGAGTGCAAGCGCCGCAACTATACGACCACCAAGAACAAGTCGACCATGCCTGATCGTATGGAGATTAAGAAGTATTGCCCCTGGTGCCGTCACCACACGCTGCACAAAGAGACTCGCTAGTCTCTAGTCACATACGCCAGTAGTTCAATTGGTAGAGCATCGGTCTCCAAAACCGAGTGTTGAGGGTTCGAGTCCTTCCTGGCGTGCCAGTCATTATTCCGTAAGCTCCCAATTGGGGGCTTACGGTTTACTCATGTATAAGCGCATTGCGCGGAGGTAACCCAAATGGCCAACAAGAAGAACAAGAAGAAGGCACAGCAGCAGGCGCCTGCCAACAACGCTGCCGCCAACTCCAAGGTTGAGGCCAAGAAGGCCGTTGCCAAGAAGAGCGAGAAGGCTGCGAAGTCTAAGAAGAACGAGAAGCCTGGTTTCTTCGCCCGCACCAAGAAGTATTTCGCTTCGGTCAAGTCTGAGATGAAGCGTGTCACGTGGCCTGACAAGAAGGAGCTCGTGAACTACTCGGTCGTCGTTTGCGCTTCTCTGGTCGTCGTCGGCGTCGTCATCGCTCTGCTCGATGCTGGCTTTGGCGAGGCTCTTGCTCTGTTCTCCGGATTGAGGGGCTAAACCATGTCTAAGCGTTGGTACGTCGTTCACACTTACTCTGGATACGAGAACCGCGTTAAGTCCGATCTCGAGCATCGCATCGAGACTATGGGCATGCAGGACCGTATCTTTGATATCGAGATTCCTATGGAGCGCGTCACCGAGATTAAAGAGGGTGGCAAGCGTGAGACCAAGGATTCCAAGATCTTCCCGGGTTATGTCCTGGTCCGCATGGAGATGGATGACGATGCTTGGACGTGCGTTCGTAACACGCCTGGCGTCACCGGTTTCCTGGGCGGCAACGGCAAGCCCGCTCCGCTTTCCCGCGACGAGTACAACAAGATGACTCGTCGTCCCGGTAAGGGCGATTCGCCCAAGCGCACCTCGGTTGATATTCAGGTCGGCACGTCCGTCCGCGTCACCGATGGCCCGCTTACCGACTTTGATGGCAAGGTCTCCGAGGTTAACACCGAGGCTGGCAAGCTCAAGGTCACGCTGATGATCTTTGGCCGCGAGACGCCGGTTGAGCTCGACTTTAACCAGGTCGCTGTCATCGCTTAAGTTTTCGTCCGTTCGCGCGAGCGTGCTTCTTCTGTGACTGCTCATCTCAGGAGTGCTTCTAACACGTGCGTGCTTACGATATAGCAAGTACTTCACACTCGTGATTCGAAAGGAATGACCATGGCTGAGAAGAAGGTTGCCAACGTCATTAAGCTCCAGATTCCTGCTGGTGCAGCTAACCCCGCTCCTCCCGTCGGCCCCGCCCTGGGCGCTGCTGGCGTGAACATCATGCAGTTCTGCCAGGCCTTTAACGCCGAGACGCAGGACAAGAAGGGCGACATCATCCCCGTTGAGATCTCTGTCTACGAGGATAAGTCCTTCTCCTTCATCACCAAGACCCCGCCGGCGGCTCACCTCATCAAGAAGGAGCTGAACCTCAAGTCTGGTTCCGCTAAGCCCCAGGCCGACAAGGTTGGTCAGCTCTCCCAGGAGCAGCTCACCAAGATCGCCGAGATCAAGATGCCGGACCTCAATGCCAACGACATTGACGCCGCCAAGAAGATCATCGCCGGTACCGCCCGTTCCATGGGCGTCACCATCGCTGAGTAGCGATTTCTTATGGTAACGACGGGTGCTCCGACCGGGGCGCCCGTTAAATGTGTGCAATAGGGCACACGATACGATGTGGGAGGGCTCACGCCCGTTTAACCACAGGAGGTAATGCACATGGCTAAGCATGGTAAGAGCTATAACGCCGCTGCCGAGAAGATCGACCGCGCCACGCTCTACACCCCCCTTCAGGCTGCCAAGCTCATCAAGGAGCTCGACACCGCCAAGTTCGACGAGACCGTCGAGGCCCACTTCCGTCTGGGCATCGATACTCGTAAGGCTGACCAGAACATCCGTGGTTCCATCTCCCTGCCCCACGGCACCGGCAAGACCGTTCGTGTTGCCGTCTTCGCCGAGGGCGAGAAGGCCCGCGAGGCCGAGGCTGCCGGCGCCGACATCATCGGTTCCGACGAGCTCGTCGCCCAGATCCAGAAGGGCGAGATCAACTTCGACGCCGCTATCGCTACGCCGAACATGATGGCCAAGGTTGGCCGCATCGGTAAGATCCTTGGTCCCCGTGGCCTTATGCCGAACCCTAAGCTCGGTACCGTGACCATGGACGTCGCCAAGATGGTCTCCGAGCTCAAGGCCGGCCGCGTTGAGTATCGTGCCGACCGCTACGGCATCTGCCACGTGCCCCTGGGCAAGAAGTCCTTCTCTGAGCAGCAGCTCGTCGAGAACTACGCTGCCCTGTACACCGAGATCCTGCGCGTCAAGCCCTCTTCTGCTAAGGGCAAGTACGTCAAGTCCATCTCCGTGTCTTCCACCATGGGCCCTGGCGTCAAGGTCGATCCCGCTGTCCAGCGTGACTTCCTGGCTGAGTAACTGCTAGTTACTGCCTGAGCAAAGCAAGCATTGCTAAAGAAACCCGGTTCCGCCTCGTGTGGGACCGGGTTTCTTGCTATCGCGTGCCAAAACCACCTCAAAGGGGAAAGCGTCCCCTTTGAGGTGGTTACCAGGGTGTTCTGGCGGTAGAGGACTCAATGGCCTCGTGGCGCTTGAGCTCGCGGCGCATGGTTTGCGAGTTGAGCCAGGCTGCCTGCCAGCCACGGATGGGGTAGCGCGTCTGGTCGAGCTCAAACTGCGTATAGCCGCAGGCGTTGATGATCGTCGTTCCACACACATGCTGCCGCTCACGCTGAAAATCGTAACCGTAGCTTTGGTGTACATGCCCATGCACCATGTAGTCGGCTCCCCAGGACTCAAGCGCCGTGTTAAAGCACTCAAACCCTCGATGCGGTAGATCGTCCAGATCACCCATACCGGCGGCGGGCGCATGGGTAAGCAGAATGTCGCACCCGCCGACCATCCTAACCTTACGCGACAGCTTACGCATACGCTTGGACATCTCGCGTTCGGTGTACATGTTGGCGCCGTCGCGATAACGCATGGACCCGCCAAGGCCCGCAATGCGAATCCCTCGGTACGTGTACACGCTGTCTTCTACGCAGATACATCCGCCCGGTGCATGACGTGCGTAGCGGTCATCGTGATTGCCACGCACGTAGATGAGCGGTTTGTTGATGACCGTAACCAAAAACTCAAGATAGTCCGGGTCCAGATCGCCGGCGGACAAAATCAGGTCGACGCCCTCAAAGCGTTCCTTGCGAAAGCACTCCCAAAGGCATCGTTCTTCGGTATCGGCTATGGCAAGGATTTTCATAGGGCAGGGACTTTCGGCTCATCGTCGAGCTGCGGAATGGTGCCTACCACGTTATCCGCCAGCCAATTCATCTCGACAATCTGCGTGCTCGGCAGCGGAGGGAAGCCTTCGATCTGTACCACGCCGTTCTGACTGTGGAGCTCGCCGCCAAAGGGGTTGATGGATCCCTCGACAATGCCGTTGCGGAGCAACTGCACGAGTTTGCGCGTCTGGTAGGGTAGGCCCGGAGCGTAACGGATGTCGATAACGCCGGAGCTCATGCCGTACCAGTAGTTGACGGCGCGCACTTGGCTGTCATCGCTGGTCTCGTCCCACGTGCCGTGCAGAAGGCTGCGAACGATGAGCTCGTAGTAACGGCCCCAGTTCCATACCGGCATGGCGATGCCGGAAACCTTGCCATCGACCAGGCGGTGGAGTCCGTAAGCCGTAGGGTCTTCGAGCGACTTTGACATGTCAGCGCCGGTCATGACGCTCACGCCTTCGCGGCACATGGCCTCGGCAAGACCGCCGGCGGGCACATCGCCCCAGGTGAGGATAATTTGCGCGCGGGGGTCGAGCAGCGAGGCGCCGATGGCAAAGGCATTGATCTCGCTGAGCGCGCCGGATGCGAAGACCGACGCGTGGTAGCCGATGCGATGGTTGTCCGCCATGCTGGCGGCAAGGGCGCCCAGGAGGAACTTGGCCTCGTACATCTTGCCAAAGTACGAACGGACGCTTTGGTGGGGAAGGCCGATAGAGCAGTTAAGGAACCGAACCTGGGGATACTCAACGGCAGCTCTGAGCGTGTATTCCATCAGGCGGTGCGAGGTCGAGAAGATGACGTTGTCTCCATGTTTGACAGCCGTTTCCACGGCGGCGTAGAACACGTCCGGATCGTGACAGTCCTCGAACGCCTCGGTGCGCACGATGCCGTCAAAGTGCTCATCGAGATACTGACGCCCTTGGTCGTGCAGACTGTCCCAGCTCGACGCTGCACAGGGGAACTCATGGATAAAGGCGATACGCAGGGGGTTGGCCGCCGAATAGACAGTCTTGCCCATAAAGAAGTTGAGCACGCCAGAGGTGGACTTGGCAGGCGACTCCTCCTCATCGACGCTCGGCGCTTCGACAAGATCGACCTTGTCCTCGTCATTTTTGCCGGCAATGACCAGCTCGCGCCAAATCTTGCACAGGCGGTTTACGACGATATCCGTCGGCGTATCCAGCAGGCGGTCCTGGTTGTACACATTGAGGTAAACGAGCATGGCGTCGGCAGGCGTAATGTCCAGGTGGTCGCCGCCTGCGCGAAGGTAGGCGCGCTTAAAGAGCAGGAAGGTGTGGCGCAGGTAGTCGACCTTTTTCTGCGGCCATTTTTCGATAAGGTTCTGACCGAGCATCTTGGCGAGCGTCTCGTAGCTTCCCTCACGCGAGAACTCGATCTCGTATAGGGGGCAGACGCGCCAAAACGCGCAGAATTCACCGTACAGGCGGCTTTCGACGGAATCCCATGTGCCGGGGTAGAGACGGGTAACCCTGGCCGAAACCGTTGGAGCGTCCAGGAATTTGAGGACACTGACGCGTTTGTTGCCTTCCTGGACATAGAACCGATGCATGAACTCGGTGACGATGATGGGGTCGCGATAGCCCTCGGTTACCTGGATATCGTAGAGGTTGGACCACTTGCGGGCGAACTCGGTGTTAAACGGCAGCAGGGGCATAAAGTTGCATGAAAAGGCGGACTGACGGCCTTTGGTGACCGTGCCGACGACCATTTCGAGCGGAATATCCCGCAGGCCGACGCTCACTCGCTGACCTAAGGGGAGCTGAGCAACCAAGCTATCGAGGTCCGTAAGGTATGGATGCTCGCTTTGGCTAATGGCGCGACGGCGTCCCTGCTCGCCGCGCTTGCGTGCTTGACGATAGGCCTCTTCCATGGTGTCTACTCCCTTAGTCGTTTAAACAACGATATGAACCATGGTACCACGAATGAAAACCACTACAAAGATGCCTGTCCCCTTTGCGGTGGTTTAGGCGATGATGGGGGCGATGGCGCGGATGCAGGCGTCGGCTGCCGTGAAAGTAGTGCTGTCGTCGCTGACGATAAAGATGATCTTTCCCCTGATGCCAAAGTCGCCGATTTCGCTAAAGAGTACGTAGGGCTCCTTGTCAAAGCCCGAGATGGGCGAGACGGCCGTTTTGGTTGCGCTCGTGAGCTCGTCTGCCAGCACGTCAAGGGAGGCCCACTTAGACGTGTCCTTTACGGCAACGGGCACGGCCACGCGCCCAAAGGGCATCAAATGCACGAGCGTGTTCTTGGAGATGTTGGAATTGGGCACAATGATGGTCTGTCCACAGGCATCCTCAATCGTCGTATGACGCCAAGTGATGTCTTGGACAACGCCGGATACGCCGCCGACCTCGATATTGTCGCCGGGTTTGATGATGCCCATAAAGGTCACCTGCATGCCGCCGATAAGGTTTGATAGCGTGTCCTGAAAGCCGAGCGAGATGGCGATGCCGCCGACGCCAAGAGCGGCGACGAGGGCGTTTGCATTAATGCCAAAACAGTTGTCGAGGATAAAGCTGCCGCCGATCATCCAGATGACGGCGCGCGCGATGTTGATGAAGATGCTCGATGCCGGCAGCGGGTTATCGTCGCGGTTAAGCAGGTGGCGCAGGGTCTTGGACGCGACCTTGGCGGCAACGGCGGTGCCGATGGCCAGGACAGCGGCCCAGATGATGTTGTGGACCCATCGTTGTGCAAAAAAATGAAGAATTGGCTCAAACAATTCCATGTAGGGAAACCTCCTCATGATCATCCAACCATGATACCCATCAAGAAGTCCGTCCGATCAAATTCGGACGGAATTCTGTGCTCGATATGGGGGTTAGCGAAAACCGCCGCAAGGGCCTCTGTCCCTTTGCGGCGGTTTTGGCGTTTGCGCAGATAAAACCTACCAAAATAAACCTGTCCCTTTTTGGCAGGTTTTAGCTTAGCAGCATGCGGTCGTTGGCGAGCTCGCCGCCCGAGACCTCCTCGAACTTCTGCAGTAGGTCGGCGACGGTGAGCGACTTCTTCTCATCGCCCGCCACGTCGTAGATCACATGGCCCTCGTGCATCATGATCAGACGGTTGCCCAGACGGATGGCGTCGTTCATGTTATGCGTGACCATGAGCGTGGTCAGGTGGTTCTCGTCGACGATCTCCTCGGTCAGGTTGAGCACCTTAGAGGCCGTCTTGGGGTCGAGGGCCGCAGTGTGCTCGTCGAGCAGCAGCAGGCGCGGCCTGGTGAGCGTGGCCATCAGCAGGGTGAGTGCCTGGCGCTGGCCGCCCGAGAGCAGGCCGACCTTAGCGTTGAGACGCGTGTCCAGACCAAGGTCCAGGCGCTTGAGCAGCTCAACGTACTCATCTTTCTCGGCCTTGGTGACGCCCCACGAAAGGCCGCGACGCTGGCCACGGCGCTTGGCGAGGGCCAGGTTTTCGGCGATCTGCATGTCGGCAGCGGTACCGCGCATGGGGTCCTGAAACACGCGGCCCAGGTACTTGGCGCGCTGCGACTCGCTCAGGCGCGAGATGTCGGTGCCGTCGAGCTCAATAACGCCCGAATCGAGCGGGTACACGCCGGCGATCATGTTGAGCAGCGTGGACTTGCCGGCGCCGTTGCCGCCGATCACGGTTACAAAGTCGCCGTCATTCAGGGTGAGGTCGACGCCGGTGAGCGCGCGCTTCTCGGTGACGGTGCCCTTGTTAAAGGTCTTCTTGACGTGCGAGAGCTTAAGCATCTGCCTCATCCCCCTTCGTGTAGGAGCTGCGGAGCTTATAGCGCTCCCAAACCACGGGCACGCACAGGGCCACGGCGACAATCACGGCGGAGAGCAGCTTCATGTCGTTGGCGTCCATGCCCAACTGCAGCACGATGGCGCGGATAAGGAAGTACACCACGGAGCCAAAGACGGCGGAGGCAAGACGGACGCTAAACTGCGTGAGGCCGCCGGGCAGCAGGCGGCCGAGCACCTCACCGATAACAATGGCGGCAAGACCGATAACGATGGCACCGGTGCCCATGCCAATGTCGGCGTACTTCTGGCTCTGGCAGATGAGCGCGCCCGAAAGGCCGATGAGGGCGTTGGAGAGCACGAGGGCGATCATCTTGGTGGAGTTGGTGTTAACGCCCAAGGCGCGAATCATGTACTCGTTGTTGCCGGTGGCGCGCAGCGCGGAGCCGATCTCGGTACCAAAGAACCAGTACAGGATGGCAACGATAGCCACGGCGAGCAGGATGCCCAAGATGATAGCAACGGTGGACTGCGGCAGACCGGTCATATTGCTGACGGCCGAGAACACGGTGCCCTTGGCAAGAATGGGCGTATTGGACTTGCCCATGATGCGCAGGTTGATGGACCACAGGCTGATCTGGGTGAGGATTCCGGCGAGGATCGCGGGAATCTCAAAGACGGTGGTCAAAATGCCCGTGACGGCACCCGCGATGGCGCCGGCGCACATACCGGCCAGCACGGCGAGCAGCGGGTCGACGTTGTTATTGACGATGAGCACGGCGCAGACGCAGCCGCCGAGGGCAAAGCTGCCGTCGCAGGTCATATCGGGAATGTCGAGCAGGCGGAACGTGATAAACACGCCAAGCACCATAATGCCCCAGAGGACGCCCTGCGAAACGGCGCCCTGCAATGCAATGAGCATGCTTCATACCTCCTAGGATAGGGTGGACACGTGATGTTCCATAATAGCGGTAACAATGAATATAAGAACGGCAGGCAAACGTTTTGTTTTATCTGAAACAAGCAGGGCGAACGCCGGTCTATGACGTTCGCCCCAATGACTCAGATATTGAATAACGCAGCTATGGGCGAGAACGAACCCTAGATGCGTTACGGCGCATGGTGCTACTCGTCCAGGGCGGAAAGGTCGATGCCCAGCGCCTCGGCCATCTCGTCGTTCTTGACGACGACCAAGTCCTTGCTCGAGAGGTGCTCGATAGCCATATCCTCGGGCTTAGCCTCGCCCTTCAGAATCTTAACGGCCATCTCGCCCGCGGCATAGCCCAGGTCCTCATAGTTGATGGAGAGGGTGAACAGGCCGCCGGCCATGCACATACCCTCCTCGCCAGTCACGAAGGGGAGCTTGTTCTCCTTGCAGATCTGACCGACCTGCGAAGCGCCCGCGGCGATGGTGTTGTCGGTGGGGGAGTACAGCGCGTCGACTTTGCCCACGGCAGACTCGACGACGGACTGAATCTCGTTGGAGCTCGAGACGGTGAAATCGGTGTACTCGAGGCCCAGCTTATCGAGCTCCTTTTTGGCGGCCTTGATCTGGACGTCGGAGTTGGACTCGGCGGTGCAGTAGAGCAGGCCGACCTTCTTAACGTCGGGCAGGACCTTCTGCATCATCTCGAGCTGCTCGGCGACCGGGGTGAGGTCGGAAGCGCCCGTGACGTTGGTGCCGGGCTTGTCGTTGTCCTGGACCAGGCCGGAAGCGGCGTAGTCGGTGATGGCGCAGCCAACGATGGGGATATCAGCGGTGGCGCCGGCGGCAGCCTGCGCGGCGGGCGTAGCGATGGCATAGATCAGGTTGACGCCGTCGCCTACGAACTTGTCGGCAATGGACTTACACGTGGACTGGTCGTTCTGGGCGTTCTTCTGGTCGATCTTGACCTTGAGACCGCTCTTCTTGATGGCCTTGACGAAGCCGTCGTTGGCGGCATCGAGCGCGGAGTGCTCGGTGAGCTGCAGAACGCCGATGGTGTAGTCGGAACCGGCGGCAGCGGAGCCGGAACCAGAGTTGCCGCCGCATCCGGCGAGCGGGGCGAGCGCGAGCAGACCGGCGGAGACCAGAAGGCTCCTGCGGCTGATGGTGATGTCCTTCATATCATTACCCCCAGTATAAAAATGGCTGGAAACACTGCACTGGGACAAAGTGCAAGTGGAACTATAGTAGCGCTGATGTCCATTTTTACAACAGCCTGGCGGGTTTTTTAATGGCTCTGTTAGACCAAGGTTGACATAAAAACGATGTCACCGCGAGGCGGTACCC